>DASRED010000017.1:0-79749 GCA_035652255.1 Gaiellaceae bacterium | reverse complement strand
TCCGCCGCCTCCGTGCTCCTTCGGCCAGGTGAGGCCTGCGTACCCCGCCTCCGCGAGCTTTGCGCTCCATGCCTTCGCGGCGTCGAGGTTCTCGAGCGCCCGCAACGCGCTCGGGGAGGTGAGGCCGGCCAGGTCGTCGGGCGCGTGCTCGGCGAGCCAGGCGCGCGCAGCTGCGCGAAACGCGGCCTCTTCCGGGGTGTCTCGGAGGTCCACGGCGGGTACCCTAGCGCCTCTCGCTCATTCGACCAGTCGGTTGTTTGGCTCGCTAGGATCCGCTCATGCAGACCGACGGGCGCCGGACTGAGTCGGGCATCGAGGTGAAGCCGGTGTATACCGCGGACGACGCGTCGCCCGCAGTGGATCTTCCCGGCGAGTTCCCGTTCACGCGCGGGCCGTATCCGGACATGTACCGCGGCCGGCCCTGGACGATCCGCCAGTACGCGGGCTTCGCCTCGGCCGAGGAGTCGAACGCGCGCTACCGCTACCTCCTCGAACGCGGCCAGACCGGCCTCTCGATCGCCTTCGACCTGCCGACGCAGCTCGGCTACGACTCCGACGATCCCCGCGCGCTCGGCGAGGTCGGCCGCACCGGCGTCGCGATCGACTCGATCGCCGACATGGAGATCCTGCTCGCGGGGATCCCGCTCGCCGAGGTCTCGACGTCGATGACGATCAACGCACCCGCGTCGCTGCTCCTGCTCCTCTACGAGCTCGTCGCCGAGCAGCAGGGCGTCGCGCCGGCGGCGCTCCGCGGCACCGCCCAGAACGACATCCTCAAGGAGTACATCGCGCGCGGGAACTACATCTTCCCGCCGCGCCCGTCGATGCGGCTGACGACGGATCTGTTCGCGTACTGCGCGGAGCGGATCCCGCACTGGAACACGATCTCGATCAGCGGCTACCACATCCGCGAGGCCGGCTCGACCGCGGTGCAGGAGCTCGCCTTCACCCTCGCGAACGGGATCGCGTACTGCGAGGCGGCGGTCGAGGCGGGACTGTCGCCGGACGAGTTCGGTGCACGCCTCTCCTTCTTCTTCAACGCGCACAACCACTTCTTCCAGGAGGTGGCGAAGTTCCGCGCGGCGCGGCGGCTCTGGGCGCGGATCATGCAGGAGCGCTTCGGCGCGACGAACCCGAAGGCGCTCGCGCTCCGCTTCCACGCGCAGACCGGCGGCTCGACGCTGACCGCGCAGCAGCCGGAGAACAACATCGTCCGCGTCGCGATCCAGGCGCTCTCGGCGATCGCCGGCGGCGCGCAGAGCCTGCACACGAACTCGTTCGACGAGGCGCTCGCCCTGCCGAGCGAGCACGCCGCCCACATCGCGCTGCGGACGCAGCAGATCCTCGCGGCGGAGGGCGGCACGACCGACACGGCCGATCCGCTCGGCGGCTCCTACTTCATCGAGGCGCTGACCGACGAGCTCGAGTCACGCGCCTGGGAGCTGATCTGCCGCGTCGACGAGCAGGGCGGCGCCGTCGCGGCGGTCGAGTCGGGATTCGTCCAGGACGAGATCGAGCGGGCCGCGTTCGAGTACCAGCAGCAGGTCGAGTCCGGCGAGCGCGTGATCGTCGGGGTCAACGCCTTCCACGAGGAGGGCGAGGAGCGCGTCGAGCTGCTCCGCATCGACCCGGCCGCGGAGAAGCGCCAGCTCGAGCGGACGGCGCAGGTGCGGGCGGAGCGGAACGCCGACGAGGCGGCGGCCGCGATCGCCACGGTGCGTGAGACGGCGCGCGGCGAGGCGAACCTCCTGCCGCCGCTGCGCGAGGCGCTGCGGGCGCGCTGCACCGTCGGCGAGATCTGCGAGACGCTGCGCGAGGAGTGGGGGATGTACGACCAGCTCCGCGCCCGGGCCTAGCCCGTGCCGTACGACGAGACGATCTACCTCGGCTCCGCCGCCCACTACCGTGCCGGCCGGCCGCCGTACTCGCCGCAGCTCGAAGCCGTCCTCGCCGAGGAGCTGGGCCTCGACGGCGGCGGCCGGCTGCTCGACGCCGGCTGCGGGCCGGGGATCCTCACCGTCCGGCTCGCGCACCTCTTCGCGGACGTCGTCGGCCTCGATCCCGACCCCGCGATGCTCGGCGAGGCCGCGCGCGTCGCCGCCGAGCGCGGCATCGGGAACATCCGCTGGGTGCAGGCGCTCGCGGAGGACCTGCCGGAGGCGGCGCCAGGCCCGTACCGACTCGTCACCTTCGGCCAGTCCTTCCACTGGACGGACGAGGCCCGCGTCGCCGAGACGGTGTTCGACCTCCTCGAGCCGGGCGGCGCGCTCGCGCTCGTCGTCCACACGGTCGAGGGCCGCCCCGCGCCGGAGAGCCCCGGCCCGCCGCCGATCCCCCACGACGAGATCCGGGAGCTCGTGGAGAAGTACCTCGGTGAGCGCCGCCGCATCGGCCAGGGCTTCGCGCCGACGCGCGACCACCGTTTCGAGGACATCCTCCGCCCGAGCCGGTTCGGGGAGCCGCGCTCGCTCTTCGTCCCCGGCATCCCCGATCTCGTGCGCGACACCGACAGCGTCGTCTCGGGCTACTTCTCGCTGTCGACGTCGGCGCCGCACCTGTTCGGCGATCGCGCCGGCGACTTCGAGCGCGAGCTGCGCGAGCTGCTCGCCGCCCGCTCGGCCGAGGGGCTCTTCTGGGACTGGCCGGGCGACACCGAGGTCGTCCTCGCCTGCAAGCCGGGTTAGTCAGCCGGCCGGAGAACGGCGGTGGACGGCGAGCACGTCGTTGCCGCCGACGAGGAGCGCGCTCGCCGGGAAGTCGGCCCGCGAGAGCGCGTTGACGCGCGGGATCACGTCGTTCGCGCCGTGGATCAGCCGCGGCTCGCCGCCGACCAGCCGCACCGGCAGGAGGCGGCCGGACGCGACCCTCCCGTCGCTGGTGAGCGTGACGAGGATGATCGCGCTCTCGCCGGGGATCCCGTCCGTGTCGAGTCCGCGGCCTGTCGTCGCGAAGTTGCCGAGCGAGTAGGCGATCGCCCGGCGGTGGTAGAGCTCGAGGCCGCGCAGCACGTGCGGGCCCGAGGCGACGACGAGGTCGGCGCCGGCGTCGATCAGCGCGTGGGCGAAGCGGCGCGGGTCGCCCCGGTTCTCCCCGAGGAAGTACTGCGTGCCGGACGGGACGTGCTGGTACGCGACGCCTTCCGCTCCCGCGTGGAGGACGCAGACGACGAGGTCGGCGCGCGCCGAGGCGCGCCGCACGAGCTGCTGGGCCGCCGGGATGTTCAGCAGGCTCTGCGCCCACGGGTACGGGGCGAAGCCGAGGATCGCGACGCGCAGGCCGTTGGCGTGGAGGACGGTGATCTGTCCCGGCCGGCCGCTCCAGCGGAGTCCTGCGCGGGCGAGCGACTGCAGCGTCTGCGTCTCCCCCGAGGCGCCGTAGTCGAAGGCGTGGTTGTTCGCGACGTTGAGGTCGTCGAAGCCTGCGCGGCGGAGGAGGGCGGCTGACTGCGGCGGCGACTGGAAGGAGAAGCACGTCGTGCTGAAGGGGTCGCACTTCGGCGTCCCGCCGACGCTCAAGGTTCCCTCGAGGTTCCCGATCGCGACGTCGGCACGGCTGAGCGTGCCGCGAACTCCGGCGAAGAGCGCCGGCGGAGCCGGCCCGAGGAGCGCGATGTCGCCGACGAACGCGACCGTCACCTGTGGCGGCGGCGGTGCTTCCGCCGCGGGCAGCGCCGAGGCCGACGCGACCGCAGCGAGCGCCACGACCGCAAGTGTCAGCCCCCCCCGCACCTCGAGGAGCTTACGCTCCTGTCGTGCGGATCCTCCTCGTCTCGCAGATGTATCCCGGGCCTGACGCACCCGATCTCGGGACGTTCGTCGCCCAGCTCGAGGATGCGCTCACGGCGCGCGGGCACGACGTCGAGCTCGCCGTCCTCGACACGCGCGCCGGCGGGAAGCTCCGCTACCTCACGCTCGCGCGTCGCACGCTCGCCGCGAGCCGCCCCGACGTCGTCTACGCGCATTTCCTCGTCCCGGCCGGACTGATCGCCGCGCTCGCGGGCCGGGCGCCGCTCGTCGTCACGGCGCACGGCCGGGACGTCCGCAACATCGGCGCGTATCCGGGGATCGCGGCGGCGACCCGCCTCGTCGTGCGGCGCGCCGCGGCCGTGATCTGCGTCTCCGACTACCTGCGGCGCGAGCTCGAGACGAAGCTGCCCGCCGCCCGCGGCAAGACGGCGGTCGTCTCGAGCGGCGTCGACCGCGAGCGGTTCGCGCTCGCGCCGGCGCCGGACGGGCCGCCGCGCTTCCTCTGCGTCGGCGCGCTCGACGAGCGAAAGAACGTCGTGCGGCTCGCCGACGCCTTCGCCCGGCTCGGAGAGGGAACTCTCGCGTTCGCCGGAGACGGCCCGGCGCGCGCGGAGCTCGAGGGCCGCGAGAACGTCCGCCTCCTCGGCCCCGTACCCCACGCCGAGGTCCCGCAGCTGCTCGCCGAGAGCCGGGTCCTCGCGCAGCCGAGCCTCGTCGAGCCGCTCGGCCAGGCGCTGCTCGAGGCGATGGCCTGCGGCCGCTCTGTCGTCGCGACGCGGATCGGCGGCCCGCCCGAGTTCGTGCCGCCGGAGGCAGGCGTCCTCGTCGACCCGCTCGACGTCGACGACCTCGCGCGTGGGCTCGCCGCGGCGGCCGCGCTGCCGTGCCCGAACGAAGCGGCGCGGGAGGCGACGGCGGCGCACGACGTCCAGCGCCAGGCGGAGCGGATCGAGGCGATCCTCAGCCGGGCGGCGCGGACAGGCCCGCCAGCCTGAGCTCGACGAGCGGCCGGATCCGTTCCTCGAGGCCCGCCTCCCGCGCGAGGGCGAGCGCCTGCTCCCAGCTTTCCCGCGCCTTCGCGGGGTCGACGCCCTGCTTGAGCCGGTTGTCGCCGGTGACGAGGAGCTTCTGGATCCTCTCCCGCACGTCGCCCTCCACAAAACGACGCTAACAGGGCAGGATGCGCATGTGCCGAAGCGCGTCCGTGTGCTCATCGCCGACGACCACCGTCTTTTCGCGGAGGCGCTCGAGGCGATCCTCACCACCGACGAGCGCGTCGAGGTCGTCGGCCGGGCCGCCGACGGGCAGGAGGCGGTCGAGATGAGCCGGAAGCTCAAGCCGAACGTCGTCCTGATGGACGTGAGCATGCCGGTGCTCGACGGCTTCGAGGCGACGCGCGAGATCCGCACCGCCGGCAGCCGGGTTCGCATCCTCATGCTCAGCGGCTCGAACTCGCGGGACGACGTCGACCGCTCGCGCGAGGTCGGGGCGGCCGGCTACGTGACGAAGGACCGGATCGCCTCCGAGCTCGTCGAGGCGATCGTCGAAGTCAGCCGGCGGCGGCTACCCTAGGCCGATGCTCCAGCTCTTCGCAGTCACCCAGGTACTGATCGTCGTCGGCCTCATCGCGCTCATCCTCATGCACTCCGGCCGCGATGCGGGGATGGGCGGCCTCGGCTTCACGCCGGCGTCCGCAGGCGGCACGCACGTCGTCGAGCGCAACCTGACGCGCGTCACGGTGGTCGTCGCGATCCTGTTCTTCGCGAACAGCGTCGCACTGTTCCACTACCTCAAGGCCTAGCTACACTGCGCGGGCTCTCGCGCTGGTGGCGGAATTGGTAGACGCGCTAGGTTGAGGGCCTAGTGGCCGCTTTAGGCCGTGGAGGTTCAAGTCCTCTCCAGCGCACTCTCGAGATCCCAGGCCGCCTGCGGGCGGCCTTTTCTCTGGTCCCCGATTGACGCCGTCCGGAGGAGTCCGTACCCTGACGGCGAACACACGTTCGGAACCGTCCCCCGAGCCCGGAGCGTGAGATGCAGACCAGCACGGAACTGACGACCCGCCAGCGAGAGATCTGGAGCTTCGTCCTCGACTACGTCGACCGGCACGGCTACCCGCCGACGGTGCGCGAGATCGGGGAGGCCGTGGGGCTTGCGTCTCCTTCCACCGTGCACGCCCATCTCGCGAATCTCGAGCGGGCGGGCCTGCTGCGCCGCGACCCGACGAAGCCGCGCGCGCTCGAGCTCGTCGGCCGGGAGAAGCACGCCGCCGAGCCGGCGCCCGAGCTGCCGAAGCTGCCGCTGCTCGGGCAGATCGCAGCCGGTGGGCCGCTCCTCGCCGAGGAGAACGTCGAGGACGAGATCGCCGTCCCCGAGACGCTGCAGGGCGACTTCCTCCTGCGCGTCAAGGGCGACTCGATGATCGAGGCCGGCATTCTCGAAGGCGACCTCATCGTCGTGCAACGGGCCCAGGACGCGCGGGACGGCGAGATCGTCGTCGCGCTCGCCGGCGACGACGAATCGGCCGACGAGGCAACGGTGAAACGGTTCTTCCGGGAGAACGGCCGCGTCCGGCTGCAGCCGGAGAACAGCGCGCTCGAGCCGATCTACGCGAGCCACGTCCAGGTCCTCGGCAAGGTCGTGGGGGTGTTCCGCCGGCTATGAGCGTAGGCTCGACGGAGCTCATCGAGGAGCGGAGGCGCCGGCACGTACGGCGCCGGAGCGGGAAGTGAGCGGCGTCGCGCCTCTGCACCGCTCGCTCGAGCAGGAGCTCCTCGCCGTGTTGCGCGGAGCGTCGCTCGAGTGCCCCGTCTGCGGGGAGTTCGTCCTCCACGAAGGGCCGCTCGTGCGCTGCCCCGAGTGCGGGATGCTCCTGCACGGGCGGATCGGGGCGGTCGAGGCGCCGGTACAATCGGGGACGCAGGCCGGGTGACCGCGGCGGCGCTCGCGCCGTCGAGGAAAGTCCGGACACCGCAGGGCAGGACGCTCTCGCGAGAGAGGCGGCGAAAGCCGACGGAAAGTGGCACAGAAAACAGACCGCCGGTCGCGGATCTCCGGAGTCGCGGCCGGTAAGGGTGAAACGGTGGGGTAAGAGCCCACCAGCGGCCCTGGCGACAGGGTCGGCTCGTCAAACCCCGTCCGGTGCAAGGCAAACAGGCTCCGCCGAGGCGGCCCGCCGAGGAGCCGGGTAGCTGCACAGATGGATGGTCACCCCCGACAGAATCCGGCTTACAGGCCTGCTAACGAAAAGCCCCGCAATCGCGGGGCTTTTCCATTCTCGTGAGGGCGTGCGCGGCGCTACGACGTGCGGCCGCCGAGCATGCGATCCCAGCCCATCTCGCGGACGAGCACGGCGCCGGCGGAGCACGCCAGCCCTGCGGCGAGCCAGTCCATCTCGTGCGCGACGTTCGCGAAGATCGCGATCACGAACAGCACGACCGCGGCGAGAAGCAGCAACGACCTGAGTCCGATGTTCATCGACCTCTCCCTGGTGTGAGTTTGTATCGGACGGAACGAGCAGCGTTATTCGACGGGAACCGGTGGGAACCCTGCTTCCATCCACCAACCGTCCCTGCGGCGGAGAGGAGAAGTTCCCCATGCACTCACGGACGCTGTACGGATCGCTGGTCGTGGTCGTCGTTGCGCTGCTCTGCGCGGCCGGCACGGCCGCCGCGAGCCCGGCGCTGAGCGCCCACGGACAGCTGATCGACGTCCGCGCGAACACCAACCAGAGCTCGAATTGGTTCGGCTACCAGCAAGGCACGCTCGAGCAGGGCGGCACGCTGTTCAACTCGATCACCGGCGACTGGACGGTCCCGACCGTCAGCCAGCACGCCGCGGGCCAGGACGAGTACTCGTCCGACTGGATCGGGATCGGCGGCGGCTGCGTCGACGCCGGCTGCACCGTCACCGACAACACGCTCATCCAGACGGGGACGGAGCAGGACGTCTCCGGCGGTGTCGCCTCGTACTCGGCCTGGTGGGAGCTTGTGCCCGCCCCCTCGATCTCGATCTCGATGACGGTCGAGCCGGGCGACCACATGCACGCGTCGATCGCCGAGCTCGTGCCGGACTCGAACCTCTGGACGATCACCCTCCAGGACGTGACGCGGAACGAGACGTTCACGCAGACGGTTCCCTACGCCTCGACGCATCTCACGGCCGAGTGGATCGAGGAGACGCCGCTGATCCTCGGCACGAACGCCGGCTTCGCGGCGCTGCCGAACCTCGCGTCGCCGGTCTTCGATCTCGCGACCGTCAACGGCCGGCCGGCGAACCTCACGTCGTCCGAGCAGATGCAGCTCATCGACTCGAACGGGCACGTGATCGGCTCGCCGTCGGCGCCCGATCCCGACGCGGACGGCTTCAACGCCTGCACGTGGGCGACGAGCTGCAGCGCGCCGGGCTCGAGCTAGGACCGACTACCCGGGGGAAGGCCTCGCCTCGCGGCGGGGCCTTTCTCCTAGCCGGCGGTCGAGGTGACGGGTCCGGTGAGGCCGTACTGCGCCAGCGTGCGGTGGAGGTAGACCGCGAACTGCACCGCGCCGCCGCCGTTGAAGTGGATCCCGTCAGGCCCGAACCACGACGCGTGCGTCCACGAATAGCCGCCCCAGTTGACCACGGTCATCCACGGGAACCTCCGCGCGGCGGCGCGGATGATCTCGTTCGTGATCCGGTACTGCTTGTAGACGGGACGCAGGGTCAGCCAGAGCACCTGCTTGACGCCGCGCTGGTGCATCGCCCGGAGCACCGTGGCGATCCCGGACTCGTAGACGTGCGGGTCGTCGTTGTAGCCCACGAGGACGACCGCCGTCGGCCCGATCCGGCGGCCGAGCGTGCGGACCTCGGTGAGGACGCTCGGCGGCGGCGGGTTGAAGCAGCCTGTCGTCCACAGGCGTCCGCAGGGCGCGAGCTCGAGGGTGAGCCGGTTGCCGTGCTCGAGCACGTCCCGCGCGGTCGGATCCCAATCGAGAGCGGCAGCGACCGAGTCGCCGAAGATCGTCACGTGCTGCAGCGGCGCCTTGTTGTGGGCACGCGACTTCCCGGCGTCCGCCGACGCGGCGAGCGCGCAGGCGAGAACGACCGCAGAGAGCAGAGCGACAAGCCGACCCACGGCGAGCAGGATAGGCCGAAATCGGGACGGTGGGAAGAGGGATTTACGTTCGCAGAACGACTTCGAGAGCGGTGCCTCGTCCCGGCGCACTGCTGAGCCTGAAGCCGCCCTCGATCGAGGCTGCGCGCGCCCGCATGTTCCGCAGCCCCTGGCCGGCGCCGGGCGCCTCTCCGGCGAAGCCCTCGCCGTCGTCCGAGATCGCGACGTAGCGCTCGCCGGAGAGGCGGCGCCCGATCACGACCTCCGCCCGCGTCGCGCGCGCGTGCCTCCGAACGTTGCCCAGGCCTTCCTGGACGATCCGGAAGATCTCGATCTGCTCGTCCGGGGCGAGCCGGATGTCCGGGTCGATCTCGAGCTCCACCTCGAGGCTCCCGTCGGCGGTCAAGAGCTCGACGTAGCGGCGCAGGGCGGCGTCGAAGGGCGCGGTACCGCTCGCCGACGAGAGGGCGAGGATCGCGAAGCGCGCCTCCTGCTGCGCGAGCGTCGCCGCCTCCTTGAGCCGCGGCGCGATCTCCTCCACCGGGCCGCCCGCCTCGAGCATCTGCGCGTGCGTCGCAAGCGTGAACAGGTACTGGGCGAGACCGTCGTGGATCTCCCGCGCGACGCGTGCGCGCTCCTCGGCGACGGCGCGGCCGAACTCCGAGGCGCGGATCGCGCGCCAGGCTCCGACGAGGACGACGGCGAAGGCGAGGAGCCGGAGGAAGTCGCCTTCCGCGACGTACGTCGTGCCGCGCGGCGGCATGAAAACGAGATGGAGCGCCGCGAAGAGCTGCAGGGTGAAGCCGAGCGCGAGCCACTGTGCAAGGTCGTCCCCGGTGCGGGCGAGCCGCCGTCCCCAGCCGATCACGGCGAGGAGGTCGAGCAGCGCCTGGACGGCGAGCGCGGACGTCAGGCCGGCCGGCTCGCGCGAGCCGGGCGCCGCGGTCAGCGGGGGAAGGACGCTGCCGTGCGCATGGAGCACGAGCCACGCCACGACGAGGACGACCGCCGCGACGGCGAGCGAGTTGCCGAGCGCGCGCTCGCGGACGCGGCTGCGCCCGCCGACGAACGGCGCGGCGGCTGCGAGCCCCTGGCCGAGGATGCCGCCGAGGAGCGCCGCCCAGCCCTCCGGGCGCCCGAGCATCCCGCCCCCGAGGACCGGCCCGATCGCGAACGCCCCGAGCGAGATCGAGCCGGCGAGGAACCCCGTCGCGAGGAGAAGGTCGGTGCGCAGACCGTCGACGGCGAAGCGCGCGGCGGCAAGGACGGCGACGAGGACGCCGCCGAGCGCCATCGTCGTCTGGAGCACGAGCAGCAGCCGCGGCTCGTTCCACTGCGTCCCCAGCGCCGGATGCAGGAGGAAGAGCGCGAGGCTCGCGCCGAGCAGGCCGGTGAGGAGGATCTCTCCCCACAGCCAAGCCTGGAGGTCGTTGCGGCGGCCACCCATAGGGGTCTTGTCGGCAGAAGCGGCGCTGCCGATAAGGACGACATGCCGGACAGCGTTCTCGTCGTCGACGACCATCCGCTCACGCGCGAGGCGCTCGCCGCGCTGCTCCGCGCGCACGGGTTCGAGGTCGCGGCGGTCGCTGCCGACGGCGAGGAGGCGATCGCTGCCGCAGCCGAGACCCAGCCGGACCTCATCCTCCTCGACCTCTCGATGCCCGGCCTCGACGGCCTCTCTGCGCTGCCGCGGCTGCGGGAGACCGCTCCCGACTGCGAGGTCGTCGTGCTCACTGCGTCCGGCACGGAGGAGAACCTCCTCGCCGCGATCCGGGGCGGAGCCGCCGGCTACCTGCTCAAGACGGAGCCGCCCGAGCGGATCGCGTCCTTTCTCGCGGGAGTCGTGCGCGGGGAAGCGGCGCTCTCGGGGCCGATCGCCCGCCGGCTGCTCGAAGAGGTCCGGACCGGCAGCGGCCGCGGCGCCGGTGTTCCCGACCGCATCGCGTCGGTGCTCTCGGCGCGCGAGGTCGAGGTGCTCCTCCTGCTCGACGAGCACCACGGCACGGACGAGATCGCGCAGCGGCTGTTCATCTCCGAGCACACGGTCCGCTCGCACGTGAAGAGCCTCCTGCGCAAGCTCGGCGTCTCTTCGCGCCGCGAGGCGCTCGAGCAGCTCACGCTCGCGCGCGCCTGAGAATCCCCCGGCGCGGGGGATGCGATTCACCCAGCGCGGGGCGCGTGCCGCAGGCCACTCTTGCCGATGCTCCTGCCACAGCGGTTCTCCCTCCCGGGGAGGGTGGCACGGCGAGAGAGAAAACGGGGCGGTCCTGGCGTCAGGGCCGCCCCGATCCTCATCCGGAGGTGAAGCCGTCGAGCGCGGCGTCGACGAGCCCGGGCAGCGTGTCGAGCTCGTAGCCGCCCTCGAGGACGGCTGCGACCCGCCCGCCGAGCGCGCGGCACCGCCGGGCGAGCTCGCGGAAGCCCGCCTCGCTCACACACATGTCCGCGAGCGGGTCGTCCTCGTGCGCGTCGAAGCCGGCGGAGACGAGCACGAGCTCCGGCGCGAAGCGCTCGACCGCCGGCGCGACGACGCGGTCGAACGCCTCCAGGTACTCGGCGTCGCCGGATCCCGCCGGGAGCGGCACGTTGAGCGTCGTCTCCGCCTGCTCGTCCGGCCCGCCGCTGCCGGGATAGAGCGGCCACTGGTGGAGGGAGACGAAGAGGACGCTGTCGTCGTCGCGGAAGATCGCCTCCGTCCCGTTGCCGTGGTGGACGTCGAAGTCGACGATCGCCACCCGCTCGATCCCGAGTCGCCGCTGCGCGGCGCGGGCCGCGACGGCGACGTTGTTGAAGAGGCAGAACCCCATCGCGCGCCCAGCGAGCGCGTGATGCCCCGGCGGGCGAACGAGCGCGAAGCCGCCGCGCAGCGCCGCCTCGATGGCCGTGCCGGCGGCGAGCGCCGCGGCCTCGTACGTCGTCGTCGAGCAGAGCGTGTCGCCGTCGAGCCAGACGGCGTCCTCGACGTCCCGGACGACGGCGACGTGCTCCGCCGTGTGGCAGAGGAGCAGCTCCTCCTCGGTCGCCGCGCGTCCCTCGCTCCAGAGGTGCTGGTGCGCGAGGAGGACTGCGAGCCGCTCGGGGCGCTCGGGATGCCGGCCCGTCGGATGGAGGCGGGCGAGCGCCGGATGCGTCAGGACGTCGATGGCCCCAAAGCTCTCACGCGGTCGGCGACGCCGCCGAGGCCGAGCCGGTCGAGGAAGTCGGACGCCTCCGCCCACGTCGGTGTTTCCACTGCGAGGGGAGGAAGGGGAGCAGAGGCGTCCATCCCGGCGATTCGCCGGAACAGGCGCAAGTCCTCTGCCTCGGCTGCGAAGCGGCCGTCGGCGAGCGCCCCCTCGAGTGAGCCGTACTGCCGCAGGATCTCGGCCGCCTTCTTCGGCCCGATGCCGCGCGCGCCGGGAAGCTTGTCGGAGGGGTCGCCGCGGAGCGCGATCAGATCGGGCACCTGCTCGGGCTCGACGCCGTACCGCTCGCGCACCTCCGCCGGCCCGATCCGGACGAGCTCGCTCACGCCGCGCGCAGGCTGCAGGATCGTTACCCGGTCGCTCGCGAGCTGGAAGGCGTCGCGGTCGGAGGTGGCGACGAGCACGTCGCCGGGCCACTCCTTCGCTGCGGCGGCGAGGAAGTCGTCGGCCTCGTAGCCCGGCGCCTTCGCCGTGACGAAGCCGCACGCCGCGGTGAGCTCCGGGAGGATCTCGAGCTGCTCGAGGATCGACTCCTCGAAGATGCGCCCCGACTGGTACTGCGGGAACGCCTCGTGCCGGTATGTCGGCGTCGAGAGCGTGTCCCAGGCGACGACGACGGCGTCCGGCTGCTCCGCCTGCCAGAGGCGGACGAGCATGTTCGTGAAGCCGACGACCGCGTTGAGCCGGATCGACTTCGGCAGCGCGTGGTAGGCGCGATGCGCGAACGAGTCGCCGTCGATCGCGAGAAGGACGCTCACGCGAGTGACGCCTCGAGCTCCGCGATCCGCACCATCAGCCGGTCGGTCGCCTCCTGCGAGGCGCCGCGCACGTCGCCGCTCGCGCGGAGGTCGTCGATGTCGAGGGGAGAGTCGTAGGCGACGCGAAGTGGGCCGAGCCGGCTCAGGCGGTCGGTGCCGGTGACCGCGCAGGGAACGAGCGGCACGCCCGCCTCGAGCGCGATCCGCGCCGCGCCCGAGCGCGGCCGCGCAGTGTGCTTCTTGACGAGCCCCTTCGCGCGGCGCGTCCCCTCCGGGAACATGACGACGACGTGGCCGTCGCGCGCGAGCCGGACCGCGGTCTCGATCGCCTCGACGTCGGCCATCCCGCGCCGGACGGGGAACGCTCCGGCGCCGTCGAGCACGTACGTCGCCGGCCACCAGTAGAGCTCCGACTTCGCCATGAACCGGAGCCAGCGCCGCCGCCAGAGCGGCAGCCCGACCGGCCACGGATCGAGGTTCGAGATGTGGTTGCAGGCGAGCACGAAGCCGCCCGAGACCGGCAGATTCTCCATCCCGCGCGCCCGCAGCCGGAACAGCCCGTAGAAGAACGGCCACGAGAGGACGGCGATCACGCGATAGAGGAGCGGCGGACGCATATCCGGGGAGTATCGCCACCGCTGGCTATCGTGACCGGCCGTGCCGAAACGGCTTGTCATCGTCGAGTCGCCTGCGAAGGCACGCACCATCGCGGGCTACCTCGGGCCGGACTTCGTCGTCGAGTCGTCCGTCGGCCACATCCGCGACCTGCCGGACAGCGCCGCCGAGATCCCCGAGAAGCTGAAGGGCGAGCCGTGGGCGCGGCTCGGCGTGAACGTCGAGCACGACTTCGAGCCGCTCTACGTCGTCGATCCCGACAAGAAGAAGAAGGTCGCGGAGCTGCGCAAGGAGCTCGCCGACGCCGACGAGCTCCTGCTCGCAACCGACGAGGATCGCGAGGGCGAGGCGATCGCGTGGCACCTGCTCGAGGTGCTGAAGCCGAAGGTGCCGGTGCGCCGCATGGTCTTCCACGAGATCACGCGCGAGGCGATCGACCGGGCACTCGAGGAGACGCGCGACGTCGACGAACGCCTCGTCGACGCGCAAGAGTCCCGCCGCATTCTCGACCGCCTCTACGGCTACGAGGTCTCGCCCGTCCTCTGGAAGAAGATCACGCGTGGGCTCTCGGCCGGCCGTGTCCAGTCCGTCGCGACGCGCCTCGTCGTCGAGCGCGAGCGGGAGCGGATGGCGTTCCGCGCCGCCGAGTGGTGGGACATCCTCGCGACGTTCGATCCCGATTCGTTCGAGGCGCGGCTCGTCGCGGTCGACGGGAAGCGCGTCGCGGTCGGCCGCGACTTCGGTCCCGACGGGAAGCTGAAGAGCGACGCGCGGCAACTCGACGAGGAGACCGCGCGCGGCCTCGCCTCGCGGCTCGAGGGCTCCTCCTTCCGCGTCACGCGCGTCGAGCAGAAGCCGTACTCGCGGAAGCCGGCCGCGCCGTTCATGACCTCGACGCTCCAGCAGGAAGGCGGCCGTAAGCTCCGCTTCACGGCGCAGACGACGATGCGCCTCGCCCAACGGCTCTACGAGAACGGCTACATCACGTACATGCGCACCGACTCGACGACGCTGTCGGAGTCGGCGCTCGCCGCCGCGCGCGACCAGGCTGCGCAGCTCTTCGGCGCGGAGTACATCCCGGACAAGCCGCGCCGCTACGAGCGGAAGGTGAAAAACGCGCAGGAGGCGCACGAGGCGATCCGGCCGGCCGGCGACCGCTTCCGGACGCCGCAACAGGTGAAGGGCGAGCTCTCGCGCGACGAGCATGCGCTCTACGAGCTGATCTGGATGCGGACGATCGCCTCGCAGATGAAGGACGCGCAGGGACAGACGGTCTCGCTGCGGATCGGCGGCGAGTCGTCCGGCGGCGAGGCGGTGGAGTTCGGCGCGAGCGGCACCGTGATCACGTTCCGGGGCTTCCTCGCCGCGTACGAGGAAGGCCGCGACGACGACCGCGCCCGGCACGAGGACGAGGACGAGCGGCGCCTCCCGAACCTCTCCGAAGGCGACGCCGTCGAGCTGAAGGAGCTCGAGCCGCAGGGGCACGAGACGAGCCCGCCCGCGCGCTACACCGAGGCGACCCTCGTCCGCACGCTCGAGGAGCTCGGCATCGGCCGGCCGTCCACGTACGCCTCGATCCTCGGCACGATCCTCGACCGCGGTTACGTCTTCAAGCGCGGCGGCGCGCTCGTGCCCGCCTTCCTCGCCTTCTCCGTCGTCGGGCTCCTCGAGCAGCATTTCGGCAAGCTCGTCGACTACGACTTCACGGCCCGGATGGAGGACGACCTCGACCGGATCGCCGGCGGCGACGAGCAGCGGGTCGAGTGGCTTCGCCGCTTCTATTACGGCACCGACGGCGACGGGCTGCACGAGCTCGTCAGCGACCTCGGCGCGATCGACGCGCGGGAGATCAACTCGCTCGAGATCGGCGACGGGATCGTCCTCCGGGTCGGCCGCTACGGGCCGTACCTCGAGCGCGACGGCGCGCGGGCGAGCGTCCCCGACGACGTCGCGCCGGACGAGCTGACGGTCGAGCGGGCGGAGGAGCTGCTCGCGCAGCCGGCCGGCGACCGGGAGCTCGGCGCCGATCCGGAGACGGGCCGGCAGATCGTCGCGAAGACGGGCCGCTACGGCCCGTACGTCACCGAGGTCCTCCCGGACGACTCGAAGGAGAAACCGCGCACCGCATCCCTCTTCAAGTCGATGTCCGTCGAGACCGTGTCCCTCGAGGACGCGCTGCGGCTCCTGACGCTGCCGCGCTCGCTCGGCACGGCTCCGGACGGCGAGGAGGTCGTCGCCCGCAACGGCCGCTACGGCCCGTTCGTCCAGAAGGAGAAGGAGACGCGCTCGCTCGAGGCCGAGGAGCAGCTCCTGACGATCACGCTCGACGAGGCGCTCGCGCTCCTCGCCCAGCCGAAGCAGCGGCGCGGCCGCCAGGCGGCGGCGGCTCCGAAGAAGGGGCTCGGCTCGGATCCCGCCACCGGCAAGGCGATCGTGCTCAAGGAGGGCCGCTTCGGCCCGTACGTCACCGACGGCGAGACGAACGCGAGCCTCCGCCGCGGCGACGACCCGGAGACGGTCGAGCTCGACCGCGCCCTCGAGCTTCTCGCCGAGCGGCGCGCGAATCCGACGAAGAAGAAGACGGCGACCCGCAGGCGGAAGGCGTCCTAACCTCCACGTCCTGTCTGCGTCCTATGCTCCGGGCCAAGCTGAGGAGCGGAATACACTTGCGCGTCGGCTCGTTCGAGCGACCGGGTGGCGGGTGGAGGGAATCCCTCCTATGGTGAGAAGGCTGACGTTCCACGAGGCAGGACGAAAGGACTGAGAGAGCCCTGACGCAGAACCAGCTCCAGGAACTGCTCGAGTCGGACCAGATCCGCGCCATCGTCGAAGGCGCCGAGGAGCGCGGCTACGTCGAGCCCGCCGAGATCGAGGCGTTCGCGGCCGAGCTCGAGCTGAACGCCGAAGAGTTGGAGGAGCTGACGCGCGAGCTCGAGCGCACCGGGCTCGAGATCGGCCAGCCGGCCGCGCCCGTCGCCGCGCCCGTCAAGGCCGAAGCCGAGGTGGAGGCGGACGCGGAGGAGAAGGACGAGAAGAAGGACGTCGAGGAGACGCAGCCCCAGGCCGTCGTCGTCTCCGGCTCCGCCGACAGCCTGCAGCTCTTCCTCGCCGACGTCGGCCGCCACAAGCTGCTCACCGCCGCCGACGAGGTGATGCTCGCGAAGCGGATCGAGCGCGGCGACCCGACGGCGAAGCGCCGCATGATCGAGTCGAACCTCCGCCTCGTCGTCTCCATCGCCAAGGGCTATCGCGGTCTCGGCGTCCCGTTCCTCGACCTGATCCAAGAGGGGACGCTCGGCCTGAACCGCGCCGTCGAGAAGTTCGACTGGCGCCGCGGCTACAAGTTCTCGACGTACGCGACGTGGTGGATCCGCCAGTCGGTGCAGCGCGCGGTCGCGAACCACGCCCGCACGATCCGCGTCCCCGTCCACGTCGTCGAGCGGCAGCAGAAGCTGTCGCGCGCGGCGCGCCGGCTCGAGGTCGAGCTCGGGCGCGAGGCGACGAAGGAGGAGCTCGCCGAGGCGACGGGCCTGCCGATGCAGCACGTCGACGAGGCGCTCGGCGCCGCGAACGCGTCCGTCTCGCTCAACCAGACGGTCGGCGCCGACGACGAGGGCGAGCTCGGCGACCTCTTCGCCGACCGCGAGGCGGCCGATCCGTTCGACGAGGCCGAGGAGTCGCTCCGCCGCCAGGGCGTGCGGCGGGCTCTCGAGGCGCTGCCCGAGCGCGAGCGGCGGATCCTCGAGCTCCGCTTCGGCTTCGAGGGCGAGCCGTGGACGCTCGAGGCGATCGGGAACGAGCTCGACCTGACGCGCGAGCGCGTCCGCCAGCTCGAAGGGCAGGCTCTCGCCCGGCTCGGCGCCCTGCGCGACCTCATCTCCGTCGCCGCCGCGTAGCGGCTCGATCCTCCACCGCGGTTGCGGTCGGGTCCCGAAAACGGGAGGATTACGTCGGTTCCCGAACCTAGGGCCCAGGTCGAAAGGGAGGATTCATGAAGAGAAGGTTCAGATGGGCGTTGGCGGTGCTCACCGTCGCGCTCGCCGCGATCGCCGCGGTGGTCGCCACGACCGCGTACGGCGGCGCCAGGTCGAGCGGGATCATCATCGACGGGACGACGGGGACCGTCGTCAACATCGATCCCGCGAACCAGTACGACTACGACTCGTTCACCGTCGATCTCAACATCTTCCAGGGGCTCTATGGCTTCCCGCACGGCGCGAAGCTCCAGCCCGTCCTCGCCACGGGATGCAGCCACTCGGCGAATCTCAAGACGTGGACGTGCCAGCTCCGGCACGGTGTGAAGTTCTCGAACGGCGATCCGATGACGTCGGCGGACGTGAAGTACTCGTTCGACCGCGTCCTCAAGATCAAGGGCGACCAGGGCATCTACACCCTGCTGTCCGACCTCAAGAGCACGACCACGAGCGGGAAGTACACGGTCGTCTTCCACCTGAAGGCGCCGTTCTCGGTCTGGCCGTACATCCTGTCCACGAACGCGGGCTACGTCGTCGATCACAAGACGTTCCCGGCCGACAAGATCCTGGCCAACACGGACACGGCGCACATGATCGGCACCGGTCCGTACGTGCTCACGAAGTTCACCCCGAGCCAGCAGGCCGTGTTCGGGCTGAACAAGAACTACTGGGGTCCGAAGCCGAAGAACAGCGGCCTGATCATCAACTACTTCACGAAGTCGTCGACGATGAAGCTCGCGCTGGAGCAGGGCCAGCTCGACATGGCCTTCCAGACGTTCGCGCCGAACGAGATCGCGGCGATGCAGAAGGAGAAGTCGCTGACCGTCCACTCCGGGCACGGCGTGGTCATCCGCTACCTCGTCTTCAACGTGAAGCGGCCGCCGTTCAACAACCTCAACGTCCGGAAGGCGATCGCCTACCTGATGCCGCGGCAGACGATCGCGAGCCGCGTCTATCACGGCACGGTCGAGCCGCTCTACTCGATGGTGCCGAAGGGCCTGCCGGGTCAGACGGACGCCTTCAAGACGGTCTACGGCGCACAGCCGAACCTGGCGAAGGCGAAGGCCGCGATGAAGGCCGCCCACGTCAAGACGCCGCTGGCGATCACGCTCTGGTGGACGCCGAGCCACTACGGTGACGCGTCGGCCGACGAGTACGCGGAGATCCAGCGCGCGCTCGACGCCTCGCACCTGTTCAAGGTGACGCTGAAGTCCGCCGAGTGGGCGCAGTACAGCGGTGCGCTCGGGAAGCAGTACGGCGCGTTCCAGCTCGGCTGGTTCCCGGACTATCCGGACGCCGACGACTACACCGTCTCCTTCTACCAGACCGGCTCCTTCTACTCGAACGGCTACTCGAGCAAGAAGATGGACGGCCTGATCGCGAAGGAGCGGGCGGCCAAGACGGACGCCTCGCGCTACTCGTATCTCAAGCAGATGCAGCTGCTCGGCGCGCAGGACCTGCCGACGATCCCGTACTGGCAGGGGAACATGATCGCCGTCAGTCAGAAGAACGTGCAGGGGATCAACAACACGCTGGACGCCGCGTACTACATGCGGTTCTGGCTGATCTCCAAGTAGTAGCTCTCGATCAAACGGGAGGGGCGTCCCACTTCGGGGCGCCCCTCCTGCAACACTGACGCGCCTGTGACCGGCACCTCGCTCAGGACATACCTCATCACGCGGCTCGCGCTCGTCGTGCCGATGGTGCTGATCCTGCTGACGCTCGTTTTCCTGCTGCTCCGCGTCGCGCCGGGGAACCCGATCGAGGCAGCGCTCGGCGGGCACGTCCCCCCGAGCGTCGTGAAGCCGATCGAGCACCGGCTCGGCTTCGACAAGCCGATCCTCACGCAGTACGGCGAGTACCTCTGGAACATCGTCCGCGGCAACTTCGGGACGACGATCACCGACAACCGTCCGCTGTCGCAGATCATCGCGCAGAACGGCGCCGCGACTCTCGAGCTGACGTTCTTCGCGATGCTCATCGCGATCGTCGTCGGAGTGCTCATCGGCCTCGTCGCCGGCCGCTATCGCGACACGCCGATCGACATCGGGGGACGCCTGTTCGGCGTCTTCGTCTATGCGACGCCTCCGTTCTTCCTCGGCCTGATGGCGCAGCTCGTCTTCGGCGTCTGGCTCGGCTGGCTCCCGACGTCAGACCAGGCGAGCCCGCTCACGCAGGCCCTGCTCCAGACACACACGAACATCTACTTCGTCGACGCGATCTGGGACGGGAACTGGGGCGCGCTCTGGGACGTCGTGCAACACCTGATCCTGCCGGCCTCGACGCTCGGCCTGATCACGGCCGGCGTCTTCATCCGCCTCACCCGGGTCAACGTGATCCGGACGCTGCGCGACGACTACATCGAGGCGGCGCGGGCGCGGGGGATCGTCGAGCGGCGGGTCGTGTTCAGTCACGCGTTCAAGAACGCGCTCGTGCCGGTGATCACCGTGGTCGGGCTCAACCTCGCGATCCTCCTCGGCGGTGCCGTCCTCACCGAGGAGACGTTCAACTGGCCGGGGATCGGGCACGAGCTCGTGCTCTACCTCCAGGATCGCGACTACACCGCGGTGCAGGGGATCATGATCGTGTTCGCGCTCGTCGTCGTGGCCGTGAGCGTCCTCGTCGACTTCCTCAACGCGTTCGTCGACCCGAGGATCCGGTACTAGCGTGGCCTCGGCGCCGCCAGCCCCGCTCACGCCGCACGGGCGCGCTCGCCTGATGGCCCTCGGCCGTGCGACGAAGCCGATTCGCGAGGCGAGCGGCATCGCGCGCGTCATGTTCTGGAGCGGCGTCACCATCACGCTCCTCTTCGTCCTCATGGCGATCCTCGCGCCGGTCATCTCGCCGTACGGCTTCAACCAGTACGAGTCGAACGGCCACCGCTTCCCGCAGCTGGCCCACCCGTCGTCGGCCCACCTGCTCGGGACGACGGTGCAGTCGGTCGACGTCCTGGCGCGCGTGATCTACGGCACCCAGACGGAGCTCGAGGTCGTGGCCATCGCGCTTGCGATGTCGCTGGTCGTCGGCGTGCCGCTCGGCCTGCTCTCCGGCTACTTCGGCGGGATTCTCGACCGCATCCTCGTCCTGATCATGGACGCGATCTTCGCGTTCCCGTACCTCCTGATCGCCATCGTGATCGCCTTCGTCCTCTCGACGAACTCGAGCATCGGCGGAGGGATCCTGACCGCGGCGATCGCGATCACGGCTGCGTACGTGCCGCTCTACTTCCGTGTCGTCCGCAACCACGTCATCAGCGTGCGGGAGGAGCCGTACGTCGACGCGGCGCGAGCGCTCGGCGCGCGTCCCCGCACCGTGATCCGCAAGTACGTCTTCTTCAACGTCGTCCAGAACGTGCCGCCGATCGCGACCCTCAACGCCGCCGACGCGATCCTCCTCCTCGCCGCGCTCGGCTTCCTCGGTTACGGGATCCAGCCCTCGCAGGGAGCGGAGTGGGGCTACGACGTCTCGCGCGCGGTCTCCGACGCCACGAACGGCATCTGGTGGACCGGGCTCTTCCCGGGCCTCGCGATCGTCCTCCTCGTCACCGGGCTCACGCTCGTCGGCGAAGGGTTGAACGAGACGATCAACCCGGTGCTCCGCCGGCGCCGCTTCGGGCGCTTCGAGTTCGAGCCGGTTCCCGGCGCGGTCGAGGAAGCCGAGTGAGCGACGCGATCCTCCAGGTGCGGAACCTCCGCGTCTACTACGGCACGCCCGGCAACCCCGTGCGGGCGGTCGACGGAGTCACGCTCGAGATCGGCGAGAGCGAGGTCGTCGGGCTCGTCGGGGAGTCCGGCTGCGGCAAGTCGACGCTCGGCCGCGGCATCCTCGGTCTGCTCCCCGACGGCGCGCGCGCCGCCGGCGAGGTGCTCTACGACGGCCGGAACCTCGTGACGATGCCGCAGAAGGCAGTGCGCCGGATGCGCGGCCCGGAGCTCGGGCTCATCTTCCAGGAGCCGATGACGAGGCTGAACCCGCTCCTTCGCATCTCGGACCACTTCCGGGAGACGCTCGAGCAGCACGAGCCGAACCTCACCGATGCCGAGGTCCGGCGCCGCTCCCTCGAGACGCTCGGCCGGATGGGCATTCCGCCGACGCGGTTCCGCCAGTATCCGCACGAGTTCTCCGGCGGGATGCGGCAGCGGATCATGATCGCCCTCGCGCTCGTCCTCCGGCCGAAGCTCCTCGTCGCGGACGAGCCGACGACGTCCCTCGACGTGATCGTCGAAGGCCAGATCCTCGCGCTGCTCGCCGACCTGAAGAACAACTTCGGCACGGCGCTGCTGCTCATCACGCACAACCTCGGGATCGTCGCCGAGTCGTGCGACCGGATGGCCGTCATGTACGCGGGGCGGATCGCGGAGGAAGGCCCGGTGCGCGAGGTCTTCGCCGAGCCGGCGCACCCGTACACGCGCGAGCTGCTGCGCTCGACGATCTCCCTCGACACGACGGCGCTCCACTCGATCCCCGGCGCGCCACCGAACCTCATCGACCCGCCGCCGGGCTGCCGCTTCCATCCGCGCTGTCCGAGCGCGATGTCCGTCTGCAACCAGCTCGAGCCGATCGAGCAGCGGCTCGAGGACGGTCGCCGCGTCCTCTGCTGGCTGCACGGGCCGAGCGACCGGATCCCGCCGGGTGGGGGCAGGCCGCTCGAGCGTGACGCGATCGGAGTCGCGGATGAAGCCTGAGGCCGCGGTGACGGAGGTCGCGCCGGCCGAGGGGCAGCCGCTCGTCTCGATCCGCGACCTGCGGACGTACTACTCGATCCGCGGCAGCTTCGCCGACCGCCTCGTCGGGCGGGAAGGCGGCGTCGTCAAGGCGGTCGACGACGTCTCGCTCGACATCCGGCGGGGAGAGGTGCTCGGGCTCGTCGGGGAGTCGGGGAGCGGCAAGACGACGCTCGGGCGGACGATCCTCGGCCTCGTCCGCGCGACCGCCGGCGTCGTCGAGTTCGAGGGGCGCGACATCGCGCACCTGCCGGAGCGCGACTACCGGCCGTTGCGCCGGCGCATCCAGGTCGTCTTCCAGGATCCGCACGCGTCGCTCAACCCGGCGATGACCATCGGCCAGGCGGTCGGGCATCCGCTCCAGATCCACGGCATCGAGAAGGAGCGGACCGAGCTGCGCCGTCTCGTGGCGGAGGCGCTCGAGCGCGTCGGCCTCGCGCCGGCCGAGCAGTATCTCGACAAGTACCCGTCCGATCTCTCGGGCGGCCAGAAGCAGCGCGCCGTCATCGCCCGCGCGATCATCCTCAACCCGGTTCTCCTCGTCGCGGACGAGCCCGTGTCGATGCTCGACATGAGCGTCCGGGCCAAGATCCTCGAGCTGATGCTCGAGCTGAAGCGCGACTACGACCTGACGTATCTCTATGTGACGCACGACCTCGCGACGGCGAAGTTCTTCTGCGACCGGATCGCGATCATGTACCTCGGCCGGATCGTCGAGATCGGGGACGCCGAGTCGATCTACGCCGATCCGAAGCATCCGTACACGCGTGCGCTCTTGAGGGCGATCCCCGAGCCCGATCCGGCGCGCGCGGTGCCTCGCGACCTGCCGCGCGGCGAGGTGCCGGACGCGGCGTCGCCGCCGCTCGGCTGCTCCTTCCACCCGCGCTGCCCACTCGCGTTCGAGCCGTGCGGCTGGGAGTCGCGCGATCTCCGCGACATCCTCGAGGCACGCTGGGCGATGAAGGCCGGCGAGGCCGGGGTCGAGGAGGAGGAGGCGCTGTTCGGCGACCTCGACGCGCTCTCGGCGCCGGCGACGTCGGTCAGCCTCGCGCCGCCGCGCGGCCGGAGCGCGGAGGAGATGCTCGGCGTGCTGCAGCGGATCCGGGACGAGGATTCCGAGGAGCCGTTCTGGAAGGGCGTGCGGCGGCTCGAGGCGGTCGACGGCCGGCTCGAGCTCGACTTCCACGAGCCTCACGATCCCGCGCTCGGTCGCTCCGGCGACGTCGAGGTGGCGTGCCACCTCTTCAATCCGCCCGCCTAGCCGGGAACGGCGGCTGCCGCGTGGAGGATCGCCGTCCGAGCGAGCGGCGCGACGCGCAACTCCGGCGGCGGCCGGCGGAGGAACGAGTCGACGAGGAGCAACTCGTCGAGCTCGAGCCCCGACCCTCCTTGTGACAAGTTGTCACTAAGTGGGTCGTGTCGTTTCGCGGCCGCGAGCCCGGCCTCGACCTCGAGGACGGCGCCGCCGCCGGGAGGCAGCGTCCGCTCCGCGACGATCCGGCCGGCGGCGACGAAGACGGCCGTGACGTAGCCCTCCTCGGCGGCCGGGACGAGGAGGCAGCACTCGAGCTGGCGCAGCCGCTCGAGCCGCTCGAGCTCGGCGCAGACCCGTTCCAGAGCGGCGATTCTGTCCCGTAGCCGCCCCGCGTCCTCGAAGCGCCGCGCGGTGGCGAGCGCACGGAGCCGGCACCGCAGCCGCGGCAGCGCGGCGGCGGGGGAGGGGAGCTCGTCGGGCTTCAGCGCGCGAGCCGCGACCTGGGCCTGTCGCCGTGACCGCAAGGGCCCTTGTGACAAGTTGTCACTTGGAGGCTTTTGGCTCGCGACGACGGAATCGCCGCGCACGCGGAGCCAAACGTGACGGTCCGGCCGCGAGACGCGGGCGTTGCCGGGCGGGCGCAGTTCCCGGATCAGGCGCAGCTCGGCGAGCGCCGCCTCGAGCTCCGAGCCGAGCACGCGCCACTCGATCCGCTCGGTCGCGCCGAGTGCCGCCTCGACGGCGGGGCGCAGGCGGTCGCTGCGGAAGTACGAGCGGAGCCGGGCCCGCAGATCGCGGGCGCGGCCGACGTAGAGGACGTGGTCGCCGCGGCCGCGGAAGAGATAGACGCCCGGCCGCGCGGGCGCGCCGAACGCGAGATGGCGCTTGTCGAGCAGTCGCCGGCTCCGCGTCGCGGCGAGCGCCCCGAGATCCGCGATCGTCCGCGCGCCGCGCTCCTGCGCCAGCCCGATGAGCGCGAGCAGGAGCTCGGCGGTCGCCTTCGCGTCCGGCAGCGCGCGATGGCACGGACGCTCGGTCGTCCCGAGGAACCACGCGAGCTGCCCGAGGGAGAAGCCCGCCACTCTCCCGGCGAGCAGCGTCCGCGCGAGGAGCACGGTGTCGACGACCGGCGCGGCGATGCGGGAGCCGGTCAGACGCTCCGTCTCGCGGTCGAGGAAGGCGAGGTCGAAGCGCGCGTTGTGGGCGACGAGCACGGCGTCGCCGGCGAAGTCGAGGAAGCGCCGCACGGCCTCGTCCGGCCGCGGGGCGCCGCGCAGGTGCTCGTCCCGCAAACCCGTGATCGCCGCAGCGCCCGGCGCGATCCGCAGACCCGGGTCGACGAGCGTCTCGAACTCGCCCGCGGGCTCGAGCCCGCGGATCCGCACCGCCCCGATCTCGCAGATGCCCGCCCGGCCGGGCCGCAGCCCGGTCGTCTCGAGGTCGACGACGACGTACGTCGCCTCCTCGAGGAGCAGACCCTTGCCGGGCGGCTCGGCGAGGCCGACGGTGTCGCCGTTCCAGGCTAGCCGGGCGTCCGTCTCGACGACCTCCGTGAGGAGCGACCGGGCGAGCGCCACGGGTGCTTGTCGGAGCGCGAAGAGCTGGCGCGCGGCGTCTGCCGCTGGGATGGGGCCGCGCCGCTCCTCGACGAGCTCCACCAGGCGATCGGCCGCGTCTAGCCTGAGTTGCATGGCGGAGAGCCTAGGCGAACGTACGTTCGCTCGCCACCTCGCACCCTTGCGAGCCGAGCCGGACGACGACTCGGAGCAGGTGACGCAGGCTCTCGGCGGCGAGCCCCTCCGCGTTCTCGAGGAGCGCGAGGAGTGGGTGCGCGTCGAGACGGCGTACGCGTATCCCGGCTGGGTTCGCCGCGAGGCGCTCGGCGGCGAGCCCGATCCCGACTGGCTCGTCCCGCGTGCCGCCGACCCGGTCGGGTATGCGCGTTCGCTGCTCGGAACCCGCTACGAATGGGGAGGCATGACCGCCGCGGGAATCGACTGCTCCGGGCTCGTCCACATGTCGTTCCGCGCGACCGGCGAGCTCGTTCCCCGCGACGCCGACCAGCAGGAGGACGCGGGCCAGAAGCTCGAGGAGCATGAGCTGCGCTCGGGCGATCTCGTCACGTACGGCTCGGTCGAGCGGGCCGACCACATCGCCTTCTGGCTCGGCGGCGGTCGCATCCTCCATGCGACCCGGCGGGATGGCGTCGACGGCGTCGTCGAGGAGGACGAGCCTGCGGAGCTGCGCGCCCGCCGCCGCGCGCTCGTGCGCCTCGGCGGCGTCATTGCCGCTGTCCTCGTCCTCGCCCTGACCGGCTGCGGAGGCACGAGCAAGGCTGCGCCCCCGCCGCCGGTCGTCCGCCACCATCCCACGACACGCGCGGCGCCGAGGACGAGCGAGAAGCCTCCGTCGGCGCCGCAGGCGTTCCCGGACTTCCGGATCGCGATGGACGAGTCCACGGACTATCTCGACCCGGGCCTGTCGGACTCGACGGAGGGCTGGGGCGTGATGTGGAACGTCTACCTGCCGCTGCTCGGCTACGAGCACGCGAACAAGCTCGCGGGCGCGACGCTCGTCCCGTACCTCGCCAAGGCGCTGCCGAAGATCTCCCGCGACCAGCGGACGTACAAGCTCACGCTCCGGAAGGACCTCCGCTACTCGGACGGCACGCGCGTCATGGCGAGCGACTTCAAGCGGACGATCGAGCGGGACTTCATCCTCGACTCGGCCGGGGCCGGCTTCTTCCGCGACATCATCGGGGCGAAGGAGTTCGCCCGGCGCCACAAGGGCGGCATCCCGGGAATCGTCGTCGACGACGCGGCGGGAACGATCGTCATCCACTTGCGCGCGCCGGAGGGCGACTTCGAGAACATCCTCGCCTCGGAGTTCGCGGCTCCCGTGCCGTCGACCGCGCCGAGTGCCGACACGTCGCTCCATCCGCTGCCCGCGACGGGCCCGTACGTCATCCAGAGCTATCAGCCCCGGGCGCGGATCGTCGAGGTGCGCAACCCGTACTTCCACGCCTGGCAGTTCCACGGCGCGGTCCCCGCCGGCAATCCCGACCGCGTCACGTGGGACATCGTCCCGAGCGCCGGCGTCGCGCTCCGGCGCGTGCTCGACGGCAAGGACGACTGGATGAGCTACTGGCCGATCCCGACGAAGCGGTTGGCGAGCGTCAAGCGGAAGTACGCGAAGCGGCTCGAGATCTTCACGACCCCGAACCTCCTCTACTTCTTCATGAACACGCGCGTCGCGCCGTTCGACAAGCTCCTCGTGCGGCGCGCGGTGAACCTCGCGATCTCGCGCTGGCATCTCGTCGAGCTCGCGGGCGGCTTTGCGCTTGCGCGCCCGACCGAGAACGTCCTACCGCCGGGCTACCCCTCCTTCCGGCGGCACAACCTCTACCCGTACAACCTGCACATGGCGCGCAAGCTCGTTCGTGAGTCGGGAGAGCGGGGGAAGCGCGTCGTCGTCTGGAACCACGACGTCGCCGCCGATCTCCCGTTCACCGATTATCTCGTTTCTGTTCTCGACAAGCTCGGCTTCCACGCCCGTGAGAAGGTCGTGACCGCGAGCGACTACTGGTCGACGCTCGGCGAGGAGTCGAACCACGCCCAGATCGGATTCGCGGACTGGTTCCAGGACTATCCGCACCCGCTCGACTGGTTCGGCGTCCTCCTCAACGGCCAGCAGATCACGCCGACCCACAACAACGACTACGCGAACTTCGATGTCGCCTCGGTGAACCGGACGATCGACGCGCTGACGCGGAAGCCGAAGCTCACGGCCGCGGTCAACGCGCGCTGGGCTAAGCTAGACAGGAAGGTGATGGAGCTTGCGCCGTGGGCTCCGTTCCTCAACCGGAAGGAAACCGACCTGTTCAGCGCCCGGGTCGATCTCGGCTGCTACGTCAACAACGTGCTGTACGAGTTCGACTACGCGACAATTTGCGTTCGGCGCTAAAGGGAGAGCCGCCCCGCGCCGATACCGGGGACGTGGACGCTGCTGAGCGCAAGGAGATCCTCAGCCGTTATCTGACGCACACGCGGCATTTCGAGGAAGTCGCGGCACGCCGGCGTGGCACCGCGGGCGCCGAGGTGATCGCTCTCCAGGCGCCGGTGCGGGCGCTCGAGCAGGAGCCGACGGGACGCGAGGTCGAGGTGTTGCAACTCATCTCCGACGGCCTCGTGAACCGTGAGATCGGCGAGCGTCTCTTCCTCTCGGAGGAGACGGTGAAGTCGCACGTCCGCCACCTTCTCGCCAAGCTGCAGGCACGCTCGCGTGCGCATGCCGTCGCGGTCGGCTTTCGTCGCGGTCTCATCGCCTAGCTGTTCTTCGTCCACAGGTGCGAGCCGCAGACTGTGGACGAGGAAACAACGGGCGCCGGGTGAAGTACACCCGGCGCCCGTGAACTACTGCCGTCAAGCCGCCACCCGCCTGCTGCGCTTCCCCCAGCCGGGGGATGATCACAGGCTGTGGATAACGGACTATTCGACGGCTCTACCAGATCTTGGCTTCGCCAACCGCTGCGGCGCGCGCAGCGAGACGAACAAGGGAACGACGCATTGAATGCTCCGATCGATCGGGGACTGACGGCACGCGAAGCTTATACCCCGTTTGGGGGAGTCGCAAGGCTTTGGCGACGCGTCAACGACGGCGGCCCTCAGTACCTCCGGACGATTCTGTGGGCGTCTGCGCTCATCGCGGCTGCCGCCGGCGCCGCATGCGCGCTTTGGCTTGAGGGTTACCGCCTTCCCCCGCTCTGGGCTGTTCTAGTACTCGGCGCCGTAGCTGCGATTGCAGAGCGTCAAGGCATCGCCCTTACAGAGCGAACGACAATGTCCGTTTCGTTCCTGCCACTTGTATTCGGGGCTGTCGCCTTCGGTCCGCTTGGTGGTTTTGCGGTCGGCGCGATCTCCAATGTGTGGGACTTCCGCGACTCGAAGCTCAAGTGGAGCGTTTACACGCCGATCCGGGCTCTCACTGCGACGGCGGCTGGTCTCGCCGCCTGGACTGCAGTTCCCCATCCTTCCGGATTTGGTCACTATCTTCTTGCGAGCTTCGTCGCTTCGGTTGCGGATCTGGCTGCTGAGGGCGTTCTCGCAGGGATGACCGGCGTCGTTCGGGGCGTGGATGCCCGGCAGGAGCTTCTCGCCGTCGCCTCGATCTTCCTGCTGACGCTCCCGCTCTACGTTCCCGTACTCGCATTGTTCGTTGATGGCTACTACGCATACTCGCTTCGGCTCGTACTCGTCTTCTTCGTTCCTACTCTCGCCGCGCAGCGCCTGCTCCACCTCTATCAACAGGAGAAGGACGCTACGCGGCATCTTGCGGCGGCCAACGCTCGTCTTCGAAGCGCCAACATGCGATTTGCGACTGGTCTTGTCGCGATGTTGGAAGAGAACGATCCATACACGGCCGGTCACTCACTCGCCGTCGCGACCTACTCGAGAGACATCGCCGAACGGATGAGCCTCTCGGACGCAGAGGTAGACCTTGTGCATCTCTGCGCTCTTGTTCACGACATCGGCAAGTACAGGCTTCCCGCGTCGCTACTCCAGAAGGATGGGCCGCTCACGCTGGAGGAACGCCGCCAGATGGAAAAACACCCCGAGTTTGGGGAGGAGCTCTTGCGTAAGGTCGAGGTGGAGGACCACGGCCGGATTGGCCGGATCGTGCGTCACCACCATGAGCGAATTGACGGCGAGGGATACCCCGACGGTCTCCGTGGTTCGGAGATTCCGATCCTTTCTCGGATCATCGCTGTCGCCGACTCTTACAACGCGATGACCTCAGACCGACCCTATCGGGACAAGCTTCCCAGTCGTGTAGCGCGTCTACGGCTTGCGCAGGCTGTGGAGAGTCAATTCGATACCTCGGTGGTCGCTGCGTTTGAAGCCGTACTGACTGCGGAGGACGAGGCGTACCGGATGGGACTGGGTGAACGCTTCATGTTCGACCCGGTGGATCCTGTACCGGAGGACGCTTCGTCTCTTATCGACGCTCTGGCGATCGATAGAACTACTTAAGCGACCCCTTGGTCCCAGAGGCGTGCGGCCTCCATGCGCGACTGGACGCCTAGCTTCTCGAATATGTGCTTCACGTGAACCTTTGTCGTTGACAGGCTGATGAACAGGAGTTTGGCGATCTCCTCGTTCGTCAAGCCTTGCGCTACGAGTTCGCACACCTCGTGCTCGCGCGCCGACAGTCCGCGACGGGGCTGAGCGTCTCGAGGGACCGGAACGCCAACGCGTTTCGCAATGGCGGTGTCGTTCGCGTTAAGGAGCAACGGGATAACCAGTTCGCGATGTCGGTTTGAACTCAGAACGATCCGGGCGACATCTACGCAAGCTCGCCAACCGAGTACCAAGGAGCTACGGGCGCCGAGTTCAAGGATTTCATCGCATGCCGCGAGCACTGCGGCTCGATCATTCTTCTGTGCACCGAGGACGGCGGCCGCGGCGGCCAAGTGTCCTTGCATTTCGACGCCTTGGGAAAGCACGCGCGCACTCTTGGATTGCTTGGCGGCCTCGTCGGACTTTCCGAGTGCGACGAGCGTGAGGGCGTGGACGGCGCGGCGCTCCGCTTCTAGACTCCGGCCAACGTCTGGATCGGTTCCTCCGGACAGGACATCTGCGGCCCGCGAGAGTTCGCCTTGGCTTATGTGGAGAGCGGCCAGATAGATGGCTCGTTGACACTGGAGATAAGCGTTCCGGGCGTTGCGGAGACGTCGCTCAACTTTGGCGATCGATCGGCGCGCATCTCCGAACCTCCGGAGTCCGGTAAGTGCTCGGGCTCGATTGATCTCGGCGTAGCCTACGACGAACTCGAGCGCGTACTCGTCTGCGATGGCGAGCTCACGCTCGGCGGTCGACAACGCGTCGTCAAATCTTCCGGCAACTGTCAGGACATCCGCATAGACATTCAGGAGGGCTGTGGCCGCATATGGATCGGTCGCCTTCTGCAAAAGTGTGACGGCGGGTTCGACCCGTTGGAGTTGCGCGCTCAGTTCGCCGCGCATTAGTCCCAAGTGCAGCCGAGCAGTCGCGATGCGAAGTTCGTGGTCGAAGCTTCCTCTGTCAAAGCTCTCGAGTTCTTCGAAGAGGCCCTCCGCCTCGGGCAGTTCGTCTTCAACCGACGCCGCAAAGCGCAGCCATCGGAGATCACCGTCCGTTTGGGGCGTCGCAGCCAACGCTCTTGCGTGCTCAAGGTGCGTATCTCGAGCCTCTGCTCGGCTGCCAAGATGCGCCGCTCGCGCGGCGACTAGGTGTGCTCGAGCCGCGAGGTCGTCCTTGAGCGCCTTCGCCGCGTGGGCTGCGAGCGCGAGCGCGCCGTCGAACTCGCCTTGTCGAAGTCGTAGCTCTGCCTCGGCGTAGTCGATCAGTGCGCCGTCAGCCTTTGCACTCCGTGCAGAGCCGACCCACCGCGCGAGGCTGCTTGTTCTGCCCGCGGCGAGAACCTCGTCAAGCGCGACGGCGATCGCTTCCGCGATGAATTCCGGGTCGAGGGAAAGCTCCCCGACCGATAGGGCTTCGTCCCAGAGCCGGAACTCGAGCAGCCGGCGGCAGCGGGACATCAGTTGCCCTCGCACCTTCTCGCCGGCTGACGCGAAACCGCGGATCAGCATCTCCCGCAGCAGCGGGTGAAAGAAGAGGGCGCTCCTCTCGGTGATTGCGAGAAGGCCGCGTGCGGATGCTTCTGAGAGCGTGGCGTCCGCGGCGTCTCCCAGCAGCTGTTTGGCGCGCTCGAGATTGACGACGGAGGCGATCGCCAGCAGCGTCAGCGCCTCTTGCGTCTCGGGTGTCGCCGCCGCGACGAGCTCGCTCGCGAGGAACTCGTAGAGCTTGTGCGACATGAGCGTCGTCGCTGTGAAATCCACCTCGCCGCTCATCGCGGCGAGGCCGAGGACCGCTGGCCAGCCGCCGGCTGTCCGCATTACTCGCGCTCGGCCGGCAACCGCCCCAGCTGCTGAGAGCACTTGGGCTGCCTCTTCGTCGGTCATCGTCAGCTCGTCCACGCCGATCTCGAGGCCCTCGCCGTAGACCTCGAGCTTCGGGGCGAACCACTCCGGGCGGTCGCGGGTCGTGATCACCCAGCGGACGTTCGGGAGGCCGTCGACGAGCATCGAGAGGAGCTCGTCCGACTCCGGCGTCTCCGCCGCCTCCCACTCGTCGACGATGATCAGGATGTCGTCGCCGAGCGACTCGAAGGTGCGAACGAGTGCGCGGCCGAGCGGCTTCGGGCTCGGATTGACGGACGCGATTGAGGCGACCTTGCCCGGTTCCCGCGGCAGCTCCGGGCCGAGTGAGGCGAGGAGCTCGTCGAACTGGACTGCGAGGAGGGCGACGTCGCCGGAGGCGCGGGTCGTGCGATACCAGACGACCTGGCCCGTCTGCCGCTCCGACCACTGGCGCGCGAGCGTCGTCTTCCCGTAGCCCGCGGGAGCCGCGAAGACGGAGACGCGGGAGCCGCCGCCCTCCTCGAGGCGCGCGATCAACCGGGGGCGCTCGATGATGTGTGCGAGCGCCGGCGACAGCGCCGGTGAGATCGTCTCCACCATTCCCCTGACCGGGCGGTCCTCGCCCGAGGCGCGCCAACCCTACTCCTCTCCTAGGTGATTGTCACGGTGTCGCAGCGGGGGCCCCGCGCCCGGGATAGGGCCGGGCGCGGGTTCGCCGTCAGCCCCCGACGCCGGCCAGGGCCGGCGCGGGCTCGTAGGCAAGGGCAAGGGGGTCCTCGCCGGTGAGAGCCCTGAACGCGGCAGGGATCTGCCGCCGTCTCGGCACACCGAGCTTCTGCCGCAGGACGTCGCAATGCGCCTTCGCCGTCCTCGGTGAGATGCCGAGCCGCTCTCCGACCTCGTCGTTCGAGCAGCCGCGCGCGATCAACTCCACGATCTGCAGCTGGCGCTCGGTCAGGCCGGGCCGTGTCTCGTCTCTGCTTGTCATGTGCGGCACGCTACGAGCGTCCCGCGGAGCGGACTATCGGCCGACGGGAGTATTCGTCCGGGCGGTCCGAGAACCGCCGACGAAGCTCGCCTCGTGACCCCTGCGGTTCGCCTCGGTGAGCTCCTCCTGCGTCAGCGCGCCGACGCGCAGGAGCAGGTCGAACTCGTCGCGCAGGTGGGTGCGCATCATCTCCGGGCCGTCCGTCGCGATCGTGAACAGGACGCCGTTCTCGACGAAGGTGCGGAAGACGTCGCGCACCGCGTCGTCGTCCGGCAGCGCCTTCGTCAGGAGGTTCGAGGTGGGGCAGATCTCGAGGACGACCTCGCGCTCGCGCAGCTCCTTCATCAGCCCGGCGTCGCCGGCGGCGAGGATCCCGTGCCCGATCCGGTCGGGGCGGAGCAGCTCGAGCACCTCGCCGATCTCCTCGCGGCCCATCTCGCCGCCCTCCTCGCCGACGTGGATGGTCACGCCGAGCCCGGCCGCGCGCGCCTCCTCGACCATCGGCTGCACCTGCGCGTAGTCGTAGCGCTCGCCGCCCGGCCGCGGGCCTGCGATGTCGATCCCGACCACGCCGCGCGGCGCCCAGCGGATCGCCTTCTCGACGATGATCTCGTTCTGCCGCGACGTGAACGTCCGGTCCATCATCAGGATCAGGCCCGCGCGCACCTGCCGGTACTCGAGGCTCGCCACGTCGAGCCCGCGGATCGCTGCGAGGATGATGTGGTCGAGGTCGCGCTCGCCGCCGCGGTTCCGCTTCATCGGGTTGAAGCGGAGCTCGAGCGTCGTGATCCCCTGCGAGCGGTAGGCGCCGCCGATCGCGCCGTGCACCGAGACCTCGACCGCCGCCGGGCTCGACTGGATGAGCTCCGTCCAGTGGTAGATCGCGTCGAGCGCGTCGAGATCCGGCACGCCGCGCGGGTCGGAGACGGTCACGAGGCGGTCGAAGTCCCAGAAGTCCTTGACCGGCAGCGCGATGCCTTGCCGGTGGGCGAGCGACCAGAGCGTCTCGGAGGAGACCGAGCCGCCGAGATGGGTGTGTAGCTCGGCGAGGCCTCCGTCCATCCGACGATTCTAGTGCCAGCCGGTGACCGCCCAGCGCCGTCGGGCGAAGCGTGGGGCGAGGAGCGCGAGGCGGGCGGCGATGAGGACGTCGAGGGCGGCCCAGACGCCCACCACTCCCCAGCCCAAGGCGAGGGCGAGCGAGGCGAGGGCGATGAACACCGCGCTCGCGGCGAGCATCGACCACATGAGATACCGCGTGTCGCCGGCGCCGATCAGGATTCCGTCGAGCGCGAAGACCGCGCCGCCGAGCGGCTGCATCGCAGCGAGGAACGGCCAGAGGAGCGCCGCCTGATGGAGCACGCGCGGATCGCTCGTGAACGCAGCCGGCAGCGCGTGCGAGAGCGGAGCGAGGATCGCCGCGAAGACCGCTCCGATCGCGACCGACCACCAGATCATGCGCGTCGCGGCGGCGTGGGCGCCGTCCGCGTCGCCGGACCCGAGCTTTCTCCCGACGATCACCTGCCCGGCGATCGCGACCGCGTCGAGGACGAGCGAGAGGAAGATGAACAGCTGGTACGCGATCTGGTGCGCGCCGATCTCCGCGTCTCCCATCCGCGCGAGGACGGAGGCCGCGACGAGGAACGAGGCGTAGAGCGCCGCTGTGCGGACGAAGATCTGGCGGCCGACGCGGACCATCGGCCGCATCTCGCGCCAGCTCGGCCGGCGCGACGGCGCGTGCGGGCGGAGGAGCTCGGCGACGAACGCGACGCCCATCCCCGCCTGCGCGATCGCGGTCCCCGCGGCGGAGCCGGCGATTCCCCAGTGGAAGCCGTAGACGAAGAGGAGCTCGAGGCCGAGGTTGACGGCGTTCGCGACGAGGACGATCTCGAGCGGCCGGCGGAGGTTCGAGACGCCGCGGAGGTAGCCCTGGCCCGCGAGGGCGACGAGCGCCGCCGGAAGCCCGACCGCCGCGATCCGGAAGTAGACGAGCGCGAAGTGTCCGGACCGGCCGTGACCGCCGAGACCGTGCAGGAGCGGCGCCGCGACGATCTCGCAGCCGGCGAGCAGCGCGACTCCGATCCCGAGCGACGCCCAGAGCGCCTGCGCCGCGAGCCGCGCCGCGTCCTCCTGCCGGCCGGCGCCCGAGGCCCGCGCGACGACGGCCGTCGTCCCGTACGTCAGGAAGTTGAAGACCGTGAACGCGCCGGCGAGGACGGTGCCGGCGAGCCCGAGCGCCGCGATCTGCGGCCGCCCGAGATGGCCGACGATCGCCGTGTCCGCGAGGACGTAGAGCGGTTCCGCGGCGAGCGCCCCGAGCGCGGGCAGCGCGAGCCGGACGATCTCGCGGTCGTGAGGCGATTGAAGGTGCATCGGGGTCGCCGACGATAATGGGCCGATGGAGCAGGGGACTCCCGAGGAGGACGGCGGCGCGCCGGCGCCGAACCGCGTGCTCCGTCTGCCCATAGGGCCGGTCGTCCGGGTCGGTACCGGCCTCGTCCTCCTGGGCTCGCTCGGCGCGGTCGTCTGGTGGCGGCACGGGTCGCTGTCGGCGATCGGAACGGCGTTCTCACACGTCCGCTGGCAGTGGGTCGTCGTCGCGATCGCGCTCAACCTGCTCTCCGTCGTCGTCCGCGCCCTCGCCTGGACGACCGTGATCCATTCGGCGATGGAGCCGCCGCGCCCGAGGGCGCTCCTCGTCTTCTCCGCCTTCTCCGTCGGCCTGTTCGCGAACGCCGTGTTGCCGGGGCGGATCGGCGAGCTCGCGCGCGTCGCCGTCCTGACTCGGAAGCTGCCGGGCCGGAAAGGGGCGTGGGCGACTCTCGTCGGGACGGTGTTCGCGCACCGCGTCTTCGACATCGTCCCGGTGCTCCTCCTCGTCCTCTACGTCATCGCGACGGCGAGCATCCCGACCTCGGCGGAGGCGAGCCTGTTCGGGGTGGTCGGGATCGGGGTCGGACTGTTCGTCTTCGCCTTCGTCTCCGCCAGGCGGCCGCACCACATCTCGATCGAGGGGCTCGGCCCGGCGCGCCGCCTGCTGGCGATGGGCCGCGCCGGCCTCGGGGTCATGCGCTCGCCCGGCGCCACGGCGCTCGCGATCTTCTTCCAGATCTGCGGCTGGACGTGCCAGATCTTCGCGGTCTACACCGCGATGCGCGCCTTCGACATCCACGCGCCGCTGCCGGCCGCCGGTGTCGTGCTGCTGCTCATGAACGTCGTCACGATCTTCCCGTTCTGGCCGGGGAACGTCGGTCTCGTGCAGGTGGCGATCGCGTCGGCGCTCGCCGGCTACGGCGTCTCGTACGACGTCGGCGTCGCGTACGGGTTCGGACTGCAGGCGATCGAGGCGTCGGTCGGGATCGGCGTCGGTGTCCTCTTCCTCGCGCGCGAGGGGCTGTCCTTCGCGATGCTCCGCGTCATGCCGTCGGCGGCGCAGGCCGAGCTGCCGGAAGAGGGCGACGCCGGCTCCGGCGAGGTCCGGACGGCGGAAGGGGCGGCGGCGAGCTAGGAGGGGTCGGGCGGCGCCGCTTCGGCAGCGCGGCGCGCCAGCTCCTCGACCTTTCCCTGTGCGGCGTCGAGCTTGCCGCGGCAGAAGGCGTAGAGCTGCTCGCCACGCTCCCACAGCGTGAGCGCTTCGTCGAGCGGAACCTGGCCGCGCTCGAGGCGCTCGACGATCTGCTCGAGCTCCGTCTGGGCCTGCTCGAACGTCGGTTCTTCCGGCGTGCTCACTGCGCCACCTCTTCGACGCGCGCGCCGAAGCCGCCCTCCGCGAGCGTGACGTCGACCCGGACGCCCGGCGTGACGTCCGCGCTCGAGGAGACGAGCCGGGAGTCCGTCCGGACGACCGCGTATCCTCGCCGGAGTGTTTGCAACGGTGACAACGCCGCAAGTTTGGCGGCCGAGTTCTCGAGCCCCGCCCGCTTCCGCTCGACCGCGAGCGCCGGCGCCTGCCGGAGCCGTTCGCGTGCCCGCTCGAGGCGGAGGCCCTCGCGTTCGAGGCCGACCCGCGGTGCTGCCCGCAGCCGCTCGGCCGTCCGCGTGAGCTTCTCGCGATTCCGCTCGAGCGAGCGGCGCACGTCGCGCGCGAGCGCTTCGCGCGCGCGGTCGAGCCTGTCGCACAACTGAACGAGATCCGGCACGACGAGCTTCCCCGCGGCCGTCGGCGTCGAGGCTCGGACGTCGGCGGCGAGGTCGCAGAGCGGCGTGTCCTGCTCGTGGCCGACCGCGGAGACGACCGGGACTGCGCAGCCCGCGACTGCGCGGACGACCCGCTCGTCGCTGAACGGGAGGAGATCCTCGAAGCTGCCGCCCCCGCGCGTCAGGACGATGACGTCGACGTCCGGCTGCTCGCAGAGCGCCTCGATCGCGGCGACGATCTCGCCCGCCGCGCGCGGACCCTGGACGTACGTCTCCGCGACGAGAACCGCCGCCGGCGGAAAGCGGACCTGGATCGTCGTCAGGACGTCCCGCTTCGCTGCGGCGTCGTTGCCGGTCACGACGCCGATCCGGCGCGGCAGGAAAGGCAGCGGCCGCTTCCGGTCCTCCGCGAACAGGCCTTCCGCGGCGAGTTTCGCCTTCAGCCGCTCGAGCGAAGCGAGGTGCGCGCCGAGGCCGAAGCGCTCGAGCGTGAGCGCGCGGAGCTTGAACTCGCCGCGTTGCTCGTACAGCTCGGGGCGGCCGAAGACGTGGACACGCTCGCCGTTCTCGAGCTCGAGGTCGAGCGCGTCGAACTTGCCGCGCGGCATCGTCACGCCGACGGAGGAGCCGTCCGCGGGATCCTTGAGCGTGAAGAACACGGTGGCCCAGCGCTCGTGGCGCCGCAACTCGGTCACCTCGCCTTCCACCCAGATGCTCGGCAGCCGGCCGAGCCACTGGGCGACGCCGCGGTTGAAGGCCGCGACCGAGTAGACGGTGCGGTCGTCGTACGGAAGCGCCTCGACCTTCGCCACCGGCGCAGCGTACTCGCGCCCGAGCGCGGCCTACAGGAGGATCTCGGCGGCGGTCTCGTGCGCGCAGCCGCGGCCGATGATCTCGCACGCCGTGTGGAGATCCGCCTCGCTGACGGCGAGCCGTTCGGCGAGCGAGAGCGGGTAGCCGGCCTCGATCAGGATGTGCAGCCGCCAGCTCTCCACCTTCGACCGCTCGTCGACGTAGGGAGGCTCGAGGATCTGGGTCGTCTCGCTCATGGCTGCACCATTTCGTCTTCGTACCGACGAACCCTGCCAGGCTTTGTTAGGCGAACTCTTGTAACGAAATCGCTAGGAATCCGCGAGCGCCGCCGCGGAGGGGAGTCGGCGCGCGAGGTCCTGCAGCCGCGCCTCGAGCACACCGCGCTCGGCGTCGATGTCCGCGTGGAGCTCGTCGATTCGCCTCCGCAGCTCCGACTCGAGCTCCGAGAGACGCTGCTCGTGCGCCGCGACGACTTCTTCCTGGCGGCGCTCGAGCTCGGTCGCGGCGTCGCCGATCCGGCGCTCGAGCCGTTGCGCGCCGGCGTCGCCGATGTGGGCGAGCTTCTCGGCGAGGACGGTCTCCGCCTCGCGCGCGAAGGTGCTCACCGACCGGTCGAGCTCCCGCGCGAGCCGTTTCGCCGAGTCCTCCCGCGATGACTTGACGACGGCCGCGAACTGCTGGGCTGCCTCCGTCGCGTACGAGGAGACGGCGCGCTCGACGGCGCGGTCGAGCTGCTCGACCTGGCGCTCCGCGACGTTCGCGAACGTGGCGCGGATCCGCTGGACGGCCTCGGCCTCCTCGCGCTGCGCCTGCTCGGTGAGCTCCCGCTCGCGCCGCGTCAGCCGCTCCTCGAGCTGGCTGAGCGCGCGGCGGCGCTCGGCGGAGTGGGCCTCGACCTCCGAGCGCGCGATGGCGAGAGCCTCCTCGAGCACCCGGTCGACGTCGGAGCGGAGCCGCGACAGCGCCGTCCGCTGCTCCTCGCTCTCGGCCGTCAGCCGCTCGGTGTCGGCGACGAGCCGCTGCTCGACCTCCGAGAGGAGCTGCTCCTGCCGCCGCCGCAGGTCGGCGATCTGCTTCTTCGTCGTCTCCGCGGCACGGTCGAGATCCTGCGCCCAGGACGCGAGTCGCTCCTCCACCTGCGCCTGCACCTGTGCGAGTCGCGTCGTGAGCGCTGCGATCGCCTCGCCGCCGCGCCGCTCCTCGACGGCGCGCCGCTCTTCGGCGAGCTGCCGCTCCTGCTCCTCGAGAAGGGAGCGGGAGTCGGCCCGCGCCCGGGCGAGAGTGAGCTCGAGCTCCTGCGCGCGCGTCGCCTTCTCCCGCTCGACGAGTCCGAGGAGGTTGCTCTGCGCTTCGAGGAGGCGCTCGTCCATCGCCGCGACGCGCTGGAGCGCTCCACGCAGGAGGACGGCGGCGGTGGCGGCGACGAGGCACCCCGTCAATCCGCCGGCAGCGACGGCGAGCGGCCGGCCGTGGCGCAGCGCGAAGGCGATCCAGATCCCGATCGCGCCGGCGCCCTCGAGCCCGACGATCGACGTGAGCAGCCAGGTCGGCCCGCGGCGGAGTGCGGCAACGGCGAGCGCGACCGCCGCGACGACGACGCCGGCCGCGAAGACGAGATCGGCGAGGGTCGTCAGCGACATCGGCCCCAGTGTAGGCCGCGTTCAGACGCGCGCAAGGAGGAGCGCGGCGGCGATGAGGACGGTCGCCGCGGCGAGCGCCTTCAGGGACGCTTCCGCCGCTCCCGCGACGACGTCCGCGTCGAGGGCGAGGCGGCTTCCGTCGTCGAGCTCCATCGCTCCCTCGATCGCGACGACTCGGCGCCGGACGAGCCGGACCGGCGTCGAGAGCCGCCTCTGCGCCCAGCTCGTGGCGAACGCGTACGCCGCCGCGGCGACCGTGTCCCCCCGCACGGTGTGGGCGGACGCGAAGTAGGCGGTGAGGACGGGGAAGGCCCCCCACGCTGCCGGGAACCAGAGGCCGCCGTGGAAGGCGCCGCCGAAGAGCTCGAGGTTGTAGGCGACGACGACGAAGCCGCCGGCCGCGACGAAGACGAGGAGCCAGAGGTCGCGCGAGACGGCGATCGCGCAGCCGATCGCGCACGCCGCGGCGATCGACACGGCTGCGAGGGCGACGAGCGTCCGCGGTGGGATCCGCGTCTGGAGGGGACGTCCCATGAGCTCGTCGAGCGCGTGCGCCCCGACGCCCATCGCGAGCGCGAACGCGAGCGTCGTCCAGCCGAGCAGCGCCCAGTCCATTCGCGGCGCGAGCGCGGCGCCGACCGCGACGTAGGAGAGGTGCCAGAGCGTGTACGGCGGGTGGAGGAGGGTGACGTAGTCGCGCCAGCCGCCCGAGCCGAGGGCGTAGAACGCGGGACGCGGTCTCGACGCGTTCACGCGCGGCGCCCCCAGACGACGATGCCGCCGCCGACGCTGAGCCGGCGCGCCTGCACGTCCTCGACGCCGGCCGTTCGCCACGCGTCGAGCAGCGCGGGCTCCGGCCGGCATGCCCAGAAGTCGCGGATGCTCGGCCCGAGGAAGCTCCCGACCTCCCGCCAGCCCGGCGCGATCATCGCGCCCGCAGCCGGGAGGCCGATCCGGACGTACAGCTCCCAGAGCGGCCGCCAGGCGCCGCGCGGGAGTCCGAACTCGAGCATCGCGACGACTCCGCCCGGCTTCACCACGCGCGCGAGCCCCGCGAGCGTCGCCGGCACGTCGTCGACGTAGCGGAGGAGATACGTGAACGTCAGCGCGTCGAACTCTCCGTCCGCGAACGGCAGGGACTCCGCTCGCCCCTCGCGGAGCTCGACCCGCCCGGCGAGTCCCGCGCGCTCGAGCCGCTCCCGGCCCGCGGCGAGCATCTCGGGGCTCTGGTCGATCCCGACGACCGTCCGGTCCCGCTCCGCGCGGGCCAGCTCGATCGCGACGGCGGCCGTCCCGCTCGCGACGTCGAGGACGCGCCGCGCGTCGGCCGGGATGCGCGAGACGAGAAACCGGCGCCAGCGCGGGTCCTGGCCGAACGAGAGGAGGCTTGCGTAGCGGTCGTAGGTCGGACCGAGCGGCGCGAAGAGCTCGCGGGCGTGGCGGGTCCGGCCGGTCGACTCCACGCGCCTATTCTCTCGCGCGTGGGCGTGGCGGAGGACGTGGCACGGATCGCGGCGGCAGCCGCCGGCTTCGCCGCCGACGGGGAGGCGGTCGCCGGCGTGCTCGTGGCGGAGACGCTCGGGCGGCGCGTCTACCTCTGCGCGTTCGCGTCGGCGTCCGGCCATTCGTGGCTCGCGCTCGCCGACGACGGGCAGCCGATTGCCGACCGACGCCTCGTGCGCGAGGCGGTTTCCCTGACCGCGCTCGTCGAGGTCGCGGAGGAGTCGGCCGGCGGCGGCGACCTTCCCGAGCTCCGCGCCCGGCTCGCCGAGTTGCGCGAGACCGAGGCGCCGGAGGGCATCGAGGAGGCAGAGGAGGCGGCTGCGGCTCTCGCGGACGTCATCCGGAGCGAGCCGCGCGTTGCGAACGGCGCCTATCTCGATGCGATCGGCAGCGCTTCCCGCCGGCTCGAGGAGACGCTCGGCGAGAGCGGCGCGTCGCCGTTCGCGGCGGCGATGCAGTCCGCGCTCGGAGCCGTCGAGGAGCTCGCGGACGACGTCGAGCGCACGTCCAAGCTGCCGCTCGGCTAGATCCGGCGGCTACCCTGGCCGCATGGAAGGCGGAGGATTCGGATTCCCGTTCGGGGGCGACCCCGAGGAGATCATGCGCGGGCTGCGCGAGTTCGCCGAGCAACAGGCGGAGACCGTGCAGGAAGCGCAGCGCGAGCAGTTCGCGACGCTCACGCTCAATACGGCCGTCGAGCTGACCGCCGCCGCGCTCCAGCAGGTGCAGCCGACCGGCGGCGTCGACGAGCAGGCGATCGCCCTCCGCGACGCGATGCGCGTCCTCTTCCCCGAGGCGGTGGCGCTCGTCAGCGCCGCCCGCCAGGGGTTCATGCGCGAGAGCTAGCCGCTCCGCTCCTCGCAGCTCCGGCGCGCGGCGCGCGCTTCTTCGCGAGATAGCCGGCGTGGCTGATCCCGAGCAGGATGACGAACGCGCCGTTCACCGCCGGCAGCGAGCGGACGGCCGCCGGGCCGCTCTCGAGCCGGTCGGCGAACGCGACCGCGTAGGCGACGAGCAGCACGCCCGTCACGAGCACCATCTGGAGCTTGCCGAGGTCGACGAGATGGTCGAAGCCGTCGACCTCGTCCGTGACGAGATCGCGCCAGCTCGCCCGGACGGGCGTCGCGTTCGTCGCGAGCTTGCCGGGCTGGCGGCTGAGGACGTACGGCGCCGCCGCGAGCGACGCGGTGCTCACTCCCAGCGCCGCCCACAGTCCTTCCGGCACCGAGATCCCCAGCGGATCCGGCGTGCCGGCGGCGACGTTCGCCAGCGCGGCGGCGAGATAGGCGGAGAGGACGAACGCCGTCCAGAGCAGGAGCTGGAGGCGCGCGATGCTCAGCTTGTTGCGCGTGTCGACGAGGATCCCGCGCCAGTCGCCGGTGACGATCCTCCCGACGAGCAGCGCGAGTGCGAGCAGCAGCCCGAGCGTGGAGAGCCAGAGGAGAAGCGACGTTGCCATTTGCACTCCCTTCCAGGGTGGAGTGCCGCAGCGTTGTCGGCGAGAAGCTAACACCGCCAACGTAGAATCGCCGCGCCCGTGTCGCTTCTCGACTCCGCCATCGTCCGCCTCCTGCCGGCGGTGCCGAAGCCCGTGGTGCAGCTCTTCTCCTCCCGCTACATCGCCGGCGAGACGCTCGCCGACGCTGTCGCCGTCGTTCGCGATCTCAACGCGGGCGGGAAGATGGCGACGGTCGACGTCCTCGGCGAGGAGATCACGCGGGCGGAGGAGACGCGCGCGATCGCGCAGGCCTACCGCGACCTGTTCGCGGCGATCGACAAGGCGGCGCTCGACTCGAACGTCAGCGTCAAGCTCACCGCGCTCGGACTCGGCCTCTCGTACGAGCTCTGCAAGGAGAACGTCCTCGACGTCGTCCGCACGGCCACGAGCTACGGCAACTTCGTCCGCATCGACATGGAGGACTCGACGACGACCGACGACACGCTGCGCCTCTACCGCGAGCTGCGCGAGGAGGGGCACGACAACGTCGGCGTCGTCCTCCAGGCGCGGCTGAAGCGGACGCTCGACGACGTCGCCGCGCTCGCCGACCTGCAGCCGAGCGTCCGGCTCTGCAAGGGCATCTACCTCGAGCGGGGCGCGATCGCGTTCACGGACTTCGAGGCGGTGCGCGCGAGCTTCCTCCGCTGCCTCGACGCGCTCTTCGACGCCGGCTGCTACGCGGGGATCGCGACGCACGACGAGTGGCTGATCGGCGAGTCGCTCGCCCGCGTGTCCCGGCGGGGACTCGGGCCGCTCGAGTACGAGCTTCAGATGCTGCTCGGCGTGCGGGAGGAACGGCGCGACGAGCTGGTCGCGGAGGGCCACCGGCTGCGCGTCTACGTCCCGTACGGCGAGCACTGGTACGCGTACTCTGTGCGGCGCCTGCAGGAGAACCCGCAGATGGCGGGCACGATCGCGCGCGCGACGGCGGGGCGCGTCCTCCGGCTCGGCCGGTGAACGTTTCGGCCGTCTGAGGCGTCGTAGGTCAAGTGCGCGCGAGGCGTAGACAGCCGCTGCTCGACGGCGCCGCTGCGCTTCGGGTGCGACGGGTGCTGTACCTGAACGGCTTGCGCGGAGAGGAGATCGACGACGCGATGCAGGAGATCGAGCTCAGAGCCATCGAGCGACCGCCGCGCGACCGGACGGCTGCGACTGCCTGGGCGTGCGTCGTCGCGACGCATCTCGCGATGGACGTCCACCGGCGGTCGAAGCGGCAGGAGCGCCTCCCGCCCGAGGACGCGCCAGTCCCGGACGTGTCCGAGCCGGCAGGCCTCCGGGACGCGATCCGCGCCGGGCTCGCCGCGCTCGGGCCGGAGCTCCGCGCGACGGTCGTCCTCCGCTTCCACGCGGACTTCACCGTCTCGGAGATCGCAACCGCGATGGGAGTGCCGGAGGGGACGGTCAAGTCGCGGCTGCACCGGGCGCTGGAAGAGCTCCGCATGCACCTACCGACAGAGGCGATGAGATGAGCGAAAGACTCGAAGAGCAGATCCGTTTCGGACTGCGGCTCCTGGCCGACGAGGTCCAGCCGCCTGCGGCCACGCGCGTCGCCTTCGGCAAGCCGCGGCTTCTGGCCGTCGCGGCCGCCCTCGTGGTCATCGCCGGTGCAGTCCTCGGAATCGTCGATCGCTCAGGTCCCTCCGCCGGCCCACGCTTCCTGGCCGATGCGTTCGACTACCGGCAGGGCGGGGTCTCCTACAAGCCGGGCGGCGTCTCCCCGGGCAACGGTCCGGTGCCGCTCTACGAGACGGCTCAACTGTCCGCCGTCTCCGCAGCATCCCGCGACGCGGCCTGGATCGTCGGTTCCGTCGCGTGGCGGTGGGAGGGGACCGCCTGGCGGAAAGTGTCGTTCCCGAACGTCGGCATGGGCGCCCTCATGTCGGTCGCGACGATCGGTCCGCGCAACGCCTGGGCGACCGGCCCGACGGGCGATGGGTATCTCCTCCATTCGCGCGCGGTGATCGAGAACTGGAACGGAGCGACGTGGACCGCCGCGCGGGTGCCGGGGCTCGGGCCGACGGATCTGTTCGCGATCTCAGCGGCGGGCGCGGACGACGTTTGGGCAGCCGGCGCGACGTACCGCAGCAACCGTCTCGGCAGGCTGAACCCGCGTGCCACGCAACCGCTTCTCCTCCACTGGGACGGCGCAGCCTGGCGGAGGGTGGCGCTCCCCTGGGAACGGCCGGGGGTCGTGGTCGACCGTCTAGCGGCAACACCGACGGGCGTCTGGGCCGTCGCGAGCGGGCAGGAGGAGGAGATGCCCAAGCACGTCGGGCCGGCGATCCTCGTCGAGTACTGGAACGGTGAGCGCTGGCAGTCCGTGCGGGCGCCGTTCGGGCCGAGCGATCCCATCGCGGGGTTCGGCGCGACATCGGGGCAGGACGCCTGGGCCGTCGGCAGCTATGCCGAGGGCGGTCTCCCGGAGTACGACGCCTCCTATTCGCATCCCCTGGCAGCGCACTGGAACGGCGAGCGATGGCAGGTCGCGCCGGTTCCCGATCTGCCGGGACACAACGACTCGGCCCTCCTGGACGTCGTCGCGGTTCGTCCCGGCGACGCGTGGGCGCTCGGAGTGAGCGAGCACCTCACAGTCACGAAACAGGGCTTCGGCGCCACCATCGAGGCGACGCAGCCGGTTGCGCTCGTCGAACGCTGGGACGGACGGCGCTGGCGGGTCACGTCGGGGTCCACGCCGGAGGTCTGGGGCGGCGTCGGCGCCTACGACCTCGGTCTCACCGTCGCGAAGGACGGCGCCGCCTGGGCGATCGTCAAGAACTACTGCGACAACGTCGTCATTCGCTGGACGGGCAGCGCCTGGACCGTCGATCCGCATCCGCGCGACCGGCAGTGGCGGCCGGGCCTGCCGCTCCGGATCCGCCGGCGCGGGCTGCCGCGATGCGCTACCGCGGCGCGCCCCTAGCCGGCGCGCCGCGCGTAGAGGAGGAACGTCGCCGGGATGCGCCGGTCGTGGCGGCGGCGCGACGTCCCGCCCGGGTACTCCTCGAGCGCCTGCACCTGGAGCCCCGCCCGCGCGAGGGCGCTGACGATCTGGCCGATCCGCCACAGCCGGTCCGGCTCCGCCGGGTCGCGGAAGTAGTCGGTCCGCCAGCGGAGCAGCCCGTCGACGCAGTCCGCCACCGGGTGGTCGTCGAAGACGAGCAACTCGCCGCCGGCCTTCAGCGCCGCCGCGATTCCCGCCGCCCATGCGTCGAGATCCGCCAACCGGTCGAGCACGCCCTCGCCGGAGTAGACGAGGTCGAAGCGGCCGCGGCGCAGCCGGCGCGGTAGCTCCTGCGGGTCGCCGTCGACCCAGAGGATCTTCGGCCAGTGCTCGCGCGCCGCCTCGAGCGCGCCGCTCCGGGGATCGACTCCGGTCGCGACCGCACCGAGCTCCGCGAGCGCCGCCGTCGCCTCGCCCGTCGAACACAACAGGTGGAGGACGTTCTTCTCCTTCAGGTCGCCGAGCGTCCGCGCGACGATCGCCGGCAGGACGTCGGGCTCGTGGGTCGCCCGGTGGACGGCGTCGAAGGCGCGGAGGTTCTCGTCCGTCGGCTCCATCGCTACGCCGGCAGCGAATAGCCGCCGTCGACGATCAGCGTGTGCCCGCAGATCATCGTGGCGTCGTCCGAGCAGAGGAAGGAGACGGCCGCGGCGACGTCCTCGGGCTCGACGAGGCGGCCGGCCGGCGTGCGCTTCACCGAGGCGAGCATCTGCTCCTTGTTCGGGAACCAGTCGAGCGCCTCGGTGTCGACGACGCCGGCGGAGACGCAGTTGACGCGGATCCCGCGCGGCGCGAGCTCGACGCCGAGATAGCGGACGGCCGTCTCGAGCGCCGCCTTCGAGACGCCGATCAGCACGTAGTTCGGGAGGACGCGCTGGGAGCCGAGGCTCGAGATGGCGACCATCGAGCTGCCCGGCTCCATCTGCGGCGCGGTCGCGCGGGCAAGGGCGAGAAGCGAGCGCGCGTTCGCGGCGAGCGTCCAGTCCCAGTGCTTGTCCTCGGTCTCGAGCGCCGGGCGGATCACGCCGGTCGCGGCGTTCGAGACGACGACCCGGAACGGCCCGTGGGAGGCGAGCTCGGCGACGACCTTCTCCTCGGCGACGTTGCCGCGCACGAGAACCGGCTCGGCGCCGGCGTCCCGGATCAGCCCGGCCGCCTCCTCCGCGGCCGAGTCGTTGCGCATGTAGCCGAGCACGACCTTCCGCGCGCCGTCCGCGACGAGGCGCAACGCGATCGCGCGCCCGATCCCCCGCGTCCCGCCGGTCACGAGGACCGACGCGTCGTCGAGGCTCATGCGCGTGGGAGCGGCTCGTCCGCGGGCGCGGAGCTCGGGAGCTCGCTCCAGCCGGGACGCGTCCGCGGTTCCCGGTGACTGTCGCTCGCCTTCGAGGAGGCGTAGCCGAGCCGGTCGAGGAGCTCGATCTTCTCCTCCGCGTACCGGCGCACCTCGTGGTCGTCCGGGAGGTCGCGGACGAGCTCGCGCACGCGCGCGCGGAGTTGGTACGCGAAGTGCGGCGTCGCCGGCCCGACGAGCTCGTCGACGTCGCTGAACGTGGGCTCGGACATCGGCGCAGAGCCTAGTGGACGGGGAGTAGCGTCGTGCCGGTGCGCCGGCCCTCTCCTGAGTACGCGATGTTGCTGGGAGCGGTGCTCCTCTGGGCGCTGAACGTCACCGTCACGAAGTACATGTTCGAGCACGGCTGGCTGCCGCTCGCGTACGGGACGATCCGCTATTTCGCCGCAATCGCGCTGTTCTGGATCTTCACGTATCACCGTGAGCGCTCGTTCCGGATCGCGCGGGAGGACTGGCGCTATGTCGGGATCGCGGCGGCGATGATCTTCTGCAACCAGCTCTGCTTCGTCTACAGCCTCAAGTTCGCACAGGCGTCGACCGTCTCGCTCCTGTTCGGGACGACGCCGGTCTTCGTCGCCGTCGTCTCGCTTCTCTTCCGCCTCGAGCGGCTGACGCGGGCGTTCTGGGTCGGCGCGGTCGTGACGTTCGCGGGCGTCGCGCTCGTCGCGGTCGGAGCGGGAGGCGGCTTCAGCTCGAGCACGAAGGGCAACGTCATCGCGATCGGAACCGCGCTGACGTGGGCGTGCTACACGGTCGCGATCGCGCCGCTCATGCGCCGCTACTCGCCGTTCCGGATCTCGGCACTCGTGCTCGCGATCGGCTGGGCGCCGCTCGCGCTCGTCTCCATCCCGCAGGTCTCGCGCCAGCAGTTCCACTTCGGAACGCTCACGTGGGTCGGCTTCGCGTATGCGGTCGTCGGGCCGCTCTTCCTCACGAACATCCTCTGGTTCACCGCCGTCGACCGGGTCGGCGCCGCGCGGGCGGTGATCGTGAACAACACGCAGCCGTTCTTCGGCGTCCTCTTCGCGCTCGTCCTGCTCTCCGAGTCGCTTCATCCGCTCGAGATCGCCGGGGGACTCCTGATCTTCGTCGGGCTCTATCTCGAGCGGCGGCTCCGGCACCAGGCGGTCGCCGCCTCGAGGCTTGACAGGGCATCTTGATTTATCTATAAAACTAGATATATGGCGTTGATCGAGTTCCATCTCGACTCTCGTTCCGGAGTCCCGACCTATCTCCAGCTCGTGCAGCAGGTGCGGCACGCCGTCCAGCTCGGGATCCTCACGCCGGGCGACCAGCTGCCGACGGTGAAGGAGGTCGTCGCGGGCCTCGCGATCAACCCGAACACGGTCCTCAAGGCGTACGGCGTGCTCGAGAGCGAAGGGATCGCCGAGGGCCGCCGCGGACAGGGGACGTTCGTGAAGAGCTCGGCGCCGGCGCCGCTCGGCGACGATCTCGGCAGGCTGCGGCGCTCGCTGCGGGACTGGTTCGGACGGGCGCGCGCCGCGGGCCTCGACGAGCAGGCGATCGAGGCGCTCCTCTCCGAGCAGCGCGCGTCCGGCTCCGCGCGGAGGGTGGCGTGACCGCCGCGCTCGTCACGGACGGGCTCGGCAAGCGCTACGGCTCCCAGTGGGCGCTGCGCGACTGCACGCTCGAGATCCCGCGCGGCTCCGTCACCGCGCTCGTCGGCCCGAACGGCGCCGGCAAGACGACGCTGCTGCGCATGGCCGTCGGCCTGACGCGGCCGAGCGCCGGCTCCGTCCGCGTCCTCGGCCTCGATCCGCACGTGGACGCTGCCGAGGCGCTGCCGCGCGTCGGCTTCCTCGCGCAGGAGCACCCGCTCTACGGCGGCTTCACGATCGCCGAGATGCTCCGCGTCGGCCGCGAGCTCAACCCGGGCTGGGACGAGGAGGCGGCCCGGGCGCGCATCGCCGAGCTCGACCTGCCGCTGAAGAAGAAGGTGCGGAGCCTCTCCGGCGGGCAGCGGGCCCAGGTCGCGCTCACGCTCGCGCTCGCGAAGCGGCCGGAGCTCCTGCTCCTCGACGAGCCCGTCGCCTCGCTCGACCCGCTCGCGCGCCGCGAGTTCATGCAAACCGTCGTCGAGGCCGTCGCCGACCGCGAGCTCACGGTCGTCCTCTCGTCCCACATCCTCGCCGACCTCGAACGGGTCTGCGACCGCCTCGTGATCCTCGCCGTGGGACGGACGCAGCTCGCCGGCTCGATCGAGGAGATCGTCGCCTCGCATCGCCTCCTCACCGGGCCCCGCGACGAGGCGGAGGACGTGGCGCGGCTGCACGACGTCGTTCGCGAGAGCCACGCCGAGCGGCAGACGACGCTCGTCGTTCGCGCGAACGGCCACGTCTACGACGCGCGCTGGACGGTGCACGAGCTCGACCTCGAGGAGATCGTCCTCGCCTATCTCGGCCAGGACGCGGCGCGGCGCCGCGAGGCGGTGCTCTCGTGATCTGGCTCAGCTGGCGCCAGCAGAGGACGGAGACGCTCATTGCCGCCGCGATCCTCGCGCTGCTCACCGTCGCCTTCGTGCCGGCCGGGATCCATGCTGCGGATCTCTACGTCCAGCAGCACGTCGCGCGCTGCGTCGACCGTCAGACGCAGGCATGCGGCTTCGTCGTCGGCAACTACGTCCTCAACACCGGCGTCCTCCGCGGCCTGCTCGACTCCGGCTGGTTCAATCTCATCCCCGGGCTGATCGGGGTCGCGCTCGCCACGCCGATCCTCCTCGACCTCGAGAACGGCGTCGTCCGGCTCGCGTGGACGCAGAGCATCACCCGCCGGCACTGGATCGGGACGAAGCTCGGCTTCGCCGTTGGCACCGCCGTGCTCGCCGGAGCCGGCTTCAGCGCGCTCTTCACCTGGTACGAGATCCCCTTCGACCGGATCTTCGGCCGCTGGGACAAGTTCGACTTCGAGTGGCTCGCGCCGGTCGGCTACACGCTCTTCGCGCTCGGGTTGGCGCTCGCGGTCGGCGTGCTCGTGCGCCGGAGCGCGGCGGCCCTCGTCGTCGCGTACGGCGCCTACGTCGCGGCACGCCTGTTCGTCCAGTACTGGCTCAGACAGCACCTCGTCGCTCCGTTGTCAGCCACCTGGGGACCGCGCTCCGCCGGTCCGAATCTGAGCAGCGCGTGGGTCATCAGCCAGGTGCCGAGTGACAAGGCCGGCCATCCGTTCAGCGGGGGAGCTCAGGTCTTCCAGGCGTGCGTGCGTTCGAACGGGGACGGCTTCAAGGGAGTCAGCCAGGCCTGCATGGCTCGCCACGGCGCCGGCTTCACGCACGCCGTCTACCAGCCGGCGAGCCGCTTCTGGGAGTTCCAGGGGATCGAGTTCGCGCTCTTCGCGGGTGTCGCGCTCCTCCTGACCGCGTTCGCCGCCTGGCGCGTCCTCCGCACGGACTGACGCGAAGGCATAATCGGCGCATGGCCGAAGACTTCATGCCGCTGCTCGGCTGGGACCACATCGAGCTCTGGGTCGGGAACGCGAAGCAGGCGGCGTACTTCTACGAGCACGCGATGGGCTTCACGCGCACCGCGTACGCCGGGCCGGAGACGGGAGTCCGGGATCGCGCCTCCTACGTCCTCGAGCAGGGCGACGTCCGCTTCGTCGTCACGAGCGCGTTGCGGGAGGACCACGAGATCACGCGCCACCACGCGAAGCACGGCGACGGCGTCCGCGACATCGCGCTCACCGTCCCCGATGCGGCGCAGGCCCACCACGAGGCCGTCTCGCGCGGCGCGCGCAGCGTCACGGAGCCGCGCACCGACGAGGACGAGTTCGGGACGATCGAGCGCTCGGCGATCGCGACCTACGGCGACACGATCCACACGTTCGTGAACCGCAGCGACTACGCCGGCCCCTTCCTGCCCGGCTACGTCTCGGTCTCGGAGAACGGCCACCGCGACGCGGGTGTCGGCCTCCTCAACGTCGACCACGTCGTCGGCAACGTCGAGCTCGGGAAGATGGACGAGTGGGTCGAGTTCTACGAGCGCGTCTTCGGGATGACGAACATCATCCATTTCGGCGACGACGACATCCAGACCGAGTACTCCGCGCTCATGTCGAAGGTCATGGCCGACGGCAGCGGCAAGGTCAAGTTCCCGATTAACGAGCCGGCCGAGGGCAAGCGCAAGAGCCAGATCCAGGAGTACCTCGACTACTACGGCACCGCCGGCGCGCAGCACATCGCGCTCGCGTCGACCGACATCGTGCACACCGTCGAGGCGATGAAGGAGCGCGGCTTCGTCTTCCTCGACACGCCCGACTCGTACTACGAGGACGCGCCGGTCCGCGTCGGCGAGATCGCCGAGGACTACGAGGTGCTGCAGCGGCACAAGATCCTCGTCGACCGCGACGACGACGGCTATCTCCTCCAGATCTTCACGAAGACGGCGCAGGACCGGCCGACGGTGTTCTTCGAGGTGATCGAGCGCCACGGCGCGACGACGTTCGGGGAGGGCAACTTCAAGGCCCTCTTCGAGGCGATCGAGCGCGAACAGGCGCTGCGCGGCAACCTCTAGAAGGAGGGCCGGTTGTTCGACGATGCGAGGGCGGCGGGCCGGCAGGCACGCGCGCTGCGCCGCGTCGGGCACCGCCCGTTCCCGCTACCGAACAGCCGCTGGACGCTCGGCCAGACGTGGGAGCACACGCTCTGGGCGCACTGGCCCGTGCCGGCGGCCGAGCTCCGGCCGCACGTCCCGACCGAGCTCGAGATCGAGGAGCACGACGGCAGCGCGTGGCTCGGGCTCGTCTTCTTCCGGGTCCGCGCGCTGCGGGCGCGCGGCGCGCTGCCGGTGCCGGGCATCTCGAACTTCCTGCAGCTCAACGTCCGCACGTACGTCCTCGGCCCGGACGGCCTGCCCGGCGTCTGGTTCTTCAGCATCGACGCGTCCAGCCGTCTCGCCGCGCTCGGCGTCCGTCGGATCTACCGCGTCCCCGCCTTCCACGCACGGATGACGCTCGAGCCGGCGGCGGGCTGGGAGGAGGCGGAATGCGTGCGGATCGGGGAGCCGGGGCGCGTCTTCTCCGGCCGCTACCGTGCGGCCGGCGAGACGTTCCACGCGGAGCCGGATTCCCTCGAGTGGTTTCTCACCGAGCGCTACCGGCTCTTCGCCAAGGACGCGAGGGCGGAGATGCACCACGACCGCTGGCTCCTCTGTCCGGCCGAGGCGGAGATCGACCTCACCTCGATCGCGCCGGTGCCGCTGAGCGGCGCGGCGCTCTGTCATCTCGCGTTCCGCCAGGACGCGCTCATCTGGCCGCCCGAGCCGGTCTGACCGCGTCTCTAGGCTTCCGCGGATGAGTCCGCAACGCCGGACCGCTCTCGCCTCCGTCTTCGCCGCCGGCGCGCTCATCGCGCTCAAGCTCGGCACGGGACTCGCGACGCACAGCCTCGGGCTCGTCTCCGAGGCGATCCACTCCGGCACCGACCTCGTCGCCGCGCTCCTCACCTTCTTCGCGGTCGGCGTCGCCGTACGGCCGGCCGACGTCGGGCACCAGTACGGGCACGGCAAGGCGGAGCATCTCGCTGCGCTCGCGGAAGCGGCGTTCCTCGTCGCGGCGAGTCTCTTCATCGCGGCGCGCGCCGTGCTGCGGCTCACGTCGAGCCACCCGCAGCCCGTCCACGCGGCCTGGTGGGCGTTCGTCGTGATCGGCGTCGTGATCCTCGTCGACGTGGGCAGGACGACCGCGACGTGGCGCGTCGCCCGTCAGTACGAGAGCGCGGCCCTCTCCTCGAACGCGCTCCATTTCGCGAGCGACCTCGCGGGCTCGGTCGCGGTGCTCGTCGGCCTGCTCCTCGCCCACGGCGGCCAGCCGAAAGGGGACGCAGCGGCGGCCCTCTTCGTCGCAATCCTCGTCCTCGCCGCAGCCGGCCGCCTCATGCGCCGGAACGTCGACGTGCTCATGGACCGCGCGCCGGCGGACGCGGAGGAAGCCGCACGCCTCGCAATCGTCGGGATCAGCCCGCCGGTCGAGCTGCGGCGGCTGCGGATGCGGCAGGCGGCGGGCCGCCACTTCGCCGATGTCGTGATCGGCGTCTCCTCCGACGCGGCGATCCGCCAGGGGCACGCGGCAGCCGACGCGGTGGAGCGCGCCGTGCAGGCCGCCCTGCCGGAGGCCGACGTCGTCGTCCACGTCGAGCCGGAGGAGGCGGTCGGCGCCGTCCGCGAGCGCGCGCACGCCGCGGCGCTCGGCGTGCCGCGCGTGCGGGAGGTGCACAACGTCACGGCCGTCGCGCTCGAGTCGGGGACGGAGCTGTCCCTCCACCTCAAGCTCCCGGCCGAGCTCTCGCTCGAGGAGGCGCACGCGATCGCGGAGCAGGTCGAGGACGCGATTCGCGACGAGGTGCCGGAGGTCGTCTCCGTCCAGACCCATCTCGAGCCGCTGGCGGAGGAGGCGGAAGGCGTGGCGGCCGACGACGTCGCCGACGAGCGCGAGCTCGTGATGCGGATCGTCCGCGAGGAGACGGGCACGACGCCGCGCGAGCTCCGCTTCCTCCACACGGACGAGGGCCTCGTCGCGTACCTCACGCTCGCCGTCGAGGGCTCGACCGTGCTCGCGGAGGCGCACGCGCGCGCGAGCAGGATCGAAGAACGGATCCGCCGGGAACGCCCGGAGATCGGCGACGTCATCGTCCACACAGAGCCATGAAGCTGGTCATGTTCAGTCCGGTGGAGATGGAGCTCGAGCGAGGCTGGCCGGGCCGGCTCGACGGCGAGCGGGTGATCCAGCTCGCGGCGCAGACGCTGCAGGCGTTCTTCACCGGCGGCGGCCAGGCGCGCGAGCACGCCGTCTATCCGCTCGCGGACGTCGTCTTCCGCGCGCCCGTCCTCCATCCGCCGTCGGTGCGGATCTTCGACGGGGACGACTTCCGCTTCGCGAATCCAGCCGCGATCTGCGCGGCCGACGCCGAGGTGCCGGTCGCCGGCGCGGTTCCGGTCGAGCGGCAGGCGGCGGTGATCGGGCTCGACGGCACGATCGGGGGCTTCACGCCGCTCGTCGAGTGGACCGCCGCGGAGCTTCCCGGGGAGAAGTCCCGCGACTTCGCGCTCGCGCTCGGTCCGGTCGTGACGACGCCCGACGAGGCGGTGCCTGAGGGCGTCGACTGGGAGCGGCTCGTCGCCCACGCCGCCGAGAACACGCGCCTCTATCCGGGAGACCTGATCGCGGCGTGACGCGGGTTGCGGTCGTCGGCGCGGGGATCATGGGCGCGGCCACGGCGTGGCAGCTCGCGCGCCGCGGCGCGGACGTCGTCGTCCACGAGCAGTTCGAGGCCGGCCACGACCGTGGCTCGAGCCACGGCCGTACGCGGATCTTCCGCGTCGTCTATCCCGAGTCGGAGTGGATCCGCCTCGCGCAGGAGGCGTACGCGGGTTGGAACGAGCTCGACCCCGGGCTCCTCGGCCTGTACGGGCTCATCGAGATCGCTCCGGACCCCGCGCTGACCTCGGCACGGGCGCTCGAGGAGTGCGTCGTGCCGCACCGCTTCCTCACGCCGGAACAGGCGCTGGCCTACGGCGCGCACGTGCCGGAAGGCTGGGCCGCACTCTTCGTCGACCGGGCGGGCGTCGTGCTCTCGGATGCCGCCCGTCACGCGTTCCTCGACGGGATCGACGTCTGCTACGGCTCGCGCGTGGACGACCTCGACGCGCTCGACGCCGACGTGGTCGTCGTCACGGCCGGCTCGTGGATCGGCCGCTTCTTCCCCGACCTGCCGCTCAAGGTCACGCGCGAGACCGTCGCCTACTTCCGCCTCGAGGGACCGCCCCGACCGTCGATCGTCGAGCTCGACGAGCACAGCGCCCACGCGATGTTCTCGCTCCACGATCCGGTCTACGGCCTGAAGGCCGGCGCGCACCACGCGGGCGCCGAGGCCGATCCGGATGAGGCGGCCGAGCCGGATCCGGAGCTCGTCGAGCGGATCTGCGCCTGGGTCGCCGAGCGCCTTCCGGATGCGGACCCGAACCCGGTCGAGGCCCAGTCGTGCCTCTACACGACGACGCCGGACGAGCGCTTCATCCTCGAGCGCCGCGGCCGGGTCGTGATCGGCTCCGCCTGTTCGGGCCACGGCTTCAAGTTCGCTCCTGCCGTCGGGTTGCGACTGGCCGACCTCGCGCTCCGGCAGTAAGCCAATAAGGAATCGGTGCCAGGCACCTACAGGCGGACAGGAGCCTGGCACCGATACTGTTTTTGTTGTTATGCCCTTCTACCAGCGGCTAGGCGAGGTTCCGCGCAAGCGGCACGTCCAGTTCCGGGAGGACGGAACGCTCCTGACCGAGGAGGTCATGGGCCTCGAGGGGTTCACCGGGAACGAGTCGATCCTCTACCACCTCCAGTCGCCGTGCCGGGTCGCGAAGCTCGGCGGCTTCGAGCCGATCGAGCGCGAGGAGTGGGTGCCGGAGCAGCACCACCACCTCCACCTCAAGACGTACGAGGTCGACGAGCAGGGCGACGAGATCACCGGGCGCCGGCTCCTGATGTGGAACAACGACGTCGAGATCTCCCTCTGCCGGCCGGCGCAGCGGATGCACTACTTCTTCCGGAACGGCGAGGGGGACGAGGTCGTCTTCGTCCACGAGGGCTCGGGGATCCTCGAGACGATCTTCGGCGACCTGCCGTACAAGGAGGGCGACTACGTCGTCATCCCGCGCGGCACGACGTACCGCTTCAACCCGACCGGGCCGCAGCGCTACCTCGTCTTCGAGACGCCGGGCCTGATCGAGATCCCGCGCCGCTACCGCAACCAGTACGGCCAGATCCTCGAGGGCGCGCCGTACTACCACCGCGACATCCACCCGCCGACCGAGCTCCACACGGTGCGCGAGACGGGCGAGTTCCCGGTCCGGGTGCGCGTCCGCGGCGGCTACCAGACGTACGTCGTCGACTACCACCCGTTCGACGTCGTCGGCTGGGACGGCTACCTCTATCCGTGGACGTTCTCGATCCACGACTTCGAGCCGATCACCGGCCGCATCCACCAGCCGCCGCCGTCCCACCAGACGTTCGCCGGCCAGAACTTCGTGATCTGCAGCTTCTGCCCCCGCAAGCTCGACTTCGACCCGGAGGCGGTGCCGATCCCGTACCACCACTCGAACCTCCAGTCGGAGGAGATGATCTATTACGTCTCCGGCAACTTCGGCTCGCGGAAGGGCGTCGAGGTCGGCTCGATCACGCTCCATCCCTCCGGCCTGCCGCACGGGCCGCAGCCCGGGCTGGCGGAGAAGTCGATCGGCACGCACGAGACGCACGAGCTCGCCGTGATGTGCGACACGTTCAACCCGCTGAAGCTGACGACGTTCGCGCGCGACCTCGACGACGGGAAGTACTGGCGCTCGTGGTACGACAACGCAGAGTCGGACGACAACGACGACGCGTCCGGCGCCGGTCTGACCTCGCACCTCTAGCCGCGCGGTCGACGCGTGGCGCTGCTCCGGGTTGACGGGCCGTTCGACCTCCTGTTGACGACCGCGCGCTTCCGCGCCTTCGGCGTCGACCGGGCGAACGTCTGGCACGAAGGCGGCCTCCACCGCGTCGTCGGCGGGACGGAGGTGCGGATCGAGCCGGCGCCCGGAGGAGTGGAGGTCGAGCCGCTCGACGGCGAGATCGAGCCCGTCGTGCGGAAGATCCTCGGGCTCGAGTTCGCGCTCGAGCCGTTCTACGCGTGGGCGGCCGGGATCCCGGAGCTCGCGGAGCTGCCCGCGCGCTTCCGCGGCTTCCGTCCGACGCTCGCGCCCGATCCGTTCGAGATGCTCGTCGGCGCGATCACGGCGCAGCAGGTGTCGCTCTTCGCCGCCGTCGCGATCCGGAACCGCCTGATCGGGCGCTTCGGCGAGCCGGTCGGCGTCGCGTTCGCCTTCCCCACGCGTGAGCGCCTCGCGGCGGCGCCGGAGGACGAGCTCGTCGCCGTCGGCTTCTCCCGGCGCAAGGCCGAGTACACCGTCGGGCTCGCGCGCTCGGAGCTCGACCTCGACGCGCTCGCCGCGCTGCCGGACGAGGAGGTCAAGGCGCGGCTCGTCTCCCTCCGCGGGCTCGGCGAGTGGACGGCCGACTGGTTCCTTGCGCGCCATCTCGCCCGCCCGCGCGCCTGGCCGGCGGGCGACCTCGCGCTCCGCAAGGCGGTTCGCGCGCTCTATGGTGACGTGGACGTGCGCGAGGTCGGCGCCCGTCTCGATCCGTTCCAGAACCTCACAGCGCACTACCTGCTCGCCCAGTACCTGACCCCGTGATCCGCCCCGCCACGCCCGCAGACCGCAAGCTCGTCAAGGAGCTCCGCGCCGAGTTCGAGCGCGAGGTCCCCGACGAGCTCTGGGACGACGACGACGAGGACTACGAGTGGACCTACGTCCTGCTCGCCGGTGACGCCGGACTCGCCGCGCTCGACCGCAAGGACGACCGCTTCTGGTTCCTCGACCTCCTCTACGTGCGCCCCGCGGCGCGCGGCAAGGGGCTCGGGAGAGAGCTGCTCGCCGCCGCCGCCGAGTACGTCCAGCAGCAGGGCGCGGAGATGCTCGCGCTCGACGTGCTCGAGTCGAACGCCGACGCGAGGCGCCTCTACGACCGGCTCGGCTTCCGGACGATCGAGCGGACACTCGCGGCCCCGGTGGCGTCGCTCGTCGGCGGCGGGGAGGACGGGCCGACGTTCGGCTTCGTGCACGTCCAGACCGACGACGTGGACAAGGTGACGCGCGACGCGACGAAGTTCCTCCGTGTCGAGCCCGACGTCGAGGCCGGCAGCGGCTGGATCCGCGTCCGCTCCGACGCGACCGACGCCGAGCCGGAGCGGCTCAAGGCTCTTGCGAAGGAGCTCTCGTACACGGCTCCCGGCGTCACGCTCGCCCTCGGGATCGAGCGCGGCACCGTCGTCCGCTACAACCTCTTCGACCGCGGCGCAGACGTCGACGAGTACCTCTCCGTCCCCGAGTTCTACGGCGCGCTGCCGCCGGGAGACGTCTACGCCCTCGGCGCGAACCCGACCGTCGTCGCGCGCCTGACCGGCGCCGACGCCAGGAAGGTGCGGGAGGTGGCCCGCACCGCCGGCTCGCCGGCCGAGCTCCCGCCGGCGGAGGAGCTGTACGAGCAGCTCGCCGCCGTGATGAAGGTGAAGCCGTGACGCTCGTCCTCTACGACGCGGCGCGCTGCCCGTACTGCGCGCGGGCGCGGGTCGTCCTCGCGGAGAAGGGCGTCGAGTTCGAGACCGTCGAGATCGACCTCTCCGATCGGCCGGCGTGGCTGTACGAGAAGAACCCGCTCGGCCGCGTTCCCGTCATCGAAGAGGACGACCGGCCGTTGCCGGAGTCCGCCGTGATCATGGAGTTCCTCGAGGAGCGGTATCCGGAACCGGCGCTCCTCCCGGCGGATCCGGCCGACCGTGCCTTCGTCCGGCTGAAGATCCTTCGCGAGAACGACCTGACGGCGCCGTACTACGCGTTCCGGCGGGGGGAGGGCTTCGACCACTTCGATCGCGCGCTGCGCGCGTTCGACGCAGCGCTGGCGGCGCGGCCGTTCATCGGCGGCGCGGAGTACTCGCTCGCCGACATCGCCTATGTCCCCTGGATCCTCCGCGCCCGGGACATGCTGGGCGTCGACTTCGCGCCGTATCCCGCGCTTACTGACTGGCTCGCGCGGCTCGAGGAGCGGCCCGCCGTCGCGGCGGAAGCGGGTATCGTCGCCGCGCTGTGAACTCCGTCGTCGACGCCGCCTGGCTGGAGGAGCATCTCGGCGACGAGGATCTCGTCGTCGGCGACGTGCGCGGTCCGAACGCGCACGCGCGCGGCCACATCCCCGGCTCCCGTCCGCTCGTGCTCGGCTCGCCGCCGCCGGCGGCGGACGAGGAGACGGCCCGCGCGCTCGCGCAGGAGATCGCGCTGCGGCTGCGGCGCCACGGGATCACGGGCCGCGAGCGGCTCGTCCTCGTCGATCGCGGCGACGGCGTCGGAGCGATGCCCGCGCTGCAGATGGCGGAGCTCGCGGGGCATCCGAACGTCGCGGTTCTCCTCGGCGGCATGGCCGGCTGGCCGGGCGAGCTCGACGAGGGGACGGTCGAGCTGGAGCCGGTGCGCGAGGCCGAGCTCGAGCCGAATCCGCGCGCGCTGCCGACCCGGCAGCAGCTCCTCGAGCGGCTCGGCGACGAGTCGCTGACGATCCTCGACGTCCGCACGCCGGACGAGTACAGCGGTCGCCGCGGCAGCGCCTGCGACCCGCGACAGGGTCACATCCCGGGAGCCCGGCTCCTCGAGGTGGGCGAGCTGTTCGCCGGGCCGGGGCAGCCGGCGCCGCCGGAGCGCGTGCGCGAGCTCGTCGGCCTGCCGGAGGGAGCGGAGATCGTCGCGTACTGCCATTCCGGCTCGCGTTCGGCGCTCGCGGCGCTGGCGCTGCGCGCCGCCGGCTACGACGCGCGGAACTACCCCGGCTCGTGGCACGAGTGGAGCCGGCACGACGAGCTGCCGCTCGAGCGCTGAGTAACGTTTCCGGCACTCCCACGCTCTTTATCGGTGGCAATGGAAGTCCCGACCTCCGAGGCGACGATCGAGCAGGCCTACCGCGATTACGCGGCGCAGCTCTGGCGTGGCGTCTACGCGTACTCCGGCGGCCGTGCCGAGATCGCCGACGACGCCGTCGCGGAGGCGTTCGCCCGCGCGCTCGTCCACCGGGGCCGGATCCGCTCGCTCCTGCCGTGGCTCTACCGCGTCGCCTTCCGCCAGGCGGCACAGCGGCTGCGGGACGAGCGGCGCGACCACGCGGAGCCGGGCGTCGCGGACGAGGCTGCGCGCGAGGTCACCTCGGATTCGTCGCTCGGCGTTCTCGCGCTCCTGACGCCGCAGCAGCGCGCAGTCGTCTTCCTCTTCTACTACGCCGACCTCTCGATCGCCGACATCGCACACGCGACGGGGACGAGCCGGGTCGCCGTCCGCGTCCAACTCCACCGCGCCCGCGAGGCGCTGCGCCGCCGCTACGGCAGCGCCGCCGCCATGCGGGCCTGGTCGACAGGAGGTACCGATGAGCACGAACTGGCCTGAAGAGCTGCGGAGCCTCGACGGCGTCGCCCCGTCCCGCGACCTCTGGGCGGACGCCGTCGCCCGCGCCACGGCGCCTCGCCCGCGACCCGCACGGAGCCGCCGGTCCGTCGTCGCGGTTGCCGTGGTGGCGCTCGCCCTGATCGGCGCCGCCTCCGCGTTCGCGTACCACGAACTCAGTCCGTCGCCCGGCTTCACCGCCGGCCTCTCCAGCCTGGAGAGCCTCCCGACCGTGCCGTGGCCGTCGAGCATGCCGACGGACTCGCTCCCACAGCTCGCCTCGGCGACCGGGCTCACCGTCGACCAGGCCGAGCACAGCCTCCGCCTCGTCCAGAGCGGCCTCACGCTCGGGAAGCAGACCGTCGATCTCTACGCGTTCCCGGGCAAGGACGGCAGCGCCTGTGTCTACCTCGTCCCGCAAGTCGGCGGGATCTGCCTGCCGACGTGGATGCACGACAACCCGGCGCTCGACGGCGTGGCGTGGGCGGCGTGGCCGGGTGACGGGCCGATGGCCCCCAGCGGGCCGCTCGGTGTGTTCGGGCTCGTCGCGGACAACGTCAAGTCGGTCGCCGCCGAGGTCGGCGGGACGAGCCGCGCCATCCCGATCGTCGACAACTCCTTCTACGCCGGCTACGACTCGATCGAGGGGACGGACGCGATCGCGCTGACCGTCACGTTCGACGACGGGACGACGCGCACGTTCCACGCGCCGAACCCCTACGCACCGGACAACGGGCCGAGCACGATCACGACGTACTCGCCGCCGAGTCCCTAGGACAGGGCCAGCAACGCGACGCCGCCGGCGACCGCGGCGGCGCCCGCCAGCCGCTCGACGCCGACGCGCTCCCGCAGGAACACCGCGGCGAGCGCGGCGGCGATCACCACACTCGTCTCTCGCACCGCCGCCACCGCCGGCGCCGAGGCGAGCCGCAGCGCCGCGAGCACGAGCGCGTAGGCGCCGAACGAGCCGGCCGCGGCGAGGAGGGACGGCACACCGAGCTCGGCGCGGAGCGCGGCCGGCCCGCGCCGGAGACGGACGACCGGAAGCGCGACGAGTGCGACCGGGATCAGCACGAGCTCGAGATAGGGGAGAGCGGCCGCGTGGCGGATGCCGTCCTTGTCCACGAGCGTGTACGAGGCGATCGCGCAGCCGACCGCGAGCGCGACCGGGATCCCCTCGGCGCCGCGCCGGACTCCGCGCACGAGCACGACGCCGATCGCGACGAGGCAGACGCCGGCCGCGGCGCCGGCGGAGACGTGGCGTCCGAGCACGACGGCCGTCCCGAGCAGGACGAGCACCGGCGCGGAGCCGCGCGCGACCGGATAGACGACCGACAGCTCCCGCCGCCGGTACGCCGCGACGAGCAACGCGAAGTAGACGGCCTCGAGCCCCGCCGACGCGAGGACGTACGGCCACACCGACCACGACACCGACCACGTCGCGGCGGCAACCGGCGCGAAGAGGACGACCGAGAGCCCTAGCACGACCGCCGTCCGCGCCTCGACGTCCGCCGAGCCGCGCAGGAAGACGTTCCACCCGGCGTGGAGAACCGCCGCGGCGAGAGCTAGCCCGAGCGCCTCAAGCGGCACGAACGGCGAGCTGCTCGGCCGCGACGAGGAAGGAGCGGCAGAGGCGCCGGCCCAGCTCGTTCCAGTGCCCGATCTGCCGGCGGGTCTCCTCGAGCAGCCGCGCGGGTCCGAACGGCCCGCCGTCCTCGTCGATCCAGCGCTCGAGCTGCGGCTCCGTCACCTCGGGATGGAACTGCACTCCCCAGCACGCGTCGCCGATGCGAAATCCCTGCAGAGAGGCGTTATTTCGCGCGAGTGCGACGGCGCCGTCGGGGAGGCCGTGGTGGTAGTGATGCCACTGCAGCGCGTCGAAGCGAGCCGGCAGCGCCGAGAGGACGGGATCCGCGGCGCCCGCATCGGTGAGCTCCACCTCCGCCCAGCCGATCTCCGGCGTCTCGAGCGGGCCGACCCACGAGCCGGCCGCACGCGCGAGGAGTTGCGAGCCGAGGCAGATACCGAGTGTCGGCACGCCGCGCTCGATCAGTCCTTCGAGCCAGTCGAGCTCGTCCTTCATCCACGCGTGCTGGTCGTCCTGGTCGGGGTGGATCGCGCCGCCGAAGACGAAGACCGCGCCGTACGCGTCGAGCGGGTGCGGAAGCTCGCCACCGGAGGCGAAGCTCCACTCGTCGAGCCGGTGGCCGGCGGCCGCGGCGACGGGCCCGAACAGCTCCGTGCGCGCATCCTCGCCGTGCACGACCGAGAGAACGTTCATGCGCCGAACCCTACGCGCCGCCGCTCGCCGTGAGGTTGTTGACGTCGAGGAGCCCGCGCAGCTGGCGCGCGTTCGTCGCCGCCTGCGAGACGCGGCGCAGAGGGTTGTCCGGATCCTCCGACGAGGCGTTGTTGTTGAAGAAGGCGTACGCGTGCTCCGACTGGCCGGCGAGCTCGCGCAGCGGCTCCACCCACTCGGCGAGCTCCGCGTCGGAGTAGAGGTAGTCGAAGCGCTCCGCCGCCGAGCCGCCGCGCTTGTTCCACGTCCCCAGGTTGCGGCCGTGGAAGCGGACGTACGCGGTCGGCGAGGTCGTCGCGACGACGGTCGGGACGAGGTTCTTCGCCGTGTCCGAGCGCGGCGCGTCGACCGTGACGTACGAGGCGTCGATCCGCTCGAGGAAGGCGAGCGTGTGGGCGCGGGCGTCGTCCTCGAGCCAGGAGCGATGCCGGAACTCGACGAGCATGTCGTAGCCGTCGAGCTGCTCGCGCGCCCACTCGAGATAGTCGAGCGACGCGTCCTTGCTCACGACGTACGGCGGCAGCTGCATGAGGATCCCGCCGAGCTTGCCGGCGGCGCGCAGCGGCTCGAGCGCCTCGAGGAAGAGCCGGAAGATCTCGCCGCGGAGCTCGCGCGGCGGCCGGTCGACGCGGCCATGCTCGTCGACGGGAAACTCGTCGCGGATCTCCGGCGGGATCGTCTCCGCCTTGACCGGATGCCGCGTCATCAGGCCGAACGCCTTGACGTGCATCGTGAAGCCGTCCGGGGTTCGCTCCGCCCAGCCCTGCACCATCGACTCGCTCGGCAGCCGGTAGAACGTCGAGTCGACCTCGACCGTGTCGAAGTGCTCGGCGTACCAGGCGAGACGCTCCTTCGCCGGCAGCTTCGGCGGGTAGAACCATTTCGAGAGCGCCTCGTCGGCCCACGAGCACGTGCCGATCCGGACGGTCGCCGCCATGTCGCGGAGGATACGGTCGCGCTGTGCACGTCGAGCGATTCGAGAGCGCGCTGTGGGAGACGTCGTCGCTCCTCCTCGCGAACGACGGCGAGGCGGTGCTCGTCGACCCCGGCATCTCCACCGGCGAAGTGGCGCGGCTCGCGGCGCGGGCGGAGGAGCTCGGGGTTCGCGTTGCCGCCGTCCTCGTCACCCACGCCGACTGGGATCACATCTGCGGCCTCGCCGCGTTCCCTGAGGCGGAGGCCGCGATGGGGGAGGCGAGCGCCGCGCGGGTCGAGGCGAGCGCGCCGTGGAAGCGGATCGACGAGGCGGCGGCGTTCTACGGGTTCGAGGTGCCGGGAGCGCGGCTGGCGGACCGGCGGCTCGAGGTCGGGCGGGCACATCGGGTCGGTCCGTTCACGGTCGAGACGATGCCGCTGCCGGGACACACGCACGACGGCGTCGGCTACCGGATCCGCGAGCTCGACCTGCTCGTCCTCGGCGACCACCTCTCCTCGATCGAGTTCCCCTTCGTCTCCTCGCCCGCCGCCTATCGCGCCACGCTCGCCGGGCTGATCGACCTGCTTCGCCGCGATCCGCCGGCGCGCGTCGTCGTCGGCCACGGGCCGGAGCACACTGCTGCCGAGGCGCTTGCGATCGCCGAGGCGGATCTCGACTACCTCTGGCGGCTGCACGACGCCGTGCTGCGCGGCGCCGACCCGCCGGAGCCGCCACGGCCGTGCGCCGACGACCTCGCGGAGATGCTCGGATCGAACGCCGACGCGCAGCGCGCCGAGCTCGGGCTTTAGCGCGACTTCAGCAGCGAGAGCGCCGCGGTGACGCGGCCGATCCGGATCGACGCGCCGCTCGGGGCGGCGGTGGCGAAGACCTTGTCCTTCGACGTCGCGCCGATCGTGACGACGAGCGCCTTGCCGCGGGGCAGCGGGACGGACTCGTCCATGAGCGGGATCTTCACGACGCCCGCCGCGGCCGTGACCGGCGCGGCGCCCTCGGTGACCGGAATCGAGTGGCCCTTGACGGAAACGCTCGCGACGAGCCGGCTCCACCTCGACGCGCCGGAGTACCGGACGCTGACATAGCCGTCGCCGAAGGTCTGGAACGGCCCGCCCGTCAGCCGCGCCGAGCGCGTCACGAAGCCGGACGGCTTGAGCTTCGTCGTCCCCGGCAGGTTGACGCTCGCAAGCCGGCTCTTCGGTAGCGCCGCGTACGTCTTCGTCGTGTCGTTCCACGGGTCGTGCGCGAGCTCGACTCCCGTCGGCGCCCCCGGGCCTCCGGCGAGGTAGTGCGCGAACCACGCGACCGCGAGGCCGAGATACGTCGACTCCTCGTCCGCCGGGTTCGCCGCGGGCGGGTGGCCGAGGTCGCCGAGGTAGAGGTACTTCGGGCCGGCGAGGAGGTTGTACGCCGCGCGCGCCTGGTCGATGTCGAAGAGGAAGTCGTGCCGTCCCTGCAGGAGGAGCGTCGGGACGGCGAGCGTGTGGAGCCTCGGGCGCGCGGAGCGCGCGACCGAAGCAGCCGTCACCGCCGCGGTGACGTTGCCGGCGAGCAGGTCGGTGCGCGCCTGCGTGAGCGACGGATCCCAGTTGGCGAACGGGATCACCTGCGCGAGCTGCGCGATCGAGCCGCTCTTCGGGATCCCGTCCGGTGCGAGCGCGCTCGAGAGATCCGTCCAAGTGATCGACGGGACGATCGCCTTGAACGGCACGCCGGCGGCCGCGGCGTTCCAGACGAGCCCGCCGCCGAGGGAGAGGCCGAAAGCGCCGATCGCCGTGTCGGAGACGTCGGAGCGGGCCGCGAGCCAGTCGAAGAGGTCGCGCGCGTCCTGCACGTCGGTCGGGCCGTCGAGCCCGAACGTGCCGCCGGACGCTCCCGTGCCCGGCGCGTCGCAGGCGAGCGACGCGAAGCCGGCCGGCGCGAACGCAGCGAGCGCGATCTGCTCCATCGTCGTGTGACTCTGTCCGAGCCCGTGGAAGAGGAGCAGCCCGGGCCAGCCGCCGGCGGGCGGCGAGCCGAGGGGCAGGACGAGCCCGCACGAGAGCTGGACCCCGCCCGAGACCGTGATCGTCAGCTCCTGCGCCGCCGCCGTGCGGGCCTGCGCCGCCGTCGATCCTCCGGCGCAGACGAGCGCCGCCGCACACACCGCCACGAACGCGACCCTGCTCCGACCCACGTCCGCACGCTAGCGCGGAAGTACGATCAGCGCCATGGATCCTCGTCCCGTCGGCGTGTTCGACTCGGGAGTGGGCGGCCTCACCGTCCTCCACGAGTGTCTCGTGACGATGCCGCACGAGGACTTCGTCTACCTCGGCGACCACGCGCGCCTGCCGTACGGCCCGCGCCCGCTCGACGAGATCCGCCGCTTCGCGCGCGAGATCGGCACGTACCTCGAGCGGCAGGACGTCAAGCTGATCCTCGTCGCGTGCAACGCCGCGACCTCGGCGGCGCTGCCGCGATTGCAGGAGGAGCTGACCGTGCCGGTCGTCGGCGTCATCACGCCGGAGGCGCACGCCGCCGTGCAGGCGACGCGCAACCGTCGCGTCGGCCTCCTCGCGACGGAGGCGACCGTCGAGGCCGGCCGTTACGCCGAGCTCGTCCACGCGCTCGACGCCGGCATCTCCTTCCATCCCGTCGCGTGCCCGGCGCTCGTGCCGCTGATCGAGGGAGACGACCCCTACGGCGCCGAGACCGAGCGCGCGGTTCGCGAGTACGCGGCGCCGCTGCAGGAGGCGGGCGTCGACACGGTGATCCTCGGCTGCACGCACTACCCGCTGATCCGGAAGATCTTCGAGCGCGTGTTCGGGCGCGACGTGACGCTCGTCTTCTCGGCGGAGGAGACGGCGCGCGAGGTGGCCGAGACGCTCGCGCGCAAGGGTGCCGAGAACGAGCGCGGCCGCGTCGGCGGCTACCGCTTCCTCACGACCGGCGATCCCGACGCGTTCCGCGAGCTCGGCCGGCGCTTCCTCCAGCTGCCGGTGCAGGAGGTCGAGCACGTGACCGTGGCGACGCTGGAGGCTGCGGCGTGAGCGCGCGCGAGGGCGGCCGCAAGCCGGACCAGCTCCGCGCCATCACCTTCGAGCCGGACTTCCTCGAGAACCCGCACGGCTCGGTCGTGATCACGCAGGGCCGGACGAAGGTGCTGTGCACGGCGATGGTCGACGAGGACATCCCGCGCTGGCTGCGCGGGCAGGGCAAGGGCTGGATCACGGCCGAGTACTCCCTCCTGCCCGCGTCGACCGGCGAGCGCGTCCAGCGGGAGGCGTCACGCGGCAAGCAGCAGGGGCGGACGGTCGAGATCCAGCGGCTGATCGGACGGGCGATTCGCGCCGTTGCCGACTTCGAGGCGCTCGGCGAGCGGACGCTCTGGCTCGACTGCGACGTTCTCCAGGCGGACGGCGGCACGCGCTGCGCGGCGATCTGCGGCGCGTACGTCGCGGCGCGGCGCGCGCTCGACCGCTTCGGCCTCTCGAAGACGTTCCGCGATTCCGTCGCGGCGGTCTCGGTCGGCGTCGTCGACGGCGTCCCGCTCCTCGACCTCGACTACGCCGAGGACTCGAGCGCCGACACCGACATGAACGTCGTGATGACGGGCGACGGGCGTCTCGTCGAGGTGCAGGCGACGGCCGAGCGCGACCCGTTCGCGCGGGAGACGCTCGACGAGCTGCTCGAGCTCGCGGCCGCGGGGATCGGTGAGATCGCGACGCTCCAGGCGGAGGTCGTCGCGCGTGAGCTCCCGTAAGTGACCGTCGCGTTCGCCGCCCACATCGGCTGGCCGGAGGTGCTCCTGCGGCTCTTCGTCGCGGCGGTGCTCGGCGGCGCGATCGGCGTCGAGCGGGAACTGCGCGAGCGGCAGGCGGGCCTTCGCACGCATCTCGTCGTCTGCGTCGGCGCAGCGCTGTTCACCCTCGTCGGCGCCTACGCGTTCACGAGCCCGCACACGGATCCGTCGAGGATCGCTGCGCAGATCGTCACCGGGATCGGCTTCCTCGGCGCCGGCGCGATCATCCGGCAGGGCCTCTCCGTCCGCGGCCTCACGACAGCCGCGACGCTCTGGCTCGTCGCTGCGATCGGCATGGCCGCCGGCGCCGGCTACTGGGACGGCGCGCTCATCGCGACGCTCGGGGCGCTACTCACGCTCGGCCCGCTGCGCGTCGTCGCGTTCCGGCTGCTCAGCCGCTTCCGGCCCGCGCTCGACCGCCTCCTCGTCGAGATCCCCGCCGGCGGCAGCCCCGTCCCGATCATCGAGGCGATCGAGCGGCAGGGCGCCCGCGTCCTCTCGCTCGACATCGCACAGGAAGGCGACCGCCGCTCGGTCGCGGTCGATGTCGAGCTGCCGCCGGGCACCGGCCCGGTCGCGGTCGTCGCCGCCGTCGCGGAGATCGACGGCGTCCTCGAGGTGCAGTGGACGGAGTGATCCTCTGCTCGCGCAACGCGCACAAGGCGCGCGAGCTCGAGGCGCTTCTCCCCGGCTGGGCGATCGAGCCGCTCGAGCGGGACGACTACCCGCCCGAGACCGGGGCGACGTACTACGACAACGCCCGGATCAAGGCGGACTTCGGGCGGCGGCACGCGGACGGCTGCGTGCTCGGGGAGGACTCGGGGCTCGAGGTCGCCGCGCTCGGCGGCCGGCCCGGCGTCCTCTCCGCCCGGTACGCGCCGGAAGGCGCGCCCGCGGTCGCGAAGCTCCTCGGCGAGCTCGAGGGCGTCGAGGAGCGGAGTGCGCACTACACGTCGGAGCTCGTCCTCCTCGGACCGGACCGCCGCGAGATCCGCGGCACCGGCACGCTGCACGGCACGATCGCGATCGAGCCGCGCGGCAGCGAGGGCTTCGGCTACGACCCGATCTTCGTCCCGGACGGCGAGGAGCGCACCGTCGCGGAGCTCGGCAACGCCTGGAAGGCGGTCAACTCCCACCGGGCGCGAGCGGCCCGGTCGCTTCTGCAGGCTCTCGCCGACGCTCGCGCCACCACCAGTTGAGCTCGCCACCGAAGACGATCACGTTCGCCATCACATAGAGCCAGAGGAGGAGGATCGCCGGCCCGCCGAGCGTCCGCAGCGTCACGTTGACGTCGGCGAAGCGGACGAAGAGCGGCAGCGCCTGGAACGACACCTCGAGCAGCAGCGCGCCCAGCACGGCTCCAGGCAGAGCCTCGAGCAGCCGCACCTCCGTGTTCGGCAGCCAGTGGTAGACCGCGAGCAGGAACACGAAGACGCCCGCGAGCGACGCCACGACCGAGAGGAGGTAGGCCAGCACCGGGTTGCTTCCCATGCCGACGTAGTGCTTCAGCCAGTCGACGCCGAGAGCGCCGATCGCCAGGCTCGCGAAGAGGGTGACGAGAACGCTCGCCATCAGCGCCGCGGCGATCCCCTTGCCGTGGAAGAAGCGGCGGTTGGGCAGTCCGTAGACGATGTTGAGCGCCGACTCGAGCGCGCTGAAGAGCGAGAGCGACGACCAGAGGAGACCGACGCCGCCGATGATCCCGAGCGCCGCGGCGTTGTCCTGGACGCGGCGGACGAGGGTGATGATGCTGCCGAGCGACGTGCCGGGGAAGGCGCGCTTCAGCTCGTGGACGAAGAAGTTGCCCGCGTCGGCGCGGTGCGCGAGCCCGAACAGCGACAGCGCGATGAAGATGAGCGGCACGAACGAGAGCAGCGCGAAGTACGCCACCATCGCCGCGAGGTGGGTGCCGCGGTCGGCGAAGAACTTGCGGATGAGCTGGCGTCTGCGGATGCGCACCGGTGCAGAGTCTGCACGTGGGAAGGCCAGGCGGGATAGAGGCTGTGTTGCAGGAACACGCTGGCGCGCCCCTGTCGACGAGCTCCATCCCGCCAGGCCTTCCCTGATACCGTCGCCGCGATGGACGCGGCGCGCGCCCTCGCGGATCTGGTCGAGATCTCGCCTCAGATCGAGGCGGCGGCCGTGTTCGAGGGAAACGAGGAACCGCTCGGCGCCGTCGGCGTCAGCGACTGGTGGGCGACCGCCGTCGCGCGAGCCGGGACGGCGCTGCTCGAGGGCGCGGCGGAGTCCGGCGACCGCGCCGGCTCGGTCACGCAGCTCCACGCCTCGCTCCGGGACGGCGACGTGTTCGTCGTCGGAACTCGCGGCGAGCGGACGATCGTCGCGGTGACTGCTCCGCGGCAGGCTCCCGGCCTCGTCTTCTACGACCTGAAGCGCTGCCTCGCGTCCCTCGGGCCGAGCCGACCGGAGCCGGAGCCGGCCCCCGAGCCTGCGGCGCCGGCCCCGGCCCCGCAGCGCCGGCGCTGGGGACGGAGACGGAAGGCGGACGATGGCGCGTAGGTCGTTCGCCCTCTCCGGCCTCGCCGGCAGCGCCCTCGCCGCCGGGCTCGGCTACCGGCTCTGGCGCGGCTGGCGCCGCGAGCGCGTCGACATCTACTTCGACGACGGCTCGTTCGTGACGTTCGTGTCCGGCTCGTCCGGGGCCGAGCGGCTGCTGCCGCTCGCCCGCCAGGTGCTCGCGGCCGTCCACAAGACCCCGACCGACTGGCCGATCGAGTGAAGCGGGAAGAGCTCGGACAGGCGCTCGTCGACGCCGCCTACCTCGAGGGAGACTTCCTCCTGCGCTCCGGCAAGCGCTCGCGCTACTACCTCGACAAGTTTCGCTTCGAGACGCGTCCCGACCTGCTCGCGCCGCTCGGCGAGCACCTCGCGGCAGCGGTGCGCGAGCACGCACCGGACGCCGTCCGCATGGCCGCTCCCGTGCTCGGGGCTGTGCCGCTCGCCGCCGCGGCCTCGCTCGCGGGCGGGCTCCCGTTCGTGATCGTTCGCGCCGCCGCGAAGAAGTACGGCACGGCGAATCGCATCGAGGGCGTGTTCGAGGAGGGGGAGACGATCTGCCTCGTCGAGGACGTCGTGACCGCCGGCGGCGCGCTTCTCGAGGCCGTCGCCGCCGTCCGCGAGGCCGGTCTCGTCGTCCATACAGCGGTCTGCGTGGTCGACCGGGAGGAGGGCGGAAGCGACGCTCTCGCGCGCCAAGCGGTGCGGCTCCGTCCGCTCTTTAGGGCAGGATCACTCCTAGGGGGCGAGAAAACCCCCGCAAAGCCGCATGGTTGAGCCGCAAACGCGGACTTGGTAGGGTCGGTTCGGCCTGCAAGCGATCAACGACTGGAGGAGAGAGTGACGAAGCAGGAGTTCGTTTCCGAGATTGGCCGGCGCGCCGGCCTCTCGAACCGCGACGCCGGCAAGGCCGTCGACGCGTTCCTCGAAACCATCACCGACACGCTGAAGGGCGGCGGCGACGTGACGTTCACGGGTTTCGGCAAGTTCTCGACCGCGCACCGCGCCGCGCGCATGGGGGTCAATCCGCGCAATCCGAGCCAGAAGGTCCAGATCCCGGCGGCGACCGTGCCGAAGTTCTCGGCCGGCAGCACGCTCAAGGCGGCCGTGAAGGGCGGCGGCTCGTCGTACTAGCGCTCGACTAAGTCTCCTCCGAGGATCGAGAGGCCGCCTTCGGGCGGCCTCTCCTTGTTCCGGGGCGTCTCGTATCCTGGGAGGCGTGAGTCACTTCGCGGACCGGCTCGCCGAGGCGGTGGAGCGCAAGGGCGTGCCGCTCTGCGTCGGGATCGATCCCGATCCGGAGCTGATGCCGGCCGGCGTCGGTCTCGTCGAGTTCTGCAGCGGCATCGTCGACGCGGTCGCGGACGTCGCGGTCGTCGTCAAGCCGCAGACGGCGTTCTTCGAGGCGCAGGGACGCGACGGCTGGGCTGCGCTCACGGACGTCTGCGGCTACGCGCGCGAGGCGGGACTGCTCGTCCTCGTCGACGCGAAGCGCGGCGACGTCCCGTCCACCATGCGCGCCTATGCGGAGGCGCTCGCGCCGCTCGCCGACGCGGTCACCGTCAACCCGTACCTCGGCGAGGACTCGCTCGAGCCGTTCTTCGCGCGCGACGGACTCGGCGTGCTGCCGATCGTCAAGACCTCGAATCCTGGCAGCGCCGACCTGCAGGATCTGCCGCTCGCCGACGGGCGGCCGTTCTGGCAGCACGTCGCCGAGCGCGTCGATGCCTGGGGAGCGGATCGCGTCGGCGCGAGCGGGCTCTCGTCCGTCGGCGCCGTCGTCGGTGCGACGCATCCCGACGTGCTCGCGGAGGCGCGCGCTCTCATGCCGCGCGCCGTGCTGCTGCTCCCGGGTGTCGGGGCGCAGGGCGGCCGGCCGGAGGATCTCGCACCCGCGTTCGCCGCCGGGCCGGCGAGCGCGCTCCCCTCGGCCTCGCGGTCCGTGATCTACGCCGACTCGCCGGCCCGGGCGGCGGCCGAGCTCGCCGAGCAGCTGCGCGCGGTCGTCCTCGCCGCCCGGTGAAGCGCTTCGCGGCGCCGGTCGCGTTCCTCGCGGCGGTGACGATCGCCGTGCTCCTCGTCCGCTCGGCGCTCCACCAGGGTGGCCGACACACGGCTCCGCCCGCCACGACGACGACCCGGACGACGACGCGGAGCCACCGGAAGAAGCACGTCCACCACCGCAGCGTCCGCACGTACACCGTCCAGTCGGGCGACACGTTCGCCTCGATCGCCCAGAAGAACGGGACGACCGTCGCCCGGCTCGAGCAGCTCAACCCGGGGATCGACCCGACGGCGCTCCAGGTCGGGCAGACGATCCGCGTGAAGTAACCTGCCGCCGGGTTGATCGTCACCGTCACCCTCAACGCGGCAGTCGACCGGACGCTGACCGTTCCGAACTTCCAGTTCGGGCACCGGCACCGGGCGAGTCACAGCCTCACCGGCGCCGGCGGCAAGGGGATCAACGTCGCGCGGGCGCTCAAGCGCCTCGAGACGCCCGTCATCGCCACCGGCCTCGCAGGCGGTCGCACCGGCGACCGGATCGTCGAGGACCTCGCGCTCGACGGGATCCTCAATGACTTCGTCCGGATCTCGGACGAGTCGCGCACCTCGATCGCCGTCGTCGACCCGACCGCCGGCTCGCTCACCGAGGTGTACGAGTGGGGCCCGGCCGTCAGGGCCGAGGAGCTCGAGATGCTCACGGACAAGCTCCACTACCTCTCACGCGTCGCGAGCTACATCGTCTTCTCCGGCTCGCTGCCGCGCGACGTCGAGAACGAGTTCTACGCCGACGCGATCCGCGACCTGACGCGGCGCGGCATCCACTGCGTCCTCGACTGCGAGGGCGAGGCGCTCCGGCTCGGCGTCGAGGCGGAGCCGTTCCTCGTCTCGCCGAACCAGCAGGAGGCGGAGAGCCTCGTCGGCCAGGAGTTCAACGACGAGGAGGACTTCGTCATGGCCCTCGAGACGATCGCCGACCTCGGCGCCCACAACGTCCTCATCACGCAGGAGACGTCGTGCTTCGCGCTCGTCCGCGAGGAGCGGCAGGTCCGTCGCTTCCGCGCCTCGATCCCGCGCGTCGAGCCGATCGCGCCGGTCGGCGCGGGTGACGTTCTCCTGGCCGGCTACCTCTCGGAACGCTTCAACGGCGCCTCGGCCGGCGACGCGCTCCGGACTGCGATCGGCTGCGCCGCCGCCTCGGTCGTCGAGCTCGGCGCGGGACGCTTCGACCCCCGCGAAGCCCAAAGACTCGCCGCCGGCGTCGAGATCGAGGAGCTCGCCCACGTCACTACGTGACGCGGGCGTTATGGGGAACTCCGCACGCCGGAGAGCGTGGTCTCCGGCGTGCTCCGTGCTGTAGGGCTTGTCGTCGGGATCCTGGGTTCGAGGTGGTCCTGCCGTCGCGAGACCGGCTAGACGGTTCGAACGGTTGAAGTGCGCTCAGACGAAGGGCCGGAGGCTAAGACCAAGCGCAGCTGGGCTTAGCCGTAGGCCGGACCGCGCTCGCGCCGGCCTCCGCCGCGCGCGAGCGCACAAGACCACCCTTCCGTCCAGAGCATCTCCAGCAAGAACAGCACGGAGCGCGGACGAGACCGCGCTCTCGTCCGCGCGGAGTTCCGTCAAGAGCGAGCGAGTCCGCAGGACTCGCGAGCTACCTCAGGGAGAGCGCTTGGATCCGCGCGGCGCCGCCGGTGTTCTCGGCCCAGACGATGCGGCCGCGCGAGAGGGAGAGGCCGACGGAGGTGGGGGCTTCGCGGGCGAGGATCCGGATGCGGCTCGTCGCGAGCGCGACGCGGCGAATCGTGCGGCCGACGCGGAAGACGACGGCGCGGTCGCTCGCGGCGAGCTGCGGGGAGGTGATGCGCGGGACGGCGACGCTGCCGATCTCCAGGCCGTCGTCGGCGTCGTACCAGGAGATCCGATCGGAGCTGCTGTTGCGGCTGAGCACGGCGAGGATGCGCGGCGCGAGCGCGATCGCGAGTGGGACGCCGTCGGGCTGGGCCTGGCTGACGAGCGTTCCCTGCTGGGCGTTGGCGACCTCGATCGCCGCGTTCCGGCTCGGCGCAGGAGCGCCGGTCTTGTCCACCCGCGTCGCCTGGACGAAGGCGATCCGGCCGGCGGCCAGAGAGAGGTCGAGCGCCGGGACGCCGTCGAGCAGCGGCGTCGCCTGGCCGTTGGAGACGACCTCGATCCCGCCTCCCGCGATCGTCTTCTTGCAGGAGCCTCCCGAGGCGCAACCGAGCGGATCGACGTACTCGACCTCGACCTTCGAGTAGGCGAGCGTCGCGCCGCCGCCGACGATGTCGCCGAGCCACCAGCCGGTGCCGTCGCTCTCGTGGGCGAGCCGGTCGATCTGTACCTCGCGACCGCCGAACTGCGCCTCCATCACGTAGTCGTACGGAATCGAGCCGTTCTCGTGCAGCGTCCAGAGGGCGGACGACGCGCCGGCGGCGAGCGCGACCTGCGGCTGGCCGACCGACAGATCCCAGTGGCAGGTCATGCTCGCGGTCGTCGGCTGCGGCAGGACCTCCGTCCCGTCCGGCTCGAGGACATGGACGACGTTGCACTTGCTGCCGTTCCCGGCGAGCCACGCTACGAGGCCGCCGTCCTGGGTGACCGCGTCGACGGGGGCGGTGCTGTGGCTCAGCGTCTGCGGCTGGCCGGTCGCAGCCGCAGCGACGCCGGCAACGGCGAGCAGCCCCACGGTTGCGAGCAGGATGCGCACCGCTGGCACGTTAGCCGCGCTCTGTAAGGGCCTTGTCAGGGTTTTGTCTGCCCATGCTGGTACCCTGGCTGTCCCTTGAGAGACCCCGCAACAGCCGAGCTGAGCGCCGATGACGTGCAGCGGTTGCTGGAGCTCGACCGCAAGTTCGGGCAGGAGGGTCTCACGTTCGACGACGTGCTCCTCGTGCCCGCGGAGTCCCATGTCCTGCCGAACGACGTCTCGACGCGCGCGCGGCTGACGCGCTCGATCGAGCTCGCGATTCCGCTCGTCTCGGCGGCGATGGACACCGTCACCGAGGCGCGCCTTGCGATCGCGCTCGCGCGCGAGGGCGGCATCGGGATCGTCCACCGCAACCTCTCGATCGAGGCGCAGGTCGCGGAGATCGACAAGGTCAAGCGCTCGGAGTCGGGGATGATCGTCGAGCCCGTCACGCTGCCGCCCGACGCGCCCGTCCGCGCGGCGCTCGAGCTCATGGCCCGCTACAAGGTCTCCGGCGTCCCGATCACGGACGACGCGGGCGTCCTCGTCGGGATCCTCACGAACCGCGACCTTCGCTTCGAGAACGACGTCGACCAGCTCGTCTCCGCGCTCATGACTTCCCGCAACCTCGTCACCGCGCCCGTCGGGACGACGCTCGCCGAGGCGGAGGAGATCCTCCACCGCAACAAGATCGAGAAGCTGCCGGTCGTCGACGCCGACGGGCGGCTGCGCGGTCTGATCACGGTCAAGGACATCCAGAAGAAGATCGAGTTCCCACAGGCGACGAAGGACGAGCAGGGACGGCTGCAGGTGGGCGCCGCAGTCGGCGTCGGGCCCGACGCGCTCGAGCGCGCGCAGGCGCTCGCGGCCGCCGGGGCCGACGTCCTCGTCGTCGACACCGCACACGGTCATTCGCGCGGCGTGCTCGAGATGGTGCGCCGGGTCAAGGACGCGGTCGACGTCGAGGTCGTCGCGGGGAACATCGCGACGGCCGACGCGGCGCGCGCGCTGATCGAGGCCGGCGCCGACGGGATCAAGGTCGGCGTCGGGCCGGGCTCCATCTGCACGACGCGCATCGTCGCCGGCGTCGGCGTCCCGCAGATCAGCGCGATCCACGCGGCGGCGAGCGTCGCGGCGGAGGAGGGCGTCACGGTCATCGCCGACGGCGGCCTCACCTCCTCCGGCGACATCGCGAAGGCGATCGGCGCGGGCGCGGACTCGGTCATGGTCGGCTCGCTCCTTGCGGGTGTCGAGGAGTCGCCGGGCGACGTGATCCTCGTCCAGGGAGAACGCTTCAAGGAGTACCGCGGCATGGGCTCGCTCGGCGCGATGAAGGCGCGCGGCTTCTCGAAGGACCGCTACTTCCAGGGTGACGTCGAGGACGTCGAGAAGCTCATCCCCGAGGGGATCGAGGGGCGCACCGCGTACAAGGGCCCGCTGCAGCATGTAGTCCATCAGCTCGTCGGCGGCCTGCGGCAGGCGATGGGCTACTGCGGCGCGGCGACGATCGAGGAGATGAAGCAGGCGCACTTCGTCCGGATCACGGCGGCCGGGTTGCGCGAGTCGCACCCGCACGACGTGACGATCACGAAGGAGGCGCCGAACTATCGGCGCTGAGGAGGCTCGGGTCATCGAGTTTCCCGGCCACGAGGACCGGCCGGTGCTCGTCGTCGATCTCGGAGGGCAGTACTCGCAGCTCATCGCGCGGCGCGTGCGCGAGTGCCGCGTCTACTCCGAGCTCGTCGGGCACACGATCACGCCCGAGGCGGTGCGCGCGCGCAACCCGTACGCGCTCGTCCTCAGCGGCGGGCCGGCGTCCGTCTACTCCGACGACGCGCCGCGGATCGATCCTGCGCTGTTCGAGCTCGGGATCCCGACGCTCGGGATCTGTTACGGCGCCCAGCTGATGGCGCTCGAGCTCGGCGGCCGCGTCGACCGTACGGGCGTGTCCGAGTTCGGCCGGACGGCGATGCGTGCCGAGGAGTCGCGGCTGCTCGCCGACACACCGCCGGAGCAGACCGTCTGGATGTCGCACCGCGACACCGTCGTCGCCGCGCCGGAGGGAGCGAGCGTCGTCGCGTCGTCTCCCGCCACGCCGGTCGCCGCGTTCGAGTCGACGGAGCGCGGCTGGTACGGCGTCCAGTTCCACCCGGAGGTCGTGCACACGCCGCACGGGATGGACGTGCTCAAGAACTTCCTCTACCGCGCCGCCGACGCGCCGCCCGCGTGGACGCCGGCAGCGGTGATCGAGGAGCAGGTCGCCCGGATTCGTGCCCAGGTCGGCAGCGAGCGCGTGCTCTGCGCGCTCTCGGGCGGCGTCGACTCCGCGGTCGCGGCGCTCCTCGTCCACAAGGCGATCGGCGAGCAGCTGACGTGCGTGTTCGTCGACCACGGGCTGCTGCGGCAGGACGAGGCGGAGCAGGTCGTCGAGACGTTCGGCGACCACTTCCACGTCCCGCTCGTCCACGTCCAGGCGGAGGAGCGGTTCCTCGAGTTGCTCGACGGGGTCGAGGAGCCGGAGGAGAAGCGGAAGATCATCGGTCGCGAGTTCATCCGCGTCTTCGAGGAGGAGGCGCGCAAGCTCGGCGACGTCCGCTGGCTCGTCCAGGGGACGCTCTACTCCGACGTGATCGAGTCGGGCGGCACCGAGGGCGTGGCCGCGACGATCAAGTCGCACCACAACGTCGGCGGCCTGCCGGACGACATGAAGATGAAGCTCGTCGAGCCGCTGCGGCTGCTCTTCAAGGACGAGGTGCGGCGGGTCGGCGAGGAGCTCGGGATGCCCGAGCGGATGGTCTGGCGGCAGCCGTTCCCGGGTCCGGGCCTCGCGATCCGGATCATCGGCGCGGTCACCCACGAGCGGCTCGAGATCCTGCGCGCCGCCGACGCGATCCTCCAGGAGGAGGTTCGGCGCGCCGGGATGTACGGCGAGCTGTGGCAGTCGTTCGCGGTGCTGCCGGCGATCCGCTCGGTCGGCGTGCAGGGCGACGAGCGCACGTACGGCTACCCGGTCGTGATCCGCGCCGTGACGAGCGACGACGCGATGACCGCGGACTGGGCGCGGCTCCCGTACGACCTCGTCGAGACGATCTCGGCGCGGATCGTCAACGAGATCCCCGGCGTGAACCGCGTCGTGCTCGACGTGACCTCGAAGCCTCCCGCGACGATCGAGTGGGAATAGCGTCCTCCATCGCGCCGCGTCAGAGCACGAACGGGACGAGCATCTTCGTCGAGCGGGCGTACGCCGGATAGGCCTCCGGGAACTGCCGCGTCAGGAAGCGCTCTTCGACGACCGCGGCATAGAGGAAGTAGACGGCCGCGAGACCGACGGCGACGAGCCACCACCAGCTCAGTGCGACCGCCGTCCCGACGCCGGCGGCGAGGATCCCCGAGTAGATGGGATGGCGGACGAAGCGGTAGGGGCCGCTCGTCACGAGCTCCGGCTCGTTCTTCTCCGTCATCGGCGCTCCCCAGTTGCGGCCGATGTGGAGGCGCGCCCAGATCGCGAAGAGCAGAGTCGCTCCGAACAACGCCAGCCCGATGCCGGCTCGCGTCGCGTCCGAGTCGATTCCGTGCCCGCGGAACGCGCCGAGTCGCGCGGCGGTCACCGCGGCGGCCACGATCACGATGCGGATACGGATCTCGCGCGACCAGCTGATCCGCCCGCGTTTCATCGAGAGCGCCGCGCCGAGCCAGTACAGCCAGAAGGCGCCCCAGCCGACAGCGAAGGCGAGCTCGACCGCTCTCACTGTGCGGATAATGCCGTGATGTCAGAGAGGGAGTCGTTCTACGAGCTGCTGAAGCGGCGGCGCGCCGTGCGCAGCTACACCGGCAAGCCGGTGCCGCGCGAGACGCTGGAGCGGATCGCGCGCGCCGCACGACGCGGCCCGAACGCGGGCTACAGCCAGGGGCTCCGCCTCCTCGTCGTCGACGATCGCGAGGCGATCGAGACGCTCGCCGGCTGGCAGGAGGAGGAGCGTTCCAGGAACTGGTTCGGCAGGGCGGCCGCGCACATCCTCGTCATGACCCGCGAGCAGGACTACCACGACCGCTACAACCAGGCCGACAAGCTCGCCGCCACCGGCGGCGTCGAGGTGATCTGGCCGGTGCCGTTCTGGCACGTCGACGCCGGCGCCGCGCTGATGCTGATCATGCTCGCCGCGCTCGAGGAGGGGCTCGGCGCGGGCGTCTACGGCGTGCCGGTGGAGGAGGATTCGCGCTGGCACGAGCTGTTCCGGTTGCCGGACGACTTGACGATCGTCACCGGCGTGACCGTCGGCCACCCGGCCGAGGATCCCGACTGGGAGAAGGCGACGAGCGCCTTCTCGCAACGCCGCCGCAAGCAGGACGAGGTCGTCAGGTGGAACCGCTGGGACTCCGCCGTGGGCGCTGTGCCGGAATAGCGCTCCAGATCCGGCGATCGCCGCCGAGCACGACGACATCCTCGACGATCAACTGCGTGCGCACGAGTCCCGCGCGGGTCGCCTCGCCGCTGTACGGCACGAGCTTCGCCACCGGGCGACCCGCATGCGCGACGACGATCTCCTCTCCCTGCCGGACGCGCCGCAAGAGGTGGGAGAACAGGTCGCGCGCATCCCGAGTGTTGTACTCCGCGAGTTGGCGTGGCGTGGCGTCGCCAAGTGGCGTGGGCTGGCGACGCCATGGGACAAAGCGACCGAACATGGCTGCATCGTGCACGTCATCCCGATACGAGAATGGGGGAGATGTCTGTCGACTTCGTCACGCGGCTGTCCGAAGCGCGGATAGGCCGGACGTTCAACCAGTACGCCGATTCGCCGCTCCTCCAGGCGCGTCTTTCGGCCTATCTCGACTCTCGTGCCGACGTCCCGGTCGTTCTCGTCGGTGAGGCGGCGGGATATCGCGGTGCGCGCGTGAGCGGCGTCGCGTTTACGTCCGAGCGCCAGCTCACGGGAGCCGGCCCGGCGGAGGCGAGCGCGACGATCGTCCACCGCGTCCTCGCGCGGCTCGGTGTGGAGGAGGACGTCCTCCTCTGGAACGTCGTGCCGACGCATCCGGGCACCGCGAGCTCCAATCGTCCGCCGCGGCGCGCGGAGGTCGAAGCGGCCGTTCCGTTCCTCGACGAGGTCCTCCGGGGGCGTGCCGTGATCGCGGTCGGGCGCGTCGCCGCAGCCGCGACCGACGCGCCGTACGTCCGCCATCCGTCGCACGGCGGGGCGGCGGCGTTCGAGCAAGGATTGGAGCAGGCTTTCGCTACAATCCGCCGCCGGCGGGCACCTGTCCGCCGCTTTTCATGAAGACCTACAGCGCCAAGCCGGGAGAGATCACGCGCGAGTGGTATCTCGTCGACGCCGAGGGGAAGACCCTGGGCCGTCTCGCCACGCAGATCGCCGACACGCTCCGCGGCAAGCGCAAGCCGCAGTTCACGCCGCACGTCGACACGGGCGACTTCGTCGTCGTCGTCAACGCGGAGAAGATCCACGTGACCGGCAACAAACTCGACCAGAAGCGCTACTACCGGCACTCCGGGTACCCGGGGGGACTCCGGAGCCGGACGTTGCGCGACCAGCTCGAGCGGCGTCCGACCGAAGTCCTCCGCGTCGCCGTCAAGGGAATGCTCCCGAAGAACCGGCTCGCGCGGCAGCAGATCACGAAGCTCAAGATCTACGCCGGCCCCGAACATCCGCACGGCCCGCAGAACCCGAAGCCACTGGAGCTCGATTCGTGAGCGCCGTCGCCCAGTACCGCGGCACCGGCAAGCGCAAGACCTCGGTCGCGCGCGTCATCCTCCGCCCCGGCGACGGGTCGACCTGGGTGAACGGCCGGACGCTCGAGGAGTACTTCCCGCGGTCGGTCTGGCAGACGATCGCCGTCTCCCCGCTCAAGGTCGCCGGTGTCGAAGGTCAGTACGACCTCCGCGTTCGGGTGCACGGCGGCGGCCTGACCGGACAGGCGGGAGCCGTTCGCCACGGCATCGCCCGCGCGCTCGTCGAGGCGAACCCGGAGCTGCGCGTGCCGCTCAAGCGCGAAGGCTTCCTCACGCGCGACGCACGCCAGGTCGAGCGTAAGAAGGCCGGCCTGCACAAGGCGCGCAAGGCGCCGCAGTTCTCGAAGCGCTAGCCCGTCTCCCGCAGCTTCCCGAGGCTCTCGAGCAACAGGTCGAGGGCGAACTCGAACGCACTCACCGGCAGGTAGGGCCCGTCGTTCAGGTGCTGCAACCCGTGCTCGTGGAGATAGGGGAAGCGGTCGACGGGGACCATCTGCTCGAACCAACC
>DASRED010000016.1:0-38832 GCA_035652255.1 Gaiellaceae bacterium | reverse complement strand
GGAGTAGTAGTAGTTCGACGCCGCCTCGACCTCGCCGGCGCACGAGTCGACGCGGCGGTACGCGGGCCGCACGCCGCAGTCGCGGCGCCGCTCGCGCACCGTCGCCTCGGCCGTCCCGGCGGCGGCGGCGACGTCCGCGTCGGAGAGCCCGAGGCGCTTGAGCCGCAGCCAGTGGTCGGCGGCGAGCGTCGCGACGTCGGCGCCGGCGAGGGCCCCGAGCGCCTCCCGGATCCGCGCCGCCTCGGCCTGGAAGAACGGGTGCACGCCCTCGGGCAGGTCGCCGAGGCCCTGCCACGGCGTGGCCGCGCCCGCGTCGAGCTCGCGCGAGCGCAGGGCCTTGAGGAAGGCCTCGCCGAAGGTGCGCCCGATGCCCATCGTCTCCCCGACCGACTTCATCTGCGTGCCCAGCGTCCGGTCGGCGCCGGGGAACTTCTCGAAGGCGAAGCGCGGGAACTTGACGACGACGTAGTCGAGCGTCGGCTCGAAGCTCGCCGGCGTCGTCCCCGTCAGGTCGTTCGGGATCTCGTCGAGCGTGTAGCCGACCGCGAGCCGCGCTGCGACCTTCGCGATCGGGTAGCCGGTCGCCTTCGAGGCGAGCGCGGAGGAGCGGGAGACGCGCGGGTTCATCTCGATCACGCGCACCTCGCCGGTCTCACGGCTGCGGGCGAACTGGATGTTCGAGCCGCCGGTGTCGACGCCGACCGCGCGGATGACGGCGATCGCCGCGTCGCGCAGCTCCTGGTACGCCTCGTCGGGCAGCGTCATCTGCGGCGCGACCGTGACGGAGTCGCCGGTGTGGACGCCCATCGGGTCGAGGTTCTCGATCGAGCAGACGATGACGACGTTGTCGAGGCGGTCGCGGACGACCTCGAGCTCGAACTCGTCCCAGCCGCGCACCGACTCTTCGACGAGCACCTGCCCGATCGGGGACTCGCTCAGGCCGCGCTCGACCTGCCGGCGCAGCTCCTCCTCGGTGTACGCGAAGCCGCCACCGTGGCCGCCGAGCGTGAAGGCCGGGCGGACGACGGCCGGCACCGGGATCCCGTGAATCTCGTCGACCGACGTGACGATCGCGGAGGTCGGCACCTTGAGCCCACAGCTCTCCACCGCGTCCTTGAACTTCAGGCGGTCCTCGGCGCGCTCGATCGCGTCGAGCTTGGCACCGATCAGCTCGATGCCGAGCTCGTCGAGGACGCCGGACGTGGCGAGCTCGCGCGCGAGGTTGAGCGCCGTCTGGCCGCCCATCGTCGGGAGCAGCGCGTCGGGGCGCTCCAGCCGGAGAACCTCGGCGACCGACTCGGCGTCGAGCGGCTCGAGGTACGTCCGGTCGGCGAAGCCGGGGTCGGTCATGATCGTCGCCGGGTTCGAGTTGACGACGATCGTCCGGAAGCCGTCCGCGCGCAGCACCTTGAGCGCCTGGCAGCCGGCGTAGTCGAACTCCGCGGCCTGGCCGATCACGATCGGTCCGGAGCCGACGATGCAGATCGACTCGAGGTCGGTGCGCCTAGGCATTCGCGGCGACCTCCTCGACCCAGGACTCGAGGAGCGGCCAGGCGTCGTGCGGGCCCGGGCCGGCCTCCGGATGGAACTGGAGCGAGCGCGTCCGCAGCTCCGGCAGCTCGAGCCCCTCGACGGTGCCGTCGTAGAGGGAGACGTGCGACGCCTCGGCGGCCTCGCTCGGGCGGACCGCGAAGCCGTGGTTCTGGCTCGTGACGAGCACGCGGCCGGTCTTCCGCTCGAGGACGGGATGGTTGGCGCCGCGGTGGCCGAACGGGAGCTTGTACGTCCCGTGGCCCGTCGCCTGCGCGATCAGCTGATGGCCGAGGCAGATGCCGAGCACGGGCGTCCGGCCGAGCAGGTCGCGGACGATCTCCGTCTGCGCCGTGAGCGGCTCCGGATCGCCGGGCCCCGGCGATAGGAGGACGCCGTCGTGCTTCGCGAGCTCGTCCGCCGGCGTGTCGTGGGGGTAGACGGTGACGGCAGCGCCGGCCTTCGCCAAGCGGCGCAGGACGGAGTTCTTCACGCCGTAGTCGACGACGCCGACCGAGACGCGGCCGTCCGGCGCGAAGACGTACGGCTCGGCCGTGGAAACGCCGTCGATGAGCGCGCGTCCGAGCATCGGCGGCTGGCTCCGCGCGAGCTCGACCGCGTCCTCGACCGGCAGCTCGTCCGCCACCGCGATGGCGAGCGCCGCGCCCGCGTCACGGAGATGGAGGACGAGGCTGCGCGTGTCGATCCCGGTGAGCGCGACGATGCCGCGCTCACGCAGCCAGTCGGTCCAGCCCGGCCCGCGCGCCTCGCGCATCAGCACCGCGCGCGCGTGCGTCGCGGACGACTCGCTCCGCTCCTCCGCCACGCCGTAGTTGCCGACCATCGGCGCGGTGAAGCAGATGAGCTGGTCCTCGAAGCTCGGGTCGGTGACAGCCTCCTGGTAGCCGGACATGCCGGTCGTGAAGACGGCCTCGCCGAGCGCGTGACCGCCGGCGCCGACCGACTCGCCGTGCCAGACAGTCCCGTCCGCGAGCGCGAGATAGGAGCTCATTCGTGCACCACCGCTCCGCCGGCGAGCGTCAGCCGCACCGCACCCTGCAGGCGCGAGCCGAGCAGCCAGGAGTTGCCGGAGCGGGAACGGAACGGCTGCTCGCCGACCGTCCACTCGCGATCGAGCTCGAGGAGGACGAGGTTCGCGCGCGCGCCGGTCGCGACCCGCGGCCGGTCGAGCCCGAAGATCCGCGCCGGCCCGGCGGACATCCGCTCGAGCAACGTCTCCAGCGGGAGGAGCCCCGGCTTGACGAGGTGCGAGTAGAGCGAGGCGAACGCGGTCTCGAGGCCGGTGACGCCGAAGGGCGCCGCCTCGAACGGCACGTCCTTCTCGTGCGCGGCGTGCGGCGCGTGGTCGGTCGCGATCGCCTCGATCGTCCCGTCCCGCACCGCGTCGAGCAGGGCGACCCGGTCGCGCTCGGCGCGCAGCGGCGGATTCATCTTCACGTTCGGATCGAGCGAGCGGACGGCGTCGTCGGTGAGCACGAGATGGTGCGGCGTCGCCTCGCCGCTCGCCGCGATCCCCGCGTCGCGCGCGCGGGCGAGCGCCTCGACCGACTCGGCGGCGGAGAGATGGAGGACGTGGATCCGTCCTCGCTCGTAGCCGGCGAGCGCGAGGTCCCGCTCGACCGCGACGGACTCGGCGACGGAGGGGTAGCCGGCGAAGCCGAGCTCCGCGGCGACGCGTCCCTCGTGGATGTGGCCGCCGCGCGAGAGCGTCGGCTCCTCGCAGTGGAGCGCGAGCGGGCGGTCGGTGATCGAGGCGTACTGGAGCGCGCGCCGCATCAGCCCGGCCGAGGCGACGGGGACGCCGTCGTCGGAGAAGGCGACCGCGCCGGACTCGGCGAGCTCGCCCATCTCGGTCAGCTCCTCCCCGCGCTGGCCACGCGTGATGGCGGCGAGGAAGCCGGTCGGGATCGCAGCCTCGCTCCGCGCGGTCTCGACGAGCGAGCCGAGCGTCGCGGCGGAGTCGACGACCGGGTCGGTGTTCGGCATCGCGAGGATCGCGCAGAAGCCGCCGGCCGCAGCGGCGGCCGTGCCGCTCGCGATCGTCTCCTCGTCCTCCCGGCCGGGCGTGCGCAGATGGACGTGCGGGTCGACGAAGGCCGGCGCGAGGACGAGCCCCTTAGCGTCGACGACGCGATGCTCGTTCGCATCGACCTGCGCCCCGATCTGGGCGATGACGCCGCCGTCGATGCGAACCTCGAGCGTCGCGTCGATTCCCTCGGTCCGATCGAGGACGCGCGCGCCGCGGATGACGAGGTCGGCGCCGGGCAGCTCCTTCTGCCAGAGCATCACGCCACCTCCGCCGCTGCGAGCGCCTGAACGCCGACCGGGCCGCCGGTGAGGACGTCGTAGAGGACGGCCATCCGGACGACGAGCCCGGAGCGCACCTCGTTCGTGATCAGCGAGTCGGGCGAGTCGGCGACGCGCGGGTCGATCTCGACGCCGCGGTTCATCGGCCCCGGGTGCATGACCTTCTGGCCGGTCCGCAGCCGCTCGGGCGTGATCCCCCAGCGCGCCGAGTACTCGCGGAGGCTCGGGACGAAGTTCTCGCCGGGAGCCATCCGCTCGTTCTGCATCCGGAGGACGTAGACGACGTCGGCGTCGCGGATCGCCTCGATGTCCGTCGTCGTCTCCGCCGGCAGCTCGCGCGGCAGGAGCGCGGGCGGGCCGACGAGGGTCGTCCGGATCCCGACGAGCGCGAACGCCTGCATGAGCGAGCGCGCGACGCGCGAGTGGAGGACGTCGCCGACGATCGCGACGTGGAGGCCCTCGAGCTTGCCGAGCTCCTCCCGCAGGGTGAACAGGTCGAGCAGCGCCTGGGTCGGGTGCTGGTGCTTGCCGTCGCCCGCGTTGACGACGTGCGCGTCGGTCGCGGCGGCGACGAGCTGCGGTGCGCCGATCTGCGGGTGGCGAATGACGATCACGTCGGGGTCGTAGGCGCCGAGCGTGAGCGCGGTGTCCTTGAGCGACTCGCCCTTGTCCACCGAGGAACCGACGGACTTGACGCTGAGCGTGTCCGCCGAGAGCCGCTTCGCGGCGAGCTCGAAGGAGGACGACGTCCGCGTCGAGGACTCGTAGAAGAGATTGACGACGAGGTGGCCCTGCAGGGTCGGCAGCTTCTTCACCTGCCGGTCGAGCGAGGCCGCGAAGGTGCGGGCGGTGCCGAGCAGGCGCTCGACGTCGTCGCGAGTGAGGTCGGCGACCGAGAGCAGGTGCCGCTTCGGCGGCCCGGCCGGGGGACGCAGGTCGTCGGTGACGAGGCGGATCATTTCCTCTCCTCCTCCGGGGAGCCGACGAGCAGGACGGCGTCGAGCTCGTCGACCTCGACGAGCTGCACCTGGATCCGCTCGCCGCGGGCGGTGGGCAGGTTCTTGCCGATGTAGTCGGGGCGGATCGGCAGCTCGCGATGGCCGCGATCGACGACGACGGCGAGCTGGACGCGCGCCGGCCGGCCGTACGCGAAGAGCGCCTCGATCGCGGCGCGGATCGTGCGGCCGGTGTAGAGGACGTCGTCGACGAGGACGACCGTCCTTCCGTCGAGCGGGAAGTCGAGCTGGGACGCGCGGACGAGCGGCTGCGGCGCGAGCGGAGCCTCGCCGCCGCGCACGGTGACGTCGTCGCGGTAGAAGGTGATGTCGACCGCGCCGAGGTCGGGCGCGACGCCGGAGCGCTCCTCGATCAGGCGCGCGAGCCGCTGCGCGAGCGGGACGCCGCGCGTCTGGATCCCGACGAGGGCGACGTCGCCGATCTCGGGATTGCCCTCGATGATCTCGTGGGCGATTCTCGAAAGGGTCCGGCCCAACGCTTCCGCGTCGAGAAGGACTTTGCCCTGTGCGGGCGCATGCGTACTCATCCGACTCCTTTCCGGCCTCGCTGGACCGGGTTAAAGGGGTAGTCCGAGACGGAAGAGTAGCGGGTCGGCCGGATGGGATCTAGGCGAGCTCCCAGAACGCGCCGGTGAGGCCGAGGCGCTCGAGGATCGCCATGTTCTCGTCGCGCGTGTGCGGTCGCCAGTCGGGCGAGATGCGGTCGTCCCACCACGCGTACGCGAGTTCGACGAGCTTTGCGACGGAGATGGTCGCGCCCGGCTGCCGTTCTCCGAGCCAGCGCGCGATGTGCTCTTCCGACCGGAAGAGGTTCATCGTCGTTCAGGTGAAGACGATGTCGTCCCACCAGTGCGCCGCAGGGACGAGGACGTGGAACAGGAGCGACTCGTCGTCCGGCTTCTCGTCGTGCACCCCGACGGTCAGCGGCTCGCCGCAGTCCGGGCACGAGGTCTCGACACGCCCGTCCGCATGGAGCGCCGCGCAGATGCCGAAAGCGTCCCACGCGCAGTTCCCGTACCACCAGCGTCCGCCGGCCTGGACGCGATAGGCGGTCGGCACGACCGAGAAGGGATTGAGCATCCGCAACTCGTCGGTGGCGGGGTTGAGGACGACTGCGTGCTCCTCGTGGAGCCGGCGCCAGCCGGCGACGACGTCGTCCGGATCGCCCAGCTCGGAGGGCGCGGGCGCGCGGCCGTGGTCGACGAAGAAGGCGTAGGTGCGACGACGAAGCTCGAGATCGGCATCGTTCATCGAGGCGACCCTATCGAGCGGTGGAGCCGTGCCCACTGCCGCGCGTCGAGGTCACGGGCTTTCGCGTGCGGGTCGAAGCCATGCTCGTGGGCGGCGCGGTGGACGACGCGGCGCGGCAGGATCCGGTCGAGCGGCGCCTGCGCGTCGAAGGCGCGGCGGAGCAGGGACTCGTAGGACCGGGCCTCCCTCGGCGGGACGAGCGGCGTGTCGCGGCGCGTCGCCCGCAGGACGGCGGCGTCGACGCTCGGCGGCGGCGCGAAGCACGCGCGCGGGACACGCCTTACGAGCTCGAGCTCGTACCACGCTCCCCACAGGCAGCCGAGCAGCGTCGACGGCCAGACCGCCGTCCGCTTCGCCGCCAGCCCCCACTCGACGATCGCGTCGAGCTGCAGCAGCGGCACGCGCGGATCCGAGAGGAGCCGCCGGAGGATCGCCGTCCCGTGCGCGAACGGGAGATTGGCGACGACGGCGAACGGCTCGTCCGGCAGAGCGACGCTCGTCACGTCGGCCGCGATCACCTCGACCCGCGACTCGCCGGCGAAGCGGCGGCGCAACTCGTGCAGGGCCACTCCGTCCAGCTCGACCGCCCGCACGCGCGCGCCGGCGGAGAGGAGCGCGCCGGTGAGCACGCCGCCGCCGGCGCCGAGGTCCAGCGCGAGACCCCCGGGCGCTATCCGGGCGTCGCGGACGAGCTCGTCGGCGAGGGCGCGGCTACGGAGTGCGTGGCGGCCGCGCGGCCGCGCCTGCGGTGAGACGCGCCCTGCCACGGACGCGGACCATCGTCATCGTCGGCATCGGGATTCCTACGGCTCCGAGATCAGCTCGTCGGGCTCGGTGAGAGCTTCGATCGCTTCCTTCGCCGTCTCGAGCTCGGACTCCGGCACGGACACGCTGACGGTGTCCTCGTCCGGGGACTGCTCGATCGACGACTCGATGCCGGCGTTGCTGAGGATCTCCTGCATCTCCTCCGCCTCGGCGACGTCGCCCGCGACCGCGACCTGAACCATTCCGCTCATTCGCCTCGGATCATAGGCCGCGGCGGCCGCGCGCCGCGTTCGACGAGCGTCGGTGCGCCGCGCTCCGCGAAGGGAACCTCGATCACGTCGAAGTCGCGCGGCACGACCGTGTCGGGGAAGACCGCGCGCGCCTCGTCGGCGAGCTCCGGCCCGAAGTAGCGCGGCGAGACGTGCGTCAGCGCGAGCAAGCGCACCTGCGCGAGCCTCGCGACCTCCGCCGCCTCCGCGGCAGTCGAGTGATTCGTCTCGCGGGCCCGGTCCTTCTCCGCCGCGAGAAAGCTCGCCTCGTGGACGAGGAGGTCCGCGCCATGCGCCGCCTGGACGACGGCCGGACACGGCGCGGTGTCGCCGGTGAGCACGATCGTCCGGCCCGACCGAGGCTCGCCGAGGACGTCCGCCGCGGTCACGGTCCGCCCCTCGACCTCGACGGGCTCGCCGGCCTGGAGCTTCCCGCGCGCGGGGCCGGGCGGAACCCCGAGCGCGTCGGCCGCCGCGACGTCGAAGCGTCCCGGCCGCTCCGGCTCGACGAGCGCGTAGCCGAGCGCCGCGCGGCCGTGCTCGACGGCGAACGGCTCGATCGCGTACTCGCCGCGCGCGACCGTCTCCCCCGGCTCGAGCTCGACGAGCGCGACGGGATACGGCAGTCGCCCGACGAACGGCTGGAAGCGCTTGAACAGCTCGCGCAGGCCGACCGGCCCGTACAGCGTGAGCGGCGTCTCGTCCCGCCCGCGCAGCTCGAACGTCTTCAGCAGCCCCGGCAGTCCGAGCGTGTGGTCGGCGTGGTAGTGCGTGAAGAAGATCTCCTGCAGGTCGGGGAGGCCGACCACCGAACGCTGCAACTGGCGCTGCGTCCCCTCGCCGCAGTCGAAAAGCAGCCGCTCGCCGCCGCGCCGCACGAGCACGGCCGCCGGCCCGCGCTGCGCGGTCGGCATCGAGGCCGCGGTGCCGAGGAAGACGACGTCGAGGTCCATCGCGCGATTCTAGGAGCGGCCGGGAAATCCGATTCGGCGGCGTCCTCGATATACGCGGCACGTGGACGAGGCGAGCGGGCGGAAGCTGAACAGGAGCGGCCTTCAGAGGTCGCTCACGCTGCTGCGCGCCTTCCTCCTCGCGTCGGCTCTGATCCTCGTCGCCGGCGGTGCTCTGCTCGGCTGGACGTTGAGCCGCACGCTGCGCCAGCAGGCGGTCGTCTCCGAGCGCTGGGCTCTCGCCCGCTACGTCGACGGCGTCATGCGCCCGGCGCTCGTGCACGGGAATCGCGTCGTCGTCACGCGCTGGGTGAGCAAGGGGATCCTCAACTCGCTCAAGGAGCAGCCGGACGTCAAGGCCGTGAAGGTGTGGCAGCCGAACGGCCGGCTCGCGTGGACGAACCTCGACCCGACGCGGATCGGCAGGAGCTTCCCGCTCGAGGGGCCGCTCGAGCGCGCGATTCGCGACAACGTCGCGACCGCCGGCTTCGTGTCCCCCTCGAACCAGAACGCGGAGGACAGGGCGGAGGTCGGGCTCGGCCTCCCGAGCCTCCTCCAGGTGTACGCCCCGATCATGGGCTCCCGTCCCGGCCAGGTGATCGGGGCGTACGAGATCTACGCCGACCCGTCGGCGGTGAACCGGCTGATCGGCTCCCGCCGGCGCATGATCTGGCTGGCCGTCGGCGTCGTCTTCCTCGCGCTCTGGGCGGCGCTCGCGCTCCTCGTCCGCGGCGGCTCGCGGCGTCTCGTCGAGTCGAACCGGCTGCTAGAGGAGAGTGCGCTCGAGGCCGTCGCGAGCCTCAACGAGACGGTCGACGCGAAGGATCCGTACACGGCCGGCCACTCGCAGCGCGTGCAGCGGATCGCGGTCGCCCTTGGCGAGGAGCTCGGTCTCGAGGCGGCGCAGATCGACGCGCTCCGCGTCGCCGGCCTCTTCCACGACATCGGCAAGATCGGCGTGCCCGACGCCATCCTCACGAAGCCGGACCGGCTGACCCGTGAGGAGTACGAAGTCGTGAAGCGACACCCGGCGGACGGCGCCCGGATCGTCGGCAGGCTGCAGAGCCTCCAGGCCGCGGTGCCGGCGATCCTCCACCACCACGAGCGCTGGGACGGGACGGGCTACCCGCACCGTCTCGCCGGCGACGAGATCCCGGTCGAGGCCGCCGTCGTCGGGCTCGCGGACGCCTTCGACGCGATGACGACCGATCGCCCGTACAGCGAGGCTCGCCCGCTCGAGGAGGCGGCGGAGGAGATCGCCCGCAACCGCGGCACGCAGTTCGCGCCAGCCGCCGTCGACGCGTTCCTTCGGCTCGTCGGCCGGACGCCCGACCTCCTCGAGACGGCAGCGCCGCTCGGAGAGCTTCTTCTCGCCTAGGCTCCCGCCATGCCGGATCCGAGCCTGCTCGAGAGCTACCGGCGCGAGTCCACGCCGGAGGACTACCGCGCCATTCGCGAGCTCTACAAGGCGCACTCGATCGCGGAGGACGCCCGCGACCTGCCCGGCCTGATCGCGACGCTGACGCCTGACTGCGTCTACGAGCTCGTCCAGACCGGACACCGCTGGGAAGGGCACGAGGGCGCGGCGCGCTTCTACACGGAGCTGCTCACGGCGTTCCCGGACATCTACTTCGCCCTGTCGGACATCGTGATCGGGCCGCAGGGCGTCTTCGAGGAGGCGACGGTCACCGCGACGCAGCAGGCGCCGTGGCTCGGCCAGGGCCCGGTCGAGGGCCCGCTCGAGTGGAAGGTGCTGATCCGCTTCCCCTGGGATCCCGAGCAGCAGCTGTTCCGCGGCGAGCGCGTCTACGTGTTCGGGCTCGACCTGCCCGAGCTTCCCGGCGTCTAGCCCCTACGGCAGGAGGAGCTTCTCGCCGGGCGAGATCGTCGCCGTGGCGAGGTGGTTCCGCTGCTGGATGAGCCAGATCCCCTGACGGGGATCGCCGGCGTAGTGGTGCACGGCGATCGACCAGAGGGTGTCGCCAGGCCGCACGACGTACGTCTGCCGCGGGCCTGCGCCGGACGAGCCGCGCGCCGCGTAGCCGACGGCGAGGGCCAGGACACACAACAGGATGAGCAATTTCCCGAACATCTGTTCGCATAGTAGAGCGAACGCCTGTTCGTGTCAAGTGAGATTGACCAGCTCGGGCGCGATCCGTCCGGCCTCGATCTCGAGCACGAGCATCGTGTGGCGTGGCGCCCGGCGCCGCTCGGTCGGCGAGCCGGGATTGAGGTCCAGACGCCGCCCTGCCGGCTCACGTCGGGCTCGTGCGTGTGGCCGTAGACGACCGCGTCGCAGCCGGGGAAGCGGCGGACGAGGCGCTCCTCCCTCCCGGCGCGCGGGCCGGGATCGTGCGTCATCGCGATGCGGGCGCCGCCGGCCTCGACGACGCGCTGCGCCGGCAGGCGGGCGCGCGTCGCCTCGTCGTCCATGTTCCCGTGCACGCCCGCGAGCGGCGGGCCGAGCGCGGCGAGCTCGTCGAGGACGGAGACGGCGGTGACGTCGCCCGCGTGGAGGATGAGGTCGGCGGAGCGGAGCCGCTCGAGGCACGCCTCTGGAATCCGGCGCGTGCCGCGCGGCAGGTGCGTGTCGGAGACGACTGCGACGATCAAGGCGCCGCGGCGAGCACCGCCTCGACGAGCTTCGCGGCGCCGAAGCGGACCGGGTCGTCGGCGGCCAGGCCCGTCTCCTCCTCCGCCGCCGCGATCGCGGCCCGCGCGTCGTCGTCGGAGAGCGAGCGCGTGTTGAGCGCGACCGCAGCGACGCGCGCCGGGCGGGCCGGCAGCGCGAGGCGCTCGTGGAGCTCGACGAGCTCTCGGAGGGGCGGGATCGGATGCGGCCCGCCGCCGGCGCCCTCGATCGCCGTCCGTCCCGCCTCGTGGCAGAGCACGAGTAGGTGCGGGACGCTGCCGTGGTAGAGGCCGAGGGTGACGCCGGAGTAGACGGGATGGAGCAGCGAGCCCTGGCCCTCGACCCAGAGCAGCTCTCCCCCACGCTCGCGTCCCTCGACGACGAGCCGCTCGGCGGCGCCGGCGATGAAGTCCGCGACGACCGCGTCGACGGCGGTCCCCCAGCCGGCGATCACCATCCCCGTCTGGCCGGTCGGAACGAAGACCGAGTTGACGCCGCGCCGCCGCGCCTCGAGGTCGAGCTCGAGCGAGACGGTCATCTTCCCGATCGCGCAGTCGGAGCCGACGGTGAGGACGATGGTCGCGTCGACGTCGAGGTTCGCTCCCGTCGCGGTCGAGAGGTCGGCGGGCGGGCGGCGCAGGTCGTGCAGCTCGGAGCCGCGCGCCGCCGCGAGCGCGCTCAGCTCGGGGTCGTCGGAGAGGAAGACGTGGAGGCCGTTCTCGACGTCGAGCCCGTTCTCGACGCACGCGCGGAGGATCTCGAGCCAGGCCGGCGGGAAGCGGCCGCCCTGCGTCGCGACGCCGACGAGGGCGGTCGTCGGGCCGAGCGGCAGGGCGTCCTCCACCGTGCCGACGACCGGGATGCCCTCCTCCGTCTCGCCAGGCCGCGTCGAGTCGAGGATCGCGACGACGTCGTCGCGCCGGTAGCGCAGGACGCCGCGCATCGTCTTCCCGTAGTGCGGGTCGGCCGAGAATCCCTCAGCGAGCAGCAGATACCGCGCGGACACCGAGCCCTGGTTCCTCCGGGGGAAGCTGGACACCGTCGACGAACGGCACGCCCGGCCACGGATCGTGCGCGAGCAGGAGGTTGCCGTCGAGGTCGACGTGGTCGAAGAGCGACGCGATCTGCGTGCCGGCGGAGATCCCGAGCCCCGACTCGACCATGCAGCCGAGCATGCAGCCGAGCCCGAGCGCCCGGGCGGCGTGCACCATCCGCACGGCCTCGCGGATCCCGCCCGACTTCGCGAGCTTGACGTTGATCCCGTGCGCGCGCTCGGCACACGCGGCGACGTCGCCAAGCGTGTGGCAGTCCTCGTCGACGAAGATCGGGAGCGGCGAGCGCTCCTTCAGCTCGGAGCCGCCGGGATCGCCGGCCGGCAGCGGCTGCTCGCAGTACTCGACACCGAGCTCGGCGAGCTGCGGCAGGAGCTCGAGCGCCTCCGCGAGGCTCCAGGCCTCGTTCACGTCCACCTGGAGCGGCAGGTCGCCGGCGACGCCGCGGACGGCACGGACGCGCTCGACGTCGAGGCCGTCCCGGCCGCCGAGCTTGAGCTTGAGGCGGCGGAAGCCGGCGAGCGCCTTCTCCGCGCGGCGCGCCATGTCGTCGGGGTCCCCGAGCCAGACCGTCCAGCTCGTCGGCGGGCCGGCGCGCCGCAGGCCGAGGAGCCGCCAGACCGGCTGGCCGAGCAGCTTCCCCTGCAGGTCGTGGAGAGCCGCGTCGATCGCCGAGCGCGCCGCGAACTCGCGTGCGGGGAGCCGCGCCATGACCTCCTCGAGCGCGAACGGATCGTCCCCGATCGCGGCCGCGTTCTTCTCGACCTCGGCAAGCGCCGATCCCGCGGACTCGCCGTACCGCTCGATCGCCGCCGCCTCGCCGAAGCCGGAGACGCCCGAATGGCGCAGCTCGACGATCAGCGACTCCGCCGTGTCGGCCGCTCCGCGGGAGATGACGAACGTCTCCGCGAACTCGAGCTCGACGATCCGGGCGGAGACCTCCACGAGGGCCGAGGCTACACTCACCTCGTTGTCCCCGCGCCCGTAGCTCAGGGGATAGAGCGCGCGCCTCCGGAGCGCGAGGTCGCAGGTTCGATTCCTGCCGGGCGCACTTCTTCTTACGGGAAGTAGCAGTCTTTCGCACCGAGCTGCTTCGCCGACGGATACGTCGCGAGCGCGTCCTTGTTCGACTGCTTGAGGACGGCACTCAGCTTTGCCTTGTCGCCGGCCGTCGCAGCGGCGACAGCGTCGCGCTCGTCCTGCGTGACTTTCGCGTTCGCCTTGACGTAGGCCGCCGCCGCGCTCGCGATCGACGCGGGCGGCGTCCAGGCCGCGAGCTTGTCGGTGAAGTCCTTGTCGATCGCCACCGCGGACGCGCCGAGATGCGACTTCCAGTCGGCAACGGTGTTGTCGATGTGGAGCTCGCGGAGCCGGTCGGCGCTGACGAGGCACAGGCGGTTGACCTTGGCGTCGTACTGCACCTTCGTCAGCGCCGCTCCGCCGCCACTGCCTCCGCCGCACGCAGCGAGCGCGAGCACGGAGACGCACGTCGTGAGCGTCTTCATCGCGTCAGCTCTCTGAGCTCCGCGCCGAGGCCGAGCAGGAGCCCGTCGTCGGCGACGGCCGCGCTCGTCGTGAGGAAGAGGACGACCCCGTCGCGCGGCGCGTGGATCTCCTCGAGCACGTCGCCCCAGAGGCTCTTGACGCGGCCGACGAGATCGCCCGCCGCGAGCTCGTCTCCGGCCCGCACCACCGCTTCCCAGAAGCCCGCCTCCTTGCAGCGGACCCAGTCGAAGACGCCGACCTCGCGCATGTCCGCGCGCGGCGGCTCCAGCGGCCCGGGCAGCATCTCGAGCGAGCGGAGCGCATTGCGGACGCCGGCCACGAGCATCGCCACCGCGTCCTCCTCGAGCTGCCCGCAGCCGCCCGCCTCGGCGATCACCGCCGGGATCCCCGCGGCGGCGGCGGCGCTGCACGTCATCCCGCCGAGCCCCGCCGCGGGCTCCTCGCGCACGACGTAGGGAAGCCCGAACGCGACCGCGAGCGCGCGAGACTTCTCCTCGACCGGCGAGGCGTCGTAGATCGCGAACGGCTCGAGCGCCTCGACGAGATCGCCGCCGTGCAGGTCGAGCAGCGCGTCCGCCGGCGCGATCAGCTCGTCGAAGATCCCGCGCGCGAGCGCGTCGGTGTACGTGCCGTCGTACGTGCCGGGGAAGGAGCGGTTGAGGTTCTTGCCGTCCTCCGGCACGACGAACGGCGAGCGCCGCTCGAAGGACTGCATGCTGACGACGGGCACCGCGGTGATCGAGCCGGCGAGCTCGCTCGTGTCGAGCTCGTCCATGAAGCGCGTCACGGCGGCGATCGAGGAGTACTCGCAGCCGTGGATGCCGCCGAGCAGCGCGACGTGCGGGCCGTCGCCCGCGCCACGCGCCTCGAACGCGGGATGCTCGACTCCCGCGAGCCGCTCGTCGGGGAAGACGATCGTCCGCCGCTCGATCACCGCGTGCATTCTCTCGCGTGCGATGCCTCGGTTCCAGGCCTACGTCCGCAGCCTCGATCCCCGCCTGCCGCGCGAGGTGTACGTCCTCGAGGCGGGCGCGCTCGTCAACGCGTTCGGGAACGGCGTCGTCCTGCCGTTCCTGCTCATCTACCTCCACAACGTCCGTCACATCCCGTTCGGCCTCGCCGGCAGCGCCGCGGCCGTGCAGTCCGCCGCCGCGCTCGCGAGCGGCTTCCTCGGCGGGACGCTCTCCGACCGCCTCGGCCCGAAGCGCGTCCTGCTCGGCGCGCTCGCCGTGATGACCGTCTCGTTCGCGCTCATGCCGCTGATCCGGACGGCTCCGGACGCGTTCGCGATCTACACGCTGTGGGGGATCGGCAGCGGCTCGTTCTGGCCGTCGCAGTCCGCGATGCTCGCCGGGCTGACGCCGGCCCTGAAGCGCACGCCGGCCTACGCGCTGCAGCGGCTCGCGATGAACCTCGGCGTCGCGCTCGGCGGCGTCGTCGCGGGATTCATCGTCTCCGTCCACCACCCGGGCTCGTTCACCGTGGTCTTCGCCATCGACTGCGGCACGTTCGTCGCGTACATGTTCGTGCTGGCGCGCGCACGCGCGCCTGAGCTGGCTGAAAACCGGCTCGGCGGGAGTTGGCGGCAGGTCCTCCGCGACCGCGTGTTCACACGCTTCACGCTCCTCAACGCCGCCTTCATGACGACCGGGATCTCGCTCATGGTCGAGCTCCTCCCGGCCTTCGGGAAGAACGTCACCGGCATCGACGAGCGCGAGGTGGGCATCGTCTTCGCGCTCGACGCGCTCGGGGTCGTCCTCCTGCAGCTGCCCGTCGTCCGGCTCGCGGAGGGCAGGAGCCGGATGCGCGGCTTCGCCCTGATGGGCGCGCTCTGGGCCGGAACCGACCTCGCCGTCTGGGGAACCGGGAAGTGGGCGTACGCGACCGCCGCGTTCGCGATCTTCGCGGCAGCGGTCGTCGTCTTCGCGGTCGGCGAGTGCCTGCACGGCGCGATCCAGGCGCCGCTCAGCGTCGACCTCGCGCCGCCGCAGCTCGTCGGCCGCTACCTCGCGGCGTCGAGCATCTCCTGGCAGGTCGGTTGGATCGTCGGCCCGGCGGCCGGCGGCTTCCTCCTCCAGCACCGGCCGCTGCTGCTCTGGCCGCTCGCGGCGGGGGCGAATCTCGTCTTCGCCGGCGCCGCGCTCGCGCTCGAGCGACGGCTGCCGGAGCGCGTTCGCCGGACGCCGTCCACGGAGCCGGGGCCGATCGTGGCTCCCGCGCCCAGCGGGTAGCATTCCCGGGCCATGCCAGCGACCGTCGACCCCCTTAGTACCGGTGCCCAGCCTGCCGCGCATCCGCTCGCGCCGCGCTGCGCCGGGTCGTCCGGTCGCGGAGGCGCGGCCCGGCCCCGCTGAGCTCGAGGCCAGCGGCGTCACCTGGGTCCACCTCCTCGCGCCGACGACGGAAGAGGCGCAGGAGCTCGCGAGCCGTTTCGGCTGGCACCCGCTCGACGTCGAGGACGTCCTCTCGCGCCGCCAGCGCCCGAAGGTCGACGTCTACGCGGGAGACGACGACGGCAGCGGCCGCTACCTCTTCACCGTCTTCCACTTCCCCGTCTACGACCCGGCGGTCGGCCGGCTCAACGCCGGCGAGCTCGACGTGTTCATCGGGCCGGACTACATCGTCACGCTGCCGACGGTCGAGCTGCGCCCGGTCAGCCTCCTCTTCCGCCGCGCGAGCGAGAGCGAGGACTTCCGCACGCAGCTGCTCTCGCGCGGCTCGGGCCGGCTCCTCTACGAGGTGCTCGACGACCTCTACGACTACTGCTTCCCGATCCTCGACAAGATCGGCTTCAAGCTCGAGCAGATCGACGAGGAGATCAGCGAGGCGGCCGGCGAGGGAGCGAAGGGCCTCGTCACCGACATCCACCGCGTCAAGCAGGAGATCATCTCCTACCGCAAGATCATCAAGCCGCAGCGCCCGACGCTGCGCCAGCTCGAGCGGCAGATCGAGCGGTTCCTGCCGGAGGATCTCGAGCTCTACTTCGACGACATCGTCGACGCGAGCGAGCGGATCTGGGACCTCCTCGACAACTACAAGGAGGTCATCGAGGCGCTCGAGGACACGAACGAGTCCCTCATCACCCACCAGCAGAACGACATCCTCTACGTCCTCACGATCTTCATCGTCGTCCTGACGCCACTCACGTTCATCACCGGCTTCTTCGGGATGAACGTCGCGTTCTTCGGCTTCAACACCCGGGACGCGTTCTGGGCCTCGATCGGGATCATGGCCGTCTGCGTCGTCGCCATGCTCGCCTTCTTCAGGCGCAGGAGGTGGCTGTGATGGAGGTCGCTCGATGGCCTCGGCCGCCCCGGCGGTGCTCCACCTCTCGCTCGTCGTCGGCGGCGAGCTCCGCGACGCCGCCGGCGAGCGGCTCGGTCGCGTCGACGACCTGATCGTCCGCCTCGGCGACGAGGACTATCCGCCGGTCATGGGCGCCGTCGCCTCGGTCGCGGCGCGCCAGGTCTTCGTCGCCGCGGAGCAGATCGTCGAGCTCGGTCCCGGCCAGGTCACGCTCGAGGCGGATCGCCTCGACCTCCAGCACTTCCGGCGGCGGCCGCAGGAGGTGCTCCTCAAGAAGGACGTCCTCGACCGGCAGCTGATCAACGTCGACGGCGCCCGGCTCGTGCGTGCGAACGAGATCGAGCTCGCGCGGCTCGAGGGCTGGTACCGCGTCGTCGGCGTCGACGTGAGCCTCCGCGGGCTCGTCCGCCGCGTCATCCCGCGCGCGCTCGCAGCCCGCGTCGAGCCGGGAGGGTTCCTCGACTGGGCCTCCGTCGAGCCGTTCACCGGCCACGTGCCCACCGTGCGCCTCCGCGTGCCGCATCCGAAGCTCGCGAAGCTCCACCCGGCCCAGCTCGCCGACCTCGTCGAGGCGGCCTCGCACAGCGAGGGCGAGGAGATCATGGCCGCCGTCGCCGCCGATCCCGAGCGCGAGGCCGACGTCTTCGAGGAGCTCGAGGACAGCCACCAGCTCGAGTTCGTCGAGGACCGCGGCGACGACGAGATCGCGGAGCTGCTCGGCCGGATGGAGACCGACGACGCAGCCGACCTCGTCCTCCAGCTGCCCGAGGAACGGCGCGAGGACGTCATCGCGCTCCTCTCCACCGTCCAGGCCCGCCGGCTGCGGACGCTGCTCGGCTACGACCCCGCGACCGCCGGCGGCCTCATGAGCCCCGAGTTCGTCTGCGTCTACGCCGACGCGACCCGGGAGGAGGCGATCGACAGGATCGAGCGCTCCCGTCTGCCCGCCGAGGCGCTCTCGTGGATCTACGGGATGAACACGCACCGCCGGCTCCGCGGCGGGATCGCGCTCGCCGATCTCATGCGCGCGCCCGCCGGCGAGCGGCTCTGGAACATCCTCCGCCCGGCTCAGACCGTCCGCCCGGACGCGGATCTCGAGGAGGTCGCGCGGCTGATGACGGACTTCGACCTCACCGTCGTCGCGGTCGTCGACGAGGAGGAGCGGATCCTCGGGATCATCACGGTCGACGACGTCCTCGAGCTCGTCCTCCCCGAGGGCTGGCGCCGCCGCTTCGGCGTTCTCGGAGGAGACTGAATGAACCTCAGCCCGAGAATGCCGCGCCTGCCGCGCGGCCGCCCCCGGCTGCGGCCGCGCAACCCGCTGACGCTCAAGCTCGTCGCGCTGCTCGCGTTCCTCGGCCCCGGCATCGTCGCCGCGAACGCCGGCAACGACGCCGGCGGCATCGCGACGTACGCCTCGGTCGGCGCGAAGTACGGCTACGACCTCCTCTGGATGATGGTGCTGATCACGGTCAGCCTCATCGTCGTGCAGGAGATGGCCGCCCGGATGGGCGCGGTCACCGGCAAGGGCCTCGCGGAGCTGATCCGCGAGCAGTACGGGCCGCGCTGGTCGCTCTTCTCCACCTTCGCCGTCCTGTTCGCGAATCTCGGGATCTGCATCTCCGAGTTCGTCGGGATCGGCGCGGCGCTCTCGCTCGCCCACGTCCCGGTCCAGATCTCCGTCCCGATCGCCGCAGCGGTCGTCTGGCTCCTCGTCGTGCGCGGCTCGTACAAGGTCGCGGAGCGGATCTTCGTCGCCATGACGATCCCGTTCTTCGCCTATCCGGTCGCCGCGATCCTCGCGCACCCGCACTGGGGGCACGTCGGCAGCGCGATCGTCGCGCCGCGGATCCACCTGAACGGGACGTACGTCGTCCTCTTCATCGCGACCGTGGGGACGACGATCACGCCGTTCATGCAGCTCTACCTCCAGTCTGCGGTCGTCGAGCGCGGGCTCGGGCCGGAGGACATCCCCGCCGAGCGGGCGGAGGTGGCCGGCTCGTCGCTCTTCGCGAACCTCGTCGCCGGCTTCATCATCATCGCCACCGGCGCGACGCTCTTCGTCCACGGCCACCACACGGTCCACAGCGCCGCCGACGCGGCGAAGGCGCTCGCGCCGTTCGCGGGCCGCTACGCCGAGGTGCTGTTCGCGATCGGGCTGCTCGGGGCGAGCCTTCTCGCCGCCGCGATCCTCCCCGTCACGGCGGCGTACGTCATCGCGGAGACGTTCGGGCTGGAGAAGGGCATCGCCCGCCGCCCGCGCGAGGCGCCCGTGTTCGTGACGACGCTGACTGCCCTCGTCGTGATCGGCGCCGTGGTGGCGATGATCCCGGGCGTCCCGGTGATCAAGCTTCTCGTCCTCGTCCAGGTCGTGAACGGGGCGCTCCTGCCGGTGACGCTGTTCTTCGTCTGGCGACTGGCGCGGAGCGAGGAGCTGATGGGCGAGCATCGCAACGGGCGCGTCTTCGACGTCGTCGCGGGCCTCACCGTCGTCGCGACCGGCGCGCTCTCGCTCGTCCTCGTCGGACTGACGCTCGCCGGGAAGGCGTGACTCAGGGATCAGTCGCGAGCCGCGACCAGATCTCGGTGTCGTCGCGGCGGCCCGGCTTCACGTACGTCGAGCGGAGGACGCCCTCGCGGACATAGCCGCAGCGCTCGGCGACCGTCTTCGAGGCGTGGTTCTCGACGCTGATCAGCAGCTCGAGCCGGACCATCCCCAGCTCGTCGAAGGCCCAGCCGGTCAGCTGACGCAGCGCCTCGGTCGCCACGCCGCGCCCGCGTGCGGCGGCTGCGACGGAATAGCCGAGCTCCGCGGTCTGGGACTCGTGGTCGATGCGCGGCGCGAGGGCGAGCCCGAGCACCTCCCCGTCCTCGACGATCGCGAACGCCTCGCGGCTCCCGGCGCGCCGCGCCTCCTCGTACCGCGTCAGCCACGTCGACGCGAACTCGGGCGGCACGGGCTCGGGGATGCGCGTGAAGCGAAGAACGTCCGGGTCGTCGAGCATCGCCGCGACGCCGGCGAGGTGCGCTTCGGAGAAGAGCTCGAGCCGGATCACCGCAGCGATCCTACGGCTAGCCTCCTCGCGTGGAGCAGCTCTGGGCGCCGTGGCGGCTCGAGTACGTCCAGCACGCGGACGACGGCGGCGCGTGCGTCTTCTGCCGCGCGGCCGGCCTGCCCGAGGACGAGCCGGAGCTCGTCGTTCGCCGCGGCGAGCTTGCCTTCGCCCTCCTCAACAAGTTCCCGTACTCGACCGGCCACCTGATGGTCGCGCCGTACCGACACGACACGGCGTACGACACGCTCTCGGCGGAGGAGGCCGCCGAGCTGCACGGTCTCGCGGTGGAGGCGATCGCCGCGCTGCGGGCCGTCTTCGCGCCGGAGGGCTTCAACGTCGGCTGGAACCTCGGTCGCGTCGCGGGCGCCGGGATCGTCGACCATGCGCACATCCATGTCGTGCCGCGCTGGGGCGGCGACACGAACTTCATGCCGGTCCTCGCCGACGTCCGGGTCATCCCGGAGCACCTGCTCGAGACGCGGCAGAAGCTCGCCGAGGCGTGGGCGGCGGCGTGATCGTCGACGGCCACAACGACCTCGTCGGCCGCCTCTGGGGAAAGGACGACGTTCGCCACGTCCACCTCGACCGCGCAGCGGAGGCGGATTTCGCCGGCGGCTTCTTCGCCCTCTTCATCCCGTCGCCGAAGCCCGGCAAGCCGCCGGAGTCGGAGCACTACGCGATCCCGCTGCCCGACCCGGTCCCACAGGAGGAGGCGGCACGAATCGCCGACGAGATGTACGAGGTCTTCCGCTCGCTGCCGGTGACGCTCGCGACCTCGCCGGACGACTTCCGGCCGGGACGCGTCGCCGCGATCCTCCACCTCGAGGGCGCCGAGCCGCTTGCGACCGATTTGTCGAATCTCGAGGACTGGTACGAGCGCGGCCTCCGCTCGCTCGGCTTCACGTGGTCGCGCGCGAACGCGTTCGCGTCGGGCGTGCCCTTCCACTTCCCGTCCACGGGCGACATCGGCCCGGGTCTCAGCGCCGCCGGCGAGGAGCTCGTGCGCCGCTGCAACGAGCTCGGCATCCTCATCGACCTGTCGCATCTCAACGAGGCCGGCTTCTGGGACGTGGCCCGGCTGTCCGCCGCCCCGCTCGTGGCGACGCACTCGAACGTCAACGCCCTCTGCGCGTCGTCCCGCAACCTCACCGACGCGCAGCTCGACGCGATCGGATCCTCGCACGGCGTCGTCGGGATCAACTTCGCCGTCTCCTTCCTCCGCGAGGACGGGCACAACGACGCCGACACGCCGCTCGCCGAGATCGTCCGCCACGCCGCGTACATCGCCGAGCGGATCGGCGTCGACCACGTCGCCTTCGGCTCGGACTTCGACGGCGCCCTCGTCTCGGCCGAGCTCGACGGCATCGCCGGCTTCCCGCGCCTCGTCGACGAGTTCCGCGCCGCCGGCTGGGACGACGAGGCGGTCGCCAAGCTCACGCACCGCAACTGGCTGCGCGTCTTCGGCGAGATCTGGCGCTAGCGGCGGCGCAGGCCTTTGCTGACCACGAGGGTGAGCTTGGCGCCCTCCGCGAGTTGCTTGCCGGGGGCGGGCTTCTGGCCGAGGACCGATCCCTTCGTGTACCGCGTGTACTTCCACACGATCTTCCCGACCGTGCAATGGCCGGTCGCGATGAGCCGCTTCGCCGCTGTCAGCTTCCGGCCGATCACGGTCGGCACGACGCAGTGCGTGGTCGGCTGTCCGCTGCCCGGGTTGTAGGCGTTCGTGCCGGCGCCGTCCGCGACCGCCTGCGCCCACGTGTAGGTGTAGTCGGGCGTGAAGTCCGGGTTGCCGCCGAAGAGCAGCATCGCGTAGCCCGGGCTCCCGTCCGGCCCGGTGCCGGTCGCCGCTCCCATCACGAGCACGTCGCTCGGGTCGAACTCCCACAGGATGTCGTGCCGGTGACCCCAGCAGCCGGCCGTGTGCGTCGGGGTGCAGTCGGCGTTCGTGCTGCCCGGGCCGTCGTCGTACATCCAGCCTTCGTAGGCGAAGGGAGCGTTCGGGTAGCCGCCGGCCCAATTCGCCGTGAAGCTGTTCCAGTCGTCGAGCGACGGCGATGGATCCGCCTCTGCCTGGACCCCGGTGACGAGCGCGTCGTTGTTGAGGGTCGCGCTCAGGCCGAGCACCGGCGGCAACCCGTAGAGGATCCGGTCGAGGTTCGTGAGGATGAACATCTGCTCGACCGGGGTCAGAGACGGGAAGTCGGCCGGAAGCTTGTACGCAGGCTGGCCGAGCGACGCCCGGGCCTGGTCGAGGTAGTAGACCGCCTGGTTGATGCACGCCGCTCCGGTCGCGGGGCCGGTGCATGTGAGATCCGGATGGAAGTTCGCCACCGGGTCACTCCCGGCCCAGTCGGCCGACGCAGCCGACGCGAAGCCGCACACGAGCGCGCACACGATCAGTACGACGAGCCCTCTCCGCACGCGCCCGACCCTAACGCGGGACGCGGAAAACACAAAGCGGGAGACGGGGCTCGAACCCGCGACCCTCAGCTTGGGAAGCTGATGCTCTACCAACTGAGCTACTCCCGCGGGTCGCGGCGATTGTAGCCCGGCCATAATGGAGCGGAGACAACGCGAAAGGGAGAGATCCATGAGCACCGAGCTGCACGAGACCGCCCGCGCGCTCGTCGCCGAGGGAAAGGGAATCCTCGCCGCGGACGAGAGCACGGGAACGATCAAGAAGCGCTTCGACGCGATCGACGTCGAGTCCACCGAGGAGAACCGACGCGCCTACCGCAACCTCCTCTTCACGACGCCCGGCGCCGAGGAGTACATCAGCGGCGTCATCCTCTATGACGAGACGATTCGCCAGAGCGCCGACGACGGAACGCCGTTCCCCGAGCTGCTCGCGTCGAAGGGGATCATCCCGGGGATCAAGGTCGACGCCGGCGCGAAGCCGCTCGCGCTCGCCGAGGGCGAGACGGTCACGGAGGGGCTCGACGGGCTACGCGCCAGGCTCGAGGAGTACCGCGGGCTCGGCGCGCGCTTCGCGAAGTGGCGCGCGACGTACTCGATCAGCGACACGCTTCCCAGCGAGTACTGCATCTGGACGAACGCCCACGCGCTCGCGCGGTACGCGGCGCTCTGCCAGGAGGCGGGAATCGTCCCGATCGTCGAGCCGGAGGTGCTGCAGGACGGCACGCACACGATCGAGCGCAGCGGCTTCGTCACTTCCCGCGTCCTCGCCGCCGTCTACACGGAGCTGTTCGACCAGCGCGTCGATCTCGCCGGGACGCTGCTCAAGCCGAACATGGTGCTCTCCGGCTACGAGGCAAGCGACCGGGCCGGGGTCGAGGAGGTCGCCGACGCGACGCTGCACTGCTTCTACAAGCACGTCCCCGCCGCGGTGCCCGGGATCGTCTTCCTCTCCGGCGGCCAGTCCGACGAGGACGCGACCGCGCATCTCAACGCGATGAACGCGAGCGGGCCGCACCCGTGGCAGCTGTCCTTCTCCTACGGACGCGCGCTCCAGGCGCCGGCGCTCAAGGCGTGGGGCGGCAAGGCGGAGAACGTCGAAGCCGGCCAGCGCGCCTACTACCACCGCGCGAAGATGAACTCGGCCGCCCGCACGGGCGCGTACGCGCCGGCGATGGAAGGGGACCTTGCCGCGGTCTAGCGCGGCGGCTTCGCAACACCTTCCTCACGTAACCGTCATGCGCAGGCGGCCGGAAGCCGCCTGTGCAGCGGTTTCCTAGTTGGCGACGCCACGCCACGCCTAGTGGCGACGCCACGCCACGCCACGCTCTACGTGTACTCGAACCCTGTGAGCGCCGAGAGCTTCGCCAGCGACTGCTGAGCGACGACGCGGCGCACCGTTCCCGAGCGCGAGCGCATAACGATCGAGTCGGTGATCGCTCCTCCGGGGGTGTACTGGACGCCCTGGAGGAGTGAGCCGCTCGTCACTCCCGTCGCCGCGACGAAGACGTCCTCGCCGGAGACGAGGTCGTTCGTGTGGAGGACGCGTGCCGGATCGAGCCCGGCCTCGAGCAGCCGCCGCCGCTCATCGTCGTTCCGCGGCCACAACCGAGCTTGGATGCCGCCGCCGACGCACTTGAGCGCAGCGGCCGAGATGACTCCCTCCGGCGTGCCGCCGATCCCGTAGAGCACGTCGACGCTCGTCCCCGGCTGGGCGGCCGCGATCGACGGCGCTACGTCGCCGTCGCGGATCAGGCGAACGCGTGCGCCAGCCTCCCGCAGCTCGGCAACGAGCTCGTCGTGGCGGTCGCGCTCGAGGACGACGACGTCGACCTCCCGCGGCGTCTTGCCGAGGGCCTCCGCGACCGCGTTGACGTTCTCGGTCGGGCTCTTCTCGATGTCGATCGCGTCGATCGCGGCCGGCCCGACGGCGATCTTCTCCATGTACAGCGCCGCGCCGGGGAAGAGCATCGTGCCGCGCTCCGCGACCGCCATCACCGAGATCGCGTTCGGCTGCCCGAGTGCCGTGAGCCGCGTCCCTTCGAGCGGATCGACCGCGACGTCGAGCTCCGCGCCCTCGCCGTTGCCGACCTCCTCGCCGTTGTAGAGCATCGGCGCCTCGTCCTTCTCCCCCTCACCGATCACGACGACGCCTCGCATGGAGACTCCGTCGAGGACGTACCGCATCGCGTCGACGGCGGCCTGGTCGGCGCTCTCCTTCTCGCCGCGCCCGATCCAGCGGGCTGCGGCCATCGCGCCCGCCTCGGTGACGCGGACGAGCTCGAGGGCGATGTTGCGGTCGGGGGCTGTGCGCGCGCTCACCGTTACATCCTTTCAGGCGCCTCGACTCCGACGAGATCGAGACAGCGCCAGATCACCGTCCGCGTCGCGCGGCAGAGGCCGAGGCGGAACGATTCCCGGTCGCTCTCGAGAACCCGGTGCTCGTGGTAGAAGCGGTGGAAGTCGTCGGCGACGCGGATCGCGTAGGCGGGAACGATCTGCGGCCCGCGCTTGGCGAGCGCATCTGCGACGACGGCCGGCAACTCGGCGAGCCGCTTGATCAGCTCCTTCTCCTCGGGCGCCAACGAGCCACTTAGTGACAAGTTGTCACTAGCGTTGTCAGGAGCGTTGCGGAGGATGCCGCCGATCCGCGCGTGGGCGTACTGGACGTAGTAGACGGGATTCTTCTGCGAGCGCTCCGCGGCGAGGTCGACGTCGATGTCGATCGCCTGGTCGGGGCCGCGGTTGACGAGATACCAGCGGGCGGCGTCGACGCCGATCTCGTCGAGGAACTCGTCGAGGAAGACGACGTCGCCGCGACGCTTCGACATCTTCGCCTGCTCGCCGCCTCGCGTCAGGTGCACCGGCTGGTAGAGGAGCACCTCGACGCGGGCCGGGTCGTAGCCGAGCATCCGCGCGACGGCGGCGTACCAGTTGCGCGTGCCGTGGTGGTCGGCGCCGAGCACGTAGATCGCCCGGTCGAAGCCTCGCTCGAGCTTGTCGACGAGATACGGCACGTCGGCTGCGCGGTACGTCGGCGAGCGGTCCTCGGAGCGGAGCAGGACGCGATCCTCCTCGTCCCCGTACGCCGACGAGCGCGCCCACAACGCGCCGTCCTTCTCGTACGTGTCGAGCTTCGGCAGCAGCTCGGGCAGCCGCTCCTCGACGACGCTCTGCTTCGCCCACGAGTCGAAGTGGATGCGGAACCGCTCGAGCGTCGTCTCGATCGACTCGAGCATCGCGGGGACAGGGTCGCCTTCGGTTGCGGCGAGGTCGCGGACGTAGTCGCCGTGGTAACCGTCCCCCGGGATCGGCTCGCCGGTGCGCACCGCTTCGACCGAGGCCCGGAAGCGCTCCATCTGCCCGCCGGAGTCGTTGTAGTAGTACTCGCGCTCGACGGCGTGGCCCGCGAGCTCGAGGACCCGCGCGACCGAGTCTCCGTATGCACCGTTGCGGGCGTGCGAGACGAGGATCGGCCCGGTCGGGTTGGCGGACACCATCTCCACCTGGACGCGCTCGCGCGCCTCGGCGCTCCCGCTTCCGTACGAGTCCCCCGCCGCGAGGATCTCGCCGAGCGCGGCCGCGAACCACTCGTCGCGGAGGAAGAGGTTGACGAAGCCGGGGCCCGCGACCTCCGCCCGCTCGACCGCCGCGAGGCCCGCGGCCGCGGCCGCGATCTCCGCCGCGAGCTCGCGCGGCGGCCGCCGGCGCGACCCGGCGAGCTGGAGCGCGACGTTCGTCGCGTAGTCGCCGTGCTCCGCCTCGCTCGGCCGCTCGAGCGCGATCTCGGCACCCACGGAGGAGCCGAGCTCGCCGGCGAGGGTTCTGACGGGATCAGCGGACAACGATCTCGCCCGGGGAGAAGAGATCCTCGAGCCGGCCGATCTCGTCCGGCGAGCCGACCCCGATCAGCACGTCTCCCGCCTCGATCGGCGTGTCGGGCTCGGGAGTCGTGTCGAACGTCCCGTCCGGCTTGCGCAGCGCGACGACGATCGCGCCCGTCTCGTGCCGGATCCGCAGCTCGCGGATCGTCCGGCCGGCGGCGGCGCACGTCGGATGGACCTCGATCTCCGCCAGCTGCAGGTCGGGCCCCGTCGCCGTCGTGACGACGTCGAGGAACTCCGTCACCTGCGGCTTGAGGACGAGATTCGCCATCACCGCTCCCGCCGCTGTGTACGGGAGCACGACGCGGTTCGCGCCCGCGACCTTGAGCTTCCGCTCGGCGTCGGCGTCGCTCGCGCGGGCGACGATGATCAACTCCGGCTGCGTCGAGCGCGCCGAGAGCGTCACGTAGAGGTTGTCGGCATCGCTGTCGGAGGCGGCGACGAGCCCGCGCGCGCGAGAGAGCCCGGCCCGCTCGAGATCCTCGTCCTCGGTCGCGTCCCCCTCGACGAGCAGCTCGTCGCGGTCCTTCGCCGCGGCGACCGCAGCCTCGTGGAAGTCGAGCACGACATACCGGACGCCGGCCGCCCGGAACTCCTCGGCCACGCGCCGCCCGACCCGGCCGTAGCCGCAGATGATGTAGTGGTCGCTCAGGTGCTCGATGGTGCGCTGCCTCCGTCTGTCGGCGAGGGCGCCGGTGAGGACGCCGCCCGCGATCGCCTCGACGATAACCGCGCCCGCGTAGGCGATGATCGTCAACCCGGCGAAGACGAGCACGATCGACAGCACCCGCGCGCCGTCGCTCGGCGGCACCGTGTCGAGGCCCGCCAGCGTCACGGTCATCACCGTCCGGTACAGCGCCTGGAACCAGGCCTCGCCGAGGATCGCGCTGAAGCCGAGCGTGCCGCCGGCGAGCGTGACGACGACGGCGCCGAGCAGGAGGCCTGCCTGGCGGAGACGGGTGTGCGCGGGCACGGCCGTAGTATGTGCGCGTGGACGACGCCGACGAGCTCGGCCTGCCGGAGCCGGAGCCCGGCGAGCGGCGGCTGAACATCCAGATGCCGACCGAGCTGGTCGGCGGCGTCTACTCGAACTTCGCCAACGTCAGCTTCTCGCAGTACGAGTTCACGCTCACCTTCATGCGTGTCGAGCACGAGGTCGAGGAGGGCGACGTCCCGGGCACGGTCGTCGCGCGCGTCAACGTCTCGCCTCGCTTCGTGCCCGAGCTGGTCGCGGCGCTGCAGGACTCGTGGTCGAAATACGTCACGCGCGAGGGGATCCGGAACCTGCCGGAGGCGCCGGGCCACCCCGAGCCTTCGGACGGCTGATTCTCGCCTTCGCGCCGTCCTACGCCGTCCTCTGCGCCGTGCAGGCTGCGACCGCGGCCGCGCCGGCGCGTCTCGCGGAGCGGCACGGACGGAGTGCCGTCGGCCTGCTCGTGCCGGTCGGCTTGCTCGCACTCGGCGTCCTGATCCTCGATTTCGTCTCCGGCGGGCCGCGCGCGCTCGCCCTCCTCGCGACGTTCGGGACGCCGGTGCTCGCCGCGGCCGGCGGCGTCTTCCGCGGCAGCCGGACGTGGTGGCTCCGGATTCCCGTCGCCGCCGGGCTCTGGGTCGTCGCGTGGCTCGCGCACGGGCTCGTCCGGGACGCGGCGGGGGTCGCGCTCATCGCGATGGCGTGCCTCGCCGCCGCCTCGGCGGCCGCGGCTGTGGCGCCGGCGTGGTCGATTCGCGCGGGTCTCGTCGCGCTCGCCGCTCTCGACGTCGTCCTCGTCTGGGGAACGACGGGCGTGACCCACGCGACGACCACCCTCGAGCACGTCACCCTCCCCCACGCCGCCGGCTCGGCGCTGCCCGGCCTGCAGCAGGCGACGTTCGGCTCGGCGCTGATGGGCTGGCTCGACCTCCTCGCCCCCGCGCTGCTCGGCGTCGTCGCCGCCGGGAGGACGAAGCTCGGCGCCGCCGCGGCCACCGGTCTCGCCGCCGGCCTGTGGGGACTCCTCTTCTTCACGACCTCCGAGGTCGCCGCGACCGTGCCCGTTCTCGCAGGACTAGCCTTCGCGGCCGCTCATGCGCGTCGCCGTCGTCTCTGACATCCACTCGAACCTCGCCGCGCTCGAGGCCGTTCTCGCGGCGATCGACGCCGACGCGCCCGACGAGCTGTGGTGCCTCGGCGATCTCGTCGGCTACGGGCCGCGTCCGAACGAGTGCTGTGCGGCAATCGCCGAGCGAGCCGGCGTCTGCCTCGCCGGCAACCACGACCTCGCGGTCCGGGGTGAGATCGAGCTCGAGGAGTTCCACGGGGATGCCGCGCTCGCCGCACGCTGGAACCGGGAGCGGCTGACGCCGGAGTCCCAGGCGATCCTCGACGCCCTCGAGCCGCGGGGATCGGCGCACGGCGTCGCGCTGTACCACGGCAGCGCCCGCGACCCGGTGTGGGAGTACGTCCTCTCCGACGAGGCGGCGGTCGCGACGCTCGCGCTCGCCGACTCGCCGCTCGTCCTCGTCGGGCACAGCCACGTCGCGCTACGGATCGTCGTCTCCGGGGACGAGCTCGACGGCGGCCTCGCGCCGGCCGGGACCGAGCTCGAGCTCGGCGGCCTCCGTGCGCTCCTCAACCCCGGCTCGGTCGGCCAGCCGCGCGACGGCGACCCGCGCGCCGCGTATCTCCTCCTCGAGCTCGAGAAGCAGCGGGCGGAGTTCCGCCGCGTCGAGTACGACATCGCGCGGACGCAGCGGGAGATGCGGGACGCGGGCCTGCCGGAGCTCCTCGCGGCACGGCTCGAGCTCGGCCAGTAGGCCGGCGCCGCGCTACGCCGAGACGGGAAGCAGCGGCGGGGGGAGCACCGAGACGGGCGCGGAGACCGCCGCCGGAGCGGCCGGAGCCGCGACTGCCGGCGCCGCCGGCTCGTGCAGCTCGATGCCCTCGCGGGCGAGCGCGAGCTGCACGTCCTCCCGCGCTTTCCAGATCCGCCACTTGACGGTGGACAGCGTCACCTCGAGCGAGTCGGCGATCTCGTGGTACGAGAGGCCGACGACGTCGCGCAGCAGAAGCGCCATCTTGAGATCGACGCTGAGGTGCTCGACGGCGCGCCAGACCGCGTCGATCGTCTCGAGCCGCTCGAGCGGCGCGTCGACCACCTCGAGCGGCGGGATGTCCTCGAGATCGACGACGGCGCGCGGCCGCCGCTCCGTCGCCCGCAGCTCGTCGAGGACGCGGTTCTTCGTCACCTGGAAGAGCCACGTCGTGAACTTCGAGCGCGAGTTGAAGCGGGCGAGTCCCTGGAAGACGCGGAGGAAGACCTCCTGCGTCAGGTCCTCGGCGAGCGAGCGGTCGCCGACCATCCGCAGGACGTAGTTGAAGACCGGCACCTGGTATGAGCGCACGATGATGGAGAAGGCGCGCTCATCGCCTCGCTGCGCCTTCCGCAGGACGCCGTCATCAGGCTGGGGCAGCGACAAGGTGTCGCATTATAGACCTCTTTTTCAGAAGTTTTCGACGATTTTCCCGCCGGTCATCTGCGGCGACGGCTCGAGACCGAGCAGCGAGAGCAGGGTCGGGGCGACATCGGACAGCTCGCCGTCCCGCAACCGGGCTCCCGGAGCGGTGAGGATCACCGGCACGGGATTGGTCGTGTGAGCCGTGTGCGGGCTCTTTCCGTCGTCCTGCAGGAGCTTCTCCGCGTTGCCGTGGTCGGCGATCACGAGGCAGACGCCGCCGGCCCGGCCGACCGCGTCGACGACCCGCCCGAGGCAGGAATCCGTCGTCTCGACCGCCTTGACAACGGCCGGGACGACGCCCGTGTGGCCGACCATGTCGGGGTTCGCGAAGTTGACGACGACGAAGCCGAGCCCGCCCGCGTCGATCGCGGCGACGACCTTGTCCGCCACCTCCTCGGCGGACATCTCGGGCTTCTTGTCGTAGCTCGGGACGTCGCGCGGCGAGTCGACGAGGATCCGCTCCTCCGCGCCGAACGGCTCCTCGCGCCCACCGTCGAGGAAGTACGTCACGTGCGCGTACTTCTCGGTCTCGGCGGCATGGAGCTGGCGGATCCCGTGCTCGCTCAACACCTCGGCGAGCGTGCCCTCGACGACGTGCTCGGGGAAGGCGACCGGGAACGCGAAGTCGTCGCGGTAGCGCGTCAGCGTCGTGAGGTCGACGCCGAGCTCGGCGAGCTTCTCGGAGAGCTGCCGGGCGCGATCGGGCCGGAAGTTGAAGAAGATCGCCGTGTCCTTCTCCGGGTCGAGGCGCGGCCGTCCGTCGATCACGACCGGCTCGATGAACTCGTCCGTGACGCCGCGGTCGTAGCTCGCCTGGACGGCGGCGATCGGGTCGGCGGCGTGCTCCCCCTCCCCGTCGACGATCGCGCGGAGCGCCCGCTCGGTGCGGTCCCAGCGCTTGTCGCGGTCCATCGCCCAGTAGCGGCCGGCGACGGTCGCGATCCGCTCGACCGGCAGCTCGGCGAGGTCGTGTACCGCGGAGGTCGGCTCGACGTCGCGCCCGTCCGTGAAGGCGTGGATCCAGGCCTTCTCCGGCGCGAACTCGAGCAGCGCCTTGAGGTGGTCGATGTGGGAGTGGACGCCGCCGTGCGAGACGAGCCCGAGCAGGTGGACGTTCTCGCCGCGCTCGAACGCGCTGCGCAGGGCCTCGTTCTCGAGCAGCTCGCCGCTCTCGACGGCCCTGTTCACGCGGACGAGGTCCTGGAAGAGGATGCGGCCGGAGCCGATCGTGAGGTGGCCGACCTCGGAGTTGCCCATCTGCCCGTCCGGCAGGCCGACGGCCGCGCCGGAGGCGCTCAGCTGCGCGTGCGGGCACTCGCGCCAGAGCCGGTCGAAGACGGGCGTGTCGGCGAGCTCGACGGCGTTGCCGGGGCCGGGCGGCGCGATCCCCCAGCCGTCGAGGATGATCAGCGCTACGAGCGGGAAGCTGCGGCTTGGCATATCGCGCGGAAGGAGTCGACGTCGAGGGAGGCGCCGCCGACGAGCGCGCCGCCGACGTCCGGCTGCTCGAACAGGCCCGCGGCGTTGTCGGGCTTGACCGAGCCGCCATAGAGGACGGGGACGTCGAGGAGCGACTTGATGAACGCGTGCGCCGCCTGGGCCAGCTCCGGCGTCGCGGTCCGGCCGGTGCCGATCGCCCAGACGGGCTCGTAGGCGACGACGAGCCGCTCGTGGGGCTCGAGGACGGAGACCTGGCGGCGGAGCACGTCCTCGGTCTCGTCCGCCTCGCGTTGCTCGAGCGTCTCGCCGACGCAGGCGATGACGTGGAGGCCGGCCTCGAGCGCGGCGGCGGTGCGCCGCGCCACGCCGTCGTCGGTCTCCCCGAACAGCTGCCGCCGCTCGGAGTGGCCGACGAGCGAGCCGGTGACGCCGAGCTCGAGGAGCATCGGCGCCGAGATCTCGCCGGTGAAGGCGCCTTCCGGCTCCCAGTGGACGTTCTGCGCGTACGTCGTCAGGCCGGCGTCGACGCAGTCCCGGAGCCGCGTGAAGGGCGGGCAGACGATCGCGTCGAGGCCGGCGAGCGCCCGCGGGTCGGGCCCGTCGAACATCTTCCAGTTGCCGGCGACGATCACGAGGGAATCGCCGCCACGCCGGGCAGCTCCTTCCCCTCGAGCAGCTCGAGGCTCGCGCCGCCGCCCGTCGAGACCCACGAGACGCGCTCGGCAAGACCGAGCTCGTTGAGGGCGCGCACGGAGTCCGCTCCGCCGACGACCGAGAACGCGGCGTCGTTGCCGGCGACCGCCTCGGCGACTGCCTTCGTCCCCTCGGCGAAGCGCGGCCATTCGAAGACGCCCATCGGCCCGTTCCAGAAGATCGTCCGCGCCTCCGCCAGCGCTTCGGCGAAGCGCGCGCGCGTCTCCGGCCCGATGTCGAGGCCGAGCCATCCGTCCGGCAGCTCGTCGAACCCGCAGACACACGTCTCGGCGTCGGCCTCGAACGCCGCCGCTCCGACGACGTCCACCGGCAGCTCGACGAGGAAGTCGAGCGGGTTCTCCTCGCGCAGCTCCTCCGCCATCTTGCCGCCGATCAGGACGGTGTCCGCGCGGCCGCCGAGGTTGCGGAGGACGCCGAGCTTGTCCTCCACCTTCGCCCCGCCGGAGACGATGACGAAGGGCTGCTCGACGTCGCCGAGCAGGCGGCCGAGATGCTCGAGCTCGTCGAGGAGGAGCAGGCCCGCGTAGGCGGGCAGGAGGTGCGCGACCGCTTCCGTCGACGAGTGGGCGCGATGCGCGGAGCCGAAGGCGTCGTCGACGTAGAGGTCGCAGCCGTCGGCGAGCGCGCGCGCGTAGCCCTCGTCGTTCTTCGTCTCGCCGGGGTTGAAGCGCGTGTTCTCGAGCACCCGGACGCGCTCGTCGGGAAGGAGCTCGCGCAGCCGCGCCTCGACGGGAGCCATCGCGTACTTCGCGCGATCCTCCTCCGTCTTCGGCCGCCCGAGATGCGAGCAGACGCGCACCTCGGCGGCGCCACCGTCGAGCAGCAGGCGCAGCGTCGGCAGCGAGGCGCGGATCCGGGTGTCGTCGGCGACGCGCCCGTCCTCGAGCGGCACGTTGAGGTCGGCGCGGAGGAGGACGGTCTTCCCCCTGACGTCGGCGCCGCGGACGGAGCGCGGCAGTCTCAAACGAGTCGCGGAATCAGATCCACGAGCCGGCACGAGTAGCCCCATTCGTTGTCGTACCAGCCGAGCACCTTCGCCTGCCGCCCGTGCGCCATCGTCGAGAGGCCGTCGATGATGCACGAGTGGGAGTTGTCGACGATGTCGACGGAGACGATCGGGTCCTCGGTGTACTCGAGCACCTCGCGCCAGCGGTCGGTCGCGGCCGCTTCCTTGAAGACGGCGTTGATCTCGTCCACGGTCGCCTCGCGCTCGAGGTCGACGACGAGGTCGGTGATCGAGCCGGTCGGGACGGGCACACGTAGCGCCATCCCGTCAAGCTTGCCCTTCAGCTCGGGGACGACCTCGCCGATCGCGCGCGCGGCGCCGGTCGAGGCCGGGATGATGCTCTGCGGAGCGGCGCGCATCCGGCGCAGGTCCGGCTTCCCCTTGCGGGTCATGTGCACCTGATCCTGGAGCTGCTGCTCGGTCGTGTACGCGTGCACGGTCGTCATGAAGCCGGTCTCGATCCCGAAGTTGTCGAGAAGGAGCTTCGCCATCGGGCCGACCGAGCCGGTCGTGCAGGAGGCCATCGAGACGATGTTGTGGGCGTCCTTGTCGTAGGCCTCGTCGTTGACGCCGAGGACGAGGGTGATGTCGGGATCGGTGGCGGGCGCGGAGATGACGACCTTCTTCGCCCCGGCGTCGAGGTGCTGCTGCGCACCCTCGCGGGCGGTGAACAGCCCGGTCGACTCGACGACGACGTCGACTCCCATGTCCCCCCACGGGAGCGCGGCCGGGTCGCGCTCGGCGAGCACCTGGAAGGAGGCGCCGCCGACGCTGATCCGGTCGCCGTCGCTCTCGACGCCGTCGAGCCGGCCGTGCGAGGAGTCGTAGCGAAGGAGGTGCGCGAGGATCTCGGGGGCGGCGAGGTCGTTGACGACCACGATCTCGAAGTCGCCTTGCCGCGCGACGTACGCGCGCATGAAGTTGCGGCCGATCCGGCCGAAGCCGTTGATCCCGACCCTGATCTTCGCCATCGTCTCGATCCCCTTTGTCGTCGCGGACTCGTCGCTTCCGCAAGCGAGTGTAACGGGGCGGCTGCGCGCGAAAATCGGCACCTTCCCGCAGCGTCGGCGCGGCTTGCGCGCGCAGGCGGGCGGACCGGGAAGCTCCGAGGACGACCCTCCCGGCCCTTCACCCCCGCTCGAAACCTGGCGACAGACGGGGTCTGAATCCGCCGCCGGACGAGCACGGACCCGCCGAGTCGAGTATACGACGCCGTCGTTGCCGCGCTAGACGACTTTCAACACATATGGCACGAGCTCAGGGCGACGCGATCTCCTGCAGCCGCCGGAGCCGCCGGTAGGCGCTCGCCTTCGTGAGGCTCGGCTTGCAGCGGCGAGCGAGATCCGCCGTCGAGGCCGTCGGGTGGCGGAGGCGGAGGAGCGCGATCTCGCGGAGGTCGTCGGGGAGCGCGTCGACGTCGAGACGACGCAGAGCCTCGAGTTGCGCGTGCGCCGCCCGGCTCGTGCGGACGAGGTTCGCGTGGTCGGCGTTCGCGAGCCGGTTCGCGTCGGCGCGCGTCGCGGCGAGGACGGCCTGCTCCTCGAGGGCGAGCACGACGTCGACGGCTCCGGCGGCGACGAGGAGGTCCGCGATCGCTTCCGTGCCCTTCGCGTACGCGACCGCGTGCGCCTCGCGCTCCTGCACGTGGAGCTCGGCGCCGAGCCGGCCGGCGAGCGCGGCGAGGAAGCGCGCGCCGTCCCCTTCTCCCGTGCGGATCTCGAGGTGCGCGTCCCGCGGCCCGCTCAGGCTGCCGGCGCCGAGCAGTGCACCCCGCAGGTAGGCGGCGGCGCAGCAGCGGCGCGCGACGACACGCTGCGGCGGATGGTCGAGCGGACGGTGTGAGCGGTCGAGGACGCCGGCGCGATGGAGCGTGCCGTACGCGGCGTCGGAGCCTTCGACGTGAAGCTGGTAGCGAGTCGCGCGGTCGAAGGCGGTGCGCGAGTAGGTGCGAATCTCGGACGTGACGGCGAGCGCGCGGAGCAGCGCGAAGGCGCGGCGGGCGACGGTCGAGCTCGAGACGTCCAGGTGGACGTCGACGCTGCCGCGGCCGCGCAGGTGGGCGCGCCCCGCGACGTGGAAGAGCCCGGAGAGCTCCGCGAGCCGGTCGCACTCGCGCGCCGGGGCGATCGCGGCGAGCTCCTCGCGCAGGTCGTCAGAGAGCACCGGGATACCCCTCGAGCGCGAGAAGGCGCCTCTTGTACTCGAGCCCGAAGCTGCCGTACGAGCCGAGACTCCCGGCGCCGACGACGCGATGACACGGGACGAAGAGGCCGAGCCGGTTGCGGGCGCAGAAGCTGCCCGCGGCGCGAGCGGCGTTCGGCGCGCCCGCGAGCGCCGCGAACTCGCCGTACGTGACGACCTCGCCGGGCGGGACGGCGCGGAGCGCCACCGCACAGCTGTGGAGGAACGGTGTCTCGTACTCGAGATCGACCGGGACATCGTCCAGCGCCGAGCGCTCGCCGCCGAAGTACCGCTCGATCCGTTGGATCACTTCTGTCGCGAAGTCGCCCGATCCGCGTGACGGTTCGCGTGATACGACTGGCCCTGGCCCCGGGTGGGAGGGGGTTTGGGATGGCTCGTCGGGACCGCGGCCGCGCGGCCACGGCAACTCGTGCCAGACGACGAGACCGTCCGACACGACGAGCTCGCCGACCCCCCAGCCCTCGACCTCGTACGCCACCTGCGTCACCACCACGACCGCGAATCCTAGAATCGTCTCGATGAGCCTCCACGGAATGTCACGCGTGCCCGAGCCGTACAACGAGCCCGTCAAGGGATACGAGCCCGGCAGCCCCGAACGCGCCGAGCTCCGCCGCCGCCTCGAGGAGCTGAGCAGCGACCGCCTCGACCTCCCGCTCGTGATCGGCGGCGAGGAGGTGCGCACCGGCGACACCTTCGAGGCCGTCATGCCGCACAAGCGGAGCCACGTCCTCGCCGACGTCCACAAGGGCGCCGGCCCCGAGGTCGAGCGCGCGATCAAGGCCGCCGGCGACGCCTGGGAGGACTGGTCGCGGACGCCGTGGGAGGACCGGGTCTCGATCTTCCTCCGCGCCGCCGAGCTCCTCGCCGGCCCGTGGCGCCAGACACTCAACGCGGCGACGATGCTCGGCCAGTCGAAGACGGCCCACCAGGCCGAGATCGACTCCGCCTGCGAGCTCGTCGACTTCCTCCGCTTCAACGTCAAGTACCTGGAGCGGATCTACGAGGAGCAACCCGTCTCCTCGCCCGGCGTCTGGAACCGGCTCGAGTACCGGCCGCTCGAGGGCTTCGTCTTCGCCGTCACGCCGTTCAACTTCACGGCGATCGCCGGCAACCTCCCGACCTCCGCGGCGATGATGGGCAACACCGTCGTCTGGAAGCCGGCCTCGACAGCCGCGCTCAGCGCCCACTTCCTCATGCAGCTCTACGAGGAGGCCGGCCTGCCGCCGGGCGTGATCAACCTCGTCTACGGCTCCGGCGCCGCCGTCGGCGACCCCGCCCTCGCGAGCGAGCACCTCGCCGGCATCCACTTCACCGGCTCGACGCCGGTCTTCCAGGGAATGTGGAAGACGGTCGGCGAGAACATCGCCCGCTACCGCAACTACCCGCGCATCGTCGGCGAGACCGGCGGCAAGGACTTCATCGTCGCCCACCCGAGCGCCGACGCCGAGGCCGTCGCGACAGCGATCCTCCGCGGCTCATTCGAGTACCAGGGCCAGAAGTGCTCCGCCGCCTCCCGCGTCTTCGCGCCGAAGAGCCTCTGGCCGCAGGTGCGCGACCGGGTCTGCGCCGAGATCGAGTCGATGAAGATGGGCGACGTCGCCGACTTCACGAACTTCGTCGGCGCTGTGATCGACGCGAGCTCGTTCGCTACGCAGAAGGAGGCGATCGAGGAGGCGAAGTCGTCCGGCTCCGCCTCGGTCGTCGCCGGCGGCTCCTACGACGACTCCGACGGCTGGTTCGTCCAGCCGACCGTGATCGAGACCACCGACCCCGGCTTCCGGACGATGCAGGAGGAGCTGTTCGGCCCCGTCGTCACCGCGTTCGTCTACGACGACGCGCGCTACGACGACACGCTCGACCTCGTCGACAAGGGGACGACGTACGGGCTGACCGGCGCCGTCTTCGCGCGCGACCTCGACGCGATCGAGACGACGCGCGACCGGCTCCGCTACGCGGCCGGCAACTTCTACGTCAACGACAAGCCGACCGGAGCCGTCGTCGGCCAGCAGCCGTTCGGCGGCGCGCGCGCGTCCGGCACGAACGACAAGGCCGGCTCGATGTGGAACCTGATCCGCTGGGTCAGCCCGCGCACGATCAAGGAGACGTTCGTGCCGCCGAAGGACTACCGCTACCCGTTCCTCGGACCCGATACGGAGTGAGCCGAAGAAGGGGGCTCGTGGGGGAAACATGGTTTCCCCCACGCTGGGTCAAGGAGACGTTCGTGCCGCCGAAGGACTACCGCTACCCGTTCCTCGGGCCGGATTCCGAGTAGCTAGACGCGCGCGAGCTCCCGGAGGAGCCGGATGCTCTCGACGTCCTTCGGACGCAGGTCGCGGCCGCTCCATAGGTGATGACGCTCCCGCTCGTCGAGGAGCGCGGCGGCTGAGAAGACGCGGCATGTGACGCCGCCGAGCGTCCGGCGCACGTCGCCGAACGCTCCGCGCGGAAACGGGAACCGCTCGAGGCCGCGGACGACGACGTCCGCCCCGTACCGGACGACGAGGAGGACGCTCACCTCCTCGCCGCGCTCCGTGAAGACGAGCTGCGTCTTCGGATTCGGCGACGGCTCGGCCCGGAGTCCGACCGCCTCGAGAGCGCCGGCCAGGCGCGCGCGATGACGCTCCCAGGTCACCACGTCGATGTCCGCGTGGGCGCGCGTGACGCGACCGAGGTGGAAGTCGAGCGCCCAGCCGCCCCGCAACCAGAAACGGATGCGTTCACGACGGGCCACCGCCGACAGCTCGCGAAGGAGCTCGAGCTGTCGAGCGTTGTCCGCCATCAGCCTCGCCCCGCCTTGTGGAGCTGGGCGTAGACCTGCCGTGCCACCTTCGCCGGGACGCCCGGGACGCCTTCGAGCTCCTCCGGTGAGGCGGCGAGCATCGCGTCGACCGAGCCGAAGTGGTTGAGCAGCGCGCGGCGCCGCGCCGGGCCGATTCCCTCGAGCTCGTCGAAGAGCGAGGAGAAGCCGCGCGACTCGCGTCGCTGCCGGTGGAAGCCGACGGCGAAGCGGTGCGCCTCGTCGCGGATCCGCTGCAGCAGCTGCAGGCCCGGATCGTGGCGCGAGAGGACGACCGGCCGCGACTGTCCCGGCACGAACACCTCCTCCTCCCGCTTCGCGAGCGCGATCACGGCGACGCGCGGCAGGTCGAACGCCTGCATCGCGGCGAGCGCCGCCGCGAGCTGGCCCTTGCCGCCGTCGACGACGACGAGGTTCGGGGTGGCCGCGAACGACTCGTCGTAGTCGTCGGCCGTGGCGCCGGCCGCCAAGCGCGCGAAACGCCGGGAGACCATCTCCCCCATCGCCGCGAAGTCGTCCATTCCGGCCTGGCCGCGAATCCCGAACTTGCGGTAGTGCGCCTTCTTCGGCTGGCCGTCCTGGAAGACGACCATCGAGCCGACGTTGTCCTGGCCCATCGCGGTCGAGATGTCGAAGCACTCGATCCGGAGCGGCAGCGCCTCGAGATTGAGCGTCTCGCGCAGCTGCTCGAGCGCCTCGACCCGGCGCTGCCGCCGCTGCTCGCCCTGCGCGAGATCCGACTGGAGGACGTGCCGCGCGTTTTCGTCGGCGAGCTGCTGGAGGCGGCGCTTCTCGCCGCGCTCGGCGGTCCGGATCTCGACCCGTGCGCCGCGCCGCTCGCCGAGCAGCTCCGCGAGCGCCGACAGGTCGCCCGCGTCGCGCGGCACGACGATCTGCGGCGGCACGCTCGGCGCGCTGCCGTAGTACTCGAGCCCGAACGACTCGAGGATCGTCGTCACGTCCTGGCCGCCGACGTTCTCGAGGTGGAACGAGTGCCGGTCGATCATCTTGCCGCCGCGCAGCGGGAAGATCTGCACGACCGCGCGATCGTCTTGCGCGGCGAAGCCGATGATGTCGGCGGTTCCGACGCTCCGGCGCTCGACTGCCTGGCGCTCGACGAGGTGCTGTACGGCGAAGAGCCGGTTGCGGTAGCGCGCGGCCTCTTCGAAGCGCTCGTCCGCCGCCGCCGCGTGCATCTTCAGCTCGAGCTCGCCC
>DASRED010000015.1:0-8069 GCA_035652255.1 Gaiellaceae bacterium | reverse complement strand
CTCCTGCTCCTGGGCCATCCAGTCCATCGTCGCGGCGCCCTCGTGCACCTCGCCCATCTTGTGGGTGCGGCCGGTGTAGTAGAGGATCCGCTCGGTCGTCGTCGTCTTCCCCGCGTCGATGTGGGCCATGATCCCGATGTTGCGGACGCGGTCGAGTGCGACGGCCTGTTCTGTCATCTTCGTGCTCAAGTCTTCTCCTGGTCTACCAGCGGTAGTGCGCAAAGGCCTTGTTGGCCTGCGCCATCCGGTAGACGTCGTCCTTTCGCTTGAACGCGCCGCCCTGCTGGTTGAGCGCGTCGAGAATCTCGTTGGCGAGCTTGTCGGACATGCCCTTCTCCCGGCGCTCGCGCGCGTACGTCACGAGCCAGCGTACGGCAAGCGTGCGGGCGCGGCGCTGCGGCACCTCGACGGGAACCTGGTAGTTCGCGCCGCCGACGCGGCGACTGCGCACCTCGAGCACCGGCGTGACCGTCTTGACGGCCTGCTCGAGCACCTCGACGGGCGGCCGGCCCGTCTTCGTCCCGACGGTCTCGAGCGCCTCGTAGACGATCTGCTCGGCGATCGACTTCTTGCCGTCGAGCATGATCTTGTTGATCACCTGCGTGACGAGGGGCGACCCGTAGACCGAGTCGGGCTCGACCGGACGAACCTGGACTTCGGCACGGCGCGGCATTACGAGCCCCTCTTGGCGCCGTACTTCGAGCGTCCCTGCTTGCGGTCGGAGACGCCGCCCGTGTCGAGCGCGGCGCGGATGATCTTGTAGCGGTAGCCCGGCAGGTCCTTCGTCGAGCCGCCACGCACGAGCACGACGGAGTGCTCCTGCAGGTTGTGGCCCTCGCCCGGGATGTAGGCGCCGACCTCCTGCCCGTTCGTCAGCCGGACGCGCGCGACCTTCCGCAGCGCCGAATTCGGCTTCCTCGGGGTCTGCGTCATGACACGTGTGCACACGCCGCGCCGCTGCGGCGCGCCGTCCAGATGAGGCGTCTTCGTCTTCGCCTTGGGAGCCTTCCGGCCCTTGCGCACGAGTTGGTTGACGGTCGGCAAATGAGTCCTTTCGTAAAGAGACGGTCGGCGGGAGCGAAATGCCCCCTGCCAACCGGCCCGCGGCATGGTAGCGAAGACCCACAACCCTCGCCAGGAAGCGGCATCCCGAAATCCCACGGAACGAGGGTGGTCGCCGCCCGCGACTGCGTTTACAGTGCCCGGGCCGATGGATCCCGTCGTGACCGGGCTCGCCGCCGCGCTTGCCGTCAGTCTGATCGTCCTCTTCGACCTGTCGAGCCGGGTCCGGCGCCGCGTCTCGCGCCAGGCGGACTCTCGCGTCGAGGGAGCCGTCGGAAGCCTCGAGCAGCGCATGGCGGAGCTCGCGCGCGAGCTCGAGGAGACGATTCGACGCACCGAGGAGGAGACGCGGCGAAGCCGGTTCATGAGCCAGATCGGCTCGACGGTCGACCTCGACGACGTGCTCGAGACGGCGCTTCAGGCCGCGTCGGCACTGCCGCACGCCGACGCAGCCCTCGTCCGGCTCGAGCGCGGCGCGGACGACGAGCCTGTCGTCGCCTCGCGCGGCTTCGACGACGACGCGCCCGACGCCGGCGCGCTCTTCGGCCAACCCGACGCGTGGGGCGCCCGCGCAGTCGAGCTCTCCTACCGCTACGCGGACTCTCCCGCGGCAAACGGGACGATCCGCGCGGCCCTCGGCGTGCCGCTGCTCGACCGGTCGGGGCGGATCGGCTGGCTCGGCGTCTTCTCCCGCAGTCCGCAGGGACGCTTCGGCGACGAGGAGCTCCACCGTCTCGAGGAGCTCGCGGAGCGAGTCGCGCCAGCCCTCGAGAACGCCCGCCGCTTCCAGGAGGCGAGCCGGCTCGCCGACCTCGACTCGCTCACCGGGCTCCACAACCGCCGCTTCTTCCACGAGACGCTCGCGCGCGAGGTCGCCCGCGCGCATCGCTACGGACGGCGCCTCTCCCTCGTGCTGATGGACGTCGACGACTTCAAGGAGATCAACGACCGGATCGGCCACCTCGCCGGCGACGCCGCTCTCGCGGAGGCGGCGGAGCGGGTGCGACTGGCGGTTCGCGCGGCCGACATCGCCTGCCGCGTCGGTGGGGACGAGCTCGGCGTCATCCTGCCCGAGTCCGGGCTCGAGGACGCGCAGCGCCTCGTGGCGCGCATCCAGGAGTCGATCGCCTCGCGGCCCGTCGGCCGCGCCGGACGCGTGCGCATCTCCGCCGGCGCCGCCGAGCTCCAGACCGACGACGACGCGACGCGCCTGTTCGAGCGCGCGGACGAGGTCCTCTATGCGGCAAAGCACTCCCGCAAGAGCGGCCCCGGCCTCGCCGCCGCCGACTAGGTAGCTCGCGAGTCCTGCGGACTCGCTCGCTTGCCGCTTGAAGAGCTGCGCTCTTCAAGCGGAGTAACGGAACTGCGCCGACCGGAGAGCGCGGTCTCCGGTCGGCTCCGTGCTGTTTTTGCTGGAGATGCTCCGGACGGGGCCGACGCGTTGTGCGCTCGCGCGCGGCAGAGGCCGGCCCGAGCGCGGCCCGGCCTGCGGCTAAGCCCAGCTGCGCTGGTCTTAGCCTCCGGCCCTTTGTCTGAGCGCACTTCAACCGTTCGAACCCTCTGACCGGTCCCGGCGGAAGGGCCGTCCGAACCACGCAAGCCCAAAAGCAAGCCCTCAGCACGGAGCAGGCCCGGGATCGCAATCCCGGGCCTGCGCAGTTCCTTCACCCAGCGAGCGAGTCCGCAGGACTCGCGAGCTAGTCAATATCGGCGGCGGTGAACTCGCGGACGACTCGGGCGGGGACTCCGGCGACGGTCGTGTAGGGCGGGACGTCGTCGACGACGACCGCGCCCGCGGCGACGATGGCGTACTCCCCGACCGTGACGCCCGCGAGGATCGTGCTGCGCAGGCCGAGATAGGCGCCGCGGCGGATCGTCGTCCGCAGTCCCGCCCGCGTCGCCTCGTCTCCGAGCAGCCGGTGGAAGTGGCGCGGGTAGTAGGTGTGGCCGAGGATCGTCGCCTGCGCGATCACGGTGACGTCGTCCTCGAGGGTCACGGACGACGGCGCTGCGTCGTCGATGAAGACCTCGGTGCCGATGAAGACGCGCCGGCCGACCTCGACCCCGCGGCGGCGGTGGAGCGACGCGCGCGCCGCCGGCGGCAGCGGCGCGTAGCGCGCGATCACATGGAGCCAGCGCTTGCCGAGTGCGCCGAAGAGACCGACGCCCCGGGTCTCCGGCGAGACCGGGATGTTGCCCCACAACTTCTCGAGCACACCCGAAGGCTATTGCAGCTGGAGGAACGGCAGGTACTGGGTGAGATCGACGTTCCCCGGCTGCGGCAGCTCGTCGGCGCGGCAGATCGCCGTCTCGAGAGCCTGGCGCTGCAGCGACTCCATCCAGCGCTCAAGAGCCTGCGTGCGCTCGAAGCCCTCGAGGGCGGCGACGATCGCCGGGCGGGCAGCGGAGATCGACAGCGCCGCGAGCGGGATCGCCGCGCCGGCAGGCTCGACCGTGTACGTCCCGGCGAGCGTCGTGATCTTGGCCTTGCGGCCGGAGGCGGCGGAGAACAGCTCCGCCGGCGCCGCGCCCGAGAGCGCGAGACCGCGATTCCTGCCGCCGAGCCACGGAGCCTTCGGCTTGACGCTGACGCTGCGGACGCTGAGGTCCGGGTAGTCCGAGTAGAAGGCGGCGACTTCCGCAGCCGTCGGCGTGCGGACCGGCAGCGACGCCTCGAGCCGGGCGGCGCGGAGCTCGTCGGCGAGCACCGCTCGCGCTTCGGACACGGTCGCATGAGCCTGCGCGAGCGCCGCGTGATACGCGGCCGTGCTCCCGCCGAACGACTCACGGACGACGGTGCGCTCCGCCGCGAGCACGTCGTGCTGCTTGACTGCGGCGCGACTGCTCTCGACGAGTCGCTCGAGGAGGGCGCTCAGGGCCGCGTTGCGGTCGCCGGTCACGAGCGTGAGTCGTGCCGCGTCCGTCTCCGAGATGGAGCCGAGCCCCGGCACGCGGCACTGCGTCCCGCGCCGGAGGATGATCTGTCCCTCGGTCAGGGAGGTGTCGAAGCCCTTGCCGAGCAGCCGCGGCGCGTTGCAGAGGCTCTTGTCGCGGGTCCAGAGCCAGACGCAGGCCGCCTCCCGCTTCGTCGGATCCACCTCCTTCGGATTCCACTGCTGCCAACCCCAGGAGAAGACCGACCCGAGGCCGAGCTCGCGGGCGACCTGCTTCGCCGAGAGCGCGTACCACTTCACGACCTGGTACCACGCGCTCGCGGGCTCGAGCTCGTTGCGGCCGCCGCCGCCCTTGCCGGTGAGGACGCTGATCATGATCCCGAGCCGGCTCGGGGGGATCCCGATCGAGGTGAAGTCGGCGACCGCCTGCCGGTAGTCCTCGCGGAGCTGGCGGTTGCCGAGCACCGGCCCGAGCTTCCAGATCGCCGGCGCCGGCACGTAGTCCTCCCGCACGATGCTCGCGACCTTCGCGATGTCGAGCCACCAGGCGACCGCGTCGCTCGTCCCGGTGAACGGCGCCCGGCTGACGAGGAGGACCGGATGGGCGCCGAGGGCGGCGAGATCCTGGAAGAAGGCGAGGACGTCCGCGCGGTACTGGACGGTCGACGGGATCCACGGCGGCACGTTGTTCGCGCCGAAGAGCTCGTTCTCGACGATGAGCGGCGTCTGGCAGCCACCGGTGTGCGAGACGGCGTTGTCGTACTCCGTCTGCGCGGCGGCCGCGATCGTCGAGGGGTCCGCCGGAGCCTGCGGCGTCCCGACCTTGTCCTTCATGTGGACCTGGAACTCGTACGTCGCCGCGCCGCGGGCGCGCGCCTGCGCCGGGTAGTCGCTGTGGGGGTTGTTCGTGACGGCGAGGAGGGTGCCTGGACGCGCGAGGATCGGGAGCAGCGTCGGCCAGCCGTATTCGGCCCAGACCGTCTCCTGCGACGCGATCCCGCACTGCCCGGCCCAGTCGGGGTTCGACGAGGCGCTGCCGGCAGCGACCAGGGACGCCGCGGCTGCGGCGAGACCGACGAGGAGGACCTTCTTCACGACCCGTTCCTGTGTACCAGAGAGGGCGGCCTCTCGCCGCCCTCTCGTGTAACCACTCCGTTAAGCCGCGCCGGCTAGTCGTCGAGCGGCGTGTCGACCTCGGGCACTTCCTCCGCCTCGAGGTCGCTGCGCGGCTCGGCGCCGTCGGTGGTCTCCGGCTCGCCGCCGAAGTCGAGCCCGAGCTCGGCGAGAGCGTCGGTGCCGTCGGTGCCGATCTCCTCGAGCGCCGCGAGCAGCTGCTCCTCGGTCGCCGGCCGCGCGAGCGCGCTCGCGGGGACCTTGGAGGAGGGGCCGATCTCGATCGTCCGGTACCGCTTCAGGCCCGTCGCCGCCGGGATCAGCTTCCCGATGATGACGTTCTCCTTCAGCCCGAGCAGCCGGTCGACCTTGCCTTCGATCGCCGCGTCGGTCAGCACCTTCGTCGTCTCCTGGAACGAGGCCGCCGAGAGGAAGGACTCGGTCGCGAGGGACGCCTTCGTGATCCCGAGGATCAGCGGCTCGGACGTCGCCTGCTCCTTCTTCTCCTTCTTCACCCGCGCGTTCTCGCGGTCGAGGACGAGCTTGTCGACGAGCTGGCCCGGCAGCAGGTCGGTGCCGCCGGCGTTCTCGACGCGCACCTTCTTCAGCATCTGCCGGACGATCAGCTCGATGTGCTTGTCGTGGATCTCGACACCCTGCGACTTGTAGACCTTCTGCACCTGGTCGACGAGATAGAGCTCCGTCGCGGTGTAGCCCTTGAGGCGGAGCTGGTCGGCCGGGCTGATCGAGCCCTCGTGGAGCGGATCGCCCGCCTCGACGTGCTGGCCGTGGACGACGGTGAGCCGCGTCCGGCGAGGCACGAGGACCGAGAAGTCGTCGTCCTCGTTGCCGGTGTCCGCGACGACCGTGATCCGGAGCTGGCGCTCCGTCTCCTCGATCGCGACGGTGCCCGCCACCTCGGCGAGGACTGCGGCGCCCTTCGGGTTCCGCGCCTCGAAGATCTCGACGACGCGCGGGAGGCCGTGCGTGATGTCGGCACCGGCGACACCGCCGGTGTGGAACGTCCGCATCGTCAGCTGCGTGCCCGGCTCGCCGATCGACTGCGCGGCGATGATCCCGACCGCGTCGCCGATCTCCGAGAGCTCGCCCGTCGCGAGGAACGTGCCGTAGCACTTGCGGCACACGCCCGCGTCCGCCTTGCACTTGAGCACGGACCGGACCGGGATCGTGAAGCCCTCGGCGATGTCGTCGCCGAGCTCCTCGACGATCTCGCGGAGCCGCGGCATCTTGATCTCCTCGCCCTTGCTCGCGACGACCGTCTTGCCCGGCTTGCCGGACGCGAGCGGCTTGTGGACGTCCTCCGCGATGATCCGGCCGGCGACGGACTTGTTCAGGCCGTCCGGCAGGAAGAGCGGCAGCTCGACGTACTCCTTCGTCTTACAGTCCTCCTCGCGGATGATCACGTCCTGCGAGACGTCGACGAGGCGGCGCGTCAGGTAGCCCGAGTCGGCGGTGCGGAGCGCGGTGTCGGCGAGACCCTTGCGGGCGCCGTGGGTCGAGATGAAGTACTCGAGCACCGAGAGGCCCTCCATGAAGTTCGCCTTGATCGGCCGCTCGATGATCTCGCCCTTCGGATTCGCCATCAGGCCACGCATGCCGGCGAGCTGGCGGAGCTGCGCGAACGAGCCACGAGCTCCCGAGTTGGCCATCATGTAGATCGGGTTCAGCTCGTCGAGGTTGTCGACCATCGCCTGCGCAACCTCGTCGGTGGCCTCCGTCCAGATCGACGTGATCTGCTCGTGGCGCTCCGACTCGGTGATCAGGCCCTGGTCGTACGCGTCCTCGACGCGCGAGACACGCTCCTCGTAGCCGGCGAGGATCTGCTCCTTGTCCGGCGGGATGACGATGTCGTTCTTCGAGATCGTCACGCCGGCGAGCGTGCCGTACTTGAAGCCGAGATTCTTGATCGTGTCGAGGACGTGGGCGACGACGTGGGCGCCGTGCGAGTCGACGAGCGTCGAGATGAAGTCGCCGAGCTCCTTCTTGGAGAGCGTCCGGTTGACGTACTCGTGCGCCTTCGCCTTCTTGCCGTTGCCGCCCGCCGCCTCGTGGAGCGAGCGCTCCACCTCGGCGTTGAAGATGACGCGACCCGACGTCGTGAGGATCAGCTCGCCGTTCCAGAGGTACTCGATCGGCTGCTGCAGGTGGAGCTGCTTCGCCTCGACGGCGAACTCGACCTCCTCCTCCGTCCGGAAGCGCTGCGGCCGCGGATCGAGCTTCTCGGCCGCGAGCGTGTTCAGGTCCTTGTCGGAGTACGTGAGGTAGTAGGAGCCGAGCACCATGTCCTGCGTCGGCGTCGCGAGCGCGTTCCCGTGCGCCGGCGAGAGGATGTTGTTCGCCGAGAGCATCAGGATCCGCGCCTCCGCCTGGGCCTCCGCCGACAGCGGCACGTGGACGGCCATCTGGTCGCCGTCGAAGTCCGCGTTGAAGGCGTGGCAGACGAGCGGGTGAACCTGGATCGCCTTGCCCTCGACGAGCGTCGGCTCGAAGGCCTGGATGCCGAGGCGGTGGAGCGTCGGCGCGCGGTTCAGGAGGACCGGGTGCTCCTGGATGACCTCCTCGAGGATGTCCCAGACCTCGGCGTGCATCTGGTCGACGTGCCGCTTCGCCGCCTTGATGTTCTGGACGATCTTCCGCTCGACGAGCCGGCTCATGATGAACGGCTTGAAGAGCTCGAGCGCCATGAGCTTCGGCAGGCCGCACTGGTAGAGCCGGAGGTGCGGGCCGGAGACGATGACCGAGCGGCCGGAGTAGTCGACGCGCTTGCCGAGCAGGTTCTGCCGGAAGCGGCCCTGCTTGCCCTTCAGCATGTCGCTGAGGGACTTGAGCGGCCGGTTGCCCGGGCCGGTCACGGCGCGGCCGCGGCGGCCGTTGTCGAACAGCGCGTCGACGGCCTCCTGCAGCATCCGCTTCTCGTTGTTGACGATGATCTCCGGCGCGCCGAGGTCGAGCAGCCGCTTGAGGCGGTTGTTCCGGTTG
>DASRED010000014.1:0-4294 GCA_035652255.1 Gaiellaceae bacterium | reverse complement strand
AGGTCTGCCGCCGCATCCGGGCCGGCTCGAAGGTGCCGATCGTGATGCTCACCGCGCGGGACGAGGAACCGGATCGCGTCGCCGGTCTCGAGCTCGGCGCCGACGACTACGTCTCGAAGCCGTTCTCGCCGCGGGAGCTCTCCGCCCGGATCAAGGCGATCCTCCGCCGCGCCGAGCAGCGCACGGAGGACGAGGTGCTCTCCGCGCGCGACGTCGTCCTGCGCCGGGACTCCCGCGAGGTGACCGTCGCGGGGAACGTCGTCGAGCTGACGAGCAAGGAGTTCGACCTCCTCGCCTGCTTCCTCGAGCATCCGGGGATCGTCCTCTCGCGCGAGCGGCTGCTCGACCTCGTCTGGGGCATGACGTACCCCGGCGGCACGCGAACGGTCGATGTCCACGTCGCGCAGCTGCGGCGGAAGCTCGGCGACGCGGAAGGGATCCGAACCGTGCGCGGCGCCGGCTACAAGCTCGTCGCCACGGCCTGATGCGCGGCGGCCTCCGCTCGCGGCTCTTCCAGGCGATCGGCGTCGTCGTCCTCATCTGCGTCGCCCTGACGATCGGGGTCGGTCTCGTCCTGACGCGGCGGGCCGTCGAGCGGGCGACGCTGCAGGACCTCGCGCACCAGGCCGACATCGTGGCCGCGATCCAGAAGAAGTCGGTCGGGCTCGTGCAGATCCCGGCGTCGTTGCGGGCGCAGCACGAGCAGGCGCTGCGCACCGCGTCGGTCGTGCCGCTGCCGGCGCGCGCGAAGCTGCTGCGCCACGAGGGCGTCGCCGGGAGTCTCACGTACCACGGCGTCCGCGAGTACTTCGCGGCTCGCTACGTGAACCCCGGCTACCTCGTCCTGCTCCGCCCGCAGAGCACGGCCGGCTCGCGCTGGTCGCCGTTCGTCTGGGGCCTGCTCCTCGCGGCCGCAGCGGGCGGCTTGCTCGCGGCGCTCGCCGCCTTCCTCCTCGCGCGCCGCATCTCGCGGCCGGTCGACCGGATCGCCGCGGCGGCGCGGAGCCTGACGCGTGGCACGCATCCCGAGCCGGTGCCCGTCGAGGGCGCCTCGGAGATCGCCACGCTCGCCGTCGCGTTCAATGCGCTCGTCGAGCAGCTGCAGCGTGCGCAGGAGGCGGAGCGGAACTTCCTCCTCTCGGTCAGCCACGAGCTGAAGACGCCGCTCACCGCGATTCGCGGCTACGCGGAGGCGGTGGAGGACGGCGTCGTCGACCCGCGCGAGGCGGCTACGACGGTCACCGCCGAGGCGCGGCGGCTCGAGCGGCTCGTCAAGGATCTCCTCGACCTCGCCCGGATGAACCGCACCGACTTCAGCGTCCACAACAGCGAGATCGATCTCGCGGAGGTGGTGGAGGACGCCGTCCGCCGCTACCGGCCGCAGGCGGACGGGTTCGGCGTCAGGCTCACCGCCGTCACGGACGGCGTCGCGCTCGGCATCGCCGACGCCGACCGCGTCCTCCAGGTCGTCTCGAACCTCGTCGAGAACGCGCTACGCCTGACGCCGCCCGGCGGCGAGGTCCGCGTCGTCGCGGCGCCGGGAACGCTCCGGGTGGAGGACACCGGCCCGGGCCTGCGGGCCGCCGACCGTGAGCACGCCTTCGAGCGCTTCTACCTCCACGAGCGCTACGGGCGGGAGCGTCCCGTCGGATCTGGCCTCGGGCTTGCGATCGTCAAGGAGCTGACGCTCGCGATGGGCGGCAGCGTCGACGTCGAGAGCCGTCCCGGCGAGCTGACCGTCTTCACCGTGCGCCTGCGCGTGCCCGTCGCGGCCCGCGAGGAGCTCGTGTCGCGCTAGCCGTTCTCCTCGAACGTCATCGCCACGGCGACGTGGCTCCCCTTCTTTGCGTTTCCCTGCGTCAAGCTCACTGCCAGGTGGCACTTCGCGACCTCGAGGCCGATCGTGTCGCCCTTGTATTTCGCGGAGCGGTCGCCGAGGTACAACGAGCCCGGCGAGCCGACCGGGCACCCGTCCTTCTCGTGCGGATCAGAGGACGCCACGACGACCGGGACCGCCTTCAGCGCTTGCGTCGTGTCGCAGGTCTGGAACGTGCCGGCGGTTGGCGCAAGCTTCACGGTCACGGCGTCGAGCTCGACGACGTTCGGGCCGCCGACGGTCACGATCCTGACGGCGATTCCGCCGAAGCCGCCGAGCACGGCTTCTGACAGGCAGTTCGGCGGGCTCTGGCTGACGAAGACTCCGCCGGCTCCGGTGGCGGAGATGAGCTCTGCGGCCTTGCCGCCCTTCTTCCCGACCACCGTGTACTTGACGTGGACGGCGAAGCTGGCGAGGGGATGGAGAGCGGTGAACTTGTCGCTGACGTCGCGGTTCCCGGTCGGCTCCCATACTCCGATCAGCTCCGGCTCGCCCTTGACCCAGGCGTAGTGCCCGTACCAGATCTCGCCCGGAGCCCAGGCGTAGAGGTGGCCGCCCGTCTTCCCGGACACGCAGCCGCCGAAGACGCCGCCCGTGGAGAAGTTGACTTTGAAGTAGCTGACGGGCTGGACGCCGGGACCGTTCGACTTGCAGTAGTCGTCGAAGTTGATCGACTCCGACCCCGAATCGAGCCGTGCCGTCGACTCGTCCGCGGTGGCGACCGTGAACGTGATGCCATGGGTCGCCGCGTCGGAGGACGAGTTCGGCGTCCACTCGCCGACGTAGGCGAGCGTGCCGGTCGCGGACGCCGCGCCGGAGCCGGCGGCGGCGAGGACGAGCGCCGTCGCGGCCAGGCCGAGGAGGACGAATCGCCGCAGCATGTGCGCTTCGTAGCACAGTCGTCCGCGTGGTACAAGGCCGCGTGGAGCTGCATCGGAGTGAGGTAAATCGGGCGCGCGAGCGGCTCGCGGGCCGCATCCACCGCACGCCGATCCTGCGCTCGACGGCGGCCGGCGGCGTCCAGCTGAAGGCCGAGCTCTTCCAGAAGACGGGCTCGTTCAAGGCGCGCGGCGCGCTCAACCGGATCGCCGCGCTGAGCGAGGAGGAGCGTCGGCGCGGCGTCGTCACGTGGTCGGCGGGGAACCATGCGCAGGCGGTCGCGTGGGCGGCCGCGGAGGAGGGCGTCGACTGCCTCGTCGAGATGTGGGAGAGCGTGAGCGCGTTCAAGGTCGAGGCGAGTCGTGCCTACGGCGCGACGATCGACACCTCATCGCCCGACCCCGCCGCCGCCTACGAGCGCGTGCAGGAGATCGTCGCCGCGGATGGACGCGTCTTCGTCCATCCCCACAGCGACCCGCTCGTCGTCGCCGGCCACGGCACGATCGCGCTCGAGATCCTCGAGGACGTGCCGGAGCTCGACACCGTCGTCGTCGGCGTCGGCGGCGGCGGGCTCGTCTCCGGGATCGTCGTCGCGCTCGAAGGCCGTGCGCGCGTCGTCGCCGTCGAGCCGGAGCGCTCGCCGGCGCTCAGCGCCGGGCTCGCGGCGGGCGAGCGCGTCACCGTCGGCACGGACACGATCGCCGACGGGCTCGCTCCTCCGTTCGCCGGCGAGCTGCCGCTCGAGCTCTGCCGCGACCGGATCGAGGCCGTCCTCGTGAGCGAGGAGGAGATCGCGGACGGGATGCGTTTTCTCTATGCGCGCGCGAAGCTCGCCTGCGAGCCGGCGGGCGCAGCCGCGCTCGGAGCCGTCCTCGCGGGCAAGGTCGAGGCGGGACCGAACGTCGCCGTGATCGTCTCCGGCGGCAACGTGGAAGCCCGCAAAGCCGCTGCTATCTTGGGAGAGCAATGAGAGTCGGCATCCATCCCGAATACGTCGTCGCGACGGTGACCTGTTCCTGCGGGAACACGTTCCAGACGCGCTCGACGAAGCCCGAGCTGCACGTTGAGATCTGCTCGCAGTGCCACCCGTTCTACACGGGCACGCAGAAGCTGGTGGACACCGGCGGCCGCGTCGAGCGCTTCCAGCGCCGGCTCGAGCGCGCGGCCCGCGCGAAGCGCGGCTAGCCGCCGCACCGGCGTGGCCACGGTCGGCGGACAGGCGGTCCTCGAGGGCGTGATGATGCGCGGCCCGGGGAACTGGGCCGTCGCCGTCAGGACCCCCTCGGGCGCGATCGCCCAGGTCTCGCGCCCAATCGACTCGCCGATGGCCCGGCATCGCCTCCTGCGGCTGCCCGTGATCCGCGGCGTGGTCGCGCTCGGCGAGTCGCTCGCGATCGGCTTCCGGGCGCTCGCGATCTCCGCCAACTACGCGGCCCGGGAGGAGGGAGCCGAGGGCGAGGAGGTGCAGACGGAGCTGTCGCGCGGCGCCCTCGTTTTCTCCTTCGCGCTCGCGATCGGCTTCGCCGTGATGCTGTTCAA
>DASRED010000013.1:0-187269 GCA_035652255.1 Gaiellaceae bacterium | reverse complement strand
CGGCCTCGTCGCCGCGTCCCGCCTCTCCGGGCTGCCGCTCTTCCTCGGCGCCTATCCGATCACGCCGGCGAGCGCGATCCTCGAGGAGCTCGCGGGCTACAAGCATTTCGGGGTCCGGACGTTCCAGGCCGAGGACGAGATCGCGGCGGCCGGCGCGGCGGTCGGCGCGGCGTTCGGCGGCTCGCTCGGCGTCACGACGTCCGCCGGCCCGGGCGTCGTCCTCAAGGCGGAGACGGTCGGCCTCGCGATCATGCTCGAGCTGCCGCTCGTGATCTGCGACATCCAGCGCGCAGGGCCGTCCACGGGGATGCCGACGAAGCCGGAGCAGGGCGACCTGCTGATGGTGATGTACGGCCGCAACGGCGAGTCGCCGGTGCCGGTCGTCGCCGCTCGCTCGCCGTCGGACTGCTTCGACGCGGCGATCGAGGCGTGCCGGATCGCGCTCAAGTACCGCACGCCGGTCTACCTCCTCTCCGACGCGTACCTCGCGAACGGCTCCGAGCCGTGGCTGCTGCCCGAGCTCGACGGGCTGCCCGACCTCACGCCGACCTTCGCCACCGAGCCGAACGCCGGGGACGAGTTCCTGCCGTACCTCCGCGACGAGCAGACGCTCGCGCGGCCGTGGGCGGTGCCCGGGACGCCCGGCCTCGAGCACCGGATCGGCGGCCTCGAGAAGGCCGACCGGACCGGGAACATCTCCTACGACCCCGACAACCACGACCTGATGACGCGCCTGCGCGCGCAGAAGGTGGCCGGGATCGCGTCCGACATCCCCGAGCTCGAGGTCGACGATCCGGACGGCGACGCGACCCTGCTCGTGCTCGGCTGGGGCGGCACGTACGGCCCGGTCGCGGCGGCGACACGCCGCGTCCGCGCGAACGGGAAGAAGGTCGCGCACGCACATCTGCGGCATCTCAACCCGCTGCCGCGCAACACCGGCGACGTCCTGCGCCGCTACGAGAAGGTGCTCGTGCCGGAGATGAACCTCGGCCAGCTCCTGCAGCTCCTCCGCGCGCAGTTCCTCGTCGACGCGCACGGCTACAACCAGGTGCGGGGGGTGCCGCTGCGGGCGGCCGAGCTCGCCGATGCCGTCGAGGCGCTGGTGGAGTCCCAATGAAAGGGGAGTCGCTGTGAAGCTCCGCGAGCTACTGGCGAAGATCAACGACGCGGTCCGTCCGCCGCACGTCGGCCCGCTCGAGCCGACCGACGTCGCCGAGCGCGGCGGGACAGCGAACTCGGCGCCCGGCTATGTGCCGTCCCAGCAGGACGAGAGGCCGTCGTGACGATTCGCGAGCTACTGAAGAAGATCGACGACACGTTCCGGCCGCCGCACGTGAAAGGCCCGGGCGGAGGCGGCGGCTCGCCGGACGCGGTCGACGACGCACGCGCGGCGGGCTACATACGGAACCCACAGCCGGGCATGGGCACTCCGCCGAACTTCAGGCCGATCGACTACGAGACGAAGTCGGACGAATGACCAGCGGCGAGAACGGCAACGGCACGCTGACCGCGAAGGACTTCCGCACCGACCAGGAAGTGCGCTGGTGCCCGGGCTGCGGCGACTACGCGATCCTCGCCGCGCTCCAGTCGTTCATGCCGGAGCTCGGGATCGCGCGGGAGAACACCGTGTTCATCAGCGGGATCGGCTGCGCGGCGCGCTTCCCGTACTACATGAACACGTACGGGATGCACTCGATCCACGGCCGCGCGCCGGCGATCGCGACCGGGCTCGCGACGACGCGTCCCGACCTCTCCGTCTGGATCGTGACCGGCGACGGCGACGCGCTCTCGATCGGCGGCAACCACCTCATCCATGCGCTGCGCCGCAACGTCAACCTCAAGATCCTCCTCTTCAACAACAAGATCTACGGCCTGACGAAGGGGCAGTACTCGCCGACGAGCGAGCTCGGCAAGGTGACGAAGTCGACGCCGATGGGGTCGCTCGACTGGCCCTTCAACCCGATCTCGCTCGCGATCGGCTCGGAGGCGACGTTCGTCGGGCGCGCGATCGACACGGACAAGAAGGGGATGACCGACGTCCTGCGCGCGGCGGCCGAGCATCGCGGCAGCGCGTTCGTCGAGATCTTCCAGAACTGCCCGATCTTCAACGACGACGCCTGGGAGTTCGTCCGCGACGACAAGGAAGGCGTCAACCGGATCCCGCTGCGGAGCGGCGAGCCGATCACGTGGGGCAAGGACGGCGAGAAGGCGCTCCGCCAGAGGGCGGACGGCTCGATCGAGGCGTGCGCGGCCGGCGACGAGAACGTCCTCGTCCACGACGCGCAGCACGAGACACCGTCGCTCGCGTTCGCCCTCTCGCGCGTGACCCAGGGAACGCACGGCGGCACGCCGGTCGGCGTCTTCCGCAACGTCGAGCGGCCCGTCTACGACGACCTGATGGCGGAGCAGCTGCGTGTCGCCGAGGAGAAGCAGGGCACCGGCGACCTCGCGAAGCTGCTGCACTCCGGCGAGACCTGGGTCGTCTCCTAGACGTCCGCCTGCGCGGCGACGTCACCGGCGGCGCCGGTCTTCTCCACGATCAGGAAGCTCGGATGCTCCTCGACGACCTTCTCCAGCGTCGAGTCGACGTGCCCCGGTAGGACGAGGAAGCGGCGGGAGTTCTCGCGCACGCGCTTGTACGTGGCGGCGTCGACGTCGAGGCGCTCGGCGCAGCCGTCGTCGGCGCACTCGCAGACGAAGACGGGCTCGCTCGACGTGCCGTAGCGCTCCTCGAGCTCGGCGATGTTCTCGTTCACCTCCCGGAAGAGCGCCTCGTTCCGCGCAGCCCTTTGCTCCCAGAGAGACGACATGACGACCCGGGGCGAAGGTTAGCCGTGACCGGACGGCGGGAATAGCCGTTATGTCTGACGTATGACTGTGGGAACGGAAGACAGAGGGTCGAGCAGAAGTCGCGCGACGGACGCTCGAGAGGCGAACGACCGGATCGCCGCCAAGGCGGCGGCGCTCCACTTCGTCTCGCGCGTCCCGATGCTCTGCGAGTGCAGCACTCCCGGGTGCCGCAAGGTCGTGATGGTGGGGCTCGCCGACTACCACTCGCTCCGCGCCACGGATGGCGCGCACCTCATCGCCCACGGTCACGCGGCAACGGGGTCGTCTCCGCAGAGGGACGCCTCGGAGTACGACCAGCGCCAGTCGGCGTAGTCGACAACGCCCGCGCAGGGCAGAAGGGCTGGACGATGGACGCACGCGAGACGCGGCTCGCGCAGAACGAGTCGCTCTTCCGCTCCGTGAACGAGCAAATCGAGCAGGCTGCCCGGCGCGGCCCCGCCGACGGGCACGTCTACGAGTTCCTCTGCGAGTGCTCGAATGCCGACTGCACGCTCCTGCTGCCGCTGACGGTTCCGCAATACGAGGCGGTTCGCCGCGACCCGGCTCGCTTCATAGTCGCGCCCGGGCACGAGCTGCCGGAGATCGAGGAGGTCGTCAGCCGCCACCCCGGCTACCAGGTCGTCGTCAAGAAGGGTGAGGCCGCCGAGTTCGTCGCCGCGCGCGACCCCCGCAGCCACGGCTAGCGGCGTATCGTCAGCGCGGTGAGGAACGCGCACATCCTCGTCGTCGACGACGACGCCGACATCCGCGGGCTGATCCGGACGCTTCTCGAGAAGGAGGGCGCGACGGTCTACGAGGCGCCCGACGGCCGGACCGCTCTTCGCGAGTTCCACGCGCGCAACCCCGACCTCGTCCTCCTCGACGTCGCGATGCCCGAGCTCGACGGCTGGGGAGTCCTGGAGCGGATCCGCGACATGGCCGACGTCCCCGTCCTCATGCTCACCGCGCGGGGGCAGGAGTCCGATCGCGTCCGCGGGCTGCAGGGCGGCGCCGACGACTATGTCGTCAAGCCGTTCGGCCGGCAGGAGCTCGTCGCACGCGTCCAGAGCCTCCTGCGCCGCTCCCGGCGTGCCGCCGGCGAGACGGAGCAGGAGACGTACGCCGACGGCTATCTCGCGATCGACTTCGCCAAGCTCCGCGTCACAGTCGGCGAGCGGGAGGTAGCCCTGACGCCGCTCGAGTTCAAGCTCCTCACGTGCTTCGTCCGCAACCCCCGCCAGGTGCTGAGCCGCGACCAGCTGCTCGAGCTCGTCTGGGGAGGGACGGTCGGGATCGGCGCCGAGCAGGTGAAGCTCTACGTCGGTTACCTCCGGAAGAAGCTCGACCCCGGCGCTCCCACAGCCGTCCCGATCAGGACGGTCCGCGGCTTCGGCTACCGCTACGAGCCCGTCTAGCGCAGGACGAGCAGGTCGAGGACGTTGCTCCTCGTCGTCTCGCCGCCGGCCTCGACGGCTCGGCGGACGCGGTCCTGGCCGCGCTGGAACTCCTCCTCGGTGAGCTGTCGCATCGTCGTATCGGCCCGGCGCAGCGTGTCGAGCCCGGCGAGGTAGTCGGCGAGGGTGCCCGGGCGCGTCTCGCGCACCCGCTCGAGAGTCTCGCGCCGGAAGCCCGCGGCTGCGAACGCGGCGCACGTCTCCTCGACCGACGGATACGTGTCGATCGTCCGGGAGGTCTCCGGGAACCAGCGGACGTTCTCGATCTCGTCGTGTCGCGTGCCCGAGACGCCGCCGCGGATGAGGACGGGCGCGCCGGGGCGGAGGACGCGGCGGATCTCGCGCGCGGCCGCTTCGAGGTCCGGGATGTGGTGGAGGGCGAGCGAGATCCAGCCGGCGTCCGCCGAGTCGTCGGCCAGCGGCAGGGAGGCGGCGTCTCCCGCGCGGACGTCGATGCCCGGCAGGCGCGGGATCTGCTCGCGCATCGAGGTCGACGGCTCGACGGCGACCACGTCGATCCCGAACCACGCGTTGAACGCCGCCGCGAACTGGCCGGTTCCCGCGCCGATGTCGACGAGGGTCGTCCCCGGGCCGGGGCGGACGTGGCGGCGGAACGCGTCGCGCCACTCGAGGAGCCCTTCGCGCGGGATCTCCCGGACTGCCTTGTACGCCGCGGCGGTCTGCTCGTCGTAGCTGATCCGCGCCACGAGGGAGTCATAGCAAATCTGCTATGGGACGTCGATCAGCTCGGCGACCTTCTCCGAGAGCTCCGCGAGGCTGAACGGCTTGCGCACGTAGCCGTCGGCGCCCGCTTCGAAGGCGCGACGGACGTCGTGCTCCTGCGCCATCGCGGTGAGCAGGACGACGCGGATCCCGGCGAGCTGCTCGTCGCCGCGGATCCGGGCCAGCACCTCGAGCCCGTCGAGCGCGGGCATCGAGACGTCGAGGAGGGCGAGAGCCGGCAACCGCTCGCGGACGGCGCCGAGCGCCTGCGCGCCGTCGCGCGTCTGGACGACCTCGTAGCCGTCGCGCTCGAGGCGCGTGGCGACGAGCCGCAGGATGTCCTCGTCGTCCTCGGCGACGACGACGACCGGGCGTGCGCTCACGCGACGAGCTCCGCGGCGTCCGCCGGGCGAGGCTCGGCGGGAGGCACGGCGGGAAGCTCGACGCGGAAGGTTGTGCCGCCGCCGTCGCGAGGCACGGCCGAGATTCGCCCGCCGTGCGCGGCGGTGATCGCCTCCGCGATGAACAGGCCGAGACCGGTCCCCGGGATCTGAGCGGCGGTCGCGCGCTCCGTCCGGTAGAAGCGCTCGAACAGGCGCGTCGCGTCCGCGGGATCGAGGCCGATCCCGGTGTCCCGAACCTCGAGGCTGACGGTGTCGCTGCCGCCTGTCGCGATGACCTCGACGAGCCCGCCGGCGGGCGTGAACTTGATCGCGTTGCCGACGAGGTTGTCGAGGAGCTGGAAGATCCGTCCGCGGTCGGCGACGGCGGGGACGGACTCCGCGCCCGTGTAGCGCAGGTCGAGGCCCTTGTCGCGCGCCCGCGGCTGCGTCTCGAGCACCGCCTGCTGCGCGATCGCCGCGAGGTCGAGCGGCTGCGGCGCGAGCTCGAGCCCGCGTCCGGCCTGGAGGCGCGCGATGAAGAGGAGGTCGTCGACGAGACGTAGCAGCCGCTGCGCGTTCCGGGAGACGATCTCGAGGTAGTGGCGTTGCTGCGCGTCCGTCTCCGTCGTCTCCTCGATCGCGAGCTCCGTGTAGCCGATCACCGACGTGAGCGGCGTGCGGAGGTCGTGGGAGACGAGCGAGACGAACTCGTCCTTCAGCTGGTCGGCCTCGCGCAGCCGCGCGTTTTGCTCGGCGAGGAGCATCCGGGCGGCCTCCGCCTCGCCGCGGATCTCGCGCTCGCGCATTCGCAGGCCCTCGAGAGCGCGCAGGATCCCGAGCAGCCGCCAGAGCACGAGGATCGAGATCGCCACTGTCGCCGCGGTGATCGCCGGCACCTCGAGCGGCTTGTTGCGCGACCACTGGAAGACGAGGATCGAGACCGGCGTCAGCAGCGCGGCCATGAGCAGCGCGATCCGGACATTGCTCACCCGAAGGCTCGAGCTGCGGCGCGGCTCCGACAGCTCCCGCATCGACGGGTGGAGAGCGGCCGTGCCGAAGAGGACGTACGAGACGAGCCAGGTCACGTCAAGCGCGGAGCCCGTGTAGTACCCCGACCAGAGCGCGTAGATCTCGTCGCCGACGAGAACCGCCGCGACGCCGCCCACGAGCATGACGAACGACGGCTTCCGCCACGCCGCCGAGACGAAGAGCCCAGTGAACCCGGCGAGGAGGACGAGGTCGGCTCCGGTGTACGCGACGTTGATCGCGCGGGTCGAGAGCGATCCGGCCCCGTTGAGCGCGGGCCGCGTGAGAAAGACCCATTGGAAGATGGCGAACGCGAAGGTCGCGATTCCCGCCTCGTCGAGCGCCGCGAGGCGGCGATGTCCGCCCGCGAGGTAGATGAGCAGGAGCAGTCCGGCTGCGAGGAACGGATAGCCGGCGAGGTAGAAGCCCTCGTTGAGCAGAGCTTGGCTCGGCTTGGGGAAGACGTCGGAGAGGATGTCTCCCATCGCGAACGACGCCGTTCCCACCCCGAACAGCGCCCACGGCAGCGGCGCGCTCGGACGGTGGAGCCGGATCCCGAGGAACGTCGCCGCGACGGCCGAGACGCCGATCGCGTCGTAGACGCCGTTCTGGACGTTCCCCATGGGCAGCGCGAAGTAGACGCCCGTGGCGACGGCGCCGAGCGCGAGGTACGTCGCGCCGGCGCGGAAATCCGACAGCTCCCGGGTCCGCAACATCGTCCCTGCACAGACTGTATTCCTCGGTAGGCCCCGCAATCCCCCGCCCGGGTAGTCACGTTTGCCGCGTTCTTGACTTTCGCAGCGCGCGACCGATAGATAGATCGGACTGCGGCCTGTGTCCATCGGGTCAATAGGAGGGTCGCGATGCCTAAGGGGGTCGGAAGGCGCGGCAGCGTGTTCGCCGTCGCCACACTCGTTTCACTCGTGGTCGTGCTCGCGGTCGGCGCCGGCGCAGGGTCGGCGACGACGAACAGCGGCGGTCTCGGGCCGACGGTGGGCTGCTTCAACGCGTCGAAGACGATCGACAGCACGACGATGTCGGCTCACTGGTGCTGGGATGCCGCGTTGAACCTCACCGACCTGTCGTTCGGCATCTCGCAGTCTCTTTGCCACTTCGACTGCGAGTTCTACCGCGCCGGCTACGAGGTGAACACCCGGACGGGCGGGATCGGAGATCACACCGCCAGCGAGACGTTCACCTCGAATTGGGACAACGCTTACGCCGTAGGCGGAGACATGGCGTGGATGTACTACGACTACTGGGTCCACGTCGTCGGCGGAAGTCACAATCTCGACTTCGTCGAGACGAACTGGAGCGCGAGCGGAGCCTAGGTCGCGTAGGGAGTCGGCGTCCGGCCCTCGCTGTCCGGGTGCGAGGGCCGGACGCCCGTCTTCCGTCTCTATGCGTGCTGAGGGGCGTGCGCCCGGCGCCGCGAGACGATGTGCGGCGTCCAGCCGAGAGCGAGCGCGGTGGCGACGATCGCGACGAGGCCGACGATCCCGGACACGGCGAACGCGAGCTCCGTCCCGCCCGCCGAGCAGAGCCAGCCCGTCATCAGGCCGGCGAGCGCGCCCGTGCCGTTGAAGGCGTAGAAGTAGAGGCCGATCACGCGGCCGCGCAGATGGTCGGGCGCGGCGAGCTGCATGCTTGCGTTCGAGTTCGCCGACCAGGCGGTGAAGCCGGCACCGACGAAGAAGAGGAGCGTGCCCGCGAGCACGGCCGAGTGCAGCGGCGCGAGCAGGAGCTCGCCTGCCGCGAAGACCGCTCCGCCGATCAGCAGCACCTTCGTCGAGGCGCGAGCGAGCGACGCCGCGGTGAGCGCGCCGACGAGCGCTCCGGCGCCGAAGACGGACGAGAGCACTCCGAAGAGAAGATGATTCGAATGGAGCGTCTTCGCCGCCAGGATCGGCAGCGTGACGTTGAAGTTGAAGCAGAACGTGCTGAAGACGAAGACGAGGGCAAGGAGAACGATCATCCGCGGTTGGCTGCGCAGCCAGACGAGCCCCTCGCGTGTGCCGGCGAGGATCTTCGGACGCTCGAACTCCTCGAGCGGGAAGAACTCCGAGACGCGCATCGCGAGAAGGCCGATGAGGACGGCGAGGAAGCTGACCGCGTTGAAGAGGAAGCAGACGCCGGCGCCCGCGAACAGGACGACTCCTGCAGCGGCCGGCCCGAAGATCCGCGAGGCGTTGAACAGCGTCGAGTTGAGCGCGATGGCGTTCGGCAGATCCTCGCGGCCGACCATCCGGTACGTCAGCTGCTGGCGCGAGGGCACGTCGAGGATCAGCACCGTTCCGTTCAGGAACGCGATCAGGTAGAGCATCCACGGCTGGGCGACGCCGGCGAGCGCGATCCAGGCGAGCGCGGAGGCCGAGACGAGCTGCGCGGTCTGCGTCCCGAGCACGGTGCGGCGCGCGTCGAGCCGGTCGGCGAGAACGCCTGCGAAGAGGCCGAACGCCATGTATGGGAAGAACTGCGCGAAAGCCATCACGCCGACGTCGAACGGCGAGTGCGTGAGCTCCCAGATGAACCAGCTGAGCGCGATTCGCTGCATCCACGAGCCCGTCTGCGAGACGATCTGGCCACCGAAGAAAAGCCTGTAGTTGCGGTAGCGGAGGCTGTGGAAGGTGCGGCGGGCCGCCTTCGTCATGGCCGTTCCTGCGCGACGAGGAGGGCGAGCGGCTCGGCGGCTGCTCCCACCGCTGCGAGCTCGGCCGGCGTGAGGGCGCCGAGGCGGCTCGCGAGCCAGGCGGTGCGGCGGGTGCGCACGCGGCGCAGGACCCGCTGGCCCTCCTCCGTCAGGGTCAATCCGACGCAGCGCCGGTCGGCGTCGCTCGGCGTGCGCGCGACGAGACCGTCGCGCTCGAGCCGGGAGACGCGCTTCGACATGGCGGCGGTCGAGACGCGCTCCTCGCTCGCGAGCTCGCCGACGGTGACGCCCGGCGCGTACTTGATCGAGACGAGGAGGCCGACCTGCTGCGGCGAGACGCCGGCGATCTTCTCCCGGCGCAGCTCGCGCGAGAGGTGAAGGAGGGTCGGGCGAAGGCGATCCGCGATCGCCATCGCATCGAGCTCCTGCCTTGTCGCCTCTGCCATTCGGTAACCAGGTTAGCAAATATCGCTAACGTGGTTACGGATTTCTTACAAGCCGGGCTGTGTCGCGTCGGGCGCGTGGATGCCCTCGTGCGGCATCCCGACGATCCCCGGCCGGCGCGCGTGGCGGCGGGCGCGCAGCCAGAGGCCTCCCATGACGAGGATCCCCGCGAGCGCGATCCCGATCGTCCAGTGCTCGAAGCTCAGCGCGGTGGAGAGGGCGCTCTTCTCCCACTCGCCCCGGTTGAACTGGTTCGAGAACGCGTAGCCCTTGTCCGGGATCAGGTCGATGCCCGTCGGGAAGCGGGCGATGTGGTGCTTCTCCCACGTCGCCGTCTTGTGGGCGACGCCCATCGCGACGACGATCGCGGCGACGCACGAGACGTAGAAGCCGAGCGGCAGCCGGGTCGCGATCCAGCCGACCAGCACGAGCACGACCGACGGGACGAGGGCCCAGAGCCAGATCTTCACCTCCGTCGACGTCGCGGGCGGGTGCCAGATCGTGCAGACCGGATGGCACTTCGGGCCTTTGAACTGGAACTTGTCCGCCTTCTCCAGCGCGAGAGTGGAGGCCATGAGCGAGCAGAAGAAGAGCGGGAGCGCGAGGAAGGCGGCCATGCCGAGCGGCCCGCGGCCGGCTCTGGGCCGACCGAGCATCCCAGCGACCGTGTAGCCGAAGTTCCCGCGCTCCTGGATGCTCTCGGCGAGCTCGAACCCGGCGTCCTCCGGCGGGATGTAGGAGTCCGGGGGCGAGCTCACGCCATCCGCCCCGCCTCGAGTACGCGGGACAGGAACTCGCGCGTGCGCGGCTCCCGCGGCTCCGTGAAGATCTGCTCGGGCTTGCCCTCTTCGAGGATCGAGCCGCCGTCGAGGAAGCAGACATTGTCGGCGACCTCGCGCGCGAAGCCCATCTCGTGGGTCGCGAGGATCATCGTCATCCCGCTCTGCGCGAGCTCGCGCACGAGGTTGAGGACGTCGGAGACGAGCTGCGGGTCGAGCGCGCTCGTGATCTCGTCGAGGAGCATGAGCTTCGGCTCCATCGCGAGCGCGCGGACGATCGCGACGCGCTGCTGCTGGCCGCCCGAGAGCCGGTCGGGGAACTCGTCCGCCTTCTCCTCGAGCCCGATCCGGCGAAGCAGGACGTGGGCGCGTTCCTCTGCCTCGTGGCGCGAGACGCCGAGCGCCTTGCGCGGCGCGAGCGAGACGTTCTGGATGACCGTCATGTGCGGGAAGAGGTTGTAGGCCTGGAAGACGATCCCGATCTTCTTGCGGAGCGCGTTGACGTCGACCTTCCCGTTCGTGAGCGGCTGCCCGTCGACGACGATCTCTCCCTCCTCGACGCGCTCGAGCAGGTTGAGGCAGCGGAGAAGCGTCGACTTCCCGGAGCCGGACGCGCCGATCAGGCAGACGACGTTGTGCTCCTGGACGTCGAGGTCGATCCGGTTCAGGACCTGCAGGCTCCCGAACCACTTCGAGACGCCGCGGACATGGACGAACGCGGTGCCGTTGCCGCCGGCGCTCGCGCTCAAAACGCCTGCGCGCGCTCGCGCCGCTCCCGCTGGGCGACGAGGTGATCGGTGAAGCGGGCGAGCGGGATCGTGATGAGGATGAAGAAGCAGGCGGCGATGAGGTACGGGACGAAGTCGGTGCTGTTCGTCGAGCCTGCCTGCGCCTGGTACGCGGCCTCCCCGACGCCGATCACCGAGACGAGAGCCGTGTCCTTCTGCAGTCCGACGAAGTCGTTGAGCAGCGGCGGGATGACGCGCCGGACCGCCTGCGGCACGACGACGTAGCGCATCGACTGCATGTAGGTGAGGCCGAGCGAGCGGCCGGCGGCGCGCTGGCTCGGATGGACGGACTCGATCCCCGCCCGGTAGACCTCGGTGACGTACGCCGTGTAGACGAGCGTCAGCACGATGATCCCGTACGTGACGATCGAGAGGTTCGAGATGTAGCCGAGCTGCAGGCCCGGCAGCCCGAACCCGATGAAGAGCGCGACGATGATGATCGGCGTGCCGCGGAAGAAGTCGGTGTAGGCGATCGCCAGGGCCCGCAGCGGCTTGGCTGCAGGCCCCGGCAGTCCGCGAACGATCGCGAGGGTGAGCGCGAACACCAGGACGAGGCCTTCCGCGACCACCATCATCTTGATGTTGATCTGGAAGCCGGCCCACACGTCCGGCACGTTCTTCGTGAAGCTCTGGAGATTGAAGAAGAGGTGCAGGACTTGGTGCAGCGCATGCATCGGCTACCTCGCTACTTCAGCTTCGGGAGTGCGTTGAAGTTGACGTTGAACCACTTCTTCTGGAGCTTCGCGATCGTCCCGTTCTTCGTCAGGGTCTTGATGATCCCGTCGACGATCGGGGTGAGCTTCGAGCCCTTGGTCAGCACCGCGCCGTACTGCTCGTGGGTGACGATCTGGCCGGCGACCGCTCCGTACCGGGTCGGATGGGCCTTCTTCTCGAGCAGGATCAGCGGCACGTCGAGGATGAACGCCTGGCACGTGCCGTTCGCGACCGACTGGTAGGCGGCCGTCGTCGTGTTGTAGTGGAGCGGCTGCTTCTGCGGCTTCAGCTCGGTGTTGATGAAGTCGAGCCCCGTCGTGTCCGCCTGCGCGCAGGTCTGCATCTTCCGCAGGTCGGCGAGGCTGTGCGGCGTCTTTGCCGTCTTGGAGAGCAGGACGCCCTGGTTCGCGTTCATGTACGGCGAGGTGAAGTCGACCGTCTTCTTCCGCTGGACGGTGATCGTGGCCTCCTGGAAGGAGATGTCGAACTTCTTCGCGCCCGGGTTGAACAGACCCGTCCACGGCGAGTACTTCCAGACGGGCGTGAGCTTGAGTGCCGCCGCGATCTTCTTGGCGAGGTCGACCTCGTAGCCCTTGCCGCCCACGAAGTTCGTGCCGCGGACGTGGCCGTCGGCGAAGCCGGGAGCCGGGTCGCCGAACGCGACGATGAGCTTGCCCTTCTGCATGACCGGCGGTGCGCCGGTGCGGTGAGCCGCTGCGGCGGGAACGGCGACGAGCGCCGCGACCGCCAGGAGCGGGAGAAGACGCTTCACGGATTGCCCTCCTATGTGTCGAAACCGGCGAGAACCGCCGACTTTAACGCGCTCCGATGAGAAGCACTAGGCGAGCGCGGCGGCGGTGAGCGCTTCGAAGTGGCCGATCAGCTGCTCGCTGCGGCCCATGAGCACGCCACGCTCGAGCGCGCCCGAGCCGATGCCGCGCTGCACGTCCTCGACGAGCTTGCGGTCCTCCTTGCCGACCTGGTCGTCGAAGGCGAGGAGCTCGTCGATCCATGCGGGCTCGACGTCCGGGCCGAAGAAGTAGTCGAGGAAGCGGTACGTCCGGTCCGGCGCGAGCGGCACGATCGGGCCGATCGACATGTTCGGATGGCCGCCGAAGATGTTGATGCCGAGGTTCGGCCAGAGGAAATGGAACTGCGCCCGCGGCAGCTCGTCCTGCGGCGTCGCCGTCCGCAGCTCGCCGCGCTGCGTCGAGAGGCGTCCTTCCGTCGAGAGCAGGTAGGCCTCCGGCGAGACGTCCACGACCTCGCTGAAGGCCGGGTGGGCGACCTGGCAGTGGTAGCACTCGAGGAAGTTCTCGCAGACGATCTTCCAGTTCGCGTCGAGCTCCGCCTCCCAGCGGGAGTGGTGGACGAGGGAGTCGACGTCGAGCCCGAGCTCGGCGACCTGCGCGGGCAACGAGCCGAGCGCGCCGGCGAGCGGCTCGGCGCCCGGGTCGAGGTTGACGAAGACGAACGGCCCCCACGTGTCGACCGCGGCAGGGACGAGGCCGAGCTCCGACTGCGGGAAGTCCGGCTCCTCCTCGCTCCGCGGCGCGGCGCGGAGGCGGCCGTCGAGCCCGTACGTCCACGCGTGGTACGGGCACTGCAGCGTCTCGCGCGTCCCTTCTCCCTCGGCGACGACGGAGCCGCGATGGCGGCAGACGTTGAGGAACGCGCGGAGGACGCCGTCGCGGTCGCGCGTGACGACGACCGGCGTGCGGCCGGCGCGGGTTGCGAAGAAGCCGGGCTGCGCGAGCTGCCCGAGGTGGCCGGCGTACTGCCACGCGCCGCGGAAGATCCGCTCCTGCTCGCGCCGCAGGATCTCCGGGTCCGAGTACCAGCTATACGGAAGCGTCTGTTCCATCGAGACCCTCGAGTTGTGCGGCGAGGCAGAGGAGCGTCCGCTCGGAGCCCTCCGGCCCGACGAGCTGGAGCGCCTGGCCCCGGAACGGGACGGAGGCGGCGGGGAGGCGCGCGACGTTCCACGGCACGGTGTAGAGCCAGTTGCCGACGCCGAGCATCGTCCTGATCCAGCCCTTGCCTTGCCAGGTCCCGACCGGCACGGGCGGCCGCGAGAGGGTCGGCGTGATGAGGACGTCGTAGTCGGCGAACCACGCGCGCATCCGCCCGCCGAACTGATCCTCTGCCGCCGGCTTGACCTTCTTCGCGAGCTTCTCGCCGCGGCGCGCCATCTTGCGCGTCCGCTCCTCGAGGCGCTCTGCCGGGAGGTCGCGTGCGTCCTCGGCGATGCCGGCGAGCCAGCGGTTGCTGAACCGCATCCCGAGCGTCGGCGGATACGGGACGCGCGCTCTCCTCACGGCGTGCCCGGCGGATTCGAGCGCTCCGGCTGCCGCCTCGATCGCGCTGCGGATCTCTGACTTCGGGCGCACGCCCGGGGCCGGGTGCGCAGGGGCGACGGCGATGTGCAGCGCGTCCGGCGTCTCGAGCTGCCGGTACGTCTCGGTGCCGGCGAGAACGTCGAGCATCAGGCCGGCGTCCGCCGCGGTGCGCGCGATCGGGCCGTACTCCGACATCCCGAACCAGTGCTCCTCGACGCCGCCCGCGAGCGGCACGACGCCCGGGCCGGGCTTGAGGCCGACGAGCCCGCAGCAGGCGGACGGGACGCGGATCGAGCCGCCGCCGTCGGAGCCGAGCGCGAGCGCTGCCATCCCTGCCGCGACTGCCGCCGCGCCGCCGCCGGTCGAGCCGCCGGTCGTCATCCCCGGGTGGAGAGGGTTCTGCGGCGTCGGGAACGCCTCCGGCTCGGTGAACGGCCAGATCGCGAGCTCCGGCAGCTGCGATTTGCCGATCACGACGCAGCCCGCCGCACGGAGGCGGCGGACGAGCTCGTCGTCCTGCGTGGCGGGCTCGTCGGAGGTCGCCGCGGAGCCGTGGCGCGTCGGGAGGCCGGCGACGTCGACGTTGTCCTTGACAGCGACCGGGACTCCGGCGAGGGGGAGCGAGGGATCCGCCGCAGTCGCCTCGGCGAGCGCCTCTTCACGCGGCCGCAGCGACTGGAACGCGTGCAGCGTCGGTTCGAGCTCGTCGATGCGGGCGAGGCACTCGCTTGTCGTCGGCAGCCCCGGCATGGTCGGATATTCGCACGGTGCGAGCGATGGTCCTCAACGCGGCCGGCGAGCCGCTCCGGCTCGACGAGCTGCCGGTCCCCGAGCCTGCGGCGGGGCAGGTCCTGCTCCGCGTCTCGGCATGCGGCGTCTGCCGCACCGACCTCCACGTCGTCGACGGCGAGCTGCCGCGTCCCAAGCTCCCGTTGATCCCCGGCCACCAGATCGTCGGCCGGACGGAGGACGGGCGCCGGCTCGGCGTGCCGTGGCTCGGCTGGACGGACGGCACCTGCCGCTACTGCGCCTCCGGCCGCGAGAACCTCTGCGAGTCGGCGCGCTTCACCGGCTACGACCTCGACGGCGGCTACGCGGAGTACGTCGTCGCGGACGAGCGGTTCTGTCTCCCGGTTCCCGACGGGTACGACGACGCCGAGGCGGCGCCGCTCCTCTGTGCGGGACTGATCGGCTACCGCTCGCTCCGCCTCGCCGGCGACGCCGAGCGGCTCGGCCTCTACGGCTTCGGCAGCTCGGCGCACATCGTCGCCCAGGTCGCGCGCCACCAGGGGCGCCGGCTGTTCGGCTTCGTCCGCCCCGGCGACGAGGAGGCGCGCGCGTTCGCGCTCGAGCTCGGCTGCGAGTGGGCCGGCGGGTCGGACGAGAAGCCGCCGGAGGAGCTCGACGCGGCGATCGTCTTCGCGCCGCTTGGCGCGCTCGTCCCCGCGGCGCTCGCCGCACTCGCGCGCGGCGGCGCGGTCGTCTGCGCGGGCATCCACATGAGCGACGTCCCGAGCTTCCCGTACGAGCTGCTCTGGGAGGAGCGCTCCATCCGGTCGGTGGCCAATCTCACCCGGCAGGACGGGGAGGAGTTCCTCGCGCTCGCGCCTCAGGTTCCCGTCCGGACGGACGTCGAGACGTTCCCGCTCGAGCAGGCGAACGAAGCTCTGGATCGCCTGCGGCGCGGCCGGTTACGGGGGTCGGCCGTGCTAACACTCGATACGTGAGCCGTTTCCGCACCATCGCCGGCTGGGCCAACGCGCACCGCCGGCTCCTCGGCATCGCCCAGATCGTGCTGCTCGTCGTCTTCTTCGGATCCCTCGGCTGGGCGCTGCGCGGCTCGCTCCACTCTGCCGCGCACGACCTCGACCACGCCAACCTCGTCCTCTTCGGGCTCGGCTGCGCGGCGCTCGGCGCGTACTACCTCGTCTTCGTCCTCGGCTGGATGCGGATCCTCGCGGAGTGGGGGATCGAGCTCTCGTATCCCGCCGCGCTGCGCGCCGAGATGATCTCGATGCTCGCGAAGTACGTGCCGGGCGGGATCTGGACGCCCGCCGCCCGCGTCGTCGCCGCCCGCCGCGCCGGGATCACGGACGCCGCGCTCGTCACCTCCTCGATGCTGCTCGAGGCGGGGATCTCCGCCGTCGCCGGCGTGATCGTCTTCGTCCTCAGCCTCGGCTTCGTGGACAACGTCGACGCGCCGCTCTGGCCGCTCATCGTCTTCGGCGTCGTGCTCGCGGTTCTCGTCCAGCCGCGCGTCTTCCGGCCGCTCGCCCACAAGGTGCTGGGACGGTTCGGCTACACCCGCGAGTTGCCGAACCTGCGGGGCCGGACGATCACGGGGCTGCTCCTCTTCTACTCCGGCACGTGGGTGCTCGGTGGCTTCGCGCTCTGGCTGCTCCTCCGCTCGGTCGGCGCGAGGCCGGAGGCGGCAACGATCGTCTTCCTCGGCGGCACCGCGGCGGTCGGCGCGATCGTGGCCGTCCTCTTCATCTTCGCCCCGTCGGGTCTCGGGCCGCGGGAAGCCTCGATGTACGGGCTCCTGCTCGCGGTGACCTCGCCCGGACGCGCGCTCGGCGCGGTCGCCCTGAACCGGGTCGCGCTCACCGCGGTCGAGCTCGTCCTCCTGCTCGTCGGCGGCGTCCTGCTGCGCGGCAGGGCGCCGGCGCCGCCCGAGCCGGTCGAGCTGCCCTCGCTGTAGCCGCCGCCCTGTACCCGCAGTCCTCTACCGGGCGCGGCGCTTCTCGATCGGGAGCTTCCGCCGTGCCCAGGCGTGCATGCCGCCCTTGAGGTTCTCCACCTCGTATCCGGCGCGCCGCAGCGCGCGGGCCGCGACCGCGCTGCGATGGCCGCTGGCGCAGACCGTGACGATCGTCCTGTCGCGCGGGAACCTGTCGAGCCGGCGCGTCAGCTGGGCGAGCGGCACGTTCTCGGAGCCGCGGATGTGCCCGTGCCGCCATTCGCTCGGCTGGCGGACGTCGAGCACGAACACGCCACGTCCGCCGAGCCGTTCGGCCAGGCCGTCCGGGTCGGTTCGTGCGATGCGGGTGAACAGGCCCATGCTCAAGCCTGGGCGGCGCGCTCGACGACACGTGCGAGCTTCTCCCGTACCTGGCCCGCGATCGGTGCGAGGTCGTCGCGGCCGACGATGGAGAGCATCCGCTCGGCGTCGATCGCCGAGATCCGCGTCTCTCCCTCGTGCTCGAAGACGACGACGTTGCACGGAAGCAGCGTGCCGAGCTCCGGCTCCGCGGACAGGGCCTGATGGGCGAGCGGCGGGTTGCAGGCGCCGAGGATCAGATACGGCTCGCCGTCGACGCCGAGCTTCTCGTGCAGCGTCGCCTGGACGTCGATCTCGCAGAGAACGCCGAAGCCCTCGGCCTGGAGCTCGGTCCGGACTCGCTCGACGGCGTCGGTGAACGGCAGGATCGTGGTGCTGGTCAACGTGTAGCTGGTTGTGGTGGGCATTCGCATTCCTCCTCGAGGTAGCGGTGGCGTGCTTTCTCGGCTTTGAGCCGGTGCGCGAGCGCCTCGGCGGGGACGGGCAGACGTCGCTCGAGGTGGGAGAGGATCGCTGCCTCGCCGACGACGATCTCGCCGTCGTCGCAGACGAGGACGGGGATCGTCTCGACGCCCGTCCGCTCGCGCAGGACGACGCGGTCCTCCTTCTCGACCGGCACCTGGCGCGTGACGTGATCGATCCCGAGCTCCGTCAACCGCTGCCGGACGCGGCGGGAGCCTGGACACCATTCGGTCTGCCAAAGCTCGTACATAAGTACCACTATACAACTAAACAGTGTGATAGTGTAATGAGTATGGCATTGCCCCATCCACTGCCGCCCGACCTCGCCGCTCTGATCGCCCGCCGCTTCCGCCTCCTCGGCGACCCGCTCCGGGTCCGCATCCTCGACCTGCTCCGCGACGATGAGCAGAGCGTCAACGCGCTCGCCGAGCGGCTCGGTGCCGGCCAGCAGAACGTCTCCAAGCACCTATCGCTTCTCGCCGACGCGGGAATGCTCGCGCGCCGCAAGGAAGGCACTCGCATCTACTACCGGATCGCCGACGACGGAGTCTTCGTGCTCTGCGAGCAGGTCTGCGGCTCCGTGCAGTCTCAACTCACGACCCTGGCTGCCCTCATCGGCGAGCCGTCCCACTCCAGCTGACGAAAGGACCACCGAGATGGACGTCACCACCGACACCTTCGAGCACGACGTGATCGAGCGCTCCCACGAGCTTCCCGTCGCCGTCGACTTCTGGGCCGCCTGGTGCGGGCCTTGCCGGATGCTCGGCCCGGCCATCGAGGCCGAGGTCGCGAAGCGCGACGACAAGATCGTGCTCGCCAAGGTAGACGTCGAGGCCGAGCAGACGCTCGCCGCCCGCTACGGCATCCAGAGCATTCCGACCGTTGCGGTCTTCCGCAACGGCGAGCCGGTGACCGGCTTCATGGGCGCCTACCCGGCGACCGCGATCGGCGTGTTTCTCGACGAGACGATCGAGAAGCACGGCGCCGCCACAGCAGTCGAGGCCTAGTCCTCCAGGCAGGATGAGCCGATGCACGTCCTGATCGACATCGGCCACTCGTTCCGCGAGGGCTTCTTCATGTTCTGGGCGACGCTCTGGGCGCTCGTGCTCGGGTTCGGGCTCTCGGGTGCGGTGCAGGCGTTCGTCTCGCGGGCTGAGATGGAGCGGCTGCTCGGGCGGAGCGGCCCGCGCGAGATCGCGCGCGCCGGGTTGCTCGGCGCGGCGTCGTCCTCCTGCTCGTATGCGGCCTCGGCGATGGCGAAGACGCTCTTCCAGCGCGGCGCCGACTTCGTCAGCTCCCTCGTCTTCATGTTCGCCTCGACGAACCTCGTTATCGAGCTCGGGATCGTCCTCTGGGTGCTGATCGGCTGGCAGTTCGCGCTCGCCGAGTTCGTGGGCGGCGCGATCATGATCGTCCTTCTCTCGCTCGGGGCGAGGCTCGTCCTGCGGCGGGACGAGGTGGAGGAGGCGCGCGAACGGCTCGGCGCGGCCGACGTGCGGACCGCCGCGGAGGGTCGAGTCGGGCCGACCTCGCTCGCCGGCTGGGCGGACGCCGCGAGCTACACGCTCGCCGACGCGAAGATGCTGCGGAAGGAGATGGCCTTCGGCTACGCCGTCGCCGGCTTCCTCGCAGTCCTCGTCCCGGCGAGCGTCTGGCGGGACGTCTTCGTGAGCGGGCACGGCTTCTGGACGTCGCTCGAGAACGTCGTCGTCGGGCCGTTCATCGCGCTGATCAGCTTCGTCTGCTCGGTCGGTAACGTGCCGCTCGGTGCCGCCCTCTGGCACGGCGGGATCAGCTTCGGCGGCGTCGTCAGCTTCGTCTTCGCCGACCTGATCACGCTGCCGCTCCTCCTCATCTACCGCCGCTACTACGGCGGGCGCCTGACCCTGAAGCTCCTCGCGCTGTTCTGGACAGTGATGAGCGCCGCCGGGCTCGCGACGCAGTACCTGTTCCGGGCGCTGTCGATCGTCCCGACGAAGCACCCGGCGGTCGTCGCGCCGACGAGCTTCCGCTGGAACTACACGACCTACCTCGACATCGTCTTCCTCGCCGTGCTCGCCGGGCTGTGGTGGCTCGCGCGCAACCAGGAGCGGCTCGGCGGCGGGACGGGCTACGCGATCGACCCGGTCTGCGGGATGCAGGTCGAGATCGCGAACGCGCCGGCGCGCCTCGAGCTCGGCGGGCAGACGTACTACTTCTGCTGCGACCACTGCAAGGCCCGCTTCGCGGACGCACCTGCCGCGGCCGGCTAGATGCGGCCCCGAGCGCCGGCGAGCTGAGCCGGCGGTCGAAAGCCTGGTGGTGCGGACTTCCGCGCGAGCCGGATCGCGATAATGCTCGCGTGGGTCTCTCCCCTGACGGCGTGGCCTTTACGCTGGAAGCGCGGCGGCAGGGGGCATCCTTCGAGAGGACGCTGATGCTCGGCCGGCAGTCGATGCTCCTGTCGGCGGACGAGCTCGTGGACGTCTGTACCCGCTTTGGCCTGGAGCTCGACCCTGCAGTCCTCGAAACGAGCTGGGCGGAGCGCTTCTTCGAGGCGCTCGGAGCGAAGGAGGTCGCTTCTCTCGACGGATCCGACTACGAGGGGGCCGGGATCGTCCACGATCTCAACCAGCCGGTTCCCGCGGAGCTTCACGGTCGATTCACAGCCGTCGTCGACGGCGGCACCCTCGAGCACGTCTTCAACGCGCCGATCGCCTTTGCCAACGTCGCGAGCCTTCTGGAAGCCGGCGGCCACGCCTTGCACATCAACCCCGGCAACAACTACCTCGGGCACGGCTTCTACCAGTTCTCACCCGAGTTCTACTGGCGAGCGCTCCCGGCCTGCGGTCTGGAGGTCGAGCGCGTCCTCTTCAAGGAAGAGCCGGGAGAGTGGTACGAGGTTGCGGACCCGGCGAAACTTGGCCGACGGGTGGAGTTGGATCGCGGGCGGCCAGGACTGCTCTACGTCCTCGCCCGCAAGGTGTCGGACGGGCGGGGACAGGTCTTCCAGGCGGACTACACCGTGGCGTGGGAAGGCGGCAGGCCCGTTGACGCTCCTCTCAGGCGTGGGGCGGCGTCCGCCGGCGGCCGGCGGCTCGACGCGCGCAGGCTTCGTCGGATTCTCGGCCGAATCCGGCGCGGATTACGCAGTCGTGACGCTCCCTGCCCCGATCCGGGGGCGTTCCGCAAGGTGGAGCTGTAGCGAAGCCGGGCACGGGGAGCCGAGGATGGGCGCCCGCTACGATCGCGCGGCGATGAAGGGCGTGATCCTCGCGGGAGGCTCCGGCAGCCGGCTCGCCCCGCTGACCCGGATCACGAACAAGCACCTCCTGCCGCTCTACGACCGCCCGATGGTCACGTACGCCGTCGAGGCGCTCGTCGAGGCAGGCATCGACGAGCTGATGCTCGTCACCGGGGGAGCGCACGCCGGCGAGTTCTTCCGGCTGCTCGGCAACGGCCACGAGTACGGGATCGAGCGGCTCTTGTACGCCTACCAGGAGCAGGCCGGCGGGATCGCCGAGGCGCTCGGGCTTGCGGAGCGGTTCGTCGGCGGCGAGCGTTGCTGCGTCCTCCTCGCCGACAACATCTTCGAGAGCTCGCTCCGGCCGGTCGTCGAGAGGTTCGAGACGCAGGAGCGGGGCGCGCGTGTCGTCCTCGCGCGCGTCGACGAGGAGGAGCACCTCCGGCATCTCGGCGTAGCCGAGCTCGACGGCGGGCGGATCGTTCGCATCGTCGAGAAGCCCGCCGATCCGCCCAGTCCCTATGTCGTGACCGGCGTCTACTTCTACGACGAGCAGGTCTGGCAGCTCCTGCCGGAGCTCGAGCCGTCCGGCCGCGGCGAGCTCGAGATCACCGACGTCAACAACTGGTACGCCGAGCGCGGCGCGCTCGAGTCGGACGTGCTCGAAGGATTCTGGGGCGACGCCGGCGAGTCGATCGACGGCTACTACGCGGTGAACGACTTCGTGCGGGGGCGGCGCGGGTGATCGACGGCCTGATCCGGTTCCCGCTCGCGCGCCACTCCGACGACCGCGGCTGGTTCACCGAGCTCGCGCGGGCGAGCGCTCTCCCGAAGCCGATCCGCCAGGTCAACCTCTCCTACTCGCGGCGCGGCGTTCTGCGGGGTCTCCACTACCACGAGCGCGGCCAGGACGACCTCTTCGTCTGCTTGTCGGGAACGGTTCGCGTCGTCGTGCTCGACCGCGTGACCGGCGAGGCGTACAGCGAGGACATCGGCGACGACAACCCGGTCGCGATCTACGTTCCCGGCATCCACGCGCACGGCTACGAGGCGCTCACCGATGCGCTCTTCGCCTACCTCGTCACCGAGGAGTACGACCCGTCGAACCCGGACGAGCACGGCGTGTCCTGGGCCGACCCGCGCGTCAAGCATCTGTGGAGCGTCGAGGAGCCCATCCTGTCGCCGCGCGACGTCGCCGCCGCTGGCGAGTGAACGGCCCAGTCGTCGTCACCGGAGCGGGCGGGCAGCTCGGCGTCGCGTTGTGCGAGGAGTTCGCCGACGCCGTCGCGCTGACACGAGCGGACTGGGACGTGACCCAGGCGGCGCCGCCGGGGCTTGCCGCGGGTCTCGTCCTCCATGCGGCGGCCTGGACGAACGTCGACGGGGCCGAGGCCGAGCCGCAGGAGGCGGCCGCGGTGAACGTCGGCGGTACGCAGCACGCGGCGGAGATCGGCGCGCCGCTCGTGCTCTTCTCCAGCGACTACGTCTTCGACGGCTCGAAGCGAGGGCCGTACGTGGAGTCCGACGGGCCGGCACCGTTGTCGGTCTACGGGCGGACGAAGCTGCTCGCCGAGGCGGCGGCAGGCGACCGCGCCTGGATCGTGCGGACGTCCTGGCTGTTCGGCTGGACGGGCACGAACTTCGTCCGCACGATGCTGCGGCTCGGCGCCGAGCGCGACGAGGTCGCGGTCGTCGACGACCAGCGCGGCTGCCCGACCTACGTCGGCCACCTCGCTGCCGCCGCGCGCGAGCTCGTCGAGCTGCCGCGCGGCGTCTGGCACCTCGCGGCCGACGGCGAGTGCACGTGGGCCGAGTTCGCGGAGGCGATCTTCGAGGACGCGGGGATCGACTGCCGCGTCCGCCGCGTCACGAGTGAGGAGCTCGGCCGGCGGGCGCCGCGGCCCGCCTACTCCGTCCTCCGCAGCGAGCGCGCCGGCGCGCCGCAACTTCCGCACTGGCGGGACGGGCTACGCGCCTGTCTCGACCGGCTCGGCGCGTAGAGAACGGCTGACAGGGGTGTTACCTTGACCTTCTGTGGTCCGGGTCGTTGTCGCCGCGCTCGCCTGCGCGGCTGTAGTCACTTGCACAGCCGGCGCATCTGCCGGCACCACGAGGCACGTGCGCGTGTACTCGACCCGATCGACAATCCCGCTGCGCACCAGCGTGATGGACCCGAACCTCTTCCCGGGGGTGCAGGGCGCCCAGGCGTTCTCGGTCACCAAGGCAGCGGGCGCCACGTACGTCCGGCTCGCGGCCGTCTGGGGCCAACTTGCCTCGTGGCTGCCGCCGCCTCCCGGATTCGATCCCACGAACCCCGCGTCGCCCGGCTACAACTGGGCGCCTCTCGATCAGCAGGTCAAGGCCGCGTCGGCGGCGGGCCTGAACCCGATCCTCGACGTCGGGCATCCACCTCCGTGGGCGCTGACGACTCCGGTGACCGGCGTCGACGGCGGCACCCCGACCACCGCTGCCCTCGGCGCCTTCGCCCATGCGATCGCGACGCATTACGACGGCCTCCACGGCGAGCCGGCCGTCCACGTCTTCCAGGTCTGGAACGAGCCGAACCTCAGCCGTGACCTGTCACCGGTGAGCCCTGTCGCGTACCGCAACATGGTCAACGCCTTCGCCGCGGCAATACACGGAGTCGATCCGCACGACGTCGTCGTCGCCGGAGCGCTCGACCCGTTCAAGAACAGCACTCCCCGCTGGCACACGATGGCCCCTCTCGACTTCATGCGGCAAATGCTCTGCGTCTCGAAGGGAGCGCACCCGCACGCGACGTGCAAGGCCAAGGTCCATTTCGACGTCTGGTCGCACCACCCGTACACGTTCGGCGGGCCGTTCGGGAAGGCGAAGCTGACCGACGACGTCTCGTTGGGCGACCTCCCGCGGATGACCGCCGTGCTCCACTCCGCGGAGAAGCTCCATCGGATCGTCTCGAACGGCAAGGTGCAGTTCTGGGTGACGGAGTTCGGGATGGACACGAACCCGCCGCAGCCGCACGAAGCGTTCTCGCTGTATCTCCAATCGCGTGCGACGGCGGAGGCCCTGCACCAGATGTGGCTCTCAGGCGTCTCGCTCGTCACGTGGTTCCTGCTCCAGGACGAGCCCTTGACAACGCCGTACCAGTCGGGGCTCTACTACCTCGGCGCCACGATCGGCACCTCGCAGCCGAAGCCGACGTTGACCGCCTTCCGGTTCCCGTTCGTCGCCTATCTCGGTACCGGCAAGGACAGCGGGACGGTCAGCGTTTGGGGACGCGACGCGACGAGCTCCGCCGGCACCGTCACCGTCCAGTTCGGCAAGGGCAAGAACGGGCCGTGGCACACGGTGGCTCGGGTTCGCGCCAACCGCTACGGGATCTTCCAGGCCGACCTTCCGCTCGCCGCCACGAGTCGGAACTGGCTGCGAGCCGTCGCGGCCGGATCGGGCGACTCGCTCGCGTTCTCGCTCAAGCAGCCGCACTACCCGCACTACGGGCCCTGGGGCAACTAGCCCGTCCAGTGAGCTCCGGAAACCGCGCGTAGTCTGTCGGGGATGCTGCCGGCGGCGGTGAAGGGGGTTCTCGGTTGGCCGGAGCGCCCGGTCGACACCGCGGTGCGGCGCGCGAACCTTCGTCGAGCGGGGCGACTCTTCGTTCCCTACCGGCGACGCCTCTTCGTTCTCTCCGCGCTCATCGTCGTCGGCGCAGCGCTCTCGGTCGCGCCCGCCTTCCTCCTCAAGAGCGCCCTCGCCGCGATCATCCGCCACGACTCGACCGAGCTTGCGATCGCCGCGGGAGGGATTCTCGCCGTCACCGCCGTCGACGGCGTGCTCGGGGTCGGCCAGACACTCCTCGCGAACCAGATCGGCCAGCGCGTCATGCACGATCTGCGCGCCGCGGTCTACCGCCATCTGCAGAAGCTCTCGCTCGCCTTCTTCACGCGGACCCGAGGCGGGGAGGTGCAGTCGCGAATCAACAACGACATCGGCGGGATCCAGAGCGTCGTCACCGAGACGGCCACCGCTCTCGCCTCCAACGTCACGACGCTCATCGCGGCGCTCGTGGGGATGCTCGTGCTCGACTGGGAGCTCGCGCTTCTCGCCCTTGCGCTCATCCCGGTCTTCGTCGCGCTGACGAAACGCGTGGGCTGGGCGCGGCGCAAGGTCGCGACGAGGACGCAGGAGACGCTCGCCGACCTCTCGAGCCTCGTCCAGGAGTCGCTCTCGGTCTCGGGGATCCTGCTCGGCAAGACGATGGGCCGGACGGCGGAGCTCGCCGACCGCTTCGAGCGGGACTCGCTCAAGCTCGCCGATCTCGAGGTGCGGCAGCGAATGACCGGGCGCTGGGTGATGGCGTCGATCCAGACGAGCATGGCTGCGATGCCGGTCGCGATCTTCTGGTTCGGCGGCTCCGCGCTCGGAGGCCATGTGTCCGTCCCGCTCCTCGTCGCGTTCGTGACGCTTCAGGTTCGCCTCTTCATGACGGCGAGCGGGTTGCTCGGCGTGGGCATCGACGTTCAGACGTCCCTCGCGCTCTTCGACCGGATCTTCGAGTACCTCGACCAGCCCGTCGACATCGCCGAGCGGCCGGGCGCGATCGAGGCGGTCGGCGGCTCCGATGTCGTCTTCGAGCAGGTCTCGTTCCGGTACGGCGGCGAGGATTGGCACGTCGAGGACGTCAGCTTCGCCGTGCCGGCCGGGACGACAACGGCGCTCGTGGGCGAGACCGGCGCCGGGAAGACGACGCTCGGCTACCTCGTCGCACGGCTCTACGAGGCGGAGCGTGGAGTCGTCCGGATCGGCGGAGTCGACGTTCGCGACCTCTCCTTCGACGCGCTCGCTCGGCTCGTGGGGGTCGTCTCGCAGGAGACGTACCTCTTCCACGCGACCGTCCGGGAGAACCTCGCCTTCGCGAAGCCCGACGCCACGACCGACGAGATCGTCGCGGCGGCCGAAACGGCGCGGATCCACCACGTCCTGGCTGCGCTCCCCGACGGCTACGACACCGTGGTCGGCGAGCGCGGCTACCGCTTCTCCGGCGGCGAGAAGCAGCGGATCGCGATCGCCCGCACGATCCTCCGCGATCCGCCGATCCTCGTCCTCGACGAGGCGACGAGCTCGCTCGACACGACGACCGAACGCCTCGTGCAGGAAGCGCTCGACCGGCTGTCGCGGGGACGGACGACGATCGCGATCGCACACCGCCTCTCAACCATCCGCGACGCCGACCAGATCGTCGTCCTCGACCACGGCCGCGTCGTCGAAAGCGGCACTCACGAGCAGCTGCTCGCGCACGGCGGCCGCTACGCAGCGCTCGTCAGCCGCGACGCCGAGCTCGAGCTCTTGGGGGTCGAGCCGTCACCGCGCTAGGCTGCCGCGCGTGGCAGTGAGGGGGAAGGTCGCGGCCTTCGCGGCGATGCAGGAGGTCGCAGAGCGGGATCCGGAACGCCTGGCGCTCGAGGCCGGCAACGACCGGATGACCTACGCCGAGCTCGACGCGGCGACCGCGAGCGTCGCAGCGGCGCTCGTCGACCGGCTCGGTCCGGGGCGCCATCACGTCATCCTGCGGGTCGAGGCGACGAAGGCATTGCTGGTCGGATCGGTGGCGATCGCGCGAGCGGGGCTGGTCTCCGTTCCGCTCGATCCGACGATGCCTGTCGAGCACCTGCGCCGCGTGGCGGCGGACGTCGGCGCGGCGCTGATCCTGAGTGACGATCCGAACGCAGAAGGCGGCCCCGTCGAGGTCGTCGACCCGCTCGATCTCGTCGGCGAGCCGCCGAGCAATTGGGAGGACGTGCCGCACGGCGCGTACGTCGCGATCGCCTTCTCGTCCGGCTCGACGGGGGAGCCGAAGGGGATCCTCGTCGCGGCCACGCAACGCGCGGTGGGCCAGACGGGCTCCGCCGACCTCTCGGTCTACGGCTTCGAAGGCGCCGCGCGCATCGGGATCATCGCGACAGGCTCGAGCAACCTGACGGAGGGCAGCCTGCAAGCGTGCGTGGCGCTCGGTGCGACGGCGGTGGCCTATGAGATCCGGCGCGACGGGCTGGACCGATTCGCCGAGTGGGCTCGCACGGCGAACGTCTTCTGGCTCTTCGCCATCCCGACCCTCCTCCGCCACCTGTTGGCAACGCTGGGCGAGCACGACGTGATCACCGGCATGAGGGCGCTCTACATCGCCGGCGAGGTCTTGACGTGGGAGGACATCGCCGAGATCCGGCCGCACCTGCCGCCCGAGGCCGTCATCTACAACCTCTTCGGAAACACCGAGAGCGGCGCGTGTCTCCGCTTCGCGGTCGACGCCGACACGCCGCTCGGCACAGGCCGGCTTCCGCTGGGCGTGCTGCTGCCGGACCGCACGGTCGAGCTCCTCGACGAGGCCGGACACCCAGTGCCCGCGGGTGACGTCGGCGAGATCGTCGTGACCGGCAGGGAGACGGCGCTCGGCTACTGGAATCGGCCCGAGGAGACCGCCGAGCTCTTCACCGATCTCGGGGACGGCCTGCGTCGAGTACGCACCCGAGACCTGGGCCGACTCCTTCCGGACGGCAACGTCGAGTACTGCGGACGAATCGACCACATGGTCAAGATCGCCGGCCACCGGGTCGAGCTCGGGCAGGTCGAGGCGACGTTGCGGCAGCTCGACGGGGTCGCCGACGCGGCCGCGACAACGTACGTCGACGACGCGGGCGACCTTCGCCTCACCGCGTGCGTCGTCGCCGCGGACGGTTGCGTGCTCCATCCGAGCGTGCTGCGGCTCGAGCTCGCGCGGCGGCTGCCGGCGCCGATGCTTCCCGACGGCATCTCGGTGCTGGAGGAGTTGCCCCGGTTACCCGGCGGAAAGGTCGACAGGCTGCAGCTTCCCGTCGCGCGGGCGCTTCCCCGCGAATCGGCTGCGCCGCCGCGGACTGAGCTGGAGCGACGGATCCTCGGGCACTGGCGGCGCGTCCTCGGAGTCGATCTCGGCGTCGAGGACGATTTCTTCGCGGTCGGGGGCGACTCGCTCCGCGGAGCGCGGATCATCACCGCGGTCAACGAGGAGCTCGGGGTCGAGCTTGCGGTGTCGGCCCTTGTCGAGGCACCGACGGTGCGCCGGCTCGCGGCCGTCGTGGAGGCCGCGCCCGACCCGTCGCCGCTCGTCGTGGCGCGCAGCGAAGGCGACGGCCCGCCGCTGTTCCTCGTCCACGACGTGTTCGGCGAGGTCGTCTACACGCAGCTGATCGCGAGTCTGCTTCCGGCCGGCTTCCCGGTCTACGGCATTCGCGGGCAGGCGGTCGAAGGCAGGATGATCGCCGAGGAGTCGGTGCAGGAGCTCGCGAGCCGCTACATCGGAGCCATCCGGACGGTGCGGCCCCACGGCCCTTACCTTCTCTACGGCTGGTCGTCCGGAGGCACGATCGCCTTCGAGATCGCGTCCCAGCTGCGCCGCGCCGGCGAGGACATCCACGTGCTCCTGGTCGGTGACTCGCCGGCTCCCGGCCTGCCGGTGGGTATCAGCCTCGGCTTCCGCGCGAGAGCCGACCTGCGGAAGAGAGAGATGGCGAGGATGTCCAGACCCGAGGCGGCGGGCTACGCACTTCGGCTCGTCGGCCGGCAGCTCGCGTTCCGCGCCTACCGGCTCGCCGCGCGTCTCACCGGGCGTCCGCGTCCGCCGGCGGGATACGGCGCAGCCGAGGCGGCCATCGCGGCAGCGGCTGCCAGCGGCTCGGCGGTGCCGCCGGCGCTTCGCGGCACCCTGGCGGCGTACACCTACGGCGGGCTGACTGCGGCGTACAAGCCGGACGGCGTCTACGACGGACCGCTGACCATCCTCAGGTGCTCCAAGAGCGAGTTCTCGGTCGACGGGTGGAACGCCTACCTCGCTGCCCCGTACAAGGAGATCCCGTTCGCCGGCGGGCATCTCGACCTCGGCTCGGAGGCGGGCATCAGGACAGTCGCGGAAGTGTTGGCCGGAGAGATCCGCGCCGCTGTCCAGCCCGCGAACTAGACGCTAGGCTCCCGCGCGTGTCTGTAGGGGTTGGGGTCTCGGCCTCGGACGTCCTGCGCGACGTGGCCGCGCGGGATCCGGGACGGCTGGCGCTCGAGGTCGGCGACGACCGCGTGACGTATGGCGAGCTCGACGCCATGAGCACGAGCGTTGCGCACGCACTGCTCGAGCGGCTCGGGACCGATCGCCACAACGTCGTGCTCTCGATCGAGGGGACGAAGGCCTTTCTCGTCGCGTCTCTGGCGCTGTGGCGCGCCGGGCTCGCGTCCGTCCCGGTCGATCCGACGGCGCCGGCCGATCTGTTGCAGCGAATCTGCGCCGAGGTCGACGCGCCGCTGATCCTGAGCGACCAGGCTGCGCTGGACGGCGCGGGCGTCGAGGCGATCGATCCGCTCCAGCTCGTCGGTGAGCCGCCGAGCGACTGGAAGGACGCCCCGCTCGGCGAGTACGTCGGGATCGCGTTCACCTCGGGCTCGACCGGTGAGCCGAAAGGGATCATGATCACGCCTCCGCAGCGGAACGTCTTCGCGATGTTCACCGACACGTTCGTCGGCGCGCCGGAGGACGTCGAGCGGCGCGGGGTCGTCTCGACCGGCTCGAACCACTTCACCGAGGCCGGCCTCTACACCGTGCTCGCGATCGGGGACTCGATCGTCGCCTGCGACCTCCGCCGCGTCGGCCTCCCGGGTTGTGTCGATTGGCTGCGCGGCGCGAACATCGTCAGCTTCGGCGCAGTCCCGACGCTCCTGCGCCATCTGCTCCCGGCCCTCGGTGAAGACGCCGCGCTCGGCGGCACGACGATCTATCTGCTCGGCGAGGCTCCGAGCTGGGAGGACGTCGCCCTGGCGAGGCGGCACTTCTCTCCCGAGGTCGAGATCGCGAATGTCTTCGCCAGCAGCGAAGGCGGCGTCATGTTGCGCTACCTCGCAGGCGGCGAGGTGCCGCTCGGGCAGGGGACGCTTCCCCTTGGCGAGCCGCTACCGGGGCGTACCGTCGAGCTTGTCGATGACGAGGGGCAGCCGGTACCGGACGGCGACGTCGGTGAGATCGTCGTGACCGGCCGCGAGACCGCACTCGGCTACTGGAAGCGCCCGGACGAGACCGCGCAGGTCTTCCTCGACCTCGGAGGCGGGGTGCGTCGCGTGCGTACGGGCGACCTGGGCCGGCTGCTTCCGGACGGGAGCATCGAGTACCGCGGCCGCGCGGACCACCTGGTCAAGATCGCAGGCAACAGAGTCGAGCTCGGTCAGATCGAGGCGACCCTGCGCATGCTCGACGGAGTCGCGGGCGCGGTTGCGAGGACGTACACCGACGAAGCGGGAGATCTGCGGCTGACCGCGGCCGTCGTGGCCTTCGATGGCCACGTGCTCCATCCGAGCGTCCTTCGGCTCGAGCTCGCGCGGCGCCTGCCCGCGGCGATGCTGCCCGACGGCATCGCCGTTCTCGACTCTCTGCCGCGACTGCCGGGCGGCAAGGTCGACCGCGAGAGCATCCCGGTCACCCGGACGCTGCCGCGCGAGCCGGCGGCTCCTCCGGCGACCGACCTCGAGCGTCGGATCCTGCGCCGCTGGCAGGACGTGCTCGGCATCGACGATCTCGGAGTCGAGGACGACTTCTTCAGTGTGGGAGGAGACTCGCTCCGCGGAGCGAGCATCATCATCGGGCTGAACGACGAGCTCGGCACCGACTTGGCGGTGTCCGTCCTCGTCGAAGCGTCGACCGTCCGCCAGCTCGCCGCAGTGCTCGAGGCGGGGACCGAGTGGTCGCCGCTCGTGACGGCTCGCAGCGAGGGAGACGACCCGCCGCTCTTCGTCGTGCACGACGTCGGCGGAGAGGTCGTCTACACCCGGCAGCTCGCGGCTCTCCTGCCCGAGGGCTTTCCGATCTACGGTCTGCAAGGCCAGGCCCTCGAGGGTCGGATGATTCCGGAGCACTCACTCGAGGAGCTCGCCAGCCGCTACGTCACGGCCGTCCGAGCGGTGTGGCCGAGCGGCCCGTACCGCTTCTACGGCTCGTCGGCCGGCGGCACGATTGCCTTCGAGATGGCGCGCCAGCTTCGGCGCGCGGGAGCCGAGGTGCCGGTCCTCGTCCTCGGCGACACGCTTCCTCCCGGCACTCCGATGAAATGGGGACGGCGCGAGCGCGCGGCGGCGCGCCTCCGCGAGCTGCGGGCCATGCCGGTCGGCGCGGCAAGCGGGCATGTCTTGCGCATCGCCGCCCGCCAAGCCGCCTTCGCCGCGCACCGAGCGACGGCGCGCGTCACCCGCAGCGACCGCGGCGAGCGGGCGTACCGGACGTCCAGCAACGAGCTTCTCGAAGCGGCGCGCCTGGGCGGTCCGCCGGTGCCGCTCGATCTTCGGAACAGCTTCGCCGTGCTCGTCTACGGCTGGATGGCTGTCGCGTACACGCCCGAGACGCCCTACGACGGCCCGGTCACCGTTCTGACATGCGCCGCTAGCTCTGTTCACGTCGCCGGCTGGGACGGCTTCCTGACGACGCCCTTCAGGGAAGTCCCGATCGGCGCCAGTCACCTCGACCTCGGAACCGAGGCCGGGGTACGTGAGGTAGCCGCGGCCTTGACCGTAGAGCTCGGGCCTCCGGCGTGATCGGCGAGGCCCTCTCGGTTCCCGCGTCCGACGTGCTTCGCAGGATCGCCGCGGGCGATCCGGAAAGGCTCGTGCTCGACGCAGGCGCGGATCGGATGACGTATGCGGAGCTCGACGCCGCGGCAACGAGCGTCGCGCATGCTCTGCGCGGGCGCCTCGGGCCGGGGCTCCATCACGTCGTTCTGTGCATGGAGAGCACGAAGCCGTTGCTCGTCGCGACGCTCGCCCTCTGGCGGGCCGGACTCGTCTCCGTGCCCGTCGACACCACGATGCCGGGCGAGTTGCTCCGCCACATCTGCGTCGATGTCGACGCCCCGCTGATCCTCGGCGACAGCCGAGGCCTGGATGCCGGGGGACTGGAGGTGGTCGACCCGCTCGAGCTGATCGACGAGCCGCCGGCGGACTGGGAGGACGTTCCGCCGGGCGAGTACGTCGCGATCGGGTTCACGTCCGGCTCGACCGGCGAGCCGAAAGGCATTCTCGCCTCGCCGGCGCAGCGGGCGATCGGAGAGGCGTTCACCGGCGGCGCGGACACGGACGCCCAGCGCCAGGGCGTCGTGGTCGTCGGCTCGAGCAACGCTTCGGAGGTCCAGCTCCACTCGTTCGTCGGGATGGGCGTCACGATCGTCCCCTACGAAGTGCGGCGGAGAGGCCTGACGGAGTTCCGCGAGTGGCTCCGGAACGCGAACGTGGTCGCGCTCGGATCCATGCAGCCTGTGCTCCGCCACCTCGTGGCGACCCTCGACGAGGACGAGGTCCTGGAAGGCGTTCCGCCGATCTACGTCGGCGGCGACGCCACCACGTGGGAAGACGTGGCCGAGATCAGGCGCCGGCTCTCGCCCGACGCGGAGATCGTCAACATCTTCGGCAGCACCGAGAGCGGCCCGGCGTTCCGCTACGTGGTTCGCGCCGACGCGGAGCCCGGGGTCGGGCCGCTTCCACTCGGGACTCCGGTCGGCTCCTTCGTCGAGCTCGTCGACGCGGACGGCAAGCCGGTGCGGGAGGGCGAGATCGGCGAGATCGTCGTCACCGGCCGGCAGACGGCCCTCGGCTACTGGAAGCGTCCGGAAGAGACGGCGGCGACGTTCACCGACCTCGGCGACGGTCTGCGACGGGTGCGGACGGGCGACCTCGGCCGTCTGTTGCCGGACGGGAACGTCGAGTTCCGCGGCCGCGCCGACCACCTGGTCAAGATCGCAGGCAGCCGGGTCGAGCTCGGGCACCTCGAGGCGGCGTTGCGCTTGCTCGACGGGGTCGCCGATGCCGCCGCGACAACGTACGTCGACGACGCGGGCGAGGACCGGCTCACGGCATGTGTCGTCCCCGCCGAGGGCCGGTTGCTCCATCCGACCGTCCTCCGCGTGGAGCTGGCGCGCCGTGTGCCGGCGCCGATCCTCCCCGACGGGATCACCGTTCTCGACGCGCTTCCGCGGCTCCCCGGCGGCAAGGTCGACCGGCAACGGCTCCCTGTCGCGCGCCGGTTGCCCGGCGAGTCGCAGGCGCCGCCGCAGACGGAGCTCGAGGAGCGAATCCTCCTTCGCTGGCGGGAGGTGCTCGGAGTCGAAGGCCTCGGCGTGGAGGACGACTTCTTCACCGTCGGCGGCGACTCGCTGCGTGGCGCCCGCGTGATCATCGGCATGAACGAGGAGCTCGGCGTCGATCTGCCGGTCTCCGTCCTTGTGGAGGCGCCGACCGTCCGCGAGCTGGCCGCTCTCGTCGAGACCGGCGCCGCGCGGTCGCCCCTCGTCCTGGCCCGCGGGGAAGGCTCGGGCCCGCCGCTCTTCGTCGTGCACGACGCGTTCGGAGAGGTAGTCCACACGCAGGCGCTCGCGACGCTCCTGCCGGAGGGATTCCCGATCTACGGCGTGCTCGGAGAGGCACTCGAGGGTCGCCCGATCCCGGAACGCTCCGTCGAAGAGCTCGCCGCCGGCTATATCGCGGCCATCCGAACCGTCAGTCCCCAGGGGCCATACCGCCTGTACGGGGCCTCGGCGGGCGGAACCATCGCCTTCGAAATGGCCCGCCAGCTCCGAAGCGCGGGCGAGGAGGTGCCGCTGCTCGTCCTGGGTGACAGCATGGCCCCGGGGTTCGGGCCTCGCGAACGGGCGGCTGCCCGCGCGAGCGAGCTGCGCGGCATGTCGACGGCGGCCGCAGCCCGCCATGCCGCGGGCTTCGTCCTTCGGCACGCCGCCTTCCGTGTCCGCCGTCTCTTCGCTTGGGCGACAGGACAGGACAGGCGTTTCCGCGCCCGGTGGGCGGCGATGGACGAGCTCCTGCAGAAGGCGCTTGCCGGGGAGGCGACGGTCCCCGTGGCGCTGCGCGGGCAATTCGCGAGTCGCGTCTACGCATCGCTCACCGCCGCCTACATGCCGGGCGACCGTTACGGCGGCCCGGTCACGATCCTCCGGTGCGCCGAGAGCACCTTCCCGGATGAGCCCTGGGACCGGTACGTCACGGGACGGTGCACTCAGATCCCGATCGGAGGGAGCCATTTCGATCTCGCAAAGGAGTCCGGCCTGCGGAAGGTCGCTGCAGTGCTCGCGCCACAGCTGGTCGCGAGCGCCTAAGCAGCGTTTCGCCGCGTGAGGAGTCGGGTCGCCGCCCCGCGCGCCGCCACCGCGCCGACATAGCCGTCCGGCGTGACGAGCGCGTGGACGCGCCACCAGCCGCCGTGGCGGACGCCGCCCGCTCGGGGGAAAGCCGTCAGCGCCCGCGGTCTGAGGTCGAGGTCGAGACCGATGCCCAGCGCCTTGCCGAGCGCTTCCCTCCGCACCCACTGCGACAGGAAGATGCGCTCGCGCTCCTCCGGCGGCGCCTGCTCGAGCCGTTGCCGTTCCGCCGGCGTGCACACTCGAGTGACGAGTGCCGGATCCGGTTCGTCACCGCGCAGCTGCTCGACGTCGATCCCCACCGCGTGGCGCGCCACCGCGACGGCGATCAGGTCACCGCTGTGCGACAGGTTGCAGGCGAGACGGCCGCCCGCCACGACCGGCCGCCCATTCTCATACTCGAGAACCACGGCTCCGCCGCGGTCGGCGACGTAGCGGGAGCACGTCCGGCGGAGGCACGCCCGGGCTGCGACGAACCGGCGCCGGTCCTCTTCGAAGGCGAACCCGGCTGCCCGCGCGCGCTCGGCTTCGTCGAGCTCTGCGGGAACCGGCTCCGGCAGCTCGGAGAGCCTGAACAGCCAAACGTGAACAGCGCGACGCCCGAGTGTCTCCGAAACGGTCTCACCCACGACGTTTCCCGGGGCCACCCTCGGCGAGCCACGCGAGCAGCCGGGGAGCCGCGCCTCGCTGGCCCAGCCAGAACGCCGCGATGCCGACGAAGGAGAAGAGCGGATCTCGTCTGCGTGTCCGAACGAGATCTCGCAGGCTCGGGCGCACGACCTGCCGGAGCATGAACGCGAGGCAGTGCCGCCGGTCCCAGCGCCAGGCGACCCGCATGCCGTTGCGCGCGAAGTAGAACCCTGCGAGGCGCCGCGCCGTCTCCGACGACGCGAAGCTCCGCGAGAGCTTGTGCAGGAGCGTCGCGTCCGCGACCGTCGCCAGGTCCACGCCGAGCGATCCCGCTCTGAGACTCCAGTCTGCATCCTCGAAGGTGAGGAAGAAGCTCTCGTCGAAGAGCCCGACCTTCGCCCACACCTCGCGCCGCGCCGCGATGCAACAGCCGGAGAGGAACTGCGTCGGCCCCGCTCGTTGCTCCTCAGGCTTGAAGTGGAACGCCCAGCCCCGCTGCAGCGCCCCGCCGAGGAACCAGCTTCGCTCGGGATCGTCGTGATACCGGATGTCGGGGCTCACGGCCAGCGCTCGCTCCCGCGGAAGCGCGGCGAGCAACTTCTCCGCGAAGTCAGGTGGGGCAACGGTGTCGTTGTTCAGGACGCAGACGACGTCGAAGCCGTCACCGAGTGCCCGGGACAGGCCGATGTTGTTCCCGCCGGCGTAACCGAGGTTGGTCCTCGTGCTGATCACCGTGTCCGCGAGCCGCGACGACTCGATCGCCGCCACGCTGCCGTCCGTGGATCCGTTGTCGACGACGAGCAGATGCACCGGGACCGTCGACGCGCGGAGGCTCTGGAGGCAGGCGAGAGTATCCCCGGCTCCGTTCCAGTTCAGGATCACGAACGCGAGGCTCTCGGGGCCGGTGTCGGGCATGGCCAGAATTGTGCCCCTGCCGCGGAGTTCGCCAGCGCCGCAACCTCGGCCGGCAGTCCCTGCGGGTGCAAGTCCGCTGCCTCTGAGACGATGACTGCTCTGGCTGGCGTCCCGAGACTGCGTCGTACCGAGCTTGCCGAGCTCCTCTCGCCGGGCGGGGCTGGAGCTTCATGGCTGCTGTCCGGCGGCGTGGGCCTGGCGGCGTTCGCCGTCTACTTCGTGCGATCGCTCCCTCTCGCGAACAAGCTGTGGGCCGAGGACGCGAGCGTCTACCTCACGAACGCGTACAACCATCCTTGGGGAGGGATCGTCAAGCCGTACAACGGCTACCTGGATCTCGCTCCCGGCATTCTCGAGCTGCCCTTGAGGCTCGTCTCCCCCCGGGACGCACCTCTCGCGATCATCGTGACAACCGGCGTCGTGTACGGGCTCGTCGCCGTCCTGACGACGCGGGTCGCCAGCCTGTACCTCCGGTCGGCGGCACTCGCCGTCGTGCTCGGGCTCGCGACGGTCCTCGAGCCGATCCTCGGGCAGGAGGCGATCGCGGAGCTCGGTGCGATCCAGTTCGTCCTCGTCTTCGCCCTGTTCTGGCTCGTCTTGCTCCCGACGCGTGGAGTGAGCGTCTGGGCGGTCGCCGGAGTCCTGCTCATTGCCCTGACAAGCCCCCTCGCGCTTGCCGCGATCCCGCTTGCCCTGTTCCTCGCTTGGCTGAGTCGTCCGAAGCGCGCTCTCGTTGCCGCACTCGTCGTTGGCGGGGTGGTCGAAGGCGCTATTCACCTCTCGGGCGCCGGGGGGCAGAGAGGCGCGACCGGGGAATCGGCGGCCGGCGCAGGGCTGAGAGGGCTCGAACGGCTCTTCGCGTCGCTCGCCCCGAACCAGCTGGCCGGCTCTGCGGCCTCGAGAGCGGGTGTCAGCCTCGTCGTGCTCCTGCTGCTCGTCCTCACGCTCGGAGCGTTGATCGGCCGGGGCGGAAAGATGCGTCCCGCGTTGGGTCTGGGAGTACTCGCCTTCGTGAGCTGCGTCTGGTTCGAGCTCTTCGCGGCCGTTGCCAATCACGGGAGTGCGGATCGGTATCTGGTTCCGTCGAGCCTGTTTCTCATCGTGGCGCTGGTTGCAGCCGCAGACGAGATTGCCGCGGCGCCACCGCCCCGGGCGCGCGTGGCGCTTCTGAGTTGCGCGAGCATCTGCATCCTCGCCCTCGCGGCGGTCGCCGGCGATTGGCGGCCCGGGACGTGGCGTAGCTCTTCCCTGCCGTGGGATGCTCAGGTGACGAAGGCGATGCATCGATGTGCCGCTTCGCCGAGACGAGACGTTGTCGGAATCCCCGCGGGTGCCTTTCCTTGGGCCGTAGCCGAAGTGCCGTGCTCGCGGCTCTGACGCGTCCGATGGCGCCCTAGCTCCGCCGCGGCCAACCTCGCGAGCGCCGCCGTTCGGGTACAGGACGTTGCGGCAGTGGCGAGCCGGAGGCGATCGCGGCCGGAAGATCGTCGACGAGCCACCCGGCGAGCCCCGGCTCGCCGACACGGGCGGCAGCCGCGTGCAGGTCGAAGCCGCGCATCGCAGGGCTGTGGGCATCGCTCGCGATCAGATGTACGAGTCCGTCCCGGACGAGCTGAACCGCCGCCGTTGCCGGCTGTGACCCCAGGCGTCCGTCGAGCGAGGCGGCCGTCACCTGCACGAGTGCTCCCACCTCGACGAGGTCGCGCAGCCGTTCGGGTCTCGCCTGCACCTCGGGGTTCCGCTCGGGGTGGGCGAGGACGGGCGTGATGCCGGCTACCCGCAGTCGGAAGAGCTCCTCGCCGATCCCGAGCGGCCAGCCGGCGTAGGGAAACTCGACGAGCGCGTAGCTCGGGTTCCCCGCGAGGCCGAACCGGCGCACATCCTCGATCGGCGCGGCGCTCAGCCACTCGAGATCGAGCTCTCCGCCGCCGCGGACCTCGACCGGTATGCCCTCCTCGGCGACGGCTGCCTGAACCTCCTGCAGCGCCGCCTCCATCTCGTCCGGCGTCGTCGGGTAGTCGTGACGGACGTGTGGCGTTCCGGCGACAATCGTGACTCCGGCCGACGCCGCCGCGCGCGCCATCTCGAGGGCGTCGGCGAGTGTCGAAGCGCCGTCGTCGAGGCCCGGCAGGACATGGGAGTGGAGGTCGATCATCTTCGCGCTACGACGTTTCTTGCGGTTCCGCCGAACATCGGGGAGGATGCCTGGTCGAGATGGGGGGATCGGAGTGCGGCACGCCTTGCGGAGAACGATATGAGCGCTGAAGGTCAGACGCTCGACGGTGCGCTCGCCGTCGAAGTACGTGAGCGCGTCGGCTTCGCAGAACGGCTACGCGGCGAACGCGGACGCGGCTGGCTCCTGCGCCGTGCGCTCGCGGTCGCGGACGTGACCGGTCTCGTCATCGCCTTCGCCGTGTCGGAGCAGGTGTGGGGGAAGTGGGACACTGGGGCTACGCTCTTCGCCCTCGCGCCGCCGATCTGGGTGCTCACTGCCGTCGTCGCAGGGCTCTACGACCGCGACGGCGACCGCTTCGACCACACGACGGCCGAGGACCTGCCGCGGCTCGTCATGACGATCACCTTCGGCGTCTGGCTCGCCTTCCTCTTCATGTGGGCGATCGGCCGGGACCACAACGACCGGACGAAGCTCATCATGTTCTGGGTCCTCGCCGTCATCGGCATGTCGTCGCTCCGAGCCGTGGCTCGCGCCGTCTGTCGCCGCCACCCGCATTACGTTCAGAACACGATCATCGTCGGGGCGGACGAGGCCGGTCAGGTCGTCGCTCAGAAGGTCGCGGCACATCCCGAGTACGCGCTCCGGCTGCTGGGATTCGTCGATGCCGAGCCGGGGTCACGGGATGCCTCGTCCGAGCTCGGCGACTCGCTGCTCGGCGGCGTCGGCGAGCTGGAATCGATCGTGCGCCGCCTCGGCGTCCGGCGCGTGATCCTCGCCTTCCCCGCCTATGACCGTGACGACATCTCGGCTGCGGTGCGCATGCTCACCGCGCGCGGCGTCCAGGTCGACATCCTGCCGCGGTTCTTCGAGGTGCTCGATCCAGGCATCGACATCCACGACCTCGAGGGGATCCCCATGCTCGGCCTGCGGCCGCCGCGCCTCGGCCGCGCGTCGATGCTGCTCAAGCGGACGATCGATCTCCTCGTCTCCGCGATCCTCGTCGTCTTGCTTGCGCCGCTCCTCGCGTTGATCGCGGTCGCGATCAAGCTCGATTCGTCGGGGCCGGTGTTCTTCCGCCAGTTGCGGATCGGCCGCCGCGGTGAGCCGTTCGTGATCTGGAAGTTCCGGACGATGGTCGAGGACGCCGACGATCGCAAGGCCGAAGTCGCCCACCTCAACAAGCACCGGCTCGATCCCCGGATGTTCAAGATCGAGGGCGACCCGCGGGCGACTCGGGTCGGCCGCCTGCTCCGGCGCCGCCGCCTCGACGAGCTCCCGCAGCTCTTCAACGTCCTCGGCGGCGAGATGTCGCTCGTCGGTCCCCGGCCGCTGATCCCCGAGGAGCATCAATGGGTCGACGGCTGGGCGGCGAAGCGGCTCGACCTCCGACCGGGAATGACGGGTCTCTGGCAGGTCCTCGGCAGCGACTCGATCAGCTTCGAGGACATGGTCAAGCTCGACTACCGCTACGTCACCTCGTGGTCGCTCGGCCGCGATCTCGCGTTGATCCTCCGCACGGCGCCGTTCCTGCTCGCGCCGGGCGCGCGCGACTCCTGACGCGCGTAGCGTTCTCCCGATGCCGAGGGTCGTACATGTCGTGACCACGCGTCGCTTCGCAGGCGTCGAGCGGTACGTCGCCGATGTCGCGGTCGAGACGGCGGCGCACGGCTGGGAGGTGAGCGTCGTCGGAGGTAGTCCCTGGGCGATGCTCCGCAATCTCGGCGGCCGCGCGGATTGGCTACCTGGCTCGAGCCCGCGCGAGGCGTTCGTCTCGCTCGCACGTACGGGGCGTGCTGACGTCTGCCACGCCCACATGACGAAGGCCGAGCTCGTGGCGCTGCTCGCGCGGCCGCTGCACCGGGCCCCGGTCGTGGCGACGAGGCATTTCGCAGAGCCACGCGGGAAGACGCGGCTCGGCGGCCTGGTCGCTCCGTGGATCGCCCGCGGCCTGGCGCGACAGCTCGCCGTCAGCGAGTACGTCGCCGGCCGACTCGAGACTGCACCCGACGCAGTGCTTCCGAACGCGGTGCACGCCCGTCCGCTCTTGTGGCGGCAAGAGTCGCGAACCGTGCTCGTCCTCCAGCGCCTCGAGCCGGAGAAGGACACCATGACCGCACTGCGCGCCTGGCGGGAATCGGGCCTCGCGGACGACGGTTGGACGATGCGCATCGTCGGTGACGGCAGCGAGCGGCCCGAGCTCGAGCGGTGGGTCGCGGAGCGCTCCCTGCCCGCAGTCGAGTTCGCCGGCTGGAGCGACGACCCGGACGCCGAGCTCGCGCGGGCAAGCGTGCTCGTCGCGCCCGGCGGCCGCGACTCTTCGGCGTTGGCAGTGCTCGAGGCGATGAGCGCGGGAGTGCCGGTGGTCGCTGCGGCGGCAGGCGGCCACCTCGAATCGATCGGGCGAATCGAGGGGATGCCGAGCTTCGCCACCGGCGACGCAGTCGCGGCCGCCGCCGGTCTACGCGCACTGCTGGACGACTCCGTTCGCGCCGATCTCTCGCACCGGGTTCGCGCAGCAGCATTGGCGCGAATCTCGCTCCCGGAGCATGTGGACCGGCTGCTCGCGGAGTACGCCAAGGCGAAGGCGTGAACGAGCTCGTCGTCTGCTCGCTCGAAGAGTGGGACGAGATCTGGCGCCGCAACCAGTTCCTCGTCGATCGCCTGTCCCGCCGAGACCCCGAGTTGCAGGTCCTGTTCGTCGAGCCTGCCGCGGACCCCCTTCACGACCTCCGGCGCGGACGACCACCGCGGTGGCCGCGCCTCCGGTCGGTGGGAGGTCAACGACGGCTCCGCGCGTTCCGCCCGCTCAAGCCGTTGCCACGCCTGGCCGGTGGCGCCGCCGACGCGGCGCTCCGCGCGCAGGTGCGCGTTGTGGCCCGCGCGCTCGGCTTCGCCCGTCCGACCCTCTGGCTCAACGACGTCACGTACGCACCTCTGATCGGCGAGACGGGGTGGCCGACGGTCTACGACGTGACGGACGACTGGCTGCTCGCTCCCGCCGGCGGGCGCGAGCTCGGTCGGCTGCGGAGGCTCGACGAGCTCGCCGTGCGGGAGGCGGACGAGGTCGTCGTCTGCTCGCCGGACCTTGCCCGCAGCCGCGGCGCCACGCGGCAGGTGACGCTGATCCCGAACGCCGTCGACGTCGAGCACTTCAGGCGGCCGAGGGAGAGGCCCGCCGATCTACCCCAGGCTCCCGTCGCCGTCTACGTCGGATCGCTGCACGACTCCCGCCTCGACCTGGAGCTCGTCATCGAGCTCGCGCAAGCGATCGACGCACTCTCCTTCGTCCTCGTCGGCCCCGACTCGTTGTCGAGCTCCGCGCGAGACTCGCTCATCGCGGCAAACGTCCGCCTGCTCGGTCCCCGCCCCTACGCGGACGTCCCGGGCTACCTCCAGCACGCCGACGTCATCGTCGTTCCGCACCGTGTCGACGCGTTCACGGAGAGCCTGGATCCGATCAAGGCCTACGAGTGCCTGGCGGTCGGTCGCCCCGTCGTCGCAACGCCCGTCGCCGGCTTCCGCGAGCTCTCCGGCTGCGTCGCGGTGACCGGGCCCGAAGGGTTCGCCGACGCCGTGCGAATGGCGCTCTCAGGCGAGCTGCGCGGAGCGGCAGCGACGAAGATTCCAAGCTGGGACGAGCGCGCGGACGCATTCGCAGCGGCTCTCATCCGGGCAGGCTACGCTGCACGGCGCGAAATCCCATTTCGGCCCAGCAGAGTGAGTTCCGACCAGTGACAGCCTTCGACACCGCAGCATCGGGGACGGTGACCGTCCGCGCGTACATGCAGCTTCTGTGGCGGCGCAAGTGGCTCGTGCTCGCGGCGGTGGTGATCGCGCCCGCGATCGCGTACGTCGCGACCTCGCGCGAGACGACCCGGTATCAAGCCGCGGCCGAGGTCCTGCTGCTGAATCCTCCGACGACGACTGCGAACCAGCCCGGCTCTCTCGTCCAGCCGGTCATTCCGAACACGATCGACACCCAGACGGCGCTCGCCCGGTCGGCGCCCGTCGCGGAGCTCGCAGTCACGCGCGGGCATCTCGGCATCTCGCCGGGAACCCTCCTCGGTGAGACGTGGGTCGCGTTCGATCCGTCCGGAAGCATTGCGAGCTTCGGCGCGACGACCTCGGACCCGGCGTCCGCGCCGCGCATCGCGAACGCCTACGCGCACGCGTACGTCAACTATCGGTACGCGAGCGAGACCGCGGGGCTCAAGACGGAGGAGAAGACACTCGAGGCCCGTCTCAGTGCGACCCCACGTGGTGCGGGCCGCGCGGCGCTCAACAGCGAACTGCAGCAGGTGGCGGCCGAGCGGGCGTTGCACATCGCGGACGCTCGTGTCTTCCAGACGGCGGCCGGCGCGACCGGGATCCACCCGCCGAAGAAGCGCAACGTCGCGCTCGGTCTCGTGCTCGGTCTCGTGCTCGGGCTTGGGCTCGCCTTTCTCCTCGACGCCCTCGACACGCGAGTCCGCTCGTTCGAGGCGGTCGAGGAGCGGCTCGGCCTGCCTCTCCTCGCTCGCCTGCCCGAGCCCTCGAAAGCGCTGCAGCAGGCAGACAAGCTGGCGATGGTCGAGGACGCGACCGGGCCGGGTGCCGAGGCTTTCCGGATGCTACGCACGAACCTCGAGTTCGCCATGCTCGACCGCGACATCCAGACCGTGATGATCACGAGCGCCGTCGAGAAGGAGGGAAAGTCGACGACGATCGCGAATCTCGCGGTCGCGTTCGCCCGGCTCGGCCGGCCGGTCACCCTCGTCGACCTCGACCTGCGGCGTCCGATGCTCCACCGCTTCTTCCCGGTCGAGGGCCGGCCGGGCCTCGCCGAGGTGGTTCTCGGACACGCCTCGCTCGACGAGGCGCTCGCGGACTTCGACTTCCGCGGTGACGCCGGCTCCGGCGACACGGTCGAGAATGGCAACGGCTACCACGGAGTGGTCGAGCGCTCTGCGCCTCTCAGTGTCCTGGCGCTCGGCCTGACGCCGCCGAATCCGGGAGAGTTCGTCGCCTCGCGGCCGCTCTCGAACCTGCTCGACACGTTGCGCGCCCGCGGGGATCTCGTGCTGATCGACGCGCCGCCCCTCTTCCACGTCGGCGACGGGCTCGCGCTCAGCGCCAAGGTCGACGCCGTCATCCTCGCCGTGCGGATGGACATCGCGCGTCGACCGGAGCTCACGCGGCTCAAGCGCCTGCTCGAGACAATGCCGGCGCATCCGCTCGGCATCGTCCTGACCGGCGTCAGCTTCGAAGACGCGTACTACGGCTACGGCTACGGCGCCTACTACTACACGCGTCCGACCGAGTCGGCCGAGGCGACGAAGGCGTGATGCAGCCGACGGCTTTCCTCAACCGGCTGGGATGAGCACCTACGTCTGGGCGGCACGGCGAGCGCGGGCCGCCGATGTCGGCCGCGCCGGACGCGATGTTGCGATCGGGGCCGTCGTCGCAGCGGCCGTCGGCTTGCTCATCGGCAAGGACCCGTTCTACGCGGTCCTTCCTGTAGCGAGCCTGGTCGCGATCTGGCTGGCGGTGCGCCCGCGTGCCGCAGCTGTCCTTCTCGGCCTCTCGATCCCGGCGGTCGAGACCGTCGCGAGCGGGCACATCGGCCTCCACATCGGGGCCGGGGATCTCATCCTCCTGGTCCTTGTTCTGGCTGCGCTCGGGGCCGCGGTGATCGAGCGGGACGCCGCCACGTTCAAGGCTCTGCGTACGGTCCGGCTGCCGGCGCTGCAGTACTGCGTCTTCGTGCTCATCCTGCTCGTCGCCCATCCCGGCACCCAGCCCGTCCTGCAAACCTTTCAGCGCTACGAGCTGATCGCGTTCCCGCTGATCGCCGGCAGCTACCTCGTCCTCCGCGGAGCCCACATGCCGGTGCTCAAGGCCTACATCGTCGGCGCCACCGCTCTTGCGCTCGTGTTCCCGTCCGACTCGCTCGGGCTCCAGAAGAACCCCGTCGGGCAGTTCATCGCGAACGCGATCCTGCTGATCGTCGGCGTTCCGCGGCTGAGCCGCTATCGGATCGCCGTCCCGTTGCTTGTCTACGGCATGTTCGCGACGCAGAGTCGTGGCGCGATCGTCGCGTGCGCAGGCGGGATCGCGATCCTCCTCGCCTTCCGGTGGATGCATTCGCCGCGACAGGCGATCGCGACGGGGCTCGCCATCGTGGCCGTCGGCGGCCTCTCATTCACCCTGTTGCCTCCGAGCGCCCAGGCGTTCATCACGACGTACGGCTCGACAGGGAACAGCCATGCCGCCTGGAACATCAGGTTCCGTCAGGAGTACAACCGCGACGCCCTCGTGATCATCCGAGCACATCCCTGGCTCGGCGTCGGCGTCGGCGCGTATGGCGACGCCAGCACCCGAGCCGGTTTCGGCGGCGTGCCGGACCCGCACAACGTGTTTCTCCTCGAGGCAGCGGAGGGGGGGTGGTTGTTCGCGGGAAGCTTCGTCCTGCTGATCGTCGGCACGGGCATCGTGCTCGTCAGGCTACGACGCGCCGAGCTGGCTCCGGTTGCGCTCGCCGTCGTCTTCGCGACTGCGGCGCACGGGATGGTCGACATCTACTGGGTTCGCGGGACCCCCGTGCTCGGCTGGCTCCTCGTCGGGATGGTGGGTGCGCTCGCGTGGCGAAGCCGCGAGGCGGCGCGGCAGACTTGATGCGTTCGGTCCACGTGGTGGTGGTCGCCTACCACGGCGCGCCGGAGCTCGACCGCGCGCTGGCGAGCGTCCGAGGGGAAGCTCCGGTCACCGTCGTCGACAACTCGCAGAGCACGGCGGTCGCGGCGGTCTGCGAACGGCACGCTGCCGTCTATCTGCCTACGGCCGCCAATCTCGGGTTCGCCGCCGGAGTGAATGCGGCGTTGCGAGAGATCCTGGCGGGCGACCCGTCCGACGTGCTCCTCCTCAATCCCGATGCCGTCCTCCCTGCGGGCGCGATCGCCACGCTCGGAGATGCCGTTGCGTCGGATCCGCGCGCGTGTGCAGTGTCGCCCGCGATCGTCTACCCGGACGGCTCGCCCCAGCGCGTGCTCTGGCCGTTCCCCTCACCGGCGCAGGCGTGGCTCGAAGCGGCCGGGCTCTCTCGATTCGACGGGCATTCGAGCTTCGCCGTCGGCACCGTCCTGCTCCTGCGGTGGGAGAGTCTGCAAGAGGTCGGGCTCTTCGACGAGCGTTTCTTCCTCTATGCGGAGGAGACCGACTGGCAGCGGCGGGCGCGCGATCTGGGTTGGCATGCGATTGCGTGCCCCGAGCTCGTCGCGAGCCATATCGGGGGTGGCACGAGTGAAGATCCGTCAAGGCGGGAGCGGCTGTTCTACGCGGCGCAGGAGACGTACATCCGCAAGTGGTACGGGTCGAGAGGCTGGCTCTTCTACCGGACAGCCGTGGTGGCCGGCGCCGCGGTTCGCGCCGTTGTCCTCAGGCGCGATCGTCGTGCCGGTGCTGCTCGGCGGCTGCTCATTTACTTACGCGGCCCGCGCCGCGTAGCGGCCGCGCGCAACTGAGAGGCAGTCGCGATGATTGCGAGTCCGCTGATCTCGGTCGTCGTGCCTGCCTACAACTCCTCACGCTTTCTCGGGGAGACGCTCGAGAGCCTCGCGGCGCAGTCGGTAGAGCGATGGGAATGCATCGTCGTCGACGACGGCTCGACCGACGACTCGTTCGCCATCGCAAGCGGCTTCGCCGCGCGTGATTCTCGTTTCCAGGTCCGCCAGACCGCGCACGGCGGCTCGTCACATGCTCGCAACGAGGGGTTCCGCGCGACGGACACCGGGTCGCGCTACGTGACCTTCATGGATAGCGACGACGTCTGGTTGCCGCACGCGTTCGCCACGCTGCTCGAGCACCTCGAGGGACAAGAGCGGCTTGTCGGCTGCCACGGTCTGGCGGATCTCATCGACGCGAACGGCGTCCGCTACGCGCCCGGCGAGTACGCCGACGCGGGGCGAAACCGGCTCGGCCTGGAGGGACGCCGGCTCGTCCACTGGCCTCTCGACCGTCCGACGACCTTCGACGTCCTCGTCAACGGCAACGTGCTCTTTCCGCCCGGCCTTCTCCTCGCGCGCCGCAGCGCGTACGAGAGCGCCGGTCCGTTCGACGAGACCCTCGCCGGGCCCGAGGATTGGGACATGCTCATCCGTCTCAGCCGGTTCGGCGACCTCGCCTTTGCCAACGACGTGATCCTCCTCTACCGCCGCCACGACGCGAACCAGGGCGCCCGCCCGACGACTCCCGAGCAGGCCTGGCGCGTGCGCTGCATCGCGTTTCACTCCCCCGAGAACTCGCCGGATCAGCGGCGTCGTGCGCGGAGGGGCTGGCGCGCGTACCAGATGATGATGATGCGCCTGCGGCTGAGCGAGGCGGTGACCGCCCTGCGCGAGCGCCGGTTGCGCGATGCCTTCGACCGGGGGGCGCGCCTCGTGGCGCACGTCGGGCGCTACGTCCGGGGCTATCCACTCCCGCGCGTGGCTCGCGAACGGCTCGTCTGGTGACCCGATGAAGGTACGGGTCGCGACCTGCATCGACGCACCGTGGAGCAGGCAGCTGCGCGCCGAGTGGGAGGAGCTCGCTGACGGCGACCGGCTCGGCGTTCACGAGCTCGTCTCCGATCCCGGGGAAGCGGATTTGATCCTGTTCGTCGATGCGCATCAACACCCGTCCGACTGGGCGATGCGCACGCTCCGCGGGCACGAGCTCGTCCAGAGCTACCCCGAGAAGTCGTTCGTGTTCGACGAGCGGGACTTTCCCCGAGATCTCCTGCCCGGTGTCTACGTGGCGATGCCGCGCCGTGGGTTCGACGCGCGCCGCCACCGCGCCTTCGGCTACTACCGGCTCCTGGCCGACACGCGGCCGGCGCGAGAGGCGCAGCCCGACCTGCTCTTCTCGTTCCAGGGACGCCGGGCCGGGCGGGTTCGCGATGAGGTGCTCACCCTCTCGCATCCGCGTGCGATCGTCGAGGACACGTCGGGTCTCGACTTCTTCGCTCCGGAGCCCGCGGGGCTCGAGGATGCGAGAGCGAGATACGTCGAGATCGTCGGCCGCTCGAAGTTCGTGCTTTGTCCGCGTGGCGCCGGGACTGCGTCGATCAGGATGTTCGAGGCGCTCGCGGCCGGCCGGGTGCCCGTGGTGATCAGTGACGGTTGGGTCCCGCCGGCCGGGATCGACTGGGCGGCTTGCGCAGTCACCGTCCGCGAAGCCGATGTGCGCGGCGTCGGGAAGCTGCTCGAGATGCTCGAGGAGAGCTGGCCGGCGCGAAGCGCCGCTGCCGAATTCGTCTACGACGAGTGGTTCGCGCCCGACGTCTGGTTCCACCGCGTCGTCGAGCTCTGCGCCGAGATCCTCGCCGAGGGCAGTGTGGGTCCAGTGCTGCCGTGGACGCAACTCCGCACCTGGCGCGCCGGAGCCCGTCAGCTCGCGAGTCATGCCGCGAAGAGGCGTTCTTGAGCAGCACCGGCCGCTCGCTCGTCCTCGGCGCCCACACGGGGTTGCCGGCGGCGTCGATCGAGCCGTTCTCGCGTTCGCTCCGCGCCTCGGGCTTCCGGGGCAGCTTCGTGCTCTTCGTCGGACGCTGCGACAAGGAGGAGAAGGAGAAGCTTCGCGGGCTCGCGGACGCCGTAGTCGACGTCGACGCGGACTATCCGCCCCCGGCTGCCGCACTGCTGGAGCCGCTGCGGAGGGCTCGGGCGATCCGCGGCCTGCGCCGCATCTATCCGGGCGTCTTCCGTCTGCTCGCGGGGCGGTCGCTTCATCGGTGGAGCCGTCTCGAGTTCCGCCTCGAAGGCCTGCAGACGCTTCGTTATCACCACTACCAGGAGTACCTCGCCGGGCTCGATGCGGAGCCGGACTGCGTTCTGCTCACGGATCTCCGCGATGTGTTCTTCCAGCGTGACCCGTTCGCCGATCCGGTCTCCGGGCTCGAGCTGTTCCTCGAGGACGAGTCGGTGCGGATCGGGAGCGAGCAGTTCAATTCGCGCTGGATCCGCAACCTCTATGGCAGCGCAGAGCTCGAGCGGCTACGCGGCGCGACGGTGTCGTGCTCGGGCACCGTCGTCGGCACAGGAGCCGCCGTACGGGGGTATCTCGCGGAGATGACCGCCGAGATCGCCCGCCATCGCCGCCCCCTGGGCTCGCACGACCAAGGCATCCACAACGCCTTGCTGCAGCGTGGGCGCTTCGACTCCGCGAGGGTCGTCCCCAACGGGACGGGCCGGGTGCTGACGCTCGGGAAGATGCGCTCGTACGCGACTGCGCCGGACGGTTTCGTGCTCAACGACGACGGCTCGGTCGCGGCGATCCTCCATCAGTGGGACAGGCACGAAGATCTCGCGCGAACGATCGGAGGATCGTGAGGACGATCTGCTTCGCCCGCTACGGGTCGGGGCCTCCGATGGGGCAGCAGGCCTACGAGACCGAGCTTGGGAAGGCGGTCTCGGCTCTCGGCGGTTGGTCGTTGCGAGATTGCGCGATCGCGCCCTTCCGCGGCGATGCGGCTCCGGGCGTCGTCCGGCTACCGCTCCGGGCCGTCTGGAGGGCCCCGTTCGGGATGGCGCGCCTCGTCGGCGGCGTCGCCTACGGGCGGAGCGACCTCGTCCACCGGCTCGACTTGCGCTGCCCTCCCGCGCGCGGGCTCGAAGTGCTCACGATCCACGACCTGCCTCCGCTGCGCTTCGACGACGAAGGCGGTCTACCCGGCTGGGCCGCCCGCAGCGCGCGCGAGGCCGCTGCAGTCATCTGCCCGTCGGAGTTCGCCGCGTCCGAGGTGCGCGAGCTGCTCGGCGTGGACAGGGTGCACGTCGTCGCCTACGGGATGGAGCACGAGCGGGCGAACGCCGAAGTGCTCTCGGACGGCGAGCTGGACGATCTCGGCCTGTCGCGGCCCTTCGTGCTCCACGCGGCCGGGGCGACGAAGCGGAAGAACCTCGACGGGCTCGCCGCCGCGTGGCGCGAGGTGCACAGCGCCCGGCCCGACGCGGCGCTCGCGCTCTGCGGGCCGCCCCATCCGCGGCGCGACGCGCTCTTCCGCGAGCTCCCGGGCGTGCGCTTGCTCGGCTTGCGCGAGCCGAGCTTCGTCGCGCGGCTGATCCGGACCGCGTCCCTCGTGGTGGTTCCGTCTCTCTACGAGGGATTCGGCCTCCCCGCGCTCGAGGCGATGGCTGCCGGGACGCCGGCCGTCGCGGCCGCGCGGGGGGCGCTACCCGAGGTCTGCGGTGACGGTGCGCTCCTCGTGGAGCCGTCCGGGGACGGCATTGCCGCCGGGATCCTCGAGACGCTGCACGGCGGGGAGGCCGTCGAGCGGCGTCGGCAGCGGGGTCGCGAGATTGCGCGCGAGTACACGTGGGAACGCGCGGCGCGAGAGACCGTCGCGGTCTACGAGGCCGTGCTCGACGCGTCAGCGGCGTCGTAGCGCATAGCGCGCCAGAGAGCGGAGCGTGTAGCTCGGGTTCAGCCGGAGCGCGCGCGCGAGCGCGGGAATGCGATGGGTTTGCCGGAGCTCGTCGTACGCCTGGGTGCCGGCGAGCCGGCGCAGTCGCGCGATTCCTGCGTTCGCCGCCTGCTGCTCCTCGCCGCTGCGCGTCGCGAACTGTCCGCGCAGGAGCCGCGTTCCCTCCTCGACGAGCGCCATGTAGTTGCGGCTCATGCTCGTGCCATGGACTCGGTAGGAGGCAAGGATCTCGTCGGCCCGGGCGAACGGGCCGATCAGGGCGAGGCGAAGCCAGAGATCCCAGTCGGCGCACTGGGAGAAGGCGGGATCGAAGCCGCCCGCGGCTTCGACTGCTCCTCGCCGCGCCATGACGGTCGAGATGCAGATTCCGCAGCCCCCCAAGAGCTCGAGGTGGCCTTCGCGGAAGCCGCGGTAACCCGGGCCGATCCGTTCCCCTGCGCCGTCGACGATCTGGAAGTCGGTCGTGCAGAGCACACACTCGGGTTGCGCCTCGAGTGCCGCAATCTGCCGCTCGAGCTTCTGCGGCGCCCAGGAGTCGTCCGCGTCGAGGAAGGCGATGAGGTCGGCGGACGTTTCCGCGATGCCCCGGTTGCGGGCGGCGCTCACACCTGTGTTCGCCTGTCGAATGACGGTGACTCTCCGGTCGAGGCCGCTGAGCGATGAGAGGTCTTCCTCGCCGCCGTCGTCGACGATCACGGCTTCCCAGTCGGCGAACGTCTGCGCGATCACCGAGTCGACGGCGACGCGGAGGTATCCGCCCGGATTGTGGGCAGGAATGACGATCGCGACGCGCGGGCTCGGCACGGTGACGTTAGTTCCGTGGCCCAGGGAGGTAGCGCTCGCCGACGTTGTCGAAGCTGAACGCGCGCGCTCGGTCTCCGCCGTACGTTGCGAGCAGCCGCGGGAAATAGCCGGCGAGGGCGTCCTCGTAGGAGAGTCGTCTTTCGATCAGCAGCTCGCTGGCGTGGAGCAACTCCGGCAGATCCTCCCGGATGCGTCCGATCGACATGCTCGGAGTTCGCGGTCCCTCGCCATCCTCGTCCGCCGGGATCACCTCGAGCGGCCTGTCGCCGAGCGGAGGCCCGCCCCAGGCAAACGCCGGGTAGCGATCGGGATCGGGCAGGAGCGAGTAGAACGGCTCCCCGTTGAAGAAGTACTCGTGCCAGTTGCCGCCCGAGATCGCGAGCCAGGGCGTCCCGACCGTCGACGCGACGAACGAGAAGCCGGTGTGCGGCGAGACGAGCAGATCGGAGCCCTCGACGAGGGCGACCTGCTCGAGCAGCGGCCGGTTGAAGCAGTCGACCGCGGCCGGGACAGCCTCGAGCAGCGCTTCGACCTCGCCGTGCGCAACCCGAGACAGCGTCCGCCCGTCCCGCGTCGTCTTACCGATCAGCAGGATCGCCGCATCCGGATACCTATCCGAGAGAGCCCGCAGGATCAGCTTCCACGAGGTGTTCGACGGATAGAGATGCCGGTCGGCCGAGGAACCGGCCAGGACGACCGAGATCGCTCGGCGGCTCTCCCCGATGGTCGCTGCGGCAGCCGCGCGTGCGTCCGCCGGAAGCTCGAGACGAAGCTGTTGGTTCGGTTCGTAGGCGGGCGGCGCGGCGCCGGCGACCCCGACCGGGTGTGCGGGCTCGAAGTACGCGTGTGCGGCCTCGTAGAACGCGAGGAAGCTCGGGAAATTCTGCCGCGGGTCGCGTATGCGCCCGTCCTCGACGAGCCAGTCCCACTCGCGCGGGACGCCCGCGAGCGCCTGCAGCGGATCGGCGCGCTGGACGTATCGCCGCCACCGGAGGTGGTTCCTCAGTCGCGTCACGCCGCGGCGCACCCGGCCTGCTGCTCCGTCGACCGCCTCGAGCTCCGACGACTCGACGAACGCGACGCCCGTGTACGGAACTGCGTACACGTTCTCGATGAACGGACAAAGGCGTGCCAGCTCGACAGCCGTTCCTCCGTTGAGGAGCAGGCTGACGCTCAGATCTGGATTGGCGGACTTGTAGCCGAGCGCGTACCGCATTCCCTCGAGCGCATGCCCGACCGGGGCCAGATACCAGTAGTTGACGAGGAGCCTCTCGGTCGATGACACGGAGCGACGCTACCGAAGAGCTTTGAACGGCCGTTCGAGCTCCGGTTTCAGCGCGTTCCGGCCCTGGGTGTCTTTGGAATCATGGCTGCCATGGCCAACCTCGTGATTGCTGCGGCTGCGGACGAGGCATACGCCTGGCCGTCGGTCGTGGCGCTGCTTTCGGCGGCCGCGCGATCTACCGCCGCTGTTGCATGCCTCCTGCTGTCGGACGGCATCGAGGCGGGCACGCGGCGCGAGCTTGCGCGTGCATTCGCAGCCCAGGGAGTCGACTGCGAGATAGCTGACGTCGACCTCGAGCCGTTCTCCCATTTCCCGACGCAAGTCCATCTCACCCGCGCGACCTACGCGAGGCTTCTTGTGCCTTCGCTCGCCCAGGAGCTCGGGCCGAGAACGGTCTACCTCGACGCAGACACCCTGACCTTCGGCGACCTCGCCGAGCTCGCGTCCTTCCCTCTCGACGGGAAACCCGTTGGCGCTTGCATCGGAGGGAGCGTGGGGCACTGGTACGGGATCCAGGACTGGCAGGAGCGCGGCTATGACCCGAGCGCGCCGATCTTCAATCCTGGCGTAATGCTGATCGACAACGAGCAGTGGCTGCGCGAAGGCGTGACGCCGAACGTGCTCGCGATGCTCGAGCAGCGTCCGGAGCTGGCGCAGTTCTTTGCCGACCAGAGCGTGCTCAACTCTGCGGTGTACGGGCGCTGGAAGGTCCTGCCGCCCCGATGGAATCGCACGATCCACCGCGGCCCCTCCGTGCGGATCGGGCCGCTGCTTCTGTCGCGACGCGAGCGCGTCAACCTCAGCCGCCTCGGAATCCTTCACTATTTCGAGCGCGTGAAGCCATGGGACCGCCGATACCCTCCTGGCCCGTTCCTGCAGATCTACCGCTCGGCCTGGAAGCGCTTCATCGACGCGCCCCTCCCTCCGGCTCGGACGTATATCGACTGGGTTCGCGACCGGCACGCTCTGAAGAGCGCGGGGGCTGAACCAATCGCCTAGCGGAACCGGCGTCTCAGCCGCCGCGCGTCGGCCAGGAGACGCAGACCATGGAGCCTGTTGAGTAGCGGCCAAGCCGGCGAAGGCAGTCGCAGTTGACGCTTGACCCTTGCGTCGGAGAAGAGAGTCGGAGTCCCGAGCTCGACGACGAAGGTCTCATGACGGAGGAGATAGCCGAAGGCCGGATGGCTTTCGCGCACGAATTCGAGAATTGCTCCAGGGACGATCGCGAAATCGTGGAACGCGACCACTCCGCTCCCGCGCATGGCTGCCCGACAGAAGCGCGCGTCGCGTAGGACAGCATCGTGGGTGTGCTCGCCGTCGACGAAGCAGATGTCGGGTCGGTCGACGCCTGCTGGGTCGATCTCGTCCGTGCCGAGCTCGATTGCTTCCACCTTCGACACGTCGGCGCCTGGGATCGTCGCGAGTCCGTCGAGCATTCCTTGGGTGGTGTTGTCGGAATACACCCAACCGCCGCTGGCCAGTTCGCTACGGTCGTCGGCGACCCACTCGGGACGCGGATCGATCGAAATGATCTTCCGGCAGCGCTCATCGGCGACGAGGGCTTGCAAGGAGCCGCCCTTGTAGGAGCCGATCTCCAGGTAGGTGAAGTGCCCGAGCCTGTCCGCGATAGCCGCGTGCAGCGCCAGAACGCTGCGCTTGTCCGCGACGAGCATTTGACTCACGGTGTGCTCCATCAACGTGACGTCGAGGGCGTTGAGCCGGTCACGGAGCGTCGACATGCTGGTCATTCCTCCCGGGACGCGGTCGTCGGCGCGGCATCGGATTCGCCTGACGTCGCCGGCGACGGCCGTTGCACGAAGTCGAGGATGTTCTCCGCCACTCGGCCGATTTGAGCTTCCGTGATCGTCGGAAAGAGGGGAAGCGAGAGTACTTCGTCCGCCGCTTTCTCAGCGTCTTCCTGTGAGTGAGCTCGGAACGGCAGGTGTTCGTAGAGCGGCTGGGCGTGGAGGGGGACGGGGTAGTGAGCCTCTGTCTGGATCTGGGCTGCGGCGAGGTGCTGCTTGAGACGGTCCCGGTCGGGAGAGCGGACGACGTAGAGGTGGTAAACGTGGGTACGGTCGGCGCCCACGGTCGGCGTCCCGACGACTCGGCCCAGCAGCTGGTCATACATGCGTGCGGCGCGTTGCCGGGCGGCATTCCACTCATCGAGATAGGGGAGCTTCGTGCGCAAGACGGCTGCCTGGACTTCGTCGAGGCGGCTGTTGACTCCGAGCTCGGCATGGCGATACCGATCCACGCGGCCGTAGTCGCGCAGACTGCGCAGGCGATCCGCGAGTGACTTGTCGGACGTCGTTACTGCGCCTCCGTCTCCGAGGCAGCCGAGGTTCTTCGTCGGATAGAAGCTGAAGCACGCCAGATCGCCGAGACACCCGGCCTTGCGTCCGCGGAAAGTCGCCCCGTGCGCTTGAGCAGCGTCCTCGATCACCGGAATCTCGCGGCTGTGCGCGATCTCGAGGATCGCGTCCATGTCGGCGCACTGTCCGTACAGGTGTACCGGGACGATTGCCCTGGTGCGAGGGGTGATCGCTTCGTGGAGTCGTTCCGCGTCGAGGGTGTACGTCGAGGCGTCGATGTCGACGAACACGGGAGTCGCGCGGAGCGACGACGTGACGAACGCAGCGGCCCCGAACGTGTGCGCCGGCATGACTACCTCGTCGCCCGGGCCGACGTCGAGGGCGAGTAGGGCGAGTTGGAGTGCGTCGGTCCCGTTCGCCACGCCGACGCAGTCGCGCGCTTCGCAATAGGCGGCGAACTCGGCTTCGAAAGCCTCAACCTCTGGACCGAGAACGAACGAGGACGACGCGATGACGCGGGAAATCGCCTCGTCGAGCTCGGGGCGGATCGACTCGTGCAACGCCGCGAGATCGAGGATCGGAATGCTCACTGCGTCGTCGCCTTCAGGCGCACGAACGCGTCGTAGTCTCGGATGTAGTCGGCTTCGTCGTAATGGTGGGAAGCGAGGACAAGACAGACGCTGCCGGCCGAGAAGTCGATCAGCTCGCGCCACAGGAGCGGGGGGAGATAGAGGCCCACGTGTGGACGGCTCAACTCGAACGTGCGAGTTCTCGCACCGTCTTTCACGACGACCTTGAACGACCCCATGACACAGACCAGCACCTCTTGCAGCCCGCGGTGTGCATGGCCGGAGCGAGTCGCGCCGGCTGGGATGTCGTAGAGGAAGAAGACGCGTTCGAGTTCGAACGGGATATCTGACGCGCCCGAGACCGTGGCGATCGATCCCTCCTGGCGAGGGATCTCGGGCAGCGCGACGTACCTGCAGTCGTCAACGGACGCTGTCGGCATCAAGCTCCCCGCTCGCGCAGAAAGGCGTCGCGATCGCGCAGGTAGTCGTCTTCGGAGAAGGGACTCGACGCGAGTACGAGCGCGACGGCGTTGGTCGAGAAGTCCGTAAGGGTTCTCCAGACCCCCGGTCGTACGTGCAACCCGAAGTACGACCGATTTAGCCGAACGGTTCGGGTCTCGTGGCCGTCGTCGAGCAGCACGTCGAAACTGCCCGAGAGTGCGACGATGAACTCGTGGAGGGTTCGGTACGCGTGGCCTGCGCGTTCCTCTCCGCCCGGGACCTCGTAGATCCAGTACGCGCGCCGTATTGGGAAGGGAATGTGCTCCTCGCCTTCGATCACCGTGAGACTTCCCCGCCGGTCGGGGATCCGCGGCAGGTCGATCACCTTGCAGTCGGCGACGCGTGTCTGGGGCGTAGGCCTAGCCACCTCAGACTCGTTCCGCGTCGTCGGTCGGCGGATTTGCCGACCCGCGAGCCGACGTCGGTTTCCGGCCGGCGTAGAGACCATGCTTGATCGCGCCGGCGAGCGAACGTTCGCGAAGCAGGAGCGGATAGGCGGCTAGGGCCGCGAGTGCGCCGCCGAGGCCGTTCTTCCTCGTACCTTCATGGCGGGCGAGAACCGCAGCTCGGGCGAGGGCGAGCCCGCGTACGTGGCGGCTCGATACGAGATCGTTCAGGGGCTTTCCGAGCTTTGTCAGCAGGAAGTCGGCGAACGCTGCATCCTCTCCTACAGTCTGAGGAGCCAGACAGTAGGACGCGAGTACGGCGGATGCGGCCAGCGGTTTGCCTTTCAGAACGCCGAGCGCCTCGCGAATGGAGCTTTGCGCGGCATCAGGCTCGCCGAGAGCAAAGTGGTTCAGAGCAATCTGCATATGAAGGAATCCGAGTGTCCTGGTACGCCTGAGCCCGCCTCCGATCGTGGCGGCCTCGGATCGCACACGCTCGAGGACCTGAAGGTGCCAACGGACATGGTCTTCGCGCCTCGCGCTCCAGCTCGTGCTGGCCGGATGAACGCGAAACTTCGCGACGACCTCAGGGACGTACGTTGCGCTGAAGCGTGCCACTAGGCGGATCCACAGATACCAGTCCTGTGCAACCACGTCGACCGGGAATACGTCATCCGCTAGTTGATCGAGTGCGGAACGGCGCACGAGCGGTGTCTGGCCGTAGATGGGATTTTCGCGGAGCAGCAGATCGAGTGCGCGACCTCTTTGCGGTAACCCCCGACCCAAGGGGCCGTGCTCTGAGAGCGGCCGCCCGTCCTCGTCGATCGCCTGGGACTGCCCCCAGACGAACGCGTCGTTCGGACGTGCCTCGAGAATGGCGAGCTGGCTCTCGATCTTGTTGGGCAGGATCAGGTCGTCCGAGGGCAGTCCCGCCCAGTACTTTCCGCGGCACTCTGCGATCGCCCGGTTACAGGTGGCGGAAATTCCGCGATTCTCGCCGCGGTCGTGAGTGAAGACTCGAATCTTGTCAGGGTGCCTCCCCGCGTACCCCTCCGCGATTCCGAGACTCTCGTCGGTCGACCCGTCGTCGACGATGACCAACTCGATGTTCTCGTACGTCTGAGCCAGCACGCTGTCGATCGCCTGCGGTAGCCACCGGGCGTGGTTGTAGGAAGGGATGCTGATGCTGACGAGCGGTGTGTCGACCGTCGTCTCTCTCGCGTCGGGCCTCACGCGAGGGACACCGAATACGTGTCGTGCACGATCGCCCTTGCGCCGAAGCTTTCCTTGTACTCGATGAGGCTCTCGTTGAGGTGGCGCCCGTCCTTCTCGGTTGAGATCCCGAAGCTGAACCACTCCCGATCCGAGTAGCGCTCGGAGATCAAGTGCTCGATCACCAGGTCACCCGCGCCGATCTCGCGCCCTTCGGCGGTGGTCCCGATGTACTGCGTATGGGCCACTGGGCCGCTCGCGTAGATCACCACGCCGGCGAGAAGCTCGGCGCCGCGGAATGCGCCGACGAGCGCAATCTCATCCGGGAATCGCTCCGCAAGAAGACGTAGCTCGGCGGCCGAATGGGTAGGCGTCACGCCGTAGCGGCTCTGCACACGCTCCTCGACGATCTTCATGAACGTCTCGTAGTCGTCGCTCGGGCGGATCTCGAGCCCCTCGCGCCCGGCGCGGGCAAGCATCCACCGTCGCCCTTTGCTCGGCCTCGGACGAGAGGCGAGATGAATCGCGGACGAGATCTCGCGCTTCGCAAGCCGTGCGCCGACCTTGTGCAGCGCGTAGATGTCCTCTTCGGCAGGCGCGCGATGATAGACGTGCGGTACCGCCTTGTAGACCAATTCGGTCGCTCCGCTCTCGCCGAGCAGCTCCAGAAGTCGATCGAAGAGCTCGAGCATCGGCGCGGCGCGCATCGAATTGTCGGTGACGAATCCTCCGAATGTCAGGCCGCCGTGCGAGACCACTGTCTCTCCCGTCCGGTTGGCCGGGAGGAGCGCGATCGGCCGGCCGGCCTTCCATGCGATACGCGAGTCGTCGGCGAAGCGGTCGGAGTGGTACTCGAGGTAGGCGCGGAGGAAGAGAAAGAGCCCGTTCTTCGAGCCCCGCACGAACGCATCCCACACCGCTTGGTCTTCGGCAGCGTATGGGGTAAAGCTGACCGCGCTCCTCGGGCCGCTCACCACTCCTCGAGTTCCGCGTATCCGAACCCGGTCTTGCCGCGCTCGTTACCGCAATAGAAGAGATATGTCTGGTCGCGCCAGGTGAGAACGCTCGTGTAGGCCACCATCTCGGAGTCCCAACCGGCATCCGACACCGTGATCCCGACAGCGTCATCACGGCGAGTCCAGATGACCTCGTCGTCCGACTCCGCGAGCCCGATGCGGTAGTCGTTGGAGCGCCGGCGAACCGAGTAGAGCATCCGAGTCGGCTCACCCCGGCGTCTGACGACCCATGGGCGACCGAAGGCGTGCTCGTCGTCATCGACGAAATCGAGAACGATCCGCCCCTCCGCCGGCCAGTGGATACCGTCGTTCGATTCCATGTAACGAAGCTTGTAGACCGGAAGTGGCTTGCCGGCGACGACTGTCCACTCGCTCCCGCCGACGTACCACATTCTGAACCGGTCCTCGAAGAGCTCGACGAACGCAGATGTCCGATTCACAAGCTCGTGGTCGGAACGATCCGTGACAGGTGTCTCCTGGACGCGATGGAAGGACTCACCGCCGTCCGTGCTCTCCGCCAGACCTGTGAATTGGAAGTACTTGATCCTGTGCCCGAGCTGGTAGCCGACGTAGTACATGAGGAGCCGATCGCCTGCGTCGATCACCGACGTGGGAAGGATGCCGTTGTCATCGAAGGTGCCGGGCCGGCCGATGTCGAGCAGCGGCTCCCGAGCGAGACCGACGATTTCGAGCGGGTTCGCCGCTGCGACATCGACGTAGCCGATGCGGCCAACCGTGTCCTCGTCGCAGCTGCCGATGAAGATCCGAATCACCTCGTCGCTCAACAAGTACGGCGTGGGCGGGAAGGCATACGCCTTCGCCCACCAGAGGTTCCCGTCGGGCGCGTAGACGTGCCCCCGCTTGTTCCACTTCATCGCCCGAGTTCCGGGACGTTGAATGCCTCGAAACTGCTCTTCTCCATCCGGCGGGCCGGGTTACCGACGTAGACGCCGCCGGGTTCGAGCTCTCGGACGACGACCGATCCCATGCCGACGATGCAGTCACGGCCAATCTTCGTGAAGTCCGCGACGCTCGAGTTCACCCCGAAGAAGCAGCTCTCGCCGATTTCGCAGTAGCCGGAGATGACGGCGTGCGATGAGATGAAGCAGTTGTCGCCGATCGTCGTCCGATGGCCGATGTGGTTGCCGCTCCAGAGGACGACGTTGTCGCCGATTCGGACGTTGTACTGGACGACGTTGTTCTCGAAGATGAAGCAGTTCTCTCCGATGACGGCGTTGTGCCAGACGAACGCGCGTGAGCTCACATAGGAGACCGGCCGGTAGCCCTTCGCGCGCGCGGCCGCGAGGAGGCGCGTGCGTACACGGTTGAGCTGCGTGTAGGTGACCGCGACGAAGACGTCGTGCTCGCCGGGTGGGAACGCGCTCTCAAGTGTCTCGAAGCCCACGACCGGGAGGCCGAACAGCTCCTGCTTGGTCATGAACTCGCGCTCGGCGCTGAACCCGACGACTCGATATGGAGAGTCGTGGGTGAAGTACTCGTACGCGATCTCGGCGAACTCGCCGTCGCCGACGATCACAAGGTCGCGGGCTTCGGTCAAGCTGGCTCCGCGCGCTCTGCCAGCGTGGCGAGGATGGGAGAGTCTGGCTCGTCACGAGTTTGGTCGCCGATCGAGCCCAGCAGCTCGGGTGCGAGAAGTGCGACGTCGGCGAACGTGCCGACCGCCTTGATCGTGCCACCCTCGACACAAATGATCCGATCGCAGTTGCGGACGGTGCTGATGCGATGGGAGACGATCACCATCGTCACACCGCCTGGTAGCCGAGTCAGCGTGTCGGCGACCCGGGCTTCAGTGACCTGGTCGAGGTTGGAGGTCGCTTCGTCGAGGACGAGGACGTTCGGGCGCGTGTACAACGCGCGCGCCAGCCCAACCCGCTGGCGCTGGCCTCCGGAGATCCGAATTCCGCGCTCGCCGAGCGTCGTTTCGACACCCTCGGGCAGGCTGGCGACAACCTCTTCGAGCTCCGCCAGCCGGACAGCCTCGAGCACTGCTTCATCGTCGATGTCGTCGCCGCGCCAGCCGAGAGCGATGTTGGCTCGCAGCGTGTCATCTACGAGGTACACGTCCTGTGGCACGTACCCGATCGACCGGTGCCAGCCCTCCCGATGGTTCTGGAGTGGCTCATCGTCGAGCAGGACTTCTCCGGCATCGGGCTCCAAGAGCCCGAGAAGGACGTCGAGGAGCGTGCTCTTGCCGGAGCCGGTGGGCCCGATGATGCCGATCCTCTCCCCGGGAAGAATCGTGAGATCGATGTGGCTAAGGGCGTCTCGAGTCCGGGTCGGGTACCGAAACGAGACATCCCGGAGGCTGAGGGCTTTGCGAAAGCCGACGCGAGCGGCAGGCTGGGCAGGTTGCGCCGGGAGCCTCGCGGCCGCGAAGCCGGCGAGCTCTTCTTCGACGATGCCGATCGCGGGCAGGTTGTACTGGACCGCATTCGAGAGCGCCATCAGGGTGTTGAGAGCCGGGAGCAGTCGCATCGCGGCGGCCAGGACCAGGCCGACCGCGGGCAAGACGGACGCATGTCCGCCGGTCAGTCCGGCGACTCCGACGATGAGCACCGTGCTCGCGACGAGCGCCGTCTGGAGCATGCTGCTGAGGCTGTTGTTGAGAACCCCAACGCCTCGCATCGCAGCGTTGATCTTGCGTGTGGCCGCTACGGCGGTGTCCGCATAGAAGAGCGCCCGTCCGCGCAGCTGGAGCTCTTTCGCCGCCGCGATTCCCTGCATGAAGAGTCGGTAGCGCTCTTCCTGCAACTCCTGCACGCTGGCGCCGCGCCGTTGGTACGCCCCTCTCACTCCGCGGGTCCAGCCGAACGCGATGACAGCGAAGTAGACGCTGACGGTCACGGCGACGAGTGGCGCCGAGAGGAAGAGCGCTGCTGCGACCGCCAGCGCGACCGCGAGGTTCGCGACGATGGTCACCGAGGCGCTCACGACCCCGAACGTGACCTGATCGACCGAGAGCGCGAGATTGCGGATCGTCTCGGAGGAGTTGCGCGAGATTCGTAACAGATGAGGGGCGAGCGCATGGCCCGTCAAAAGCCTTGCCAGGAGCCCGGCTTGAGCGCTGTTGATGCTCCCGAGCAGAAGCCACTGATTGAGCACGAACAGGAGGCTCCGCAGCACGAAGAGCGCCGCCGTGATCGAGAGGAGGATGAGAGCGCTGTGGTAGCGGTTCGACAGGCCGACGCCGAGGACGCGGATGAGCCAGCCGGTGACGCCGGTCGGCTTGCCTCCGTTGCCCGAGAGGAGCGTGATCAGGCCGTAGACGAGCAACAGCGCGCCGGTATCGAGACACGAGATCAGGACGCCGAAGATCGCGATGGCGCGGAGGCGCTTCTGTGTCGCCGGTTCGACGAATGCCCAGGCTCGGCGAATGCCGCCGAGGACCGTGTCCTTGTTCTTCCTGCTCAGCGAGGCTGCCCCAATCCGCATCAGCCGACTCCGGCGAGCATCGAGACTAGCACCGGTCTCAGAACTCGGAATCGCGACGGGCGGCGCGGTAGAGCCCGCGATAGCGCTCGGCGATTGCCGGCCAGGCGAAGTCGGAAGCGCGCAGCGGCCCGGACTCCGAGAGCCGTAGACGAAGACTCGCGTCGCCGAGCAGACGGTCCAACGCGGCTGCGAAGGCGCTCGCATCGGCCGGATCGACGACGAGCCCCTCGGGCTCGCTCCTCACGATCTCCGTCGCTCCACCTCGAGACGACACGAGCACCGGGCAGCCCGCACGGAGCGCCTCGAGCACGACGATGCCGAAGGGCTCGACGCGAGACGGGAGGACGAAGAGCTCCGCCGCCCCCATCGCCCACGCGACCTCCGCCCGGCTGAGAAGGCCCGGGAAAGCGACCCGCTCTTCCAGTCCCATCTCCGCGGCTCGCTCAACGAGCGCTGCCCGCTGGGGACCGTCGCCTCCGATCACGAGGCCGACGTCGGGATGCCGGTCGGCGACAGTCGCGAATGCGTCGACCAGGAGGTCGAACCCCTTCTTCTCGACGATCCGGCCCACTCCGAGAACGAAACGGTCGAACGGCAGCTCGAACGGCTCGGGCTCGTCGCCCTCGTCGAGATCGACTCCGTTCGGGATCACCTGACCTCGGCCCATGGGGAGCCCGAAGCGGCTCTCGGCATCGGCGAGCACGAACTGCGAACAGCCGGTCACCGCCGCAGCGGCTCGAAGCGCGCTCCGCAGACCGAGCCGCAGGGTGAGCGAGCGCTCGTAGATGTCGTGGTCGTCCATCACCGTCTCGCCCTGCAGCGTCACGATCAGCGGGACGCCGAGGCGTCGCGCGAGCCAGGCGGCGTAGATGCCGTTGGCGCTGAAGCACTGCACGTGGAGGACCTCCGGCTCGAAGTCGGCAGCGGCGGCCAGGAGCGATCGCAACGCCCGGCGCCGAGCGAGCGGAAAGCCGACGAGCGACGGTCCGCTGAGTCGCGGCAGGGGAAGCTCGAACCGGCGCACCGTGATCCCGTCGATCGGTTCGGTCGCGGCGAGCCCGGCGGGGTGGCGAATCGTCCACACCTCGACCTCGTCGCCTGTCTCGATCAACTGTCGAGCCAGGCGCGCAGTGAGCTCCTCGACGCCTCCGACGGCGGGAGCGAACGCGCTGGGGAGGAGAGCGATCCGCATGCAGGAGACGGTATCGGTGCGTTCTCGGTGGGATAGCCTCCACCGCGTGCAGCCGGACGCCAGCTCGCAGCCTCATGCGAGCCGGAAGCGTGTCGTCGCCACGTTCCCGCCGCTCGGAGAGACGTCGAATCCGTATCAGCGGCTGCTGTACGAAGCGCTCGCGGAGACGGGAGTTCGACTCGCGCCGTCGGGCAAGCTCCGGTCGAAGTGGCTGTGGGAGAACCGGCGTGAGGTCGGCATCCTTCATTTCCACTGGCTGTCCGGCTACTACCGCCATCCCCGGCTTGCCGGACAGGTTGTCCGCCTACTGCTCTTCGCCCAGCGCCTGCTTCTCGCGCGCGCGTTGCGTTATCGGGTCGTCTGGACGGTTCACGAGATCGACCCCCACGATCGCCAGTGCCGGGCCGATTCGGTCGCGCCGCGGGTCGCGGCGCGCTTCGCACAAGTGCTCATCGTCAACGACGAAGCAACTCGAGGGAAGGTGAGCCGCACGCTCGGGAGAGAGCCGGTCCTGATCCGCCACGGGTCGTTCGCCGGCGTCTATGCCCCGGCCCGCCGGCCGGCGAGCGACGTTCGCGCGGAGCTCGGCGTCGACGACGCGAGCGTCCTGATCCTCTGTTTCGGCCTCGTTCGCCGGTACAAGCGAATCGAGGACGTCGTCGAGGCGTTGGCGCTCGTGCCGCCGGACGACCGCGGTCTCGTCGTGCTCGTCGCCGGCCAGGTGATGGACGCCGAGCTCGGGGACGCGCTGCGCGTCGCCGCGCGTGACGATCCTCGGATTCGCCTGCGGCTCACGTTCGTCCCGGACGACGAGGTGCACGAGCTGTTCTCGGCTTCCGACGCCGTGCTCGTCACCCGGACCGACGACGGCACTTCCGGCGTGCTGGCGCTCGCGCTCTCGCTCGGAATCCCCGTCGTCGCCGCCGATACGCCGGGCTACCGCGAGCTGACTGCCGGAGCGTCGCGCTGCTGGCGCTTCACGCCCGGCGACCCCGCGGCGCTCGCGAGCGTGCTGGTCGAGGCTGCGGCGGAGCTATCACGCGCTCGAAGCGCGAATCCGCGACCTCACGAGGATCCGCTGCCTTCCTGGCGGGAGGTCGCCGAGCAGACGGCGGCGGCTTTGACGGGCTAAGCGAACTCCGGCTCGGCGGCAGCCGTGCGGTGAATCTCTTCGAGGCTCTGCGCCCAGTTGTCGACGGTGAGCCTCGCCGCAGTGCGGAGCCCGCCCGTTGCCAGGTGCCTGCGAAGTTCCGGCTCGGCGCTCAGCCGTTGCAGGGCGGCGGAGAGCGCGGCAGCGTCGCCGGGCTCGAAGAGGAGGCAGTTCTCGCCGTCGACGAGATACTCCGCCGAGCCTCCTCCGGTCGTTGCGACAACGGGCGTCCCGCACGCCATCGCTTCGAGCGGGACCAGGCCGAACGCCTCGCTTCCCGTGCTCGGGAAGACGAGCGCGTCCGAGGAGCGATACAGAGGGGCGAGCTCGCTCCGCTCGACGCTCGTCCACCGGACTCGGCCGCTCATCTCCGCGGCGTCGACGAGCCGGTGAAGCTCGGCGTGGTAGCCGGGTGGGCCGCTCTCGCCGACGATCGTGAGCCGCGCCTCCGGGATATCGGCCACCGCTCGGATCGCGACGTCGACGCCCTTTTCGGGGGCGATGCGGCCGGCGAAGATGACGTGCCAGCGCCAGGGACGCTGCTCGTCCCCGTCGGCCAGCGGGAAGTCGCGCGTGTCGATCCCGGCCGGGACGACGGAGGTCGACCCGGGGTCGATGCTCCGGTGCTCGAGCGCCCTCGAGCGCGTGAACTCGCTGACGAAGCAGAACCTGCTCGTGGACGCGAACGACTCCGGGCCGGTGGGTGCGCCCAACGCTGCGGCGATTCGGCGGACGAGCGGCGGCCTTCGGTCGAGGCGTCCTGTCCAGCAATCCGAGGAGCGGCCGTAGACGAGCCAGTCGTCGATGACGTTGTAGACGACGGGCACCGGGGACGCCTCGGCGGTCGCGAGCAGGCCGAGCGACCAGGCTCCCATCGCCCAGATCGAGATGACGTCCGGCGCGAACTCGGCGAGGAGTCGCGTCAGGATGCGAGTGTTGGCGCGCTCGGATCGGAACAGCTCCAGCCGCGGCGGGCAGACGAGACTGCCGCCGTCCCAATACATCGGCACCTCCCGGTGCACGTACGGGTCGTCGTCCTCCCGGAGTCCGCCAAACGTGCTCGTCAAGACGGCGACCTCGTGTCCGTCCTGGCGGAATCGTTCGACCGCGTCCCGGCACAAGCGCTCGTACCCTCCAACGGCTGCCGGCGGGTAGAGAGAGGAGAGGACGAGGATCTTCATGTCGATGTGAGCGTCGCGGAGCGGATCCACGGTCGGTCCGAGCAGAAGGAGAGCGTAGTCTCGGCGTGATGGGCGCTCACCCGGTCTTCGGCCCCGGCTCGTTGTGAGCCGGCAGCTTCATCCGCTGCTCGCCGAGGTGCTCGAGCGCGGCTACATCGAGCTCGAAGGGCGCAGATACGAGCTCCACTCGAACATCCCGGTCGAGGAGTGTGAGCTGCTCTACCGCCAGGTCGAGGCGGTCGGCGCGACGGAGGCCCTCGAGATCGGCATGGCGTACGGAGTCGCGAGCCTGGCGCTCGCGGACGCGCTGAACAGCGCGAGCAAGACGCCGAAGCTCATCTCCATCGACCCCAACCAGCACGGCGACTGGGACGGCGTCGCGATCCGCCAGCTCGAGCGCGCGGGCTTCTCTCAGTTCTGCGAGCTGATCGAGGAGTCGTCGCATTTCGCGCTTCCTCGCCTGGTCGAAAGTGGATGCCGGGTCGATCTCGCGCTGATCGACGGGTGGCACACGTTCGACCACTGCCTCGTCGACTTCTTCTTCGTCGATCTGTTGCTGCGTCCGGGCGGCGTCGTCGTTCTCGACGACACCTGGATGCCCGGCGTCCGGGCCGTGGCCGAGTTCGCGTTGCGCAACCGTGCCTACGACCTCGTCGACTCCGTTCCGCTCCGGCTCAGCCGGAGAGCGTCACTGCTGCGGACGGTGCGCGCGCGGTCACGGCTGCTGCCCCCGGTCGCCGCGGTCGCTCTCCGCAAGCAGCGAGACGACGATCGGCCCTGGCATCACTTCCAGTCCTTCGACGCGTAGTTCCTGCGTGGAGCGCGGCAGCTCTACTCCGACCGTCGGTATTCGAGCCGGACGAGATCACTCGTGATCCGCGTCGGGATGCTCGAATCGAGCGATCGTCCGGCGAGTCGCCCTGTGAGCGCATAGCCGGCGGCTCGCCGCAGGCGCCTGGCCGCTCGCCCGCCGGCGGTCCGGGGAGCGCCAGCCGGCCGCAAGCGCTCGAGACGCTCCCGAGCTTGCGGTGAGAGGGATGGCCACGACGCCCGGCTGCCCACCAACGCTTCGAAGTCGGCGGCGCGCGCGGGCTCGAACGGGCTCGGTGGCAGCGCGCTCCCGCGAGCTTCCGCGGCGAGGACGGCTTCGCGATAGACGGCGCGTTCCCACTTCCCCAGCGGCCTCCCCGACGCGCTCGTCGCATACCGGTATCCGGTCGCCCGGTCCTCGACGTAGCCGGCGGTGACCACCTCGCCGGCGTACTCCCTGAGCAGCTGGAAGACCGCGGGGTTCCGGGAACGGGTTATCCGGTAGCGGGTCAGCGGTAGCCACGAGCAGAGCTCGTCCGGGCGCTCCGGGTCGAACTGGCTGAAATGGAACGAGCGGAGCGGCGTTCCCGCGACCAGGTAGCGGCCGTCGACGAACTCGAGGTCGCGCTCGTGGATGTTCCAGTGGGCAACGTGGAGCGTCGGGTCGGTGAGGATCGTGAAGGGGAAGTACTGCGGGACGGACTGAAGCCACGTCTGGTCCGCGTGCAATCCGCCGCTGCGCTCGTCGAGGCAATCGCGGCGGACGTGGCCCGACCACCATTCGAGGAACGGCGCGGCGGATGGGCCGACAGCGAGGAACCCTCCGTTGAAGGTCCCGAACTTGAGGATGTCGAGCTCGTTCGGATAGAAGCCGTCGGCAGGCGGTGGCCGCAGCAGATGCGGCGACAGGGCGATGCCGTGCTCGGCGGCCGCGGCGGCGACGTCGTCGAGAGGACCGTAGACCCCGTGGTCGGGATCGACGAATACCACCGCGTCGGACCCGTCCGCGATCAGCGTGCGGAGGAGCTCGACCTTGAGCGACGTGGCGAGCTCCCACGGGTTGTAGATCCCGCGGCGGATCTCGAGCTCCTCCGCCGAGATGTCGAGGTCGTCGCAGCCGAGGAGCTCGAATCCCTCACGGTCGACCGCAGCCTTGTCGCCGTCCAGGAGCAAGACGTAAAAGGGCGTGTCGGGATGGAACCGGGCCCAGTGCGCGGCGAGAACCCGCGCGTACGCCATATAGCTCGCTGTGGCGATCGTGCAACCGATGCCGCCGCCGGCTCGTATTCTCGCGGTCTCCATGTCGTCCCCGCTTCGGATCCTCCGTGTCTATCACGCCGGTCGCGACGCAGCTCACCGTGCCCGCGAGCGGGCGCTCGTCGCTGCCGGGATCGACGTCACGCTCGTCGTGCCGCGGGAGTGGCCCGGCGGCGAGGCTGAGCTCTCTCCCGAGCCGTTCCGGATCGTCGAGCTCGACGTCCGGCGGCCCGGAGACGTGAACCGGCACCACTACCCGGACGAGGGCGCGATCCGCGCGCTTCTCGACGAGGCGCGGCCCGACGTGCTCGACCTCCACGAGGAGCCGTTCAGCGTCGCCGCCCGGCAGTGGCTGCGCGCGGCTCCGCCCGAGCTGCCCGTCGTCATGTACACGGCGCAGAACGTCGACAAGCGGTTCCCGCCGCCGTTCCACCAGTGGGAGCGCGCGGCGCACCGGCGGGTGGCGGCGCTCTATCCGTGCAGCCGGCAGGCGGCGAGCGTCGCGCGCGGCAAGGGGTTCGCGGGCCGGATCGAGGTGCTGCCGCTGGGCTACGAGCCGGAGATCTTCCAGCCGGGCGAGCAGTCGCTCGACGACCCCGAGCTCGTCCTCGCGTTCGCGGGCCGGCTCGTGCCGGAGAAGGGCGTCGACGACGCGGTCCAGGTCGCGACGCTGCTCGCCGAGACGCGGCCGACCCGTCTCGTCGTCTGCGGCGAAGGGCCGGTGGCGCCCGAAGGGGAGGGAGTCGACGTTCTCGGTCCCGTCGAGCCGGCAACGCTGGCGCGGGTCTTCCGGTCGGCGCACTTCGCCCTCGTCCCGAGCCGCCCGACGCCGACGTGGACCGAGCAGTTCGGCCGCGTGATCGTCGAGGCACAGGCCAGCGGGGCCGTCGTGGCCGGCTACGACAGCGGCTCGATCGGAGAGGTCGGCGGCGATCCCGCGCTCCTCGTCCCGACCGGCGACGCTCAGGCGCTCGCGGAGCGAATCCTCGAGCTCGATCCGGCCGAGTTCGAGCGCCGTCGTCGGGAAGGGATCGCGCTCGCCGGCGGGCGGACCTGGCCGCGCGTCGGTGAGGCGCAGTCGGCTCTCTACCGCGAGGTGGTCGCCGGTGTGGAGCGGATGCCGCTGCCGCGATCGGCCGGGGCGCGGCGCGCGGAGGCGCGCGCGGAGTTCGGGCCGACAGCCTCCACCACCGCCGGGACGCGGCCGTCCGCCCTGCCTGTTCTCCGCCGGATAAAGCTCCGCCCCCGTTAGGGGGCGGAGCTCAGTTCCGTCTTAGTGCTTCCCCGGGGGCGGCGGAGGCGGCGGCGGAGGAGGCGGCGGCGGCGGCGGCGGCGGAGGCGGCGGCGGAGCCGGGCAGTTGTTCGTGCCGCCCGCGTTGTTGTTCGAGGCGGTCTGCCCCGTGTCCCCGTTGCACGTCGCGTTGTGGCTCACCGTGTTGTCGGTGACAACCGTCGTCGGGCCGTCGTTGTTCACGTTCATGTCGTGCCGGACGGTGTTGCCCACGACGCTGACTCCACCGGTCTCGCCGGTGACGTTCAGGTCGTGCCCGACGGTGTCGCCGGCGCAGGAGTCACCACCGATCACGATGGGCACTGCCGCTCCCGGTGCGCCGGCGGCGGTGAGGTCGTTGCCGACCGAGCTGCTGCAGACCGATGCGGCGCCACCCTGGATCGCCAGGTTGCCGCCGATCGTCACGCCGCTCGCGATCAGCGTGCCGCCTTTCTGCACCGTCACGTTCCCGGTCACGCTGGTGCCCGGCAGGAGGGTGCACGTGGCGCCCGCCTGGACGGTCACGGTCTGCCCGGTGCCGCTGAAGACGCCGTTGCAGTTCGTGTTGCCGGCGGCGAGCGTTCCACCAGTCCCGCTGCCGGAGCCGCTCGACGTGACGTTGCCGCTGCCGTCGACGGTGATCGACCAGTTGTACTGATCGACATCGCCGTCGCCGTCGTAGGCGGTGACGCGGATCGTGTAGTTACCGGCCGAGAGGCTCGGCAGGTTGATCGTGATCAGCGTCTGATACTTCGTCGACATCGAGCCCTTGTTGCTGTCGACGTAGTTCGCCGGCTTCCCGCTCGTCGGCGCGGTGGTCACGTTGAGCACCTGACCGGTCGTCAGGACGGCGCTCGGTGCCGTGGAGCCGCTCGTGCCGATCGGCGAGTCGTCCATCGCCACGATCGTCAGCTGCGTGTTCGAGGCGACGCTCGGATCGGCGAGGAGCGACTCGCACTTCGTGCCCTTGACGGTGCAGTCGATCGCGCCGGGGCCCGTGTTGACCGTCGTGACGTTGCCGCTGCCGTCGACTGCGACCGTCCACGTCCACTGATCCTGATCGCCGTCTCCGTCGCAGGCGGAGATCCGGACGGAGTACTGGCCGGCCGAGAGCCCGCTCGGGAGGGTGATCTTGATCAGCTGCTGGTACTTGTTCGACATCGAGCCGTTGTGGTTGTCCACGTAGTTCTGCGGCCAACCGCTCGTCGGGCTCGACGAGACCGACAGCTGCTGCCACCCGCCGCCGCTGCTCAGCAGGATGGCGGTCGGCGCGCAGGCGCCTGCGAACGACGCGTCGTCCGTCGCGACGATCTGGAGCTGCGTGTTCGAGACGACGCTCGGGTCGGCGAGGATCGACTCGCACTTCACGCCCTTCGCCGAGCAGTTCAGCGCGGGCGGAGGAGGCGTGGGAGTCGGCTGCACGACCAGCGAACCGGGCCCGTTGCTCGAGAGGTACGGATTCGAGCCGCCGAACGACTCGGAGGTGCCGTAGCTCGTGTTGCTCGAGACGGTCGGCGCGGTGACGGTGTCGCTCACCATGCCGAGTGCATCCGTGGTGCCCGTGAAGGTGCCGCCGAACGGCAGCGTGATGGTCACCGTCATGCCCTGCAGCACGTGTCCGTACTGATCCTTGAGGACGAACGCGACCGTGGCAGGCTGACCGGAGATCACCGAGGTGTCGCCGACGTACGTGATGTTGGTCCCGATCGGGGTGACCTGGATCGAGCCCGTTCCGTCGCTCAGCGTGTACGGATCCTGGCCGGCGAACGCTTCGTCGGTGCCGTAGGTGCCGGTGTGCAGCGGGGCGAGCTGCGTCGTCGAGAAGACGCCGCCCGCACCGGTGACGCCGGTGGCCTGGCCGCCGAACGGCAGGTTGACCGTGATCGGCATCCCGACGAGCGGGTTACCGGACTTGTCCGTCAGGACGTAGCTGATGTTCGCGGTCTGACCGGCCTGCACGGTCCCGTCGCCGGTGTACGTGATGGTCGTCGGGATCGGGGTGACGACGATCGTGCCGGTTCCGTTGCTGCCGGTGTACGGATCCGTGTCGGCGAAGGTCTCCTTGGTTCCGTAGGAGCCGGTCTGCATCGGTGCCGTGTCGGTCGTGGTGACGATGCCGTGCGCGTCGGTGGTGCCGGTGTACGGCGTGCTGCTGAACGGCAGGTTGATGGTCACCGTCTCGCCGGCGGGAAGCGGGTTGCCGGAGGTGTCGGTGAGCTGGAACTTGACCGTTGCCGTCTGGCCGGCGGTGACGCTCGTGTCGCCGATGTAGGTGATCTTCGTCGGGATCGGGGTGACCGCGATCGTGCCGGTGCCGTCGCTGCCGGTGTACGGATCCTGGCCGGCGAACGACTCGTCGGTCCCGTACGAGCCGGTGTGCATCGGCGCCGTGTCGGTCGTGGTGACGATGCCGTTCGAGTCGGTCGTCCCGCTGAAGGGAGTGCCGCTGAACGGCAGGTTGATCGTGACTGGCATGTTCGCGAGCGTGTTCCCGTACTGGTCCTCCAGCTGGAACTTGACCGCCGCCGTCTGGCCGGCGGTCACGCTCGTGTCACCGAGATACGTGATGCTCGTCGAGATCGGGAGGACGGCGATGGAGCCGGGGCCGCTGCTCGAGAGGTACTGCGCCTGGCCGCCGAACGACTCCGAGGTTCCATAGGAGCCGGTGTGCATCGGCGCCGTGATCGTGTCGGAGACGTACCCGTTCGAGTCCGTCGTCCCTGCGTACGGGCCGAGACCGAACGGCAGCGTGATCGTCACCGGCATGTTCGCGAGCGTGTTCCCGAACTGATCCTTCAGCTGGAACTTGACCGTCGCGGACTGGCCGGCGACGACGCTCGTGTCGCCGTCGTACGTGATGCTCGTGTTGATCGGCTTGACGAGCAGCGAGCCGGGGCCGCTCGACGCGAGGTACTGCGCCTGGCCGGCGAAGGACTCGGTCGGCGTGTACGGCGTGTTCGTCGAGACGATCGGCGAGGTGACGGCGACGGAGGCGAGACCCGAGGCGTCGGTCGTCTCCGGGTAGTCGTGGCCGTTGAAGTGGATGACGACCGGCTCGTTCGGCAGGACGTTCCCGAACTGGTCCTTCAGCAGGAACTTGAGCGTCGCCGGCTGGCCGGAGTAGACGCTCGAGTCGCCGAGGTAGGTGATGTTCGTCGGGATCGGCTTGACGAGCAGCGAGCCGGGGCCGGTCGAGGACAGGTACTGCGCCTGCCCGGCGAACGACTCGGTCGGCGTGAAGGTCGTGTTGCTCGAGACGATCGGCGACGTGACGATCACCGAGGCGACCCCGGAGCCGTCCGTCGTCTCCGGATAGTCGTTGCCGTTGAAGTGGATGACGACCGGCATGCTCGGCAGGAGGTTCCCGAACTGGTCCTTGAGCACGAAGGTCAGCGTCGCCGGCTGGCCGGAGTAGACGTTCGTGTCGCCCGTGTAGTTGATGCTCGTCTGGATCGGGTGCACGACGAGGCCGCCCGGACCGGTGCTCGCCAGGTACGGCGAGTCGCCGGCGAAGGACTCGGTCGGCGTGTACGGCGTGTTCGTCGAGACGATCGGCGAGGTGACGACCACCGAGGCGAGACCCGAGGCGTTGGTCGTCTCCGGGTAGTCGTTGCCGTTGAAGTGGATGACGACCGGCTCGTTCGGCAGGACGTTCCCGAAGTGGTCCTTGAGGACGAACTTCAGCGTCGCCTGCTGGCCCGAGTAGACGTTGGTGTCGCCGAGATAGCTGATGGTCGTCGGGATCGGATGAACGACGATCCCGCCCGGGCCGGTCGACGGCAGGTACTGCGCCGCGCCGGCGAACGACTCGCTCGGCGAGAACGGCGTGTCGGTCGAGACGTTCGGCGCCGTGATCTGCACGGTGGCGATGCCGGAGCCGTCCGTCGTCTCGGGGTAGTCGTTGCCGTTGAAGTGGATGACGACCGGCTCGTTCGGCAGCAAGTTGCCGAACTGGTCGGTCAGCTCGAAGGTGAGGTTGGCCGTCTGGCCGGAGTAGACGTTCGTGTCGCCGAGGTAGCTGATGTCCGTCTGGACAGGCTTCACCTCGAGGCTGCCGGGACCGGAGCTCGCGAGATAGGTGCCGGTGCCGCCGAACGACTCGCTCGGCGTGTACGTCGGGTCGTTGGAGACGTCCGGCGTCGTGACGGTCGTCGAGAAGACGCCGTTCGAGTCGGTCGTTCCCGTGACGGTGCCCCCGCCGAGCGCTGCCGGCAGCGTGATCGTGACCGACTGGCTGCCGAGCACGAGGTTGTTCAACGCGTTCTTGAGGACGAACGAGACGTTCGCCGTCTGACCCGCGTAGACGCTCGTGTCGCCGGTGTACGTGACGTACGTCGGCACCTTGTTGACGGTGAGGATCTCGGAGCCGCACGTCGTGCTCGACGCGGCGTTGGCGCTGTCGCCGCTGTAGTCGACGGTCTCGTAGTAGACGCCCGCCGGCAGGTTCACCGGCTGAGACGCGGGGAGCGTGCCCGGCGTCGTGATCGTCTCCGTGTCATCCGCCACCTGCTTCGTCGTGCAGGTGTTGTCGGTCCACCAGTGGTAGGTGACGGAGCCGGTCGCGGTCGCGGCGTTCGTGCCCGTGAGCAGACCGTTCGTGTTGTTCGTCACCGGCGTCCCGACCCACTCGGTCAGGCTGTGGCTGGTGTTCGTCCCGTCGTTGAGGACGGCGTCGAGCGCCGTCGTCGTCTGGGTCTTCTGACCGCCCGTCGTGCAAGCCGGATCGTTGGACGCGACCCAGGTCAGCTTGACATCGAGCGGCGCCGGGTTGACGGGAGCGTTGTTGAGTGAGATCAGGAATTGCGGTAGCCCGCTCGGCAGCGAGCTGAGGCTGCTGGAGATGCCACTGAGGTCGGCCGTGCCCGTCGCGTCGAGTTGGACGCTTCCCAGGGCGGTGAGCGCATTGCCGCCGGCATCTGCGAAGGAGATCGACCCGCCCTGGTACTGGTCGGGCGTGGGCGAGAGAACCTGGAGTGACGTGTACGCCGTCGGCGCGCAGTCCGGCACGCCGGGGACGACGAACTGTGTGGCGAGCACGCGGGTCTGCGTGCACGGCCCGCCCGTGTAGGCGTCGAAGTTCTGGATCTGAGCCGCGCCGTTGTCCGCATTCACCCAAAGGCACGTGGGCCGATAGGGATCGGCGTTCACCGTGTACAGCTGCGCGAGGCCCGTGGAGGACGGCGGCGCCGCGAACACCTTGGGGAAGCCGGGGCACGCAGCCCCGGTCGAGTAGTCCCAGCACGACACCGAGCCCGAGCTCGTCTGCCACTCGGGGATGTAGACGCGGGTTCCCAGAATGAGAGACGGGCCGTTCATGGCGTACTGCTGCGGGACCTGCGCGCTCATACCGGACGGGGTCGAGACGCTTGCTCCCGTGGTGAAGTCGAAGCACGGGTCGGTGCCGTTCGCCAGGCAGAAGCCCGTCACGTTCCCCGCCGGGCTGAGCAGCGGGTAGGGCGCCCCGTAGACCGGAACGATCCCCGCGAACAGCGGGATGGTCGGAGTGAGCACGGGCCACGAGCTGCCGCAGTTGGTGTTGCTCGTCGTGTCGAAGCATGCGAGTCCCGAGGACGCGGTCGACGTCGCGATCGGGATGATCAAGTGCGAGCCGATCAGTGCGTCGCTCGGCTCCGGAACGAGACGGGTGACCGTCCCGCTTCCGATCGACACGCTGTAGGGCTGGCCGGAGCAGGCGCCGCCCTGACCGCTGTTGAGGCTCTCGTCGAAGCAGAGCACGGTGTTCTCCGTGTGGTGCGTACCGCCGCCTGCGCCGACGTTCTGGCCGTAGTTGAAGGCGTAGATGCGGGTGCCGCTCTGCAGCGGCGTTCCGAACAGAGGCCGGCCTGACACGATCCCGGAATCCCCTGCGCCCGAGAGTGGCGTATAGCCGCAGAACCCCGGACTAGGAGTACTCACGGTCGGAGCGGGAGCGGTGGTGTCGAAGCAGACCACGCCGACGCTCTTGTCGGACAGCCTCAGGGCGTAGATCCAGAGCTTCCCGTTCTTGTCCAGGAAGATGTTCGGATCGGAGGTCGTCGCGAATCCGCCCCCGGTCGAGTCGGTCACGGTTTCCGTGACCGCGTTGCCGCTGCCGTCGACGCCCCAGCAAGGCTGCGCGTTGCTCTGCAGATGGCAGGCGACGATCAATGCGGTCGTCGAATGGTGGAAGACGTTGTAGACGCGGCTCGACGACAGGGCGACCGCCCAGCCGTCTCCGCTCGCGCTGCCGGCGTAGTTCTGGGCGGGCGGGATCGGCTGATCCTGCTCCTGGGTGAACGTGACCGATCCGCTGGCCGAGGCCGATCCGGCCGAGCCGATCAGCAGAACCCCAGCGGCCGCCGCAAGTGTGAGCAGCAGCACGACGAATGTCTTCTTGCGCAACGTCCGGCGCATCCGCATCTGTGTCCCGATCCCTTCCGCAGTGCGACGGGACCCACCGCCGCAGTTTTCGCTGTCGCGAGTGCCTCCTGCACCCAAGGCCCCCAAATCCCGCAACTGAGCGCTGCCGACTCTAGGTGGCGGGTCGGGACCGGACATTCCCCCGTTGGGGTGATCGCGCCAAATAACCCCCAACTGAGGGATACGGTCCCGGACGGGGATCGAGAGCGCTCAGGACGGTTGGCCCGACTCGCCCAGGCCGAGCACGTCCAGGCGGTCACGCAGCCGCTGGTCGAGGACGAGAGTGCCGTCGGCGATGCCCGCCCGGATCGCGTCGTCGTCGCAGACGAGACGCTCGTAGTGGGCCTTGAGCTCGCCTCTGAGAAACGCCTCGTAGAGGACTCGGGCGGGCCAAGCCTTCGACGCCGCGGGCAGCTTGCCGTTCCGTGCCATCGCTGCTCCCGTCTTCTCGATCTTGTTCGCGAACTGCGCGTACGAGCGAACGGGGAAGTGAAGGACGGTGAGAGGAGCTCGCGGGGCGGGCAGGCGGCGCCGCCAGAAGAGGCGCCGCCGGAAGGCGGCGTGATTTCCCCTGCCCAGCTCGATGTCGCGCAGCGCCCGGTGACAGACCTTGGCGGCAGGCTCGCGACGCGGCTCGGTGGTCGCGCCCTTCGTCGTGGGCTCTCGAACACGCGCGGTCATCGAGCGGAAGAAGGGCTCGGTCGACGGAGGGCGAGGGACGAAGTTCCTGATTCGCGCCTTCACGGCGAGATGGGTCGGCGGCACAGCCTCGAACACCGCCTTCAGGTCGCCCTCGTCGGGCCACCAGAACTCGTCGGCGTCGCTGTTGATCACCCAGTCGGCACCGTGCTCGGTCGCGGCGAGCCGGGCCATGCGCGTCACCCACCGGCCCTGGTCGTAGTTGTCGCCGTCCTCCTCGAACAACAGCAGGCGCCCCTCACGCTCGTGGGCGCGGAGAATCTCTTTCGTCCCGTCCTCCGACCGGTTGTCGGTCGCGATGACGAAATCGACCCCCGCCGCGAAGTGGTAGCGAAGGTGGGCTTCGAGAATGTCCTCCTCGTCCCTGACGAGGAGCGTCATAGCGAGTCTCATCGGCTGAGGCTTCGTCCTGCCCGCCGCGCGAGCGCGAGGGCGCGCTCCCCGAGCCCGGACGGCCGCTCCCAGTAGTGCCGGCGCCACGGTTCCGAACGATCGAGTCGACGGTCGTCCGGGTGGGCCAGCCGCTTCAGTCGGGACGGCGACGGGAATTCGAAGTCGCGTGGCCCGTACTCGACTCGATTCAGATGCCAGCCGTGCTCGACATCCGCCGCTGAGTAGCGGCGCTCGGGATACTTCGTCCGCGCGTGCTCGGCCGAGCGAAACAGGTAGTGCCGGTTTGCGAGGCTTCGCGAGAAGATTCGCGCACGCGGATCGCGCAACCCGTGCGTCCCGGACGCCGCCATCGACAAGCCTGCGTCATGGCGGCGGGCCCGAACAAGGCGCGTCGGCCGGGGCTCGAAGAAGTAGTAGTGCCGTAGCGGCTGCCAACCGGCGGCGTCGGGGACGTAGTCGTGCTCGACCGGGAGGAAGACGAACTCGTCGAAGTTGACCGCGTTGCAGCCCGCGGCCTCGGCGGCGATGAGCACGTCGACGACGCGCTCCTCCTCCGAGTACGAGTGCAGCACCTCGTCGGCGTCGACGTAGACCACCCAATCCGGCGCCATGCGCGACGCGACCTCGTCGACCGCCGCCCAGATCCGCGTCACCTCGTAGGTTCCCCGAAAGGGAAGGCGCGAACGGTCGACCAGATGTGGGTGGAACTCCGGGCGAGCGAGGATCTCGTCGAGGCCGTCGGTCGAGTCGTTGTCGATGACCGCGACTGCGAGCCCTTCCCGGATGAGGCTCCGAAGGCAGTTCGCCACGTACGGAGCGTCATTGCGGATCGGGAGGATCGCCAGAGCGTCCACGCTACCCCCGCGCGGCGCACAATCGCTCGTAGAGAGCGACAGCGTCGGCCGAAGCGCGCGCCGGCTCGTCGACCGCTGCCAGGGCCGGGTCGAAGAAGCCGGATTGCGTCCGCGCCCGCAGCCCCAAGGCGCGCAGAACAGGAACGACCTGCTCGTCGAACCGCTCCACCTGCGCGACGAACTCGACCAGTGGGAATTCCCGCTCCTCGTGTTCCCGCAGCAGCCGCGCGTTGTACTGGACCCAGAGCTTCAGCCACTCGTCCGGCGTGCCGCCATCGCGGCGCACGAGTGACAAGGCGACGGCGCCGGGCTCGCGATACACGCCGACGAGCGTGAGCGACTCGCCCAGCGCTTCGCGCCAGAAGTCGAGCAACAGGATCGTGCGCGGATCCTTGAACCCCCACAGTCCTGCTCCGCCATATTCCGCGACGATCCGGTCGCGCTCGCATCGGTGAGCGTCCGTCCACGTGACCCTGGGGGGCGCATTGCGCCACGAGCCACCGGAGTGGGCGAGGATCGCGTCGTGCAACGCAACGATCTCGAGGTTCTCCCGGGTTCCGCGGCGATTCGACTCGTGCTTGCGCAGAACGTTGCCGAGGTAAAGGCCCGCGCTCTGGAGCGTGCCCGCAACGGCGCTCGTCCCACTGCGGTGCATCCCCACCACCGCGACCACCCGCGTGTCGCTCGTGTTCCGCCCGGCACGCGCTATGTACTCGGCCCAGGTGAGCGCAGCGTCGCGGACGCGCCCCAACGGCGGCGTGCGTATGGAAGCCACGCGATCATGCTAGTGGGCCGATGAGCAGCGATAAGCCCATCGTCAGCGTCGTGATCCCCGTGCACGACCGCCCGGAATTTCTCCGCCGGGCGCTCACGAGCGTCGCCGCCCAAACGCTCGCGGATTTCGAGTGTGTTGTCGTCGACGACGGCTCGACGGAGCGACTCGAATCCGTCGTCGAAGCGTTCGGAGGCCGTTTTCGCTACATCCGCCGGGACGAAAGGGGCGGGCCTGCTGCCGCGCGCCTCACGGGCTACGCGCATGTCCGCGCAGACATCGTCGCGAAACTCGACAGCGACGACGAGCTCCTCCCGCACACGCTCGCCCGGGCGGTCGAGCTGCTCCGCGAGCACCCGGATGTCGGCGCCGTGATCGGCCTCGCCGAGATCGACGGGCGGCTGCCGCTCCGGGTCCCCGGAGGTCGGCACATCGTCGATCCCGCCACGTATGTCCGGCGCACCCCACCCCCGTTCGACGTCATGGATGTCTTTCGAGCAGCCGTCGTGCGCGAATGGGTCGACGAACTGCCGTCCTTCTACAAGCAGGAGTTCGCGTTCAAGCTCGTGCTCGGGCTACGGCACAGCGTGCTCTACGTCGACGAGGTCTGGGACGTCCACCACTCGGACGCGCCCGATCGGCTCAGTCGCGACTTCGACGACCCGCGCTGGCTTCCCGACGTGCGGCTCTTCGTGGAGCACTTCCGTCCTCGTCTCGGCACGCAGCCTTGCCTCCCGCTCGACCAGGGACTCGCGCACATGCACTATCTCCTTCTCCGCAAGGGACACCGGAGGGAGGCGCGGCTCGTCCGTGAGTGGCTGCGCGAGCGGGGGGTCGGGCGGTGGGAGGAGCTCGGGATCCTCCTGCGGACGCGCTACCGCGATCGCCGCTCCTACCGCTTCTAGTCGACCAGCTGGAGCGCTGCGCCGCGCGCGATCAGCTCGGCGTAGCGACCGGCGCCGGCGAGGAGCTGATCGTGCGTGCCGGTCTCGACGATGCGGCCGCCGTCGAGGACGACGATCTGGTCCGCATGCCGAACGGTCGACAGCCGGTGGGCGATGGCGATGGTCGTTCGCCCCTCGGACAAGCTGTCGAGGGCCTCCTGCACGAGCCGCTCCGTCGCGGTGTCGAGTGAGCTGGTCGCCTCGTCGAGGACGAGGATGGGTGGGTTGCGGAGGATCGTCCGCGCGATCGCGATTCGCTGCTTCTCGCCACCGGAGAAGCGGTAGCCGCGCTCACCGACAACGGTTTCGTACGCGTCTGGAAGCGCCGCGATTACATCGTGGATGCGTGCCGCCTCGGCGGCCGCGACGAGCTCGTCCTCCGTTGCGTTCGGCTTGGCGAAGAGGAGGTTCTCGCGCACGCTCGCGTGGAAGAGGTACGTCTCTTGCGCCACGACGCCGACGAGCCTGGAGAGAGCGTCGAAGGAGAGGTCACGGACGTCGACGCCGCCGATGAGTACCGCGCCACGCTCGGCCTCGTACAAGCGCGCCACGAGGTAGGCGAGCGTCGTCTTCCCGGAACCGGTCTTGCCTACGAGGGCCGTCATCGTCCCGGCGGGAACGACGAAGCTCGTGTCCTCGAGCGTCCACTTCTCACCGCCGTAGCGGAACCACACGTGCTCGAAGGCGACGTCCGCGCCGTGCACGTCTTCGCGGGCGAGGGCCCCCACGCGCTCCGTGATGTCGACGGGCTGGTCGAGGTACTCGAAGATGCGATCGAACAACGCCAAGGAGGTTTGAACGTCGAGGCCGGCGCTCAGGAGCTGGTTGGCAGGCAAGAAGAGGCGTGCCTGGAGCGCCACGAAGGCGACCAGCACCGGAACCGACACGTGTCCGCCTAGAGCCGATCCTCCGAACCAGTAGACAGCCGGGATCATCACGGCGAGGCTCGTCTGGATCATCGCCAGCATCCAGCGGCCGGTCATCTGCTGGCGGACCTGGAGGTCGGCAAGCTTCAGCGAGTCCTGCTCGAACCGTTCGGCGACCCCATCCGCCCGGCCGAGCGTCCTGCCGAGCAGGATCCCCGACACCGACAGCGACTCCTGCACAAGGCTCGAGACGTCCGCGAGCGTCTCCTGCGTCGACTTCGCGACCTTCCGCCGCTCGACCCCCACGCGCTTTGTCAGCGCGACGAAGAGCGGGATCAACGCAAGCCCGAACAACGCGAGCTCCCAATTGAGAATGAGCATCCCGACCGCCGCCGCGATGAACGTCGTGGCGGCCGACGCCATCGTCGTCGCGGTCTCGGTGACGACGCTCTGGATCCCGCCGATGTCGTTGTTGATACGCGACTGCACCTCGCCGCTACGGGTGCGGGTGAAGAACGCGAGCGACAGGCGCTGCAGGTGGCGAAAGACCGCCGCGCGGAGGTCGTGCATCACGCGCTGGCCGATCCGGTTGGCAAGGAGCGTCTGCACGACGCCGAGGACACCGGTGACGAGGGCGATGACGATCATCGCGCCCGCCGAGAGGGCGAGTGCGGTCGAGTCGTGGCTGTAGATCGCCTCGAGCGCGCGCTTGAGGAGGAAGGCGGGCAGGACTCCCAGCGCGGCCCCGCTCACGATCAGGCCGCACACGAGTGCCAGGCGGCGCCGGTAGGGGGCGAAGAGCCGTCCGACGCGGCGAAGGTTCGCGCGGCGCACGACGGGGTCGTCTGCTCGCTGGAGCAGATCGCGATGCAGCTTCACGCGCAGCGAGCGCATTGGAACAGAGTACGCCCCATCCTTATCGGGATTGCGCGCCTGCAAGGGACTTTCGAGGCCCTCGCGAGGAGAGCTGAGCCGCACTCGGAGAACTCGACATTCTCACGCGCGGTTCGATAGGGCAAACGCGAATCCCCGTCCTCGGCTGGCGCTCGAACGGTGACCTCCCGCTAGCGTCGCCAGAGAGCGACGAGATCGCGATCCAACAACCTGCTCAAGACCGCAACGTCCGGCTCGAGTCTGAGCCAAATCGTCCGTGCCACCTCATCGTCGAGTGGCGACCGCGGACGAGGACGACGATTGAGGTGATGCAGCGTTTTCCAGGCTCTTGTCCGTAAGGACCGCGGAAGCAGCGTGCGGGCGGCGCTCTTGAGGCCACTGTCTTCCCGCCATAACGCTCGCTGTAGCGATGCGCTGCGTGCTTCGCCGCTGGGGTTCACACTTCGGAAGCGAGGCGTGAAGTCCGGATTGACGTCGAGGAAGTCGAGGACGCGCCGATACTCAGCTGCGTTGTCGGCCGCGAAGTCGTCGTAGACCACGACATGGATGTCATCCCGCGGGAACGCTCCGAAAAGTCGCTCGAGCTGCTCCCCCAGTCGCCCGATGCGCCAGTACCGCTCGGCGTCCGCGCGCCCCAAGGCTGTTCGCAGATCGTCGGGCTCGCGCTGGATGAGCTTGCGCAGATCGTGGGACGAGTGGAGGAGCTCGACGGGATCGCGGACCATGACGATCGCCTTCGAATCGGGCGAGAACTCGCGAATCCGGCCAGGGGTGTCGTCGACCAGAAGGTAGTGAGGTGTGGCCTCGAGCAGCCATCGCTCGTTCGTCGCCCCGGAAAAGAGATCGAGGTACTCCCTGAGTGTCCGCTTGTGGCCGGGCACGAAATAGTGAGGCTCCTTGATCGAGGACGGGAAGATCTCCGGGTGCGCCCCGAGGAGCTCGAACATCGCCGTCGTCCCGCAGCGTGGAGCGCCGGGAATGAAGAGGTTCGGACGGCGCATGTGAGACATACTGGCGAAGTTGCCGACAGCTGCCACTCGCGAGACGCTCGATTACCTGTCAGGGCGCGGCAAATCGTCCAGCGGCCATTTCGTCTAGGGAATCCTCTGCCAGGCTCGCCAGGAGCGATAGGTGTACTCCGGCTGTTGCCCGTCGACGAGGCCGTGTCGCTCCCACGTCCGATACATCTCGAGCCGAGCTTCGGCGGCCTCAGCCTCGTCGTCGGGTGCGTTCCGGCGGAGCACGCGCACCTCGTCGACGATTCCCAGGCGCAGCGGTGGTTCGAGGGAATGCCAGACGCGGCGTAACCCCCAGCCCAGCCCGGAGCCGGCGAAGGTTGCGGTCACGACGTCTCGGACAGCCGGGCGGATGGCGAAGACCGGTCCGAACTCGACGAAGCTCGTCAGACGGGCCCTCGTCAGCGGCCGGCTGACCGTGATGCCGGACGTCACCTTGCCGCGGCGGTCGAGCGCAGGCTGTGCCAGGTCGAATCCCGCCGCGTCCGCAATCGCGACGAACCGCGCGAGGTCGCCACGAACGAGGCGGATGTCGTCGTCGGCCACGACGAGCCATTCGTCGGGATCGGGTGGTTGCTCGCGCGCCATCGCATCGACCAGGTCGAACTTCCGGCCGTGACCCTCGTCGAGCGACCGGAGCACGAGTCTGCCCTCGGCTTGTCCGGCGAGGGCGCGCAGACTTCCCTCATTCCGTTCACGGGCGACCGCATAGACCCGGAACGGCGGCGCAGCGAGCTTGCCGGGCCGAAGGGCGAGGGGCCAGTCGATTCGCGCCTTCGCGTGATCGGAGATCCGCATGCGCGAGAGTCTGTCGTTTCGCTCGCTCGGCCGGGAGGATCTCGCTTCCTGCAAACCTGTGCGCGTGACCGAGGTCGTCATCGCGCACGACTACCTGACACAGCGCGGCGGGGCGGAGCGTGTCGTGCTGGCGCTGCTCGAGGCGTTTCCCGGCTCTCGGGTCGTGACGAGCGTCTTCGCGCCCGACAGGACCTTCCCCGAGTTCCGCGGGTTCGAGATAGAGACGATCCTTCCGGCGGCGGGAGCGTTCGGGCGGGACGCGCGGTTCGCCTTTCCCCTTCTCGCCCCCGCGTTCTCCCGGCATCTCGTCGACGACGCGGACGTCGTCGTCTGCAGCAGTAGCGGCTGGGCGCATGGAATCGGAGCGACGGCTCCGAAGGTCGTCTACTGCCACACGCCTGCGCGGTGGCTCTATCTCACCGGCGACTACGTGGCAGGCCACGGACCTGTCGTTCGGGCGGTAGCCGCGGCCGCTCGCGCGCCACTCCGGCGCTGGGACGCGCGCGCAGCGGCGAGTGCCGCAAGCTACGTCGCCAACTCGACGGTGGTCCGCGATCGGATCGCGCAGGTCTACGGCCGCGCGGCGGAAGTGGTCCACCCGCCGGCTGCGCTCGATCCTGACGGCCTTCAGCGTCCGGTTGCCGTCGGGGATGCGCCCTTCCTGCTCACGGTCGGCCGTCCGCGCGGCTACAAGAACCTCGCGGTTGTCGAGGCGGCGGCTCGCGCCGCGGGCGTTCCGCTGATCGCCGCGACCGGCGGCCTGGACGACGCGCAGCTCCGCTGGCTGTACGCGAACTGTCGCGGGCTCGTGGCTGCCGCCCACGAGGACTTCGGGCTGACTCCCGTGGAGGCGATGAGCTTCGGGAAGCCCGTGCTCGCGCTGCGCGCCGGCGGCTATCTCGACTCCGTGGCCGAGGGGAGCACAGGCGTCTTCTTCGACCGGCTCGACGTCGGTGGGCTCGCAGAGGCGCTCGCGACGTTCGACGAGACGGCGTTCGACCCTGCGGTGATCAAGCGTCACGCCGAGCTGTTCTCACGAGAGCGATTCGTCTCCCGCATGCGTGAGATCGTGGCGGCGGCATGAGCCGCGATCGCAAGCTGCGCGTCGTGTTCGTCGACCACGTCTCCCGCCTGTCCGGCGGTGAGCTCGCCCTCCTCGGGCTGGTGCGGGCGCTCCGAGACGACGTCGATGCATACGCGGTCCTCGGGGAGGACGGGCCGCTCGCCGAACGCCTCCGGGAGGAAGGGGTCGCGGTGGAGGTGCTGCCTCTCGCCGCAGGCTTGCGGGACCTCCACAAGGATTCAGTCCGGCCGGTTGGCCTATCTCCGCGCGCGACCGTGCGGCTGCCCGGATATGTGATCCGGCTCGCACGACGGCTCCGCCGCCTGCACCCCGACGTCGTCCACACGAACTCCCTCAAGGCTGCTCTCTACGGCGGGGCGGCCGGAAGGCTCGCGGGGATCCCCGTCGTCTGGCACATCCGCGACCGGATCAGCGACGACTACCTGCCACGGCCCGCCGTTCGGCTCGTCCGGCTCGCTGCACGGATCCTTCCCACTGCCGTCGTGGCGAACTCGAGTGCCACGCTCGCGACGCTGCCCGGCGCCCGCCGCGGATCGGTCGTCTACAACTCGGTCGAGCCGCGCACCGCCGCCTCGGCGAAGGATCACGGCGCCGAGCTCACCGTCGGGATCGTGGGCCGGCTCGCCCCGTGGAAGGGGCAGCACGTCTTTCTCGAGGCGTTCGCCGAGGCGTTCGGCGACCAGCCGGTGGGCGGCCGCATCGTAGGTGCAGCACTCTTCGGTGAGGAGGAGTACGCGCTGGAGCTGCGCAACCGCGCCCGCGACCTCGGGATAGCCGAGCGGATCGACTTTCGAGGCTTCCGCGAGCCGATCTGGGACGAGCTGGGCGACCTCGACGTGCTGGTCCACTGCTCCGTGACGCCCGAGCCGTTCGGGCAGGTCGTTCTCGAGGGGATGGCGGCAGGACTGGCGGTTGTCGCGGCGGACGCCGGGGGTCCGGTCGAGCTGATCGAAGACGGCGTGGACGGCCTGCTCGTCCCGCCTGGTGATGCGACAACGCTTGCCGGCGCGCTCCGGCGCTTGCACGCGGATCCGGAACTCCGCCGCCGTCTTGGCGAAGCGGCTCGGGAACGGAGCCGCGCGTTCACCCCCGAGCGGAGCGCCGCTCAGCTCCTGGAGATCTACCGCGCAGCGTGTTGATCCGCTCGGCGCGGCCCTAGTCTCGAGCCATGAAACCGCTCCTCTCCCTTTGCGTACGGGGCTGGCGCGCTTCGATGGTCGGTGGAGCGATCGAGAGCGCGCTCGCGCAGACGGTCGACACGGTCGAGGTCGTCGTCTCCGATGACAAGGGTGACCTCGAGGCGGCCGTCCGCGCGTTCGACGATCCGCGCGTCTCCTACCACCGCAACGCCGAGCGCCTCGGGCCGTCCTGGAATGCACGCGAGGCGCTCAACCACGGCCGCGGCGACTTCCTGTTCCTGCTCAACGACGACGACCGTCTGCTGCCGGAGTTCGCCGAGCGGACGCTGGAGCGATTCGCGAGCGTGCCGCGGGCCGGCGTCGTGTTCACGAACCTCGTCACCGAGCGGGGCTCGGACCGCCGGGTGTACGAGAGTCCGTTCACCGACGGGACGTACGACGAGTTCCTGCTTCCGTTCCTGAAGGCCCAGTGGCCGGCGTCCGATACTGCGGTTCTTCGCCGGACGGTGTGGGAGGAGGGCGAACGTGCACATCCGATGCCGCCCGACACCGCGGCGAGCTCGTTCATCGTCCTTCGCGCAGCGGTGCTGGGAGCGGTCTTCTCCTACGTCGACCTTCCGTTGCTGCGCTGGACGCTTCACGACGACGCGATCACCGCCGGGCCCGGTGTGCACGACCTCGTGGTCTCGCTCTGGTCCAGCTTCGAGCTATCCGACCCCGCAACCGAGCGGTTGCGGCTCGACCACCTCGCGCGCGCCCACGTCGAGCGGGCTACGGCGCGGCTGCGCCAACGCCGCCGCGCGGACGCGCGGAACGATCTCGCGGTCGCGCGCTCTCTCGGAGCGCCGGCGTGGAAGCTCTGGCCCTTCGCCAATCTCCCCGTGCCGCTTGCACCGGCTTTCGCGGCGAGTCGTAGGATCCATGCGTGGCGACGACGGAGAGTCCGGCAGTCGCGGGCGTGACGTTCCGACGGCTCGAGATGCATCGTGACCGGCGCGGCTTCCTCACCGAGTTCTTCCGTCTCGAATGGGAAACCGGCGTGGAGCCCGTGCAATGGCTCGTCCTCAAGTCCGTCGCCGGCACGCTCCGCGCTATGGATCTGCACGTCCTCCACGACGAGTTCTTCGTGCTTCTCGACGGACGCATCACCGTCGGCCTGAAAGACCTCCGTCACGGCTCACCGACGGAGGGGGCTGCCGCGACGTTCGAGATGTCCGGCGAGGATCTGACCGGGATGGTCATGCCTCGCGGTGTCGCCCACGGCATCTACTTCCACGAGGACTCGTACGCGGTTGTGGGCGCAACCGCGTACTACCACGAGGACGACCACCTTCCCTGCGCGTGGGACGATCCCGACCTCGGGATCACCTGGCCCGCGGAGCCGCAGGTGCTGTCCGATCTCGACGTCGACGGCCCGCCGCTGCGTGAGTTGATCGAGCGCATCGAGCCGTACCAGCCGCTGTGGCGCGGCTGACGCGCCGACCGCCGGCTTTCGCGCCGCCCGCCTTGGCGTGCTCGCTTCTATCGGGCGGGTAAGCGCCAGTCCTGGGCCAGCCACTCGACCAGCCGGTTCACCGACTCCGGCAGGTCGATGCTCGGAGTCCAGCGCGGATCCGTGACGGATCGGAACTCCTGCTGCGCCGCCATCGTCGCCAGGAAGTCCTGCTCTCCGCGTGCGTACGACACCGGCGGTGCGAACACCATGTCGGCTGACGCGGACCGAGGGACGAGACGGTAAGGGGTGTGAGCACGCAATGACCGCATCCACGACCCCATTACGCGCTCGCGGCGGAGGGTGCGATAGACACGGCGCGGACCGAATCCGGCGAATGCCCGCGAAAGCTCGTCACGCACGGACAAGGGCTGGGGCCCGCCACGCTCTGCCAGGACCGGCTCAACCCCCAAGACAGAGGCCATCGGGTCGATCCAGCTGCTCCATGGGGCGGCCGAGAACTCCGCAAGATGGTGGTATCGGATCCCTGTCTGGGGTGAGCCCAGGAGAAGCCACGTCAGGTACGAAGCGGCATTCGCCACATCGGTCGCGTTGCTCACGCCGGTGACCCCGCGCACGCCGACGGGGCGCCCGGTCAGCAGCCGGTGGACGAACTGCTGGGCCCAGATCGGGGAGGAGCGGCCGGTGACGTTGCCGAGGCGGACGATGTCGAGCGACAAGCCGCCGCGGCTCTGGATCCGGGCGGCCGCATGTTCGGCCGCGATCTTCGCCTCCACGTACGGCACGTCCCGTTGCCGGCGCACCGGGCCGACATCGACGACCCGATCGAGGGCGAGACCGAAGACAGCGAGCGTGCTCGCGTGGATGACTCGCCCGCCCGGGACAACCGCACGTCCGATGTCTGCGAACAGCTGCTCGGTCTGAGATCGATGCGTCTCCGCTTCGCCGCGGGTGGGATACGCGAGGTTGAGCAGCGCGTCGACCTGCGCCCCGGCAAGAGCCCCAAGAGTGGGGACGACCCGATGGAAGCCCGACCGGTCGGCGATGGCGGGGTCGCCCCGCACGACGGCCACGGCGTGCACTCCCTGCTCCTGCAGAAGATTCAGTACCGCCTGGCCGACAAAGCCGCCCGCGCCGACGACTGCGACGCGCTGACCGTCACGCATTCGACAGAGCTTCCAGGACCCGAGTCTGGCCCACGAACCGCTTCGCATCGAAGTCGCCGGCGTCCTGCTGGAGAAGCACGCGCCGGAACTGCACGTCGAGATGCTGCAGGATGCCGCCGCACGCGATGCCGGCCGAGAGAACGACTGTTCCTCGGTCCGTGGTGAGCCGGACGCGGTCATCGGGCCGCACCGAAAGGGACACCTCGCCGCGAGATCCGACGATACGGACGACATTCGGGAGCGCTTCCCGCCTGCTCAAGTGCAACCTGCCCTCGACCTCGCTATCGCCCAGATCCAGGACGAAGTCGCCGGAGAAGTGATGGCTCGGCTCGGGCTGATCGCGGTCGACGCAGACCACCTTCACACCTTCGACCTGCGGCTCATCCAGACCGGCGACGAAGAGCGCAGTGTCCAGCGTGTGCGAGCCGGTGTCCCAGAGGACTCCGCCGGTCTCGGACGATCCCGTGTAATCCGAGACCGACTCCCACCTGAACCGGCCTCCCTCGCTCGCGACGAAGGCGCGAGGTGCGCCAATCGAGCCGAGCGACACGAGGGAGCGCGCAAGCCGTAGGTGGGGGAAGGACCGGCGAAGGTGTCCCACGTACAGTCCTACCCCGCGTTCCTCCGCTCTGCGAACGAGATCCGCGGCGGCGGCGAACGACGGCGCGAAGGGCTTCTCACAGAGAATGATCTTCACGCGCTGCTCCAGGCAACGCTCGACGAGTTCGACATGTGTCGACGGCGGGGTTGCGACGACGACGGCGTCGGCGGTCGCGAGCAGCCGCTCCAGGGAGACCGACTCGGCGCCGAAGATGGCTGCGGCGGACAGTGCCTGCCTCTCGTCGCGATCGAACACGTACCGCACCCGGTATTCCGTCCTTCCGACGAGCGTCGGGGCGTAGTTCTCGTGTACGACGCGGCCGCAGCCGATCAAACCGATGTCGATCACCTGGAGGCGAGCTGAAGGTTCACGACGGCCACGGCCGACCCCAGGATAAAGCTCTTCACCCGCCCGAACGAGAACGCGGGGACGGTGACTCCCGCCTGGGGCGCGTCGGTCGAGTGGCGTAGGCGGCCGCGGCGACCGCCCAGTCGACTCTTGAGCTAGTCGTCGAACTCGACGCCGACCGTCTCGTCCGTTCGTCGTTCCTCGACCTGCGCGCGGGTTGTGAGGGCTCGGCGGTCGGCGTCCGTCGACGGTTGCTCGAGGACGATGGAGAAGCTGCGCGGCCAGAGGTGGCGGGTCGCGACGACGTTTCCCTCCGCGGCGAGGAGGGTGACGTGCGCGGAGAGATAGATGAACGACAGGAGCCCGATCACGGTGGCGAACGTCCCGTAGACGGTCGAGGCGTGCTTGAGTTCGTGGCCGACGTAGTACGTGCCGACGGACTGGAGGATCTGCCAGGCGACGCCCGCCGTGATCGCGCCGCCGCGCAGGCAGCGCCAGGTGACGTCCTTCGTCGTGAGCAGCCGGAACGCCGTCCAGAAGAGGCCGACGTCGAGGAGCGTCGAGAGCGCTACGGAGGCGATCTTCCAGGCGAATCCGTACGAGGCGCCGAACGTGCCGAGGCCGGAGAGGATCGTCGTGCCGAGGGCGCCGCCGCCGAGCGTCAGCAGGAGGAGGAGGGCACGGCCGCGTGAGCGGAAGAAGTCCGGCCGCCGCCGGTAGGGGATTCCCCAGAGCTGCTCCATCGCGTTCTGGGCGGCGAGGAAGACGCCCATCCCCGACCAGAGTGAGAGCAGGAGCCCGATCGCGAGGGCGACGGCGCTGCCGCCGAGCTCGTGGAAGCGGAGGTCGTGCCCGATGAGCGGGAACTGGCCGAGCGCCGAGTGGACGAGCGAGCGCTCGACGCCGGGGTGGCCGTGCAGGGCGTAGCCGAGGATCGTGACCGCGACGAGCAGGAGCGGGAAAATCGAGAAGAAGCCGTAGTAGGTGATGACGGCGGCGAGGTAGCCGCCCTGGTCGTCGGAGTACTTCTGGCGCACCGCGAGCGGGAAGCCGAGCCAGCCGTGCCGCTGCTGGAAGCGGTCGAACGCGTCGTATCCCCGCCGGAAGCCCATCGCTATGTGGCGGGGATCCCGAGCAGGCAGCCGGGAACCGCTCCGCCGAGGACGTCCCGCCAGCCGTGCGGGACCGCGACCTCGGCTCCGGGCGTCAATGCGACGGCGACGAGGACTTCCCCGCCGCGCTGGAACGCGCAGACGTCCGGGCCGCGGTCGAGCGGCGCGTAGGTGCCGCGGAACGCCTCCGGCCGCTCGGCTCGCAGCTCGAGCGTCTTCCAGATCAGGAAGAGCTTCAGCGTCTCGCGGGTGGGTGCGGCGCCCGCGCGCAGCTCGGTGAGCAGCGTGCGGCGGCGCTCCCAGTCGACGGGCTCGCGGTTGTCGGGATCGACGAGCGTCAGGTTCCAGAGCTCGTCGCCCTGGTAGAGGTCGGGCACGCCCGGGCAGGTGAGCTTGAGCAGCGTCTGCGCGAGCGCGATCCGCTCGCCGAGCTCCGCGAGCCGCTCCGCGAACGGCGCGACGTGCTCGGCGGCGCGGTGCGCGAACTCCTTCACCGCCGTCTCGTACGCCTCGTCGGGCTCGAGCCAGCTCGTGTGCACCTTCGCCTCGCGCAGCGCCTTCTCGAGGTAGCGGTCGACTCGCGCATCGTCGATCGGCCAGGCACCGGCGAGGGTCTGGTAGACGAAGTACTCCTCGTTGCCGCCCGGCGGGCCGTCGTGACGGAGCAGCTCGCGCCAGCGGAGGACGTTCTCCCGCCACTCGTCCGCGATCCACGTGAGGGCCGCCAGCCGTGCCCGGACGTCGCCGCTGCGCTTCGTGTCGTGCGTCGAGGTCGCGAGGAGGTGGCGGGGGAAGCGGCGCGCCCGCTCGAGGTTCCCCGCGTGGAAGTCGTCGACCGAGAGCGACCAGCGCGCCGGGTCGCTTCCGACCTCGTTGAGGCAGAGGAGCCGGTTGTAGCGGTAGAAGGCGGTGTCCTCGACGCCCTTCGCCATCACCGGCGGAGTCGTCTGCTGGAAGCGGATCACGAACGCGTCGTGGCCGCGCTCCTCGAGCGTGAGCAGGGCGGCGAGCCGCGGCGGCAGCCTCGCGTCGGCCACGGCCTGGCGGTCGAGCCCGTCCACCTCGCCGCTGTCCGGGTCGACGTACGTGCGGTAGACGTGGAACGAGGCGAGCGCGCGCGGCAGGTCGAGCTCCTCGTCGAGGCCGGCGATGTCCGCGGCCAGCCGGTCGACCTCGGGCTCGAAGGTCGTGCGGGCCTGCTCGAGCTTCGCCTCGAGGGCGATCTCCCCGAAGGAGCGCTCCTCGCCGGAGATCTCGCGGTACAGCTCGGTGAGCGGCTCCTCCGCCGTCGGGTCGAGGAACAGGGCGGTCGCGTCGTTCGCGAACTCGTACCCGGTCGTGCCGCAGACGGGCCAGTCGCGCAGCTGCTCGCCCGGCTCGAGGATCTTCTCCACCCAGACCTGCTCGACACCGGCCTCGCGCAGCCGGTTGAGGTAGCGGGCGGGGTTGGCGAGCCCGTCGGGGTGGTCGATGCGGATCCCGTCGACGAGCCCCTCGCGCACGAGCTCGATCACCTTCGCGTGCGTCGCCTCGAAGACTTCGGGATCCTCCATTCGCAGGCCGGCGAGGTCGCCGATGTCGAAGAAGCGCCGCACCCCGCCCGTGCGCCACTCGACGTCGAAGAACTTCGCCCGCCGCAGAGGGTCGCGCCAGAACGGGTTCTCGTCGTCGCTCGCCGCCATGTGGTTGGGGACGACGTCGAGGATCACCCCGAGGCCCGCCTCGCACAGCGACCGGAACTCGTCCTCGCCGCCGAGCTCCTCGGACAGATGCGTCGGGTCGACGACGTCGTAGCCGTGCGTCGAGCCCGAGCGCGCCTGCATCGCCGGCGAGAGATAGAGGTGGCTGACGCCGAGATCGCGCAGGTAGGGGACGAGCTCGCGTGCGGCGCGAAAGTCGAGGTGGGGGAGGAGCTGCAGCCGGTAGGTGCAATGGAGGGGCCGTTCGGTCATAGGTGGCGGATGGAGTCTTGGCCGCAACTCGGCGCCTTCACACGCGGCGACCGGGTCGAGTTCCGCGTCTGGGCGCCGGCCGCGGAGGAGGTCTCGGTGCGAGTCCGCGGCCGCGAGCACCCGCTCGCGCCCGAAGGAGACGGGCTCTTCTCCACGGTCGTCGAGGCCTCGAGCGGCGACGACTACGTCTTCGTCCTCGACGGCCGTGCTTGGCCCGACCCCTGCTCCCGTTTCCAGCCGGAGGGCGTCCGCGGCCCCTCGCGCGTCGTCGAGGCGCCCCGCGTGGAGCCGCTCGGGCTCGACCTCGACGAGCTCGTCCTCTACGAGCTCCACGTCGGGACGTTCTCCGAGGCGGGCACGTTCGACGGAGTCGTCGAGCAGCTGCCGCGGCTGCGTGAGCTCGGCGTCACCGCGATCGAGGTGATGCCCGTCGCGACGTTCCCCGGCGAGCGCAACTGGGGCTACGACGGCGTCTACACATGGGCGCCGCATCCGGTCTACGGCGGCCCGCAAGGCCTGGCGCGCCTCGTCGGCGCCGCGCACGCCGCCGGTCTCGGCGTCGTGCTCGACGTCGTCTACAACCACATCGGTCCCGGCTCGGAAGCGGTGGCCGCGTTCGGGCCCTACTTCACCGACCGCCACGAGACCTTCTGGGGCGAGGCGATCGACTACTCGCACCGCGGCGTACGCGAGTGGGCGATCCAGAACGCCGAGATGTGGGTGCGCGACTACGGCGCCGACGGGCTCCGCCTCGACGCGACCGACACGATCTTCGACGAGAGCCCGGCGCACGTCCTCACCGAGCTGGCCGGGCGCGTCCGGGCGATCGAGCCTGGGACGCTCGTGATCTCCGAGATCGGCGTCGGCGACCTACGGCCGCTCGAGGAGTGGGGACACGACGCCATGTGGGCGGACGAGCTCCACCACATCCTCCACGTCCTCCTCACCGGCGAGCGGGACGGCTACTACTCCGGCTACGCGCCCTCGGCCCGCGCCCTCGCGCGCCAGCTCGCCCGGACGCCGGCCGAGCGGCTCGTCGTCTGCTCCCAGAACCACGACCAGGTCGGAAACCGCGCCTTCGGCGACCGGCCGAAGCCCGACGAGCTCCTGATCCGCGCCGCCACGGTGCTGTTCGCGCCGCAGACGCCGCTCCTGTTCATGGGCGAGGAGTACGGGGAGCAGCGGCCCTTCCAGTTCTTCACCGACCACATCGACCCGGCCATCGCGGAGGCGACGCGCGAGGGGCGGCGGCGCGAGTTCGCGGCGTTCACGTCGTTCGCGGGCGAGGACATCCCCGACCCGCAGGATCCCGCGACGTTCGAACGGTCGAAGCTCCGGCCGGAGAACGGCGACGGAGAGGTCGCGGCCTTCTACCGCCGCCTGCTCGAGCTGCGCCGCTCCCTGCCGCGCGAGGTGGAGACCGAGGCCGACGAGGAGGCGCGCACCCTCCGCGTCCGCCGCGGCGAGTTCACGCTCACGCTCGACTTCGCCGCCCGGACCGTCCGGCTCGAGCCCGGCTGAGCGGCGCTACGAGACGACGACCGAGACGCCGCTGACTCGGGAGACGGCAATCGTGTGCGTGCCCGGGTCGACGGGGATCTCCTCCGTCGTCCCCGACGCGGGGAGGCTCACGGTGAGCGGCGAGCCGCCGACCTCGTCGCCGTCGTCGTAGAAGTTCACGGAGAGCTGCTCTCCCCGGCAGCCGGCAGGGATCCGGGAGACGTCGATCCCGTCGACGGCGTAGCCGGAGATGCCGCTGTCGAACGCAGTCGTGTACGTGAAGGTCATCCCGGAGCCGCAGGAGGCCACGATCCTGGCGTTGGCTCCGAAGTCGCCGGCGCGGACGCCCGCCGAGGCGGCGAAGGCATAGACGCCGGCGAAGACGACGACGGCCGCGAGAACGCTCAGAGCGAGCCGCCACGGTCGGAGACGAGATACCGCCATACTCAAGTCAACGGCCCCAGTGCCGCCGCTTTGGACCGTAGGTTCTACGCATCCCGATGGCGCTCTGCGAAGCGCCGGCCGGTGGGTGATTTCTCATGCGGCTCCAGCTCACGCCACGCGAGATGACCCGCGACCGACCGACGGACGGATACGTGGTTTCCCGCAAGGTCTTGGCGGGCGGCTCGCGGTGGCGCGAGCTCCGCTTTCGGACGACTCTTGTTAAATGACAGCGGCGGCTCATCCACAGCATCAGCCAAACGGCTCGGCTCGCCGGCCGTCGGGCTCGTGTCGCTCTCGGCCCGATCGTGCGGTGGTCGACCGCGCGGAGCGGCTGGCTCGCTCCGGCACTTGGGAATGGGATCTCGAGTCCGACGAGCTGCTGTGGTCGGACAACATGTACCGCCTGCTCGGTGTCCAGCCGGGCGCCGTCACGCCTTCGCCTGAGTACGTGCTGTCGCGGATGCATCCCGCGGACAGGGACCGGGTCGAGCACGAGCTCGAGGCGGCGCGGCGGACGGGCCGGCTCCCGAACGTGACTTATCGGGTCGTGTGGGCCGACGGTGGCATCCGCTGGCTGCGCTCGTTCTGCGAGCTCGCGGACTCGAGGGACGGGCGCCCAGCGCGCATGGTCGGCGCGGTGCAGGACGTCACCGAGCTTGTCGACGCGCAACGTGCAGCCGAGTCCTTGACGCTCGTCGAGGCGCTCCAGGAGAGCGCGCCGGTCGGCTTCGCCCTGGTCGACCGTGAGCTGCGCGTGGTGCGGATGAACAGCGTTCTCGCGGAGGTCAACGGCGCTCCCGTCGAGGAGCAGATCGGCAGGCCCGTCGCGGAGCTGGTTCCGGACATCTGGTCGCAGATGGAAGCCGTCTACCGGCATGTGCTCGAGACCGGCGAGCCGGTCGTCAACCTCGAGGTCGATCGTGTTCGAGCGCTCACGCAGGACCGCCGGCACTGGCTGGCCAGCTATTACCCCGTGCTCGTCGACGACGAGGTCGCCGGTGTCGGGGTCGTCGTCACGGACGTAACCGAACGCGCGGAGGCCGAGCACTTCCGCTCGACGATGATGGACACGATGGTTGAGGGCCTGTACGCGTTGGACGACGAAGGCCGTGTCGCATTCATGAACTCCGCGGCCGAGCGGATCCTCGGATGGACGGAGGACGAGCTACGCGGCAAGCCGATGCACGAGACGATCCACTTCCAGCACGCGGATGGCTCGCCTCACCCCGTGGAGGACTGCCCGCTGCTGCGGGTCCGCGAGCTGGGCAAGCCGACCCGGAGAAGCCACGAGGCGTTCACGCGCAAGGACGGAACGATCTGCCCTGTCTCCTACTCGGCCGCGCCGCTGCTCAACGGCTGGAAGGCCAACGGCGTGGTCGTCGTCTTCCGCGACACCAGCGACGAGCAGGCAGAGGACGAGCGTGTCCGCCGCGAGCTCGACACGCTTGCCTGGGTGGGAAGGATCAGAGACGCAATCGACGAGCGTCGGCTGGCGCTCTACTCCCAGCCGATCGTCCCACTTGCCGGCGGGCAGCCGAGCCAGGAACTCCTGCTGCGGATGATCGGCACGAACGGCGAGGTCATCGCGCCGGGAAGCTTCCTGCCCGTGGCGGAGAAATACGGGCTGATCGCCGAGATCGACCGCTGGATGATCGGCCAGGCAGCCCGGCTCGCCGGAAGCGGACAAAGCGTCGAAGTCAATCTCTCGGCCGACTCGATCAGCGATCTCGGCCTCCTGACCTTCATCGAAGACGAGCTCCGCGATGCGGACGCGAATCCCGCGAGCCTCGTTTTCGAAGTCACGGAAACCGCCCTCATGCGGGACCTAGAAGCCGGCAAGGTCTTCATCGCCGGGCTCACCGACATCGGCTGCCGGGTTGCCCTCGACGACTTCGGCACAGGGTTCGCGAGCTTCACGTATCTGAAGACCTTCGACCTCTCGTTCCTGAAGATCGATGTCGACTTCGTGCGCAACCTTGCCACGGACACGTCCAACCAGCACCTCGTCAAGGCCATCGCGCGGCTGGCCAAGGACTTCGGCTACGAGACGATCGCCGAGGGCGTAGAAGACGCTGAGACTCTGGCGATGCTCGCCGACTACGGCGTCGATTTCGCCCAGGGCTTCCACGTCGGCCGCCCGTCGCCGATCACCAGCGCCTGACGGAAGCGCCATCTCCGCGGGGGCCGACGATCGGAGCGGGAGCGACGGGATTCGAACTCGCGACCTCAGGCGTAAGGCGCGGAGGGTCGTCGGGCTCGAGTAAGACGGCGGCCCTTAGGCCTCGGCGCCGCCTGGCAGCCGCTTCGGTCGACGCTAGCATCGCCCGGTGAGCGCCTCGCGCGAGCCCGTTCCGTTCGAGCCGTACGAGCCGGGCATGTACCTGCACGGCACGAAGGCAGACCTTGCGGTGGGGGAGCTGCTCGTCCCGGGGCGCGAGTCGAACTTCGAGCCGGGCCGCGCGATGAACTACGTCTACTTCACCGGGACGCTCGACGCGGCGGTCTGGGGCGCAGAGCTCGCCGCCGGCGAGGGCCGCGGACGCATCTACGTCGTCGAGCCCGCCGGGGACTTCGAGGACGACCCGAACCTGACCGACAAGAAGTTCCCCGGGAATCCGACCCTGTCTTTCCGTAGCCGTGAGCCCCTGCGCGTCGTCGGTGAGCTCGTCGACTGGCCCGGTCATTCGCCGGAGAGGCTCGAGGCGATGCGGGCCGCAGTCGCAGCGTCGCAACAGGCGGGAGAAGCGAAGATCGAGGACTAGCCTGGTCGCCGCTCTGGACGCGGGTCTCATTCGCGTCACGCGTGGACGCAAGCGAGCCTGGCGTCGTTTGGGTCAGAGACCGCAGACGCCTTGCGCGGCAGGCTTCGGTGCGCAGAAGCTCGCGCCCGTGATGAAGTCGGTGACGACTCCGCCGCGGAGCCGGAGGAAGCCGAGCTCTCCCACTTGCGGCACCGACCGCCGGCCGAACGCGCCGGCGTCGACGATGCGCACCGAAGAGAGGCGAATGCGCGCGTCCGCGGCGGCTCGAGTGCCGTCCACACGAAGCACCTTGAACGTCAGCCTCGCGACCGGCGTAGCGCCGACGCTGAGAGATTCCCGTCCGACCCCCGACCGGGAGATGTCCAGGCCTCGCGTGTGTCCGAACCAGTTCCCGGCGAAGACGGCGAGACCGGACGGGCTCGTGTTGGTCGCTGAGCGCGGCGCGTCGACACCGGCGACCGTGCCGGCGGCGAGGAGGGCAACGGCGGCGGCTACGAGCAGACGCCGGCGGCGCATCCGCTGCTTCGCCTCGGCGATCAGCGGGTCGAGCGAGAGCGAAGGCCTCCGAACCGCGGTCGTCATAGTATCATTATCGCTAGCACCATTATTCTTTGTCAACTGCCCGGTCTGCGGCCGTTGCGGGCTGTCGGATCAGCCTCACGGCGATCGCGAGGGCAAGGGCGAGAAAGCCGAGCAGGCCCAGCTCGAGGAGGAAGTTGGTCACTATGTGGCCGGTCGACGGGAGCCGCTCGAACTGGGCGGTGACGATGAGGATTCGCCGCACGACGGCAATCAGACCGATGAAGAGAAACGGCTCGACGGCGATCTTGTGCGTGCGCAGGACGAAGCGGAGCGTGTACGCGAGCTCGGCGATGATCAACAGGAGCAGGATCCGGTCGAGCACGGTGACGCCGGTGTCGACGCCGCCGGCGCTCGTCGAGATCGCGTGCGCGAGCTCGTGCACCGTGCCGACGAGCACGAGCACCGCCGCAGTCGCGAGCAGGATCGCCACCGCGCCGTAGAGGAACGCTTCGAAGCCGACCAGTCCGCCGAGCAGGCTGCGGTCGAGCGACCGTGGCGCCTCCGGCGCCGGCGCAACCTGTCGCGAGGTCATAGCGCAGCGTATCGCGACGGCCCGCTCACCACTAATCGCCCGCGAGTCGATCGGGATTGCGAAGGCGGCTGCCTAAGTTCTTCTTAGGAGTTCGAGCCGTGCTCCGCGGGCGGGGATATCTTGGCCGGCGTTTGCTCGCTCGCCCAGGGGGTCGCCGATGTCGTGGATTCGCAAGCCGGTCTCGCTGAAGGTTCCCGCGCGGATCGCGGCGATCTTCTGGATCGTCAAGCTCCTGACGACCGCGTTCGGAGAGTCGACCTCGGACTATCTCGTCCACAACGTCAATCCCTATCTCGCCGTGGTCGGCGGGTTCGTCGTCTTCGTCGTGGCGATGGTGTTGCAGTTGCGCACCGATCGCTACGTGCCGTGGGTCTACTGGCTGGCCGTCGCGATGGTCGCCGTGTTCGGGACGATGGCCGCGGACGTCCTGCACGTCGAGTTCCGCGTCCCGTACGTCGCGTCGTCGATTCTCTTCGCGGTCTTGCTCGCCGCCGTCTTCTGGGCCTGGTCGCGCACCGAGCCCACGCTCTCGATCCACAGCATCACGACAACGAGGCGGGAGCTCTTCTACTGGGCCGCCGTCCTCGCCACCTTCGCGATGGGCACCGCGCTCGGCGACCTCGCCGCCTACACGCTGAAGCTCGGCTTCCTCTCCGCCGGGATCGTCTTCGCCGTCCTCTTCGCCCTGCCGGGGCTCGCGTTCGCCACGCTGCGCGTCAACGCGATCCTCGCCTTCTGGGCGGCCTATGTGATGACGCGGCCGCTGGGCGCCTCCTTCGCCGACTGGACAGGAAAGAGCCGGAGTCTCGGCGGGATCGGCATCGGCGACGGCCCGATCGGGTTCATCCTCGCCGCGCTGATCGTCGCCTGCGTCGTCTACCTCACGATCAGTCGCAGCGACCAGCCGGAGAGCACGCCCGCCGGCCGGCTCGAGCCTGCGTTCGGCGAAGAGACGCTCTGACCCTGGCGCTCCAGGCTGTCCCCGATCCTGACAAGCCGGGCGCTCGGGAGACGCCTAAGCGCGAGTCGCCACCGTCGAAGCTGGATGCGGCGATGACTATGCAAGACGACGTATGAGATTAGGCTGGTCGCGTGCTCGGGTGGATCAGGCGCGAGTCGAGGGTGACGCGGTCTCGGCGCTGCGCAGTTGTGGTAGCGGTAGCGGCGGCGACGGCGGTTCTTGCCGCCACCGCCGCGGCGCAAGGCTCATCCCGCTCATCCGGCGCTGCGGCTGCGGTGCACACGACTCCGAGCGGGCGCATCCCGAACCAGTACATCGTGGTGCTGGACGGCCGTGTGCCGACTCACCCGACGAGCCGCTCGGAGAGGAGGGCGAAGGCAGCGGATGAGCGGGTCGCCCACTCGGTCGGGGTGAAGCCGATGTTCGTATACAACGCGGATCTCGAGGGTTTTGCGGCCGACTTGACCCGTGTGCAGCTGAGTGAACTACGGCACTCGAAGTCGGTGAGGTTCGTCGAGCCGGACGAACGCGTCCATGAGGAGGGAGTGCAGACGAGCGCCCCATGGGACCTCACCCGCATCGACGAGCGGGGCCTCGACCTCAATGGGGTCTACAGCTACTCGTCGACCGGCGCCGGCGTTTCCATCTACATCATCGACACGGGGATCCAGGCGAACAATGTCGACTTCGGCTCCCGCGCACGCTTTGCCTTCAACTCCGTCGACTCGCGCAACGAGGATTGCAACGGGCACGGCACACACGTCGCGGGGATCGCGGGCGGCACGACGTACGGCGTCGCGAAGCTCGCGACGCTAGTCGGCGTCAAGGTCCTCAACTGCCAGGGATCCGGAACGATCTCGAGCGTGATCGCGGGTGTGAACTGGGTCACGGAGCATCATGTCGTCGGCAAGTCCGTCGCGAACATGTCGCTCGGCGGCGGTGCGAGCGCCGCCATGGACGACGCCGTACGCCACATGATCGAGTCGGGCGTCTTCGTGAGCGTCGCAGCCGGCAACGACAACCGGGACGCGTGCACCTACTCTCCGGCGCGCGTGCCGGAGGCGTTCACCGTCTCCGCAAGCGACTCGGCCGACAGGAAGGCGTCGTTCTCGAATCAAGGCCCCTGCGTCGACGCGTATGCGCCAGGGGTGGCAATCACGAGCGATTGGATCGGCAGTCCGACCGCGACCAACACGATCAGCGGTACGTCGATGGCGTCGCCGCTGGTCGCCGGAATCGCAGCGCTCTATCTCTCCGAGCATCTGAGCACACCCGCCGCCACCGGCGTCTGGATCGTCGATCAAGCCACGACCGGCGTGATCTCCAACAACGCTGCGAATACGGCGGACCGACTGGTCTACAAGAGCGACCTCTGACGAGTCGGCCCAACCGGACTGCTCTGAGAACGGGAGCGACGGGACTCGAACCCGCGACCTCCGGCGTGACAGGCCGGCGTTCTAACCAACTGAACTACGCCCCCGCGGGCGGCTCAGTGTAGCCGCGCTCCGGCGCCGGCGGCCTCTCCTCTACGCTCCCGCGGTGACGCTCGTCGACTGGGTTGCGCTCGCGATCGTCGTGCTCGCGGCCCTCGCCGGCCTGCACCGCGGGCTCGTCCTCAGCGCCTTCTCCCTCGTCGGCCTCGCCGGCGGCGCATACGCCGGCTCCCGCATCGCGCCGTACCTGCTCAGCGGAGGAGCGGGCTCTGCCTGGACGCCGCTCGTCGGGCTCGCCGGCGCGGTGCTCGGCGCGACGCTCCTCCAGATCGCCGCGGTCCTCGCCGGCTCGGCGATCCGCGGCGGGCTGCGCCTGACGCCGCTCCGCCTCGTCGACTCCGCCGGCGGTCTGCTCCTCGGCGCGGCGACCGGTCTCGCGATCGTCTGGGTCGGTGCCGCGGTCGCCCTTCTCACACCGGGACAGACGCGCTTCCGGCACGACATCCAGCGGTCGTGGGTCGTGCAGCGGCTCGATGCCGCCCTGCCGCCGCGCACGCTCCTCAACCTCCTCGCGCGGATCGATCCGTTCCCGTCGATCGCCGGCCCGGCCGCGCCGACGCTGCCGCCCTCGACGGGCGTCCTGCGGAACCGCGCGATCCGCTCCTCGCTGACCCGCGTCGTCAAGGTGCTCGGGACGGCGTGCGGCGTCGGGGTGGAGGGAAGTGGCTGGTTCGCGACGAGCGACCTCGTCGTCACCGCCGCCCATGTCGTCGCCGGCGAGCACGACACGATCGTCCGCATCCCCGGGGAGACGTTCGCACGCGCCGCCACGGTCGTCGCCTTCGACGCCCACAACGACGTCGCCGTCCTCCGGATCGCGGGCGCGGGCGAGACGCCGCTCCGCCTCGTCGATCCGCGGCCCGGCGCGTCGGTCGCGATCACCGGCTATCCGCTCGACGGGAACCTCACCGCCGTGCCCGGCCGGATGGGACGCACCGCGAACGCGCTGACGCAGGACGCGCTCGGCCACGGCCCGGTCAACCGGACGATCACCGCCGTCGCCGGCCAGGTCGAGCACGGCGACTCCGGCGGGCCGGTGATCGACACCGCCGGAGCCGTCGAGGCGACGATGTTCGCGGCGAAGGTCGGCTCGGCGAGCGGCTACGGCGTCCCTGCCTCGATCGTCCGCGCCGACCTCGCGAAGGCCGGCACGACTCCCGTCTCGACCGAGAGCTGCGCTCCCTAGCTCTGCTCGGGAAGCAACTCGACGACGTTGAGCGGCTGCCGGAACGGGGCCATGACGTAGACGCCGCTCGCGACCTCGCGGGCAGCGTCGATCAGTTCCCGCCCGAGCGCGAGCCCGACCTCGCGCGCCCCTGCGCCGGCGGTGAGATAGCGCTCCTGCACATGCTCGGGGACGACGATGCCGGGCACCTCGTTGTGGACGCGGATCAGCGTCTCCGTCGTCCGGATCGGCCAGACGCCGACGAGCACCGGAATCGGCCAGGCGCCGCCGAGCCGCTCCCTGAACGCCTCGAGCGGCTCGAGGTCGAAAAGGATCTGGGTCATCGCGAAGCGGGCGCCGGCCGCGATCTTTCGATGGAACCGCTCCTCCTCGAGCCCGAGGTCGTCGGCGGTCGGGTTGACGGCGACGCCGGGGAAGAACGACGTCGGCGCGTCGATCGCGCGGCCGTGCCAGTCCTCGCCCGCGTTGAGGCGCGCGATCAGCTCGACGAGCCCGATCGAGTCGACGTCGTAGACGGCGCCCGTGCCTGGGTAGTCGCCTGCCTCGGGCGGGTCGCCGGTCACCGCGAGGATGTTGCGGACGCCCTCCGCGTGGGCGCCGAGCAGGATCGACTCGAGCCCGGTGATCGTCATGTCGCGCGGCGTCAGGTGCGGGATCGTCTCCACGCCGGTGAACCGCTCGATCGCGACGGAGGCCATGATGCCGCTCATCCGCGCCCGGGCGCGCGGGTTGTCGTTGACGTCGACGAACTGGGCGCGGCCGGACTCGCGAACGGCGCGCGCCGTCTCGAGCAGCGCCTCCGGGTTCGCGCCGAGCGGCGGGTCGACCTGGACGGAGACGACGAACTCGCCCTCGCGCAGGAGCCGCGCGAGCTGCGTCTCCTCCTCGGCCGGCGCCGGCTGCGTCGCCTCCTCGCGCTGGTGAAGGAGGAAGGAGCCGGTCGGCCGGCGCTCCTCGTCGACGGCGGCGCGGATCGCCTCGATCTGCGCGGGCGTCGTGCCGCAGCAGCCGCCGATCAGCCGCGCGCCGAGCTCCTGCGCACGTGCCGCGAACTCGCCGAAGTACGCCGGCGTCGCGTGGGGGAAGACGATCCGCTGGCCGGACATGCTCGCGAGGCCGACGTTCGGCAGCGCCGCGAGGGCGTCGCCGCTCTCCGCTCCCATCCGCGCGAGCGCGGTGAGCGCGGCGGCGGGGCCGGCGCCGTGATTCGCGCCGAACGCGGCGAGCCCGAGCGGGCGCAGCCGTGCGGCTGCCTCCTCCGGCGTTGCGCCGGCGAGCGTCTCGCCGTCCGCGTCGAAAGTGAGGAGCGCGACGACGGGCAGCGAGGAGACGGAGCGGACCGCGGCGATTGCCGCCTCGAGCGCGTCGAGCTCGAAGAACGTCTCCACCATGAACAGGTCGACGCCGCGGCCCTCGAGGACGCGCGCCTGCTCGGCGAACAGCTCGGCCGGGTCGAGCCCGCGCAGCTCGACGTCTCCTAGCGGGCCGATCGAGCCGGCGACGAACACGTCGCGGCCCGACACCTCCCGCGCCTCGCGCGCGACGCGCACCGCGGCGGCGTTGATCGCCTCCGTCTCCTCCGCGAGGAAGTGGCGCCCGAGCTTGGCCCGGTTCGCGCCGAACGTGTTCGTCTCGATCAGCTCGGCGCCGGCGCGGATGAAGCCGAGATGCACCTCGAGCACGCTCTCGGGCGCGCGGAGGTTCGCCTCCTCCGGGCAGCGGAGGCCGGGGACGGCGCTCGCGAGGAGCGCGCCCATGCCGCCGTCGGCGACGACCGGCGGCCCGCTCCCGAGGCGCTCGAGGAAACGGCTCATGCGTCCGCGTGGACGGTGCGGCCCTCCATCCCGCCCGCCACGGTGACGAGCTCGCCGGTGACGTGACCCGAGAGCTCGTCGGAGGCGAGGACGACGACGGCGCGCGCGATGTCCTCCGCGACCGCGACCTTGCGCAGCGCCATCGTGCGGCTGAGGCGCTCGACGAACGCCTCGTCGAGCTCGCCGCGCGTCATCGGCGAGTACGTCCAGCCGGGCGCGACGGCGTTGACGCGGCCGCGCGGCGCGATCCGGACGATCTCGTTCTTGAGGCTGAGGAGGAGGCCGACCTGGACGGCGGACTTCGCGGCGGCGTAGTCGGCGTGACCCGCCTCGCCGAAGCGGCCGGCGGTCGAGCCGACGAGGACGAGGTTGCCGCGGCCGGTGCGCTCGACCACGCGGAGAAAGGCGCGCGCGGTGAGGAACGTCGCGGTGAGGTTCGTCCGCAGCGTCGCCTCCCAGCGGTCGAGCGGCAGCTGCCAGACGGGCTCGTCCTCCCGCGGCCAGAAGCCGGCCACCGCGGCGCAGACCTCGACGTCGCCGGCGGCGGCGAACAGCTCGTCGACCTGCGCCTCGTCGGTGAGGTCGGCCTGGACCGCGACGCCGCCGACCTCCGTCGCGAGCTCCTCGGCCCGCTCGCGGCTCGTGTTGTAGTGGACGACGACCCGCGCGCCCTCCGCCGCGAAGGCGCGGACGCAGGCGGAGCCGATCCCGCCGGCGCCGCCGGTGACGAGAACGCCCTTCCCTCCGAGGCCCGTCTCCACGGCCCGACGTTATCGTCTCGCTCGTGCGCGTCCACATCATCAGCGACATGGAGGGCGTCGCCGGCATCGTCAAGTGGCAGCAGTGCGCCGGCGGCGAGAAGCTCTACGAGGAGGGCCGCGTCCTCTACACCGAGGAGATCAACGCGGCGGTGCGCGGCGCGAAGGCGGCCGGCGCGACGGAGGTCGTCGTCATGGACAACCACGGCGCCGGCGGGCCGTGGAGCTTCAACTCGCTCGTCCCTGAGCTCCTCGACCCGGCGTGCGAGTACGTCGTGCAGGAGGAGTGGACGGAGTACACGGGCTTCCTCGAGGCGGGCTGCGACGCCTGCCTCCTCGTCGGCATGCACGCGATGGCCGGCACGCCCGACGGCGTCCTCTCCCACACCGTCTCGGGCCAGGCGTGGCAGAGCCTCCGCTTCAACGGGACGCTCGTCGGCGAGACCGGGATCAACGCCGCCGTGTGCGGCCACTGGGGCGTCCCGGTCGTCCTCGTCACCGGCGACCGCGCCGTCTGCCGCGAGGCGCGCGAGCTGCTCGGCGACAGGCTGACGACCGTCGAGGTGAAGGAGGGGCTCGGCCGTTTCGGCGCGCGGATGAAGACGCCGGCCCAGGCGCGCGAGCTCATCGAGGCGGCCGCGAAGCAGGCGCTGTCCGACCTCTCCGCCGTCGAGCCGTACGACCCCGGCAGTCCCTGCGAGATCGCGATCGAGTTCACGTCCCCCGACCGGCTGGCCGAGTACCGCAACCGGAAGTCCGTCGAGGTGACCGGCCCCCAGACGCTCGTCGTCCGCGGCGAGGACTGGTGGTCGGCGTGGTCGGACTTCTTCTTCTGAGTCGCTCTTTCGTCTGAGTCGCTGCGCGACTCAGACGAACCGTGAAGGAACTCCGCCCGTCGGAGAGCGCGGTCTCCGACGGGCTCCGTACAGCAGAGCTTTGCCGGGCTTACGCGGTTCGCACGGTCGTTGTGGAGTCGGCCTCCACGTAAGCGGGCTACGCCGTCTTACGCTGCGGCCTGGCGGCGGCGAGGCTCAAGAGCTCGAAATCCCGCTAGGTAGAGGAGGCTCGCCCAGGCCATCGTCCCTCACTCGACGATGCCGAGCCCTTCGACAAGCGTGAAGAACGCACGCGCGAACGGGGACGACTCCGTGCGCGACCGGACGTCGTTCCAGTCGATCTGCTCCCGTAGCGCCCGTGCGTAGCTGAGCAGCTGGCCGAAGTTCGGTTCCTGTTCGGTGATCGCGAGGAGTTTCGTCGTCATCACGTCCTCGAGCGAGAGGACGTGGACGCGCAGCGCCGAGACCTCGATGACCGGCGAGCGCTCGATGCGCTCGTCGCTGATCGGGCCGCCCGTCGGCTGGAAGATGAGGTCGACGAGCGTGCCGTTCTCGTGCCACGCCTTGTAGAGCCAGCCTTCGGGCGGGATCTCCGTCCGCAGCCCCGCGTCCTCGAGCGCCGCGAGCGCGGCGTTCGCGTCGGCCTCCTTGATCATGAAGTCGACGTCGTGCTCGCTCTTCGGGCCGCCGCGGGCCCAGACCGCGAGGCCGCCGCCGAGCACGAACGGGATCTCGTGCTTCTGCAGCGCTCCCGCCGCCACCTTCATCGCGTCGAGCATCTCCTCGAACGTCGGCTCGGGCATCGGCAGGTCGTTTCCGGTTTGCCCAAACGCGCAACATGCCGGGCGTGATCCGGATCGCCGCAGCGGCGGACGTCCACGCTTCCGACGTGAGCCGGGAGCGGCTCGAGCGCGCTTTCGCGGAGCTCGAGGGAGAGGCCGACGTCGTCCTCCTCGCGGGCGACCTGACGACGAGCGGCGAGCCCGAGCAGGCCGAGGTGCTCGCAGACGCCTGCCGTCTCGTCGACGTGCCGGTCTTCGCCGTCCTCGGCAACCACGACCACCACGCGAAGCGAACGGACGAGCTGAAGGACGTGCTCGCGGGCGCAGGCGTCCGCGTCCTCGACCGCGAATGCTCGACGTGCCGGATCGACGAGCTCGAGCTCGGCATCGTCGGGACGAAGGGCTTCGTCGGCGGCTTCCCCGGCTCGGCGCTGCCCGATTTCGGCGAGCCGCTGCTCCGCCGCGTCTACGCCGAGACGACCGCCGAGGCCGAGGCGATCGCGCGCGGGCTGCAGGCCATCGTCCACTGCGACGTCCGCGTCGTGCTCCTCCACTACGCCCCGGTCGCGGACACGCTCGAAGGCGAGCCCGCAGGGATCCACACGTACCTCGGCTGCGACCGTCTCGCGACGCCGATCGCGGAGAACGGCGCCGACCTCGTCCTCCACGGCCACGCCCACGCGGGCGCGTTCGAGGGGCGGATCGGCGAGATCCCGGTCTACAACGTCGCCGTCCACGTGACCGGCCGGAACTTCTGGATCTTCGAGCTCGACGGCAGCGGCCTCCGCCGCGGCGGCGAGGTCGTCGAGGTGCGGGAACCGCCCGGCTAGCTAGCGTTCGGCCCGGTGGAGGGCTCCGTCGTCCGGATCTCGATCGCGCCGGTCAAGGCGCTCCACGTCGTGCATCCGGACGAGGTCGAGCTGACGGAGACGGGCGTCCGTGGCGATCGCCGCTTCTGGCTGCTCGACGCGGACGGGCGGCTCGCCAACGGCAAGCGCTTCCCCCAGCTCATGGCCATCCGGCCCGAGTGGGACGAGGCGACGCGGACGCTCGTCCTCGATCTCCCGAACGGCGAGCGGCTCGAGGGAGTCGTCGTGCCTGGCGAGGCCGTGGACGCGACCCTCTACGGCGTGCCGCACCGGTCGCGGCTCGTGCCGGGGCCGTGGCAGGACGCGATCTCCGACCTCGCCGGCGAGCCGTTGACGCTCCTCTGGTCCGAAGGCGGAGCCGTCGACCGGGGCGCCGACCGCGGCGGCTGGGCCTCGCTCGTCTCGCGCGCGTCGCTCGCGAAGCTTGGGGAGGAGGCCGGTGCGCCGGAGCCTCCCGACGGCCGCCAGTTCCGGATGCTGTTCGAGATCGACGGCGTCGGCGCCCACGACGAGGACCGCTGGATCGGCGGGCGCGTTCGCGTCGGCGGCGCGGTTCTCGCTCCGCTCGGCGACGTCGGACGCTGCGTCGTCACGACGAAGAACCCCGACACCGGGGAGCCGGCCTTCGACACGCTCGACGTCCTCGCCGGCTACCGCCGCGACGGCGTCGCGGAGCCGCTCCCGTTCGGCGTCTACTGCGACGTCGTCGAGCCCGGACGCGTCCGGGTGGGCGATCCGGTCGTTCCCGCATAGCATTCGGGGATATGGCCGCGAAGGGGCGCGTAGAAGCGAAGGGGCCGGTCGAGCGGCTGCACGAGCGGATCGCGACGCGCGACCGCGGCTGGTTCTTCGCACAGATCGCGGATCGCGTCGCCGAGCGCCGCGGCGCGATGGGCCTTTCCCAGCGCGAGCTCGCCGAGCTCGTCGGGACGACGCAGTCAGCCATCGCCCGGCTCGAGCGCGGCGGCCGCCCACCGCGGATCGACACGCTCCTCCGTATCGCCGAGGCGCTGCAATGCGATCTCGTCGTCGAGCTCGTCCCGCTCGACGGCAAGTGACAACTTGTCACTAAGTTGGACACGTCCCGAATCGTCGTTGCGGTAGTCGGCGACTCGATCTCGGCGGGATCGCCGCTCTGGGATCCCGATCCGGCGGTCCGCGTGCGGATCGCGGCGCCGGACGAGCGGAGCCAGTGGCAGTGGTGGGCGGCGCAGGCCGAGCCGCGGCTCGAGTTCCGGACGTCCGCCGTCTACGGGGAGCGGACGGACGAGATCGCCGCCCGCCTCGAGCTCGTCCTCACCGGCGCGGACGTGCTCGTCGTGCAGGGCGGGATCAACGACGTCGTCCAGGGCCGCCGGCTCGAGGAGGCGGCGCGAAACCTCGAGGCGATGGTCGCGCGAGGCCGGACGGCGGGTCTCGCGGTCGCTGTCGCGGACGTGCTCCCCTGGCCTGACGGCGACGAGCGCGCGGCGGCCGAGATCGAGCGGCTCAACGCCCTGATCCACGCGATCGAGGGGGTGACCCAGCTGCCGTTCCACGCCACGCTGGCGGAGGCGGGCTTCCGCTGGAGCGACGACGGCGACCACCCGTCGGTCGAGGGGCACCGCCTGCTCGGCGAGTGCGCGGCGGCTCTGCTGGCGGGCTAGGCGCCTGCGAGGACGCGGCGCGCGCCGTCGTACGAGTAGCCGTACCAGCCGCTCATCGTCGTGATGTGGACGACGGCTCCGGTGTGCGGCGCGTCGATCACGCGGTTGCCGCCGACGTAGATCCCGACGTGGCCGCCGCCGGCGAAGAAGACGAGATCGCCGGGCTTGAGGTACTTCCTGAGGACGCGCCGGCCGCGCCACATGTCCCCGAAGCTCGAATGGGGAAGCGCGACACCGAAGTGGCCGTAGACGAAGCGGACGAAGCCCGAGCAGTCGAAGCCGTAGCGCGGGGACGTGCCGCCCCAGCTGTACGGCGTGCCGATGAACCGGCGCGCGTAGTTCACGACCTTCGTGCCCATCGTCTCGGCCGGATGCGCCATCAGGTGGCGGCGCCGGCTCGCGTGCTTCCGTGTGTGCTTCCCCTTCACCGTGCTCGTCGCGGTCTCGCCGGCCCGGCCGGCGAGCGGCTTGACGAGCGCCACCACCATGGCGGCGGCGAGTACGAGCAACAGTATGAGGTAGCGGAGTGGCCGCAAGGGAGAGTGAGAACTTCCGTCGATGGGCGCGGCCGTCGTACCTGGCGGCCGCTCGCTGTCGGCGTGGTCGGCACAGTCGAGCAGCGAACCCTCGCACCAGCTACCCCCCTTTTGGGGGATAAGACGCCAGTTTTTGCAAACTAGGCACAGGTTCCCGACACTCGGCTCACATCTCCTTCTTCGCGCCGTCACACGCGCGTCTCACGTGCGGGCGGTTGACTTCCACGAAGCCCGAGCCGCGAGCCCATTCGACCCGATCGCGGCCCGGGAGTTCTCCTCCCCTCCGTGGCCGGCGGGGCGAGCGATCGCCCCGCCGGTCAGCGTGGAGCGCGCGCGAGCGCGGCCCGCACGCGGGCGGCGAGGCGGCTCGGGCTCGGCCAGCCCTTGACGCTCACGTCGTAGTAGAAGAGGAAGTGGCCCTTCCCGTCGACGAGCGTCAGCCACGGCGAGTCCTCGACGCGATAGCCGTCGGCGACCCGGCCGGTCCTGTCGATCGCGACCGGATACGAGAGCGGGCGCGGCAGGCTGCCGAGGAAGCTCGACAGCGCCGTCGGCGATCCTTCGACGTCGGCCTCGTCGACCGCGACGAGCGGCGGCAGACCGGAGGCGGCGTAGCGCTGCAGGCTCTCCATTCCGGCGCGCATGTCGAGAACCTCGCTCTCCCACGTGTCGAAGAAGAGGACGAGGTGCGGGCCTGTGCCGGGCCCGAGCTTCACCGTCCCACCGCCGACGCGCGGCAGCGTGACCGGGTGGGCCGGGCCGAGGAGCTTGACCGGGGCGAGCGACTGGTCGTAGCGCACGTGCGGGCGGCCGGGCAGCAGCGCCGCAATGCTCTGCGCCATCTCCTCCCCGAGCTGGTTGACGCTCGAGTAGGCCATCTCGCTGATGTAGAGGCGCGAGTACCGTCCGCGCGAGTCGATGACGAACGTCGCCGGCGTGTGATCGATGGCGCCACGGATGACCGCGGCGGCGATGTTGTACTTCTTCCAGACCGCGTGCAGCTGCCCGATCGGCCCGTTGAGGAAGAGCCATTTGTGGAGCATGTGGTGGGCCGTGGAATAGGCGCGCACGTACTTGATCTGGGTCGCCTCCGGGTTCGCGCCGACGCCGAGCAGCTGGACGTCCCGTCCCGCCGGGCCGAGCAGCGCCTTCGCGTGCAGCATCGCCGTCGTCGTCAGCGGGCAGATCGTCGTGCAGACGGGGTCGTTGAAGCTGAGGACGACGACCTTGCCGCGGAAGGAGCTGAGGGAGACGCGCTTCCCGAACTGGTCGGTGAGCGTGAAGTCGGGGGCGCGGCCGGACATCGGCGTGCCCGGATCGAGCCGCGGGTTCCCGGCGCTCGGCAGCGGCGGCACGGTCGGGAGGGGAGTCCCGCCGGAGCCGCGCGTCGCGATCGCCGCGCCGACGCCCACGCCGACGCCTGCGACGAGCGCGATGCCCCAGACGGCCCAGCGGTACCGCATGCGCTTTCAGTATCGCATCGCGTTCCGGCGCTCTGTACGCTCCGTACGTGGCTGTGAGCGCTTCTCTCAGCGCCGCGGGTGTCCGCTGGAGTCTCGACGACCTCGAGCCGGACGCCGAGACCGCGCGGCGGGAGTGGGACGAGCTGCTCGCCCGTGCCCGCGACTTCGCCGAGCGGCGGCGCGGCACGATCGGTTCCGCAGGCCCGCAGGGATTGCGCGAGCTGCTCGACGAGCTTGACGAGCTGCACGCGGATCTCAACCGCGTCCACTTCTACGCGACCGCCCGCGAGCACACGGACGCGAACGACGCGGAGACGAACGACCTCGCGACGCTCGCGCGGGACCGGGCCGCCGACCTCGAGAGCCTGCTCCTCTTCGTCGAGCTCGAGTGGATCGCGCTCGACGACGCCGAGGCGGACGCGCTCCTCGCGGCGTCCGAGCTCGAGCCGTACGCCCATCGGCTGCGGGTCGCGCGCGAGGAGAAGCCGTACGTGCTGCCGGAGGGCGAGGAGCAGGCGCTCAATGCGCGGCGGCCGGCGATCTCGGCGTGGCAGTCGCTCCACGGCCGGGAGCTCGCGACCCTGACCGTCGAGTTCGACGGCGGCGAAGGCCCCGAGCCACACACGATCGACCGTCTCCTCTCGTACGTTCACCATCCCGACCGCGAGCTGCGGATCGCCGCGCTCGAGACGCTCTACGAGGCGCTCGACCAGGTCGCGGACGTCCAGGCCGCCTGTTACGACGCGCTCGTCGGCGACCGCCTCTCCGTCGACCGGCTGCGCGGGATCCCGCACCCGATGGATCCGACGAATCGCGCGAACGAGCTCGACGACGACGTCGTCGAGGCGATGATGCGCGCCGTCGAGGAGAACTACCCGCTCGCGCGCCGCTGGTTCGAGCGCAAGGCGCAGGTGCTCGGGCTCGACAAGCTCCAGCTCGCCGACCAGTACGCGCCCGTCGGGAGCGACCGGCGCGTCGAGTGGGACGAAGCGGTGCAGATGGTCGACGACTCGCTGAGCGATTTCGCGCCGCGGCTCGGGGAGATCTTCCGCGACTGCCTCGAGCGCGGCCACATCGACGCCGAGCCGCGCGCGGGCAAGGTCGGCGGCGCGTACTGCCACTCCGTCTCGAAGACGATCCTCCCGTACGTCCTCATGAACTACACCGACCGGATCGGCGACGTCTCCACCCTCGCGCACGAGTTCGGGCACGTCGTGCACGGGACGCTCTCGCTCGAGCGCCAGACGTACCGCTCGTACCACACGGGTCTCGCGCTCGCAGAGGTGCCGTCGACGTTCGCGCAGCTCCTCGCCGTCGAGCGTCTGATCGACGCGGAGGAGATCCCGTCGACGCGCGCGATGCTCCTCGCCGACCGCGCCGAGGGCGCGTGCGCGGCGATCTTCCGCCAGACGATGATGGCCCGCTTCGAGCAGTGGGCGTACGGCGTCCGCGGCGAGGGGAAGGGCCTGACGAAGGACCGGCTCGCGGAGGCGTGGCTCGAGCAGAACGCGCGCTACTACGCCGACTCGCTCGAGCTGCCGGACGGCTACCGCCTCGGCTGGTCGTACATCCCGCACTTCATCCACGTCCGCTTCTACACGTACGCGTACTCGTTCGCGCACCTCGTCGCGTTCTCGCTCGTGGCGCGGTATCGCGAGGATCCGGAGACCTTCGCGCCGGCGTACCTCGACTTCCTCGCGAGCGGCGCGTCGCGTTCGCCGCAGGAGCTGCTCGCGCCGCTCGGCGTCGACCTTCGCGACCCGGAGACGTGGGCCGTCGCGTTCGCCGAGTTCGACCGCTGTGTCGCCGAGGCCGAAGAGGGCGTCGCGGCGCTCGACGACTCGGACTAGGCGAAGCTGCGGATGCGCCGGCGCCGGTCGCTCGTTGCGCTTGCGAGCCTCGTCGTGGCCGGCGGCGCGCTAGCGGCGGCGTTCGGCCTGCGGCCGGCTAATGGAGGGAGCGGTCCGGCAGCCGCATCCGGCCGCGCCGGGATCGCTCGGATCCCCGGGATGACGCTCGTGCACTCGAGCGGGGTCGGAAGCTCGGTCTGCGCCGGCATGAAGGGCGAGTTCCGAGTGTCGGCCTGGTGCACGGCCGCGAAGCTCCGCGGCGGCCGGTACCAGGCGTGGATCCTCACGACGGCGTTCGACCAGGGCGACCGGTACTCGGTGCCGGCTCGGTTCGCCCGTGGGCATCCCGGGCCGGCTGTGGTCACGGACCAGTGGCTGAGGCTCGCGTCGCCGCGGCAGGCGCAGCGACTGCTCCGCGAGCCCGACTTCGACAAGTCGTACACGGGACGCCCGGTAGCTGCGGTGAACGGAGGCGTCGCTCGCCGCTTGCCGCCACTGGCCTACCCTGACCAGACCGAGATCGAGTTCTACTGGGCGAGCGGCGCGACCGTGGTCAACGTCAACGTCATCGGCGCTCATCTCACGGTCGGCGAGGCGCAGCGGATCGCACGACTGGCTCGGCCCCGCTAGGCCGCGGCGAGGCCTTCGCGGCGGAGTAGCTCCCGCGCCTTCTCCGCGTTCTCGGCTCCCGCGACGAGGATGACGAGGACGCCGCCGTACTCCGGCGAGACGTGGCGGAGCTCGAAGTCCTCGATGTTGATGCGCGCCGTGCCGAGGATCTGCGTGATCCGGGCGAGAACGCCGGGCCGGTCGGGGACGCGGACGCGGATCCGGTTCAGCTGCGCCGGCTCCGTGCGGTAGGCGAAGGACTCCAGCCGCTCTCGCGCCGCCGCGGCGGCGGCGATCGAGCGCTCGACCGCCGCGCGATCCTCGGCCTGCAGCGCGATCTCGAGCTCGTCGAGCGTGGCGCGGAAGCCGCTCATCGCGGCGGTGATCTCGTCGGCGTTCTCGAGGAAGATGTCGCTCCAGATCGCGGCGTTCGCGCCGGCGAGGCGGGTCATCTCCCGCAGCGAGGCGCCCGCGAAGGCGAGCGGCGCGTCGTCCGTCTCCGCCGCCTCGGCGACGCGGAGCATGAGGACGTTCGCGAGCGCATGGGGGAGATGGCTCGTGAGCGCGAGGAGCCGGTCGTGCGCCTCGACGCCGGTGCGCACCGGCCTCGCGCCGAGGGAGGAGACGAACCGCTCGACGAGCTCGACGCTCTCGGCGGAGCTCGCCGCCGTCGGAGTGAGGAACCACGTCGCCGAGTCGAAGAGGTCGGCGGCGGCGCGGGCCGGACCGCCGCTCACGCCTCCTGCGACGGGATGGCCGGGGACGAAGCGGGCGTCCTCGATCGCCGCGAGCGCGCGCTTCGTCGAGGCGACGTCGGTGACGACCGTGTCCGGTCCGGCGGCGGCGAGCACGTCGCCGACGACCGCGGGAGCGGCGGCGACCGGCACCGCGACGACGACGAGCTCTGCATCTCCGACTGCCTCGTCGAGCGAGTGCGCCGTGGCGAAGGAGCCGAGCGCCGCTGCGCGCTCGAGCGTCGCGCGGTCGCCGTCGAAGCCGCGGCAGGTCGTCCCTGCGCGCCGGGCGGCGAGCGCGACCGAGGTGCCGACGAGACCGGTGCCGACGATCGCCAGGCGCTCGATTGCACGCGCGGGCGCCTGTCCTGCCCTCGTCGTCTCGCGCGCGGGCCGCTCCTCGGCGACCTCCTGCTTGAGGACGTCGAGGATCGCCGAGAAGATCGACCGCACACCGCGCTCCGACAGCGGCCCGGCGTTCGCGGCGACGAGGGCCTTGAGGAGCTCCGCCTCGCGCTCGGGATCGATCCAGCGCTCGCCGGCCTCCTCCTTGTGGCGGCGGACCGCGGCGACGAGCTCGAGCCGCCGGTTGAGCGTCTCGAGCAGCTGTCGGTCGAGCGTCTCGATCTCCGCGCGGAGGCCGGCGAGATCGCTCACGCGTGCTTCTCCCCGGCGAGGACGGCGACGGGCAGCCGGTTCGCGGGCGGCGCGAGCGGACAGACCCAGCTCGGGTCGTACGAGCAGGACGGGTCGTAGGCGAAGTTGAAGTCGAGCACGAGCTTGCCGTCCTCTTCCCCGAGATCGCTGCCTTTCACCGTGTCGAGGAGATAGCGGCCGCCGCCGTACGTCTCGCTGCCGCTCGTCGTGTCGCGGAAGCAGAGGAAGATCCCGCCGCCGTAGCTCTCGAGCCAGTCGAGCTCGAGCGCGAGGGGCTCGCCGCGGAGCTCGAAGCGCGCGCGGGCGAACGGCCGGAAGAGCATCGGCTCCGGCCCGCTCGTCTCGATCGGCGCGGGCGCGGCGTCGAGATCCTCGAGCTCGGCGAGAACGCGCGCCGCCGGGTCGTAGTCGTAGTACGCGAGCCCGGCGTGGCCCGGCCGCGGCGACTGCGGATGCGTGCGGAAGAGCTCGTCGCGTGTCGCGCGCCACAGCTCCCACGCAGCTTCGGGATCCCGCGCGGCGCGGATCTCCGCGTAGAGCGCGAAGACGCGACGCTTCCAGTCGAGGAGCTCGAGCGTCCGGGCCGCGTCCACGGAGCGACGCTACCAGGCGCCGCCTGACGCATATTACGCAAGATTTTGCTTATTATGCGGACGTGCTCACGGCAGCCATCCTCGGCGCATCCGGCTACTCCGGCCAGGAGGTGCTCGATCGCGTGCTCCGGCACCCTTCGCTGACCGTCATCGCGCTCGGCTCGGACTCGCTCGCGGGCGAGTCGGCCGCGGCGCTCGACGTCCGCCTCAACGGCTCGCTTCCCGCCTTCGTGCCGAACGACGAGGCGCTCGCGGCCGGCGCCGACGTCGTCTTCCTCTGCCTCGGCAACGAGCGCGCCGCCGCCGTCGAGCCGCCGGCGGACACGGTCGTCGTCGACCTCTCCGGCGTCCACCGGCTCGCGGATCCCGCCGAGGCCGCGCGCTACTACCCGGCGGCGCCCGGCGCGTGGAGCTACGGCCTGCCCGAGCTCTTCCCGGCGGAAGGCCGGCTCGTCGCGAATCCCGGCTGCTACGCGACCGCGGCGCTGCTCGCGCTCGCGCCGCTCGCGGACGCGCTCGAGCCCGGCTCGGTCGTCGTCGACGCGAAGTCGGGCGTCTCCGGCGCCGGGCGCGAGCTGAAGGAGAGCTCGCACGCCGGCTTCGTGCTCGAGAACCTCTCCCCGTACCGGATCGGCAGCCACCAGCACGCGCCCGAGATCGCGCAGTTGCTCGGCTTCCCCGTCACGTTCGTCCCGCATCTCCTGCCCGTCCGCCGCGGCCTGCTCGCGACGTGTTACGCGACGGTCGACGGCGACGCGCGGGAGGTGCTCGAGAGCGCGTACGCGGAGAGCGACGTCGTGCGCGTCCTGCCGGAGGGCGTGGCGCCCGAGCTCGCGCGCGTCCAGCACACCGACGGCGCCGAGCTCGGCGTCTTCGAGGACGCCGCCACGGGCCGCACGATCGTCGTCTGCGCGCTCGACAACCTCGGCAAGGGCGCCGCCGGGCAGGCCGTCCAGAACGCGAACCTCGCGCTCGGCCTCGACGAGACGGCCGGCCTGCGGCTGAGCGGAGTGCTGGTATGAGCGTGACGGCCGCGCGGGGATTCGTCGCATCCGGCGTCCATTGCGGGATCCGCAAGAGCGGCCGGCGCGACCTCGCGGTCGTCCGCTCGCTCGTCCCCTCGACCGGCGCGGGGATGTTCACGGCCAATCGCGTCCAGGCGGCGCCGGTCGTCGTCTCGCGCGAGCACCTGGCGAGCGCGGAGCCGCAGGCGGTCGTCGTCAACTCCGGCGTCGCGAACGCCGCGACCGGCGAGCAGGGCGTGATCGCGGCGCGGACGACTGCGGCCGAAGCGGCGTGGCTGCTCGGGCTCCGGACCGAGCAGGTCGTGCCGTTCTCGACCGGCGTGATCGGCGCGCCGCTGCCGCTCGACAAGGTGCTCGGCGGCGTACGCAGCGCCGCGCTCCAGCTGTCGCGGACGGGCGGCGCGACGGCGGCCGAGGCGATCATGACCACCGACACGCGCGCGAAGGAGTCGCTGGCGCGCGGGGAAGGCTTCGCCGTCGGCGGCATGGCGAAGGGCTCGGGGATGATCCATCCCAACCTCGCGACGATGCTCGCCGTCGTCACGACCGACTTTCCGCTCGAGCCCGGCGAGGCGGGCGACTTCCTCCGGCCTGCGGTCGACGCGAGCTTCAACTCGATCTCCGTCGATGGCGAGTGCTCGACGAACGACAGCGTCCTGCTCCTCGCGAACGGCGCGAGCGGAGTCGAGCGGACGCCGGCGAGCGACGAGCAGTTCGCGCTCTGCCTGCGGAAGGTCTGCGCCGATCTCGCGCGGCAGATCGTCGCGGACGGCGAGGGCGCGACGGTGCTCGCGGAGATCGCGGTGCGCGGCGCGGCGACCGAGCCCGAGGCGCGCGCGATCGCCGAGCGCGTCGCGACGTCGCCGCTCGTCAAGACCGCGTTGCACGGGCACGACGCGAACTGGGGGAGGATCGCCTCCGCCGCCGGCTCCGCCCGCTGGAACGGCGGCTACGCGCGGCTCGATCCCGACCTCCTCTCGATCGTCATCGACGGCGTGCCGGTGCTCCTCTCCGGCAGCCCGACCGGCGACGAGCCCGAGCTCACGAACGGCCACTGCGCGATCGAGCTCGACCTCGCGCTCGGCGGCGGCGAGGCGACGTATCTCACGACCGACCTGTCCCACGAGTACGTCCGGATCAACGCGGAGTACCGCTCGTGACGACGGTGCTCAAGGTCGGCGGCGCGTCCGTCGCGAGCCTCCGGCTCCCAGCGGGGCCGTGCGTCGTCGTGCACGGCGCCGGGCCGCAGATCAGCGAGGAGATGGAGCGGCGCGGGCTCGAGCCGCAGTTCGTCGGCGGCCGGCGCGTCACGACGCCTGAGGTGCTCGAGATCGTGCGGGAGAGCTTCGTGCAGGTGAATGCGGTGATTTGCAGGGCAATCGGCTCGCGCGCCGTACCGCTCCACGGGGACGAGATCGGCCTGCTCGCGGAGCCGCGGCCCGAGCTCGGTCTCGTCGGCAGCGCGCTTCCGACCGCGCCGCCGGCGATTGTGGACGCGCTCGCGGCCGGGCTCGTCCCCGTCGTCACGCCGCTCGCGGCCGGCCCGCTCAACGTCAACGCGGACGAGGCGGCGGCGGCACTCGCCGTCGGGCTCGGCGCGGAACGGCTTCTCTTCCTCAGCGACGTCCCGGGCGTCTTCCACGACGGCGAGCTCCTCGAGGAGATCGAGGCGGAGCGCGCCGAGAGGCTCGTCGGCGACGGGAGCTTCGAGGGCGGCATCGTCCCGAAGCTGCTCGCCGCCGCGCACGCCGCGCGCGGCGGACTCGTCGCGGAGATCGGCGCAACGGCGGTCGTCGCATGATCGCTAGTGACAAGTTGTCACTAAGTTCGACATGTCCGCTTCTGCCGGTCTATCCGCCGCCCCGGGTGACGTTCGTCGCGGGGGACGGGATGTGGCTGCTCGACGAGGACGGACGCGCGTATCTCGACTTCGCGGCCGGCATCGCCGTCGTCGGTCTCGGGCACCGGCATCCCGCTCCGCTCGCCGCCGCGCACGCGCAGCTCGACCGGCTCTGGCACGCCTCCAACCTGTTCGGGACGGAGCCTGCCGCCGAGCTCGCCGCGAAGCTGTCCGAGCGGCTCGGCGGCGGGGAGTCGTTCTTCTGCAACTCCGGCGCGGAGGCGAACGAGGCGGCGCTGAAGTACGCGCGCAAGGCGACCGGGAGGCCCGGCGTGATCGCGCTCGACGGCGGCTTCCACGGCCGGACGCTCGGCGCGCTCGGCGTGACCGGCCAGCCGGCGAAGCGCGACGGGTTCGTCGAGCCGGCTGCGCGCTTCGTCCCGCCGAACGACGTCGATGCGCTGCGGGCGGCGATGTCCGACGACGTCGGGCTGGTCCTCCTCGAGCCGGTGCTCGGCGAGGGCGGCGTCATCCCGCTCACGGCGGAGTTCGCCGCGGCGGCGCGCGAGCTCGGCGCGCTCCTCTGCTTCGACGAGGTTCAGACCGGGGTTGGCCGGACGGGGACGTTCTTCGCGTGGGAGCAGCTCGGAGTCGCGCCCGACCTCGTCACGCTCGCGAAGGGGCTCGCGAACGGCCTGCCGATCGGCTGTCTCCTCGTCGCCGACGAGGCCGCCGGCGCGTTCGCGCCGGGCGACCACGGCTCGACGTTCGGCGGCAACCCCGTCTCCTGCGCCGCCGCCTGCGCGGTCGTGGACGCGATCGACGAGGAGCTCCTTGCGGAGGTGCGCGCCAACGGTGCCGCTCTCCGGGAGGGGCTCGCGAAGCTGCCGGGCGTCGTCGAGGCCCGCGGCGCCGGGCTCCTCGCCGGCGCCGAGCTCGATCGTCCCGCCCAGCCCGTCGTCGACGCCGCACTCGACGCCGGGCTCGTCTGCCTCGCGTCCGGCGCGAACGTCCTGCGCCTCGCCCCGCCGCTCGTCGCCGAGCCGGAGCACATCGACCACGCCGTCGCGATCCTCGAGGAGGTTTTCGCATGAACCGTGCCGAACGCCACGCCGCGATCCAGCGGCTGATTCGCGAGCAGCCCGTCTCCACCCAGACCGAGCTCGCCGAGGCGCTGCGCGCGCAGGGCCACGACGTCGTGCAGACGACCGTCTCCCGCGACGTCCACGAGCTCGGGCTCGTCAAGGTGCGGCACGCGAGCGGGCGCCTCGTCTACGCCTTCCCGGAGGACGCGACCGGCTTCGACCAGGACGTCGCGGACGCGCTGGCGCGCTGGGCGCTCACCGTCGAGCCGAGCGGCCAGCTCGTCGTCGTCACGACGCCGTACGGCTACGCGCAGGCGCTCGCGCAGGCGATCGACGTCGCGCACCATCCGCACCTCGCCGGCACGATCGCGGGGGAAAACACCGTCCTCCTCGTCGCGAGGGAGCCGACGACCGGCGCGCAGCTGGCGGACGAGATCCGGGCGAGGCGGGAGGCAGCGTGAGCCTCGTCGAGCGGACGACCGGCGGCGCGATCCTCGGGTCGCTGCCCGTCGGCGAGCGGGTCGGGATCGCCTTCTCCGGTGGGCTCGACACGTGCTGCGCGCTCGGGTGGATGCGCGAGAACGGGGCAATCCCGTACGCGTTCACCGCCGACCTCGGCCAGCCGGACGAGCCCGATCTCGCGGCGGTGCGCGAGCGCGCGCTCCGCTCCGGCGCCGAGGAGGCGTTCGTCGTCGACTGCCGGGACGCGCTCGCGCGGGAAGGGCTCGCGGCGCTCCAGTGTGGCGCCTTCCACATCCGCACGGCCGGCAAGACGTACTTCAACACGACGCCGCTCGGCCGTGCCGTGACGGGCACGCTCCTCGTCCGCGCGATGTCCGCGGTCGGCGTCGAGATCTGGGGGGACGGCTCGACGTACAAGGGCAACGACATCGAGCGCTTCTACCGCTACGGGCTGCTCGCGAACGAGCGCCTGCGGATCTACAAGCCGTGGCTCGACGAGGACTTCGTCGGCGAGCTCGGCGGGCGGACGGAGATGAGCGAGTGGCTCGCCGAGCGCGGGCTCGCGCACACGACGGCGCCGGAGAAGGACTACTCGACGGACGCGAACATGCTCGGCGCCACGCACGAGGCGAAGGACCTCGAGTTCCTCTCCACGAGCATGGAGATCGTCGAGCCGATCATGGGCGTCGCGCACTGGGATCCCGCCGTCGAGATCGAGCCGGAGATCGTGACGGTGCGCTTCGAGGACGGCGCGCCGGTCGGGGATCCGGTCGAGGTGATCCGCTGGGCGAACGAGGTCGGCGGCCGGCACGGGCTCGGGATGTCCGACCAGATCGAGAACCGCGTCGTCGAGGCGAAGAGCCGCGGCATCTACGAGGCGCCGGGCATGGCGCTTCTCCACATCGCGTACGAGCGGCTCCTCTCCGCGGTCCACAACGAGGCTTGCCTTGATCGGTACGCGGTCGACGGGCGGCGGCTCGGGCGGCTGCTCTACGAGGGGCGCTGGCTCGATCCGCAGGCGCTGATGCTCCGCGACTCGCTGCAGCGCTGGGTCGCGGCGCCGGTGAGCGGCGAGGTGACGATCGAGCTGCGCCGCGGCGACGACTGGACGATCCTCGACACGCAGGGCGAGCTGACGTACGACTCGGAGCGGCTGAGCATGGAGCGCAGCTCGACCGCGTTCACGCCGCGCGACCGGATCGGCCAGCTCGCGGTGCAGGTCAACGACGTCGCCGACACGCGCGCGCTGCACGAGAAGCTCGAGTGGAGGCCCCTGTGAGCGTAGGCTTGCCGGAGCTCACCAAAGAGCGGAGGCGCCGGCTTTGCCGGCGCCGGGAGCGGAAACTGTGACGCTCTGGTCGGGGCGGGTCGCGGGCGAGCTCGCGCCGGAGGTGTGGGACTTCCTCCGCGCCGACGACGCCGAGCTGCTCCCGTACGACGTCGCCGGGACGCTGCTCCACGCCGGGCGGCTGCACGCGGCCGGACTGCTCGACGGCGCCGAGCTCGCCGAGGTGGAGGAAGCGCTCGCACGGATCGGCGAGGTGGACGCGGCGGCGGAGGACGTCCACTCGTTCCTCGAGGCGGAGCTCGGCGAGGTCGGGCGCAAGATCCACGCCGGCCGCTCGCGCAACGACCAGGTCGCAGCGGCCGTACGGCTCTACGTCCAGGACGCGTGTGCGGAAGCCGACGCGGCGCTCGTCTCCTTCGCCGGCGCGATCCTCGCCCAGGCGGAGCGCGAGGCGGAGACGCGGATGCCCGGCTACACGCACCTGCAGCGGGCGCAGCCGGTGACGGTCGGGCACCACCTGCTCGCGTGGGTGGAGATGCTCGAGCGGGACAGGGCGCGGTTCTGCTTCGCCGCAGGGCAGGCCGCGCCCTCTCCGCTCGGGGCGGGCGCGCTTGCCGGCTCGACGCTGCCGCTCCCGCCGCCCCCGAACGCGATGCGCAACTCGCTCGACGCCGTCGCCGACCGCGACTTCGTCCTCGACTACCTCTACGCGGCCGCCGTCCTGTTCACGCATCTGTCGCGGATCGGGGAGGAGCTCGTCCTCTGGACGACGCGCGAGTTCGGCTTCGCGCGGCTGCCGGAGGAGGCCGCGACGGGCTCGTCGATGATGCCGCAGAAGCTCAATCCCGACGTCGCCGAGCTCGCGCGCGGCAAGGCGGGCACCGCGATCGGGCGGCTGACCGGCCTGCTCGCCGTCGTGAAGGGGCTGCCGCTCGCGTACGACCGCGACCTGCAGGAGGACAAGGCGCCGCTCTTCGCCGCACGGAAGGACGTCGCAGGCGCGCTCGGAGCGCTCACCGTGCTCGTCGCCGGGCTCGACTTCGATGTAGAGAAGCTCGCGGCCGCGGCGTCCGATCCGCTCCTCCTCGCGACGGACGCCGCGGAGGCGCTCGTCCTCGATGGCGTCCCGTTCCGCGACGCGCACGAGCAGGTCGCAGCGTCGGTGCGGGACGGCTCCTTCGAGCCGCCGCCCGCAGGCGACCGGCTCGGCGACGTCGCGGCGGCCGTCGCGACGTCGAAGGAGCGCTGGGGATGCTGAACAGTCTCGACGTCTCGCTCGCGGGCCGCGACCTGCTCAGGATCGGCGATCTCGTCCCGGCCGAGGCCGAGGCGATCCTCGATCTCGCCGTCGAGCTCCGCGCCGAGCCGAAGCAGCCGCTCCTGCCGGGCGCGACCCTCGGCCTCTACTTCTCGAAGCACTCGACGCGGACGCGCGTCTCCTTCTCCGCCGGCATCGCGCAACTCGGCGGCGTCGCGATCCCGCTCTCGCCGGAGGAGCTGCAGATCTCACGCGGCGAGTCGCTCCCCGACACGGCGCGCGCGCTGTCGCGCTACCTCGACGTCCTCGCGGTGCGCACCCACGCGCACAGCGAGCTCGAGGAGTGGGCGGAGTGGGCGACGATCCCGGTGATCAACGCGCTGACCGCGGACGAGCATCCGTGCCAGGCGCTCGCCGACGCGCTGACGATCCGCGACCGGCTCGGCTCGCTCGACGGCGTGCGGGTCGCCTGGGTCGGCGACGGCTCGAACGTCCTCGTCTCTCTCGCCGCGCTCGGCGCACTGCTCGGCTACGAGGTCGTCGCCGCGTGCCCGTCCGGATACGAGCCAAGTGACAAGTTGTCACAAGCGTTGTCAGTGGTGCGCGACCCGCGCGAGGCGGCTGAAGGCGCGGACGTCGTCGTCACCGACACGTGGATCTCGATGGGACAGGAGCACGAGCGGGAGGAGCGGCTCCGCGCGCTCGAGCCGTACCGCCTCGACGACGCGCTGCTCGCGCTCGCCTCGTCCGACGCGTTCGTCCTCCACTGCCTGCCGGCGCATCCGGGCGAGGAGGCGACGGCGGACGTCCTCTACGGTCCGCGCTCCGCGATCTGGGAGGAGGCGGAGAACCGCCTCCACGTCCAGATGGCCCTGCTCGCGCTGCTACTCGGCGCCCGCTAGCTCGCGGATCCGCGCGACCGCGAGCGCGAGCGAGTCCTCGTCGAAGAGGTACGGCGTCGCGTTCGCGACGTAGTGCAGCGGCCCGTCGAGCGTGTCGCTGCCCGCCGCGCCGTTGACGAGATACCGGACGGGGATCTCGTGGCAGACGGCGAGGATCGTCCGCTCCTCCCGCGCGAGCAGCCGCCCGAACGCGGCGACGTAGCGGAGCGCCGCCTCGTCGAGGCTCTCGCCGCCGGGGAACCGCTCCTGCCGGTTCGAGTGCGCGGGGGCGGCGCGGTACGCGTCGAGCGACTTCCCCTCGAGCTCGCCGATCCGGACGTCGCCGAGGTCGTCGTCGACGAGATGCGGCACCTCGCGGCCGGCGAGCGCGATGTTCGCCGTCTGGAGCGCACGCGGGAACGGGGAGACGGCGACGAGCTCGAGCGGCAGCCCAGCGATCTGCTTCGCTAGCTGCTGCGCCTCCTCGATCCCCTGCTCCGAGAGGCCGCGGTCGAGGTCCGGGACGCCGTTCACGACCTTGTCGACGTTGAACAGCGACTGGCCGTGCCGGACGACGAGGAAGAGGCGCATCCGCGCAGACTAAGCCTGCGGCCGACTCCTACGGATGAAGGACGTCCCGCACGTCGCGCACCGCCGGAGCCGGCCGCGTGCCTGGCGCTGTTTTCCGTTCAGGCGCGAACGAAACGCGCGAGGTCGCGCACGCTCTTCCGCCGGTTCGGGAAGAGCCAGCGGTCCGCGGCGGCGCCGACGGCCCAGACGACGACAGTCGCGCCGACGAGCGTCCAGAAGCCGTTGATGTGGAAGCCGCCGACGATCGCGCTCGTCAGCCATAGGATGAACATCGCCACCGCGAACCACGCGATGCCGAGCGTGACGAGCGCGAGCGGGATCGTGAGGAGCTTGAGCGCCGGCTTGACGAAGGAGCTGAGCAGCCCGAAGACGAGCGCGGCGACGACGATCGCGACGCCCGAGCCGTAGACGCCGGAGAAGATCCACGCCGTCAGCGCGAGCGCGACCGCGTCGATCGCCCAGGAGACGAGGAACCTCGGCGGCAGGGACATGCGGCGATCGTAGAACATCGCTCGGTGCGCATCCCGCCGCTCCTCCGCGAGAACGTGAACTTCCGCCGCTACTACGCGGGCGCCTCGATCTCGCTGCTCGGCGACCAGATCACGACGATCGCGCTGCCGCTCACCGCGGTCATCGCGCTTCACGCCTCGGCTGCGCAGATGGGCGCGCTCACGACCGCGTACCTGATCCCGAATCTCCTCTTCTCGCTCCATGCCGGCGTCTGGCTCGACCGGCGCGGGAAGCGCCGCCAGGCGATGCTCGTCGCCGACGTCGCGCGCGGGCTCCTCACCGCGACGATCCCGGTCGCCTACGCGCTCGGCCACCTCACGTGGACGCAGCTCTACGTCGTCGCCTTCCTCCTCGGCAGCTTCAGCGTCGTCTCGATGGTCGCGTTCGGGAGCTTCTTCCAGACGATCGTGCGGCGGGAGGACTACGTCCAGGCGAGCGCGATCCTCAACGGGACGCGCGGGGCGTCGTTCCTCGCCGGCAACAGCCTCGGCGGCACGCTCGTCCAGCTTCTGCGCGGGCCGTACGCGCTCGCCGTCGACGCGGCCTCGTTCTTCTGGTCGGCGCTCTTCCTCGGGCGGATCGACGCCGAGGAGCCGCCGGGCGCGCCGCGTGAGAGCGGCGGCATCTGGTCGGGGATCCAGTGGATCCGCGGCAACGCGATCATCCGGGCGGAGCTGCTCGGCGTCGCGACGCTCAACCTCTTCAACTTCATGTTCTTCGCGCTGTTCATGCTCTACGCGACGCGCTATCTCCACGTCCGGCCGGCCACGCTCGGCCTCGTGCTCGGCGTCGCGGCGGTGGGGACGCTCGGTACGTCGTACTTCGCGGGCGCGATCGCGCGGCGGCTCGGCCTGGGGCCGGCGTTCATCCTCGGCTGCTTCCTCTTCCCGGCGCCGCTGATCCTCGTGCCCGCCGCAACAGGACCGTACTGGCTGATCCTTGTCTTCCTCTTCGTCGCGGAGCTCGTGGCGGGCGTCGGCCTGATGCTCCTCGACATTCTCGCGGGCGCGATGATGGCCGGCACGATCCCGACGACCGTGCGGGCGCGCGTCTCCGGCGGCTTCCAGCTCGTCAACTACGGCGTGCGCCCGGTCGGGACGGCGCTCGGCGGCGCGCTCGGCGCGACGATCGGCGTCCACACGACGCTCTGGATCGCGACCGTCGGCGCCCTCGCCGGGCTCCTCTTCCTGCTGCCGTCGCCGATCCGCACGATGCGCGACGTGCCAGAGGAGGGCTCGCTCTGACCGGCGAGACCGGCTTCGAGCTCACCGTGGCAGTTGGCGCAGACGAGGATGCACTTCCTCGCCTCTTCCCGATAGGCGGCCAAGGACTTGCCAGTCGCGGTGCTCATAGCGAACGACTTCTCCGCCGGATCGACATGATGGAAGTGGAGGTTCGCGAGGCAGCGGTCGTATCCGCAGATTGAGCACCGGCCGCCTGCCTCGTGCACGAGGATCCGCTTGACCTTCTGCTGTCGCCGACTGACCGCTTCACCGACGCATCGCTTGCACCGCCAGCGCGGCTGCGTCTGGCCGTAGAGAGCGAACTCGGTCGTCCCGTGGCGCCTACATTCCCGTACCGCGACGGGGCGTGTGCGGTTGCTCGACGGGGGGCGCCCGATCCGCTTGCGTGACGAGTGGTCGCTCATCACGTAGATGATCGTTGTCTGGGCGGACACCGCTCGCTTCGATGGGCCGGGCAGGACTCGAACCTGCGACCTTCGGATTAAAAGTCCGCTGCTCTAAGCCAACTGAGCTACCGGCCCGCTGTGAAGCGAGACTAGCGCCGGACCGTAGGATCTGCCTCGTGGCGTTCGCGTACGACAAGGAGTTCCCGTCGCTCGACCTCGAGCGGCTGGAGGACGGGATCCTCCGGCTGACCCTGCGCGCGCCCGGCCGGCTTAACGCGGTCAGCGAGGCGCAGCACGGCGAGCTCGCGCGCGTCTGGAACGCGATCGGCGAGGACACCGAGACGCGGGCGGTGCTCGTCCGCGGTGCCGACGGCGCCTTCAGCTCCGGCGGCGACCTCGACCTCGTGCTCGCGATCGCCGACGACGAGGAGACCCGCCATCGCGTCTTCCACGAGGCCCGCGACCTCGTCTACAACATGCTCGCCTGCCCGACGCCGATCGTCTCCGCGATCACCGGGCCGGCTGTCGGCGCAGGGCTCGTCGTCGGGCTCCTCGCCGACGTCTCGCTCGCCAGCCCGAAGGCGCGCATCGTCGACGGGCACACGAAGCTCGGCGTCGCGGCCGGCGACCACGCGGCGATCGTCTGGCCGCTCCTCTGCGGGATGGCGAAGGCGAAGTACCACCTCCTGCTCTGCGAGGAGGTGGACGGTGTCGAGGCCGAGCGGATCGGGCTCGTCTCCCTCTGCGTGCCGGAGGAGAAGCTCGAGGAGCGCGCGCTCGAGATCGCGCGCCGGCTCGCGGCTGGCTCCCGCTCCGCGCTCACGCACACGAAGCTGTCGCTCAACGAGTGGATGAAGGCGGCCGGCGCGATCTTCGACGCGTCGCTCGCGCTCGAGTTCCTCGACATGACCGGCCCGGACGTGCGCGAGGGAGTCGCCGCGATCCGCGAGAAGCGCCCGCCGAGGTTCACGTCGTGAACCAGGCCGAGCTGCGCGCCGTCCTCGGCGAGCCGGCGGACCTCGTGAAGGCGAAGATCGCCGGCCGGCTCAACCCGCTGACCCGCCAGTTCGTCGAGCGTTCCCCGTTCGTCGTCGTCGCGACCGGTCGCCCGGACGGCGGGCTCGACGTCTCGCCGCGCGGCGACCCCGCCGGCTTCGTCCGGATCCTCGACGAGCGGACGCTGCTCCTGCCCGACCGGCCCGGCAACAAGCTCGCCGACACGCTGACGAACCTCCTCGAGGACGACCGGATCGCGCTCCTCTTCCTGATCCCGGGCGTCGGCGAGACGTTCCGCGTCAACGGCCGCGCCCGGATCGTCGACGACGCGGACCTCCTTGCCGGCAGCGCAGTGGAGGGGAAGCCGCCGCGGCTCGGGATCCTCGTCGAGGTCGAGGAGGCGTACACGCAGTGCCCGAAGGCGCTGCTCCGCTCGGAGCTCTGGAACCCGGAGAAGCACGTCTCGCGCGACGAGCTGCCGAGCTCGGGCGAGATCCTCCGCGCGGTCGCCGACCCGGAGCTCGACGTCGATGAGTACGAGGAGGCGCGCGCCGAGCGATACAAGCGGCGCGAAGGGTTCTACTAGGCCTTCTGCCGCTCCCAGGCGTCGAGAAGCTGCTCGACGTTCCGCCGTTGCGCGTCGCTGAACTCGAAGCCGGCCAGCAGCCGCCGCGCCTCGTCCACGTCGTCGTTCTCCACCGCCGCCTCGAGGTGCTCGCGGACCGGGATCGGCTGTCGCAGCTGTCGGCGCAGCCAGCGGAGCAGGCTGACCTGCGCGGCTTCCACGCAGGAAGTGTCGCCTACGCCTGCGGAGCGTGTGCGGCGAGGAACGAACGAACGACCGGCAGAACCTGCTCGCTCGCCAGGAACGCGTTGATGTGTCCCTTTCCCTCCAGCCGGAGCCGCTCGCCGGCACGCATCCGTCTCACGATCTCGCCGACGTGGTCGTCCTCGTCCTCCAGCGCGCCCGTGATGAACAGCGTCGGCGTGCCGATCTGCGGAAGGGCGTCCCACTCCTCCCAGCCCCAGGTCGGGTACGACTCGACCCTGTCCGCGCACTGCTCGGGGTCGGTCGCCCGGATCCGCTCCTTCATCCATTCGGGAATCGGCTCCGGCTCTTGCTCGGCGAAGTCTTCGATGAGCTGATCCCAGCCGCCGCCTCCCGGGCGGAACTGCGCGGCGAACTCAGGCACCCAGGAATACCTCTCGGCCGGCGGGCCTGGTGGCTCCACCGCGCCGTTGATGACGAGCGCCCACACCCGCTCGGGTGCGCGCTCGGCGAGCCGGACGCCGGGGCTTACGGCGGCCGAGTAGCCCCAGAACGCAACTGCGTGGACCCCGAGATGGTCGAGGAGCTCGGTGAGGTCGTCCACTTGGCGGTCGACGTGGTACCTGTCAGGGCCTCGCGGCTTGTCGCTCTCGCCGTGGCCGCGATGGTCGAAGAGGATGCACGTGTACTCCGCGAGCAGCGGGTCGAGATAGCCGGCGGCGCGCCAGAGCCCGGAGTCGCAGCCGGCGCCGAGAACGAAGAGCACCGGCGGGCCGCTGCCCTCGACGGAATATGCGAGGCGGACGCCGTCCGAGGAGTTGAAGAACTCCACGGCGGCGATTCTGTCACCCGGACGCGCGACGACCAAAATGCCGCCAGACCGCCACCGCGAACGGCCAGATCAGGACGGCCCAGAGCAGCAGCCCGGCGAAGATCGCGATCGCCTCGACGCTCTCGCGTCCCTGCCGCTGCCAGTAGACGTCGCGGAGATTGAGCCAGAGCGCGAACTCGTCGAGGATGAGCGCCGCGAAGATGCCGTAGGCGAGCGCGGTCAGCCGGAACCAGAGCCGCCGCGGCTGCTCCTCGAACGCGAAGAGGAGAAGCCACAGGTAGCCGACGAGCAGCATCCCGACGATCCCGAAGACGAGATGGTGGATGTGGACGCCGCGGATGATGATCCCGCCGTTCGCGCCGGCGCCGTGGTAGTGGAGCCACGTGGTGATCCCGCGCGTGATCGCCAGCCCGACGAAGAAGCCGAGCGCCGCGAACATCGCCCGCTCGCGTCGCGGGCCGAGGTGATGGTGCAGGTGGAGGCCTTTCTCCACCTCCTCGACGACCTCGTGCTCGAGTTGGCTGGCTTCGGACATCGTCATGGGCGGTGACGGGATCGAACCGCCGACCCCCTGGGTGTAAACCAGGTGCTCTCCCAGCTGAGCTAACCGCCCGGACGCCGGAACGGTACCGCTACTTCTCGTCGAGCTTCAGCGCCGCGGAGTTGATGCAGTAGCGGAGGCCGGTCGGGTGAGGGCCGTCGGGGAAGACGTGCCCGAGATGGCCGCCGCAGCTCGCGCACATCACCTCGGTGCGCACCATCCCGTACGTCGTGTCCGTCTCCTCGTCGATCGCGTCCTCGCCGGCGGGGGAGTGGAAGGCGGGCCAGCCGCACCCGGAGTCGTACTTTGCCTCCGACTCGAACAGCTCGGCGCCGCAGCCGGCGCAGCGATACGTGCCGGGCTCGAAGACGTGGTCGTACTCGCCGCTGAACGGCGCCTCGGTTCCCTTCTCGCGGAGGACGCGGTACTGCTCCGGCGTCAGCTCTTGGCGCCACTCCTGCTCGGACTTCTCGATCTTCGCCATCGCGCGAGCGTAGCTGGGTACGGTTGAGCCATGGCGTACACGGGGCATTGCCTGTGCGGCGGCGTCCGCTTCGAGGTGATGGAGCCGCCGCTCAGCGCCGGCTACTGCCACTGCACCCGCTGCCAGCGGCGCACCGGCACGGCGGCGTCGCCGCAGGCACGGATCGTTCCCGGCTCGCTCCGCCTGCTCGCGGGCGAGGAGCTCGTGCGGGCGTTCGAGCCGGAGGACGGCTGGCCGAAGTGCTTCTGCGCGAACTGCGGCAGTGCGCTGTGGAGCCTCAACCCGGAAACCGGTGAGATCGGCAGCGTCCGGCTCGGCCTCTTCGACCCTGGACACGACATCCGGCCGCAGTGGCACACGTACGTGGACTACGCGTGCGAGTGGGAACCGCTCCCGGACGACGGCCTCGAGCGCTTCGCAGAAGGCAAGTCGCGCTAGCCGCGCTTGACGCTGCGCCGAGCCGCTCGCCCGCTCTCTCCTTACCGCAGCATCGTCGGCGAAAGCAGTGTCATGACGATGACCGCTCCGGCCGCCGCGCCAAAGAGCGCCAGACCCAAGACCCAGATCCGATAGGAACGAAAGGCCGCCAGGCCGAGTGGGCGGCGGCCGGCAGCGGCCTCGAGGTCCTCGGTCTGTGCGTGAGGGGGCGCCCCAAGGAGATTCGAGAGCTCCTCGTTCACTTCGAGCTTCTCCAGCAGGATCGCGTCGAGAACTGTGAAGTGCCGGTGTCTCATGACCAGTTGAACCGACATCGCAGAGATCACGATGGCGAGGCTCGCAGCCATGAGGCGGGCTGCTTCGGAGCTCCCAGCCGCCAGCGCGATTGTGAACAGAAAGGCTTGCGCGGTAAGGCCGAGCACCGGAGCCTGCCACATCATCGTGTCCTGACCCAGCCGCCGCTCCGCCAGCGCTTCATATATCGCCGGCGTGAGACGCTTCGTTTGCTCGCCAGATGACTCCACGATGCTCGCAACAGACTCACTCGCCGATCGGACAACAGCCGAACCTCTCGCCGCGGCTGAGGTATCTGGCAACGCGCGGCAGCGCTTCAATGTCCGCGGCGTGTGGCGTTTCGTCGCCTCTCATCTCGCAACCCGCTCTGGCGGTACTCTCGTCTCCGGCCCCCATCGACTAGCGGTCCAGGTCGCGGCCCTTTCAAGGCCGTAGCACGGGTTCGAATCCCGTTGGGGGCATTTCGGCAAGCGCCTTGACCGTCAACGTACTTGACGATATGGTCCCGGCATGGCCTCTCCGGCCGATCACGACGACGTCCCGATCCCGGCGCTGCTTCGTGCGGCTCGCGGCGCGTACGGGCACGCGATCCGCGAGCGCCTGATCGCAGGCGGCTTCGACGACCTGCCGCGGAGCGGGCCGTACATCCTCGGCGGGATCGCGAACGGGCGGGGGAGCGCAAGTCAGCTCGTCCGCGAGCTCGGCGTCAGCAAGCAGGCCGCGAGCCAGCTGATCGACGTGCTCGTCCTGCGCGGCTATCTCGAGCGGCATCCCGATCCTGACGACCGGCGGCGGCTGGCGATCGTCGTGACGGAGCGCGGCCGGGCGGCCGCCGCGGCGGTACGCGACGGAGTCGGATCCGTCGACGGCGAGCTCGCAGCGCGGCTCTCGGCGGCGGAGCTCAAGGGACTGCGCGCCGGCCTCGAGGCGTTGTGCGCGATCCGCGAAGCCGCGGAAGACCTCGCCCGCGCCTAGAGGAACATCACCCAGGAGCGCGTCGCGCCGCACGAGCAGTCCTTGTGCTTCGCGTCGCAGTCCCGGCAGGCCCAGTTCTCCCACCAGATCCACTTCAGGTGCTGGACCTCGAGGAGGAAGAGCGCGAGGATCCAGAGGAGGATGACCGGCTGGGACACGCCCCCACGGTCGCATACGAGCGGGCGGCCCGCAATGGGCCGCCCGGCTCATCCTCCCCTCGCATCCGGCCTAACCCGGCCGGAGCAGGCCTACCAGCGTCGAGCGCCGGCGCGGCCGAAGCCGCCCGTGAGCAGGCTGATCAGCCAGATCAGCGCGAGCACCGCCGCGACGATGAACAGCCAGTGAATCGTGAAGCCAACGCCGAAGGCGATGATCGCCAGCACAGCAAGCACAACCAGTAGCAGCATCGATCCAACCCCTCCTTTCAACCCGAGCAGGGCATGGTTTCAGGGCTCGGGTCTGAAAACGGGGAAGTCCGCCGCGCGGTTACGCCCTCAGCCGCGTGAGGACGAAGATCGCGTTCCCGTCCTGCGCCTGCTGGAACGTCCAGTTGTACGAGTGGCCGTTCGTCAGCTCGTCGACCTTGGACGCGTCCGCCCGCGTCATCGTGCTCGCCGTCGGCGTGTGCGCGTTCAGCGTCCTGTCGAGCGGCTGCGAGAGGCTCGAGCCGAGGTCGGAACGCTGGAGGAAGATCATCACGGGCTGCTTCCCGGCGCCCGTCGGCGGCATGAACGCGATGATGTTCTGCACCGCGCCGTCGTAGTGGAACGTGTAGAGGGCGAGCTCGACGATCTCCCGCCGCACGAGCCGTCCGCGCGCGGGAGACGGCGTTCCGAACGGGATCGAGCACGAGGTGCCGAGACCGCAGACGGAGTACATGACGGTGTTCGAGCTCGACGTGCTCGCGACGACGTCGGAGCCGGACTTGCCGCCGCGGATCGCGACGTAGCCGACGTCGATCTTGTGGTTGTTGAGCGAGACGATCGGCGGCTTCGCGATCACGGCCGCGAGCTGGTCGCCGTTCCCGAGCCGGTACTCCCCGCCGACGCGGGTGGCGATCTGCTGCGCCAGGCCGATCCCTCCGCCCGTCGGGTGCCAGCTCGACCACCCCTGGCCCGCGCCGCTGCCGCCGGTCGACCGCGCTGCGATCACGACGCCGACAATCGCCGCGCAGAGGGCGATCCCGAGCACGACGTAGACGGCATAGAAGCGGCCGAAGTACAGCGTCCCGCGCGGCTCGGGCGGCGGCGCCGCCTCCGGGAGAGGAGTCGTCTCGGCTACATCCGTGGCCATGTCTCCTCCTTCTCCCAGTCGAGCTCGGGCTTGACGAACTTCTGCTTGTCGAGCAGCTCGACGAGGTCGTCCCCGTAGAGCTCGCGGCGGGCGACGAGCTGGCTCGCGATCGCGTCGACCTTCTGCCGGTTCGCCGTCACGAAGTTGTAGGCGGTGACGTACGCCTGGCCGAGGATCTGGGCGACGCGCCGGCGCTTGAACTGGTCGCCCATGATCGAGGCGATCGGATCGGCGTGCATGTCGGCACTGCCGCGCGTCCGGTTCATGAGCTGCGCGCCGATCTCCTCGAAGCGGCGGAGGACGCGCTCGCGGGCCTGCTCGTCGCTCTCGCCCTTCTGCGGATCGACGTCGAACGGCATCGTCCCCATCCCCGCGATCCCGGCCATCGTCGCCGCGGTCTGGGTCGCGTACTCGAGGTCGCCGCTGACGCCGCTCGCGTTCTCGCCGTAGAAGACCTGCTCCGTCGCCATCGCCGCGAGACCGTGGACGAGGTCGCCGAAGTACTCGCGGTGCCACGTCGTGAACCTCTCCTCGCGCTGGAACGACTGGTGATGGCCGAGCGAGCCGGGACGCATCCGGATCGAGAGGCGGCTCGACTCCAGGTCCGGCCGGAAGACGTGCGCGGCGGCCGCGTGGCCCGCCTCGTGGAGGGCGACGGCGCGCGTCTCGTGCTCGACGTACTTCACGTCGCTCGCCGCGCCCGACTCGATCACCGACATCGCCTCGAGCAGATCCTCGCGCCCGAACACCTCCCGCCCGTCGTGGTGCGCGTACGTGAGGGCGACGGAGCAGACCTGGTCGATCATCGCCGGTGAGTAGCCGTTCGTGATTCGCGCGATCTCGTCGCGCCGCTGCTCGGTGTCGATGTCCGCCTCGTGCGCGACCTTGTCGAGGTACAGGTCGAAGATGTCCTTGCGGTCGTCCTTCGTCGGCGTCCGGAACCAGACGTGGCGTCCCATCCGCCCCGGCCGCGTCAGCGCCGGGTCGAGGCTCTGGAGCGGGACGTTCGTCGCGCCGATGAAGTAGATCTGCTCCTTGCGCGGGCGGGGAGCCGGGAGCCGCAGCGAGAAGCGGCCGAGCCGCTGCGGGACGAAGTACATGGCGTCGAGCCAGGTGTTGAGCCGGTTCGTCAGCAGGCGCCGGAGGAACGGCGGGCCGTCCATGCCGTCCATCACGACGAGAAGCTGGTTGAGCGCGAGCTGCCCGCCGCCGCCGAACATGCCTCCGCCCGCGATCTGGTTCCACCGATCCGCAAGCGTGGTGACGAACGGCGGGTAGGGGGAGCGCGGCTCGGGCGCGCGCTGGCGGAAGACGTGGTCCCGCCAGGCGGCGGACTCGACCACGAGGTCGCCGCTCGCGTTGACCGAGCCCATCTGGCCGTAGAACTGCGTCGCCGCGCGGAGCTGCTCGATCGTCGTCATGTTCTGCCCCTGGAGCGACGCCCTCCGCATCCCGACCGCGTCGATCTCGTCGATGAAGACGATGCACTGGCCGCCCCACTTGCGGCCGAGCCGCTTCGCCTTGGCGGCGAGGAGACGGACGACGATCGCGTCCATCCCGACGAACATCTGCCCGAAGCCCGAGCCGGGCATCGCGATGAACGGCGCGTTGAAGCTCGTGGCGATCGCCTTCGCGAGCATCGTCTTGCCGGTGCCGGGCGGGCCGTGGAAGAGAAGGCCGCGCTCGCGCTTGCCGCCCGAACGCTCGAAGAAGCCGCCCGACTGCCAGAGCGTCACGATCTTCCGCACTTCCTCCTTGGCCTCCGCCTGGCCGCGAACGTCGTCGAGCTTCACTCCCCAGTTCGCGTCGCCCGGCTCGTAGCTCCGCATCTGACTGACGGCCATCAGCATCAGCGGGCCGAAGAGGATGAGGAAGTTGACGATGAAGAGGAGAGGAAGCGCTGCGCCCGTCAGCAGCGTCTGGGCGAGAATCTGGTACGTGAGCGGGCTGTGCCAGTTGATGTGCAGGTGGACGACGTCGGGGAGGAACCAGAAGAGGAACGCGTAGGCGAGAGCGCCGAGCGTCCCGAGGACGACCGTCCAGCGATAGCGGAAACGCCACGTCCAGGCGCGCCGCCGGTTGATCACCTCCTCCCCGGTGAGGCGCTCGTCGGCGCCGAAGAGCGTCGGCCACGGGATGACGCGCCGGATGAAGACGTCGAGCAGGCCGCGGAAGGCGACGATCTCGGCGCTCGTCACGAGCAGCGCCCAGTACCACTGCCAGTGGAGCACGTGGACGTCGAAGACGAAGAGGGCCGGGCTCGCGAGGAGCGCGACGACCGTCGCGGCGCGCGTGAGGCGGCGCAGTTGGCCCGCGAGTGCGAGCGACTCCTCGCCGACGGTGAAGCGCGGGGCTACTTCGGCCGTCGCCATCGGGGTGCGGGCTCGTTCCAGGGGGTCATAGGCTCTGAGACGGATGAAACGCGAATCAGTTGGCTTCTCTGACGACGAACGTGCGCGGGCGCGTGCATATCACCGGCCGCTGTATCTCGCGATGCTGCTCGATCTCTCTTTCGCCATCGGAGTCCTCGCGGTTTTCGCCTGGAGCCGGGCCGGGATCTGGCTCTTCCCCCGCACGACGCCGGTAATCGCGGCGGCCGCCTACGCCGCGATCGTCGTGGCCGTATCCTCGCTCGTCCGCCTGCCGCTCTCGGCGTGGCGAGGCTGGTGGCGCGAGCGGGCGTGGGGGTTCTCGACGCAGTCGCTCGGCGCCTGGCTCGGCGACGTCGCGAAGGGACTCGCGGTCAACGTCGTGCTCGCGGCCGCGATCTGGACGGTCGCTGTCGCCCTCGCCCGCGCGCTCCCCGGCGCGTGGGCGCTGCCGGCCGGCGCTGCGCTCGCGCTCGCGGTGCTTCTCCTCTCCTTCGTCGCCCCCGTCCTCCTCGAGCCGCTCTTCAATCGTTTCGAGCCGCTCGCGGACGAGAAGCTCGCCGCCGACCTTCGCGCGATCTCCGAACGGGCCGGCGTGCCGGTCCGGGACGTGCTCGTCGCCGACGCGAGCCGCCGCACGACGAAGGTCAACGCATACGTCTCCGGGATCGGGCGCACGCGCCGCGTCGTCGTCTTCGACACCCTGCTCGAGGCGGCCGACCCCGGCGCGGTGCGCGTCGTCGTCGCGCACGAGCTCGGCCACCGGCGCGAGCGGCACGTCGTGAAGCTGACCGCGCTCGCGATGGCGGGAGCGGCTGTAGCGGTGGCGCTCGTGTGGGGAGTCCTCGGCACAGGCGTCGCCGACCCGCGGACTCTTCCCGACGCGCTGCTGCTCCTCACGGCGCTCGAGCTCGTCGCGCTCCCCGGCGGCGCGTGGCTCTCGCGCCGCTTCGAGCGCGCGGCCGACCGCGCTTCCCTCGAGCTGACCGGGGAGCCCGACTCGTTCGCGCGCGCCCATCTCGGCCTCGCGCGCCGCAACCTCTCGGAGCTCGAGCCGGCGCGGCTCGCCTATCTCTTCGTCTTCAGCCACCCGACCCCGCCCGAACGGCTCGCGCTCGGCGACGCCTGGCGCGCGGCGCATCCGTAGAGTCAGACGCGTGGATCTGACCGGAAAGCGCGCGATCGTCACCGGCGCCTCGTCGGGAATCGGCCGCGCGACGGCGCGGGCGCTCGCCGACGCCGGAGTGCGCGTCGCGGGCGGCGCGCGGCGCGTCGAGCGGCTCGAGACGGAGGTCGTCCTCGAGCTCGACGTCACCGATGCGGACAGCTGCGCGGCGTTCGTCGGCTCGGCGGTGGAGCAGCTCGGCGGGCTCGACATCCTCGTCAACAACGCCGGGCTCGCGCTCGGCCGCGCCCCGTTCGACGAGTCGAGCGAGGAGGACGAGGCGACCGTCTTCGGCGTCAACGTCGCCGGGCTCGTCCGGATGACGCGCCTCTGCCTGCCGCACTTCGGCGACTGGGGCCACATCGTCAACATGGGCTCCGTCGCGGGCCGCGTCGCGTACGAGGGCGGCGCGACGTACGTCGCCGCGAAGTTCGCGGAGCGCGGCTTCACGTACGCGCTGCGCGAGGACCTCCTCGGCCGCCCGATCCGGATCACGACCGTCGACCCGGGCCTCGTCGAGACCGAGTTCTCCCTCGTCCGCTTCAAAGGGGACGAGGAGAAGGCGGCTGCGGTCTATCGCGGCGTCGAGGCGATGCGGCCGGAGGACATCGCGGAGTGCATCCTCTTCGCGCTCACGCGGCCGTGGCACGTCAACGTCGACGAGATCGTCGTCAAGGCCCGCAACCAGTCCTCGGGCGCGCGCGTGCTGCGCGACCAATGAGCTGGCGCGTCGTCCTCGTCACGCGGATCCCGCCGGTCCTCGAGGGTTTCGACGCCGCCGTGCGCGAAGCCGGGCACGAACCGGTCGCGTTCCTCACGATGCTCGATCGCGAGGGCCGCTTCGGCCCCGACTCGTGGAACACGGATCTCGTCATGGGCGCTGCGCCCGATCTCGACGTGCTCCTGCCGGCGCGCCGCAGCTCGCTCGCCCCGCTGCTCTCGGCCGTGCGTCCCGACCTCGTCGTCTGCTTCGGCTTCCCGTGGAAGATCCCGGCCGACGCGCTCGCCGTCCCGACGCTCGGCTGGATCAACTGCCATCCCTCGCTCCTGCCGAAGCACCGCGGGCCGATCCCGATCGCCTGGGCGATTCGCGACGGCGACGAGGAGATCGGGATCACGTTCCACCGCATGGACGCCGAGCTCGACACCGGAGCGATCCTCGCGCAGCGGAGCATGCCGCTCGGCGAGCCCGAGCCGCCGCTGTCCTTCTATCCACGGCTCGGTCCGCTGTACGTCGAGACGCTCGTCGAGGCGCTCGCGCGGCTCGCGGCCGGCGAGGAGGGGACGGTGCAAGAGGGCGGCAGCTACGAGACGTTCTTCACGGCGGACGACGAGTGGCTCGACCTCTCCCGCCCGGCCGCCGAGCTCCATCGCCTCGCGTGGGCGTGGCGGTACGCCGCTGCGCTCGACGGAAGCCGAGGCGCGCTGCTCGAGCTCGACGGCGCTCCCGTGCGTGTCCTCCTCACCTCGCTCACGGAGGTCGAGGGAGCGCGGCGCGTGGAGTGCGGCGACGGGCCGCTCTGGATCGTCGAGACGGAACCGGTCAGCGAGGCAGAGGCCACGCCGACCAGCGATCCGGCTCCATCCACGCGCTGACGCGCTTCGCTTCCCGGTCGGCGAACGGGCGCCCGGTGTAGCGGATCGAGAGGCGGTCGATGCCGGCGAGGTCGGGGTCGTCCTCGATCGACACGGCCCGGCCGAGCAGCGTGACCTGGGTGTACCAGTCGTTCGCGCCGAGGACGGTGAGCGAGAGGGACGGGTTGGCGCGAAGGTAGCGGAGACGGAGCCGGCTCTCGTCCATGTTCAGGAGGATCCGTCCGCCCTCCCAGTCGTACCAGGTCGCCGCGGTGTGGGCTGTCCCGTTCGGGCCGACCGTGCCGACGACGGCCGGGTTCGCGGCGGCAAGGAAGGCGTCGACCTCGGGAGGGACGGGGACGCGCGGCACGGGTGGAGCCTAACGCTGCGCGCGCTTCTCGGCCCAGCGCGCGAGGCCGCGGTACGACTGCCAGAACGGCATCGCCTGCTCGTACGACCCCATGTCCTCGCCGGAGTCGGCCAGCTCGGCAAGCGCGTACTCGACGAATTCGTCCTCGCTCGCGCCGCCTTCGACGGACTCCGCCCAGTCGAGCAGCCGCAGGCGCAGCTCGTCGAGGTGGCGGCCGACGTCCTCGGCCACGCCGAAGTGGATGAGCGCGAGACGTTCCGGCGCGCGGCGCTGGATCTCGTCGAGCGTCGCCTCCCAGCCCTCGACGTCGACCTCGGGCGGCGGCGTCGGCGGCATCACCGATCGGCCGGGCAGGACGCGGACGCCGCACGCGTCGCCGGCGTAGAGGGTCCCGTCGGGCGCGAGGTAGCAGACGTGGTGCGAGGCATGGCCGGGGGAGGGGAAGGACTCGAGCCCGAGCACAGCGCCGTCGACCGGGTGGACGTTCTCCTCCGGCACCGGCGCGAGCTCTCCCCAGAGCGAGTCGAACGAGTCGCCGTACAGCCGCCGCGCGCTCTTCTCCAGCCGCTCGGGAGCGACGAGATGCGGCGCGCCGACCGGCGACACGTGCACCTGCAGGCCCGGATGCGCGCGCACGAGCGTGCCCGCCGCGCCGGCGTGGTCGAGATGGATGTGTGTGAGGAGCAGGTGGCGGACGTCGGTGAGTGCGAGACCGCGCGCCGCGAGGCCGGCCTCGAGGGCGGCGACGGTCGTGGACGGCCCGCAGTCGAGCAGCGCAGGCCCGTCGTCCGTGTCGAGGAGATAGCTCGCGATGACGCGCTCGCGTCCGAGATGGAGAAGGTCGATCGGCTCGGGTGCGGCCACGCCTCGATCCTACGCAGGCGCCGCGTGGCCGTGATGGCCGGGCGCGTGAATCCGGCGCAGCCGCCGCGGCAGGTACCAGTTCCACTCGCCGAGCAGCGTCATCAGCGCGGGCAGCAGCACGGCGCGCACGACCGTCGCGTCGATGAGCACCGCGACGGCGAGGCCGACGCCGAGCTGCTTGAAGTCGATCTCGGGGAGGATCGCGAAGATCGAGAAGACCGCGACCATGACGATCGCGGCGCTCGTCACGACGCCGGCCGTCGCCTTGATCGCGACCGCGACCGCCTCCGCGGTCGTCCTGCCGCCGTCGTGCTCCTCCCGCACGCGGCTGAGGATGAGCACGTGGTAGTCCATCGAGAGCCCGAAGAGGACCTCGAAGAGGAAGAGAGGCAGCCAGTCGATCACTCCGCCGACGTCCTGGGCGTCGAGCGCCGACCGCAGCCAGCCGTCCTGGAAGACGAGCGTCACGATCCCGTACGCCGCGCCGACCGAGAGGAGGTTGAGGACGATCGTCTTGAGCGGGATGACGAGCGAGCGGAACGTCACGAGCAGCAGGACGAACGCGAGCCCGAGGACGAAGGCGAACACGTAGGCGAGGTGCGCCTTCATAGCCGAGTTGAAGTCCTGGGTCGTCGCCGTCGTTCCCATGACGTAGGCGCGCACGCCGGGGACGCGGCCGATCGTCGCCGGGATGACGGCCCGGCGCAGAGTCGCGAGCGCGGCCGTCGAGGCACGGTTCGTCCCGTTGCCCGCGAGCGAGAGCCTGAGCGCGGCGACCGTGTGGTCGGCGCTGACCGACGCCGTCACCGGGCCGCCGAGCTGTCCGGTGGCGAGGGCGCGGTGGGTCATGCGGAGGAGCGCGCGCTGCACCGCCGGCGTCGTGACGTCCTTCGCCTGCACGACGACGGTGGCCGGGATCGGGCCGCCGGGGAAGGCCTGCTGGATTCGCGCGAACGTCCGCATGATCGGCAGGTTCTGCGGCAGGCCGATCATGCCGGGATCGACCGTGTGCATCCGGAGCGCCGGCGCCGCCGCCGCGAGGAGCAGGCCGGTCGAGAGCACGACCGCGATCGCGGGCCGCCGCAGCACCCGGTCGATGATCCATCCCCAGACGCGCGAGGCCCCCTGTTCGCGCCGGAGCTCGAGGATCGGCACGCGGCCGCGCTCGACGCCGTCCCCGAGCCGCGCGAGCACGGCCGGCAGCACGGTGACCGAGCCGAGCACCGCCACCGCGACGACGAGCATCGTCCCCATCCCGAGTCCGCGGAAGACGCCGTTGCCGGCGAGGAACATCCCCGCCATCGCGGTGAGGACGGTCAGCCCCGAGACGAGCACCGCGTGCCCGGACGTCGCTGCCGCCCGCGCGAGCGCGGTCTCGCCGTCGTGCCCGGCGCGGCGCTCCTCGAGCTTGCGGCGGAGATAGAACATCGAGTAGTCGACGCCGACCGCGAGGCCGATCAACGCGACGACGGCGTCGATCTGGCCCTGGTTCACGGGGACGAGATGGCTGAAGGGCGCGACGAGCCCGAGCGCGCCGAGCACGGCGGTCGCGCCGAGGAGGAGCGGGATCCCCGCGGCGACGAGAGCGCCGAAGGCGAGGACGAGGATCAACGCCGTGACCGGCAGCGACGTGTACTCCGCCTTCTTCGCGTCCCCGAGGAAGGCGTTCATCAGGGCCTTGTTGGCGCTCGCCGTCCCGAACTCCTCGACGCGCACCGACGGGTGGTCGCGTCCGGTCGCCGCCGTCGCGGCGAGCGTCGCATCCACGTTCTGCTGTGCGCGGTTGTAGTCGCCTGCGAGGTTGAAGGTGACGAGCACGGAGCGGCCGTCGGCGGAGCGGAGCGAGCGGTTCGCCGAGGCGAGCGGCGAGACGATCCGGGCGACGGTCGGCAGTGCCCGTAGCCGCCGGACGAGGTCGTTCACGGCGGCCTCGAGCTCGGGATCGCCGACGCGCACCGAGCCCTTGCCCTGCAGGAGCACCTGCTCGCCCGAGTGGAGCGGGAACGCGCGCTCGTAGATCGCGAGCGCCTGGCGCGTGTCTCCGTTCGACATCTGGACATCGGTCAGCTGGCGTTGCCCGAGCGCGGTGCCGATCGCGTAGGCGCCGATCACGAACGCGAGCCAGCCGAGCACCGCCTTGCGCCGGTGGCGCGCGCTCCAGCCGCCGACCCTCGCGGCGAGGTTCCGGCCCCGTGCGGCCGACTCGTCCACGGCTCTGACGCTACGAAAGCGAGCGGCGACTCGCGTCCGGCGCCTGCCGGACCGTCTCTCTGTAGGAAGTACCTAGCGTGGGACGGCGCCGCGCCGCCGACGGCGCCACTGTCCCGTCAGACGCGCTCGTACTCGGCTGCGGCGGACTCGGCGACGCCGAGCAGCGTCTCCGTCCCGCGGCGGATCATCCCCACCGCCTCGCCGAGCTCCGGGCCCGGCAGCGGCCCCTCCGGTTGGATGACGATGATCTTCCCGCTCTTCGTGACGAGCACCGTGAGACCGTCGTCTCCTCCGACGACGAGCAGCTTCTCGCCCTTTCCGTGGGCGTCGGGATGCCGGAGATGAAGGACGGCCGTGCTCCCGAAGAACTCGACGTTGACTCCGTCCGCGACCATGAGCGACTCCTCTCTCTCGGGGAGCCGGACGCCAGTGACGCCGTACGCTACGACTCGCGCCGAGAGCGGTCAATCCCCCGCGCGCTCGCGCGCAGCCGTGAGGATCCGCTCGGCCTCGCTCCGGTTTCCCCAGCCGCGTGTCTCGGTCCGCTTCGTCGGCTCGAGGTCCTTGTACCGCTGGAAGAAGTGCTCGATCTCGTCGCGGAGCTCGTTCTGGACGTCGTGGACGTCGGCGACGCGCTCGAAGGCCGGGTCGCCGAGCGGCACGCAGAGGAGCTTCTCGTCGGGGCCCTTCTCGTCCTCCATGTGGAAGACGCCGATCGTCCGGACGCGGATCCGGCAGCCGGGGAACGTCGGGTCGGAGACGAGCACGAGCGCGTCCACCGGGTCGCCGTCCTCGGCGAGCGTCCCCTCGACGTAGCCGTAGTCCGCCGGGTACGTCATCGCGGTGAAGAGGCGCCGGTCGAGGACGATGCCGCCGAGCTCCTTGTCCCACTCGTACTTGTTGCGCGATCCCGCCGGGATCTCGACGAAGACGACGTCAGGCACGGGCGCGCGAGGGAACGAGCGCCGCCTCGAGATCCGCGACGAGATCCTCGGCCGACTCGATCCCGACCGAGAGGCGGACGAGGTTCGGCGGCGCGGCGAAGGGTGCGTCGGCGGTGGCGGCGTGCGTCATCCGCGCCGGCACCTCGATGAGGCTCTCGACGCCGCCGAGCGACTCCGCGAGCCGGAAGAGGTGCGTCGACGCGGCGAGTCGCTCCGCCTCCTCCGGCGACTCGGCGAGGAACGACACCATGCCGCCGAAGTCCCGCATCTGGCCCGCGGCGATCGCGTGGCCGGGGTGGCGCGGCAGGCCGGGGTAGAGGACGCGCTCGACGCGCGCGTTCTGCTCGAGTGCAGTGGCGATCTCCGCCGCGTTGAGGCAGTGCTGCCGCATCCGCACTGCGAGCGTCTTGATCCCGCGCAGGACGAGCCAGCAGTCGAACGGGCCTGGCACCGCGCCGAGCGACTTCTGGAGGAAGCGCAGGCGTTCCGCCACTGTCGGGTCGTTCGTCGCCGCGAAGCCGCCGACGACGTCGGAGTGGCCGCCGAGGTACTTCGTCGTCGAGTGGACGACGACGTCGGCGCCGAGCTCGAGCGGGCGCTGGAGGTACGGCGTCGCGAACGTGTTGTCGACGACGAGGAGCGCGCCGGCGGCGTGGGTGGCCTCGGCGGCGGCGCGGATGTCGACGACGTTGAGCATCGGGTTCGACGGCGACTCGATCCAGACCATCCGCGTCGAGTCGTCGAGGTGCTCCGCGAGGTTCGGGAACTCGTCCGCCGGCAGATAGTCGAAGCGGTAGCCCTTCGGCTCGTAGACCTGCGACGTCATCCGGTAGACGCCGCCGTAGACGTCCGCGATGAGGACGACGCGGTCGCCGGGGTTGAGAAGGTGGAAGAGCGTCGTGACGGCGCCGAGGCCGGAGGAGTAGGCGACGCCGTGCTCCGCCGACTCGAGTGACGCGAGCGCCGTCTCGAGCGCGTGGCGCGTCGGGTTCGCGACGCGCGAGTAGTCGTATCCCTTGTGCTCGCCGACCGCGTCCTGGACGTACGTCGACGTCTGGTAGATCGGCGTGATGATCGCGCCGGTCGCGGGATCGGGCTCCTGCCCGGCGTGAATCGCGCGCGTCTCGAAGTCCACGCTGTGAGTCTAGGCGAGCGCCTCCGCGAGGAAGCGGCGCACTCGCGGCAGAACGAGGTCGCTGCGCGCCCAGCTGTCGATGTGGCCCAGCCCGGGCAGGAGCTCGTACTCGCCGCGCGGCAACGCGGCGGCGGCAGCGGCGACGTGCTCGGACTCGTGCTCGCCGGCGACGATCAGCGTCGGCGCCTCGATGTGCGGAAAGAGCGGCCAGGGATCGAAGTCGACGAAGTCCTCGCAGCTTCGGGCGAACACCTCCTCGTCCGTCTCGCACAGGTGCTCCATCAGCCAGGCCGGCTCGACGTCGTCGCCGAGGTACGCGCGGAGGCCGCCGGCCCGGATCGTCGCGGCCGACTCGAGCCAGTCGTTCGGGTCCTCGTCCGGCCCGTCCACGCCGCCCTGGCCGACGAGCGCCGCGACGCGGCCGGGGTGGGTCGCCGCGAGCTCGTAGCCGATGCGGGCGCCCATGGAGTAGCCCCAGAACGCGAAGCGGTCGAGCCCGAGCGAGTCCGCCACCTCGATGACGTCCGCCGCGAAGTCGGCGGGCCTGTAGGAATCCGCCGGCGGCGTCCGGCCGCGGCCGCGGTGGTCGACGAGCACGACCCGGTAGTCGTCGAGGCCGTCGACGTAGCCCGCGAGCCGCCACATCCGCAGGTCTCCTCCTCCGCCCGTATGGAGGAAGAGCGGGAAGCCGTCGCCCTCGACCTCGTGGTGGATCACGACACGACTCTCTGAGCACCGAGCCAGCGGGCGAGGCTCTTGAGCGGCTTCTCGACCGAGACGGACCTGACGCCTTTCTCCCACCACAGCCCGTTGACGCGCAGCAGCTTCTCGCGCCGGTCGAAGACGGGCTCGATCCGGCCGATGACGCGGTCGCCCCGCAGGATCGGCAGGACGTAGTAGCCGTACTCCCGCTTCGCCTTCGGGACGTACATCTCGAGCCGGTAGTAGAAGTCCCAGAGCGTCTCGGCGCGGTCGCGGTCGTGCACGAGCCGGTCGAAGGGGGAGAGGAACGTCGTGCGGCTCGGCGGAACCGGCCCGTCCTCGGCGTCCGGGTGGGCGAGCAGCTGTCCGCGGACGAGCTTGACGCCGATCGCGCGGAAGCGCTTCTCCTCCCGCAAGCGCAGCGCCTCCTTCAGGGGCAGCGTCTCGGTCTCGGGATACCAGCGCTCGGCGAGATCCCAGACGCGCTGCTTGCCGCGGCGGCCGACGACGGCCACCTCGCCGCGCCCGCTGAGGATCTCGAGCATCAGGCCCATCTGCCGCGCGCCCCACCAGTCGTGCTTGTCCTCGCCGACGCGGCTCCGGTGCGTCTCGATCTCGCGCGAGAGGAGCGGCCCGCGCTCGCGTAGCTCCCTGAGGACGTAGCGGCGGAAGGCGGCGTTCTCCTTCAGCCACGCCTTGAGGCGCTTGTCGATCGGCCGGTCGTTGCGTCGCATGAGCGCCTTGAGGATCGGCATGTCCTCCGCCGGGTAGACGAACGCCCGCCACTCGACGAGCTTTCGCTCCTCCCAGAGCAGGCGGTCGAGCTCCGAGGTGTCGAACGGGCCGAGCCGGCTCCAGAGGACGAGATGCTGCGGCGGCGCGACGGCGGAGATCGGGTCGAGCTGGAGGAAGCCGATGCGGCGGACGGTCTCGAGAACGCCGCTCGCCGTGCCGTCCAACTGCTGCGCGCGCACCGCGATCCGCCGCGCCTCCTCGACGGAGACCGGCACGCCGTCGGCCGTCGTCCAGCGATCCCTCACCGCCGCGAATCTATCGGCGCGTCCGTCCGCCGGGACTCGGTAGGCTCGCGCACGTGGCGCGCCGGAGACGCCGGAATCCGTGGACCTCGACGGGCGAGGTCGTCCTGTGGCTGCTCTTCGTGGCGCTCCTCTTCCCGGCCGGCTTCGCCGGCTGGGCGATCGGGCACTACACGTCGCTCGGCACGAAGCCGCCGGCGACCGTCGTGCGCACGGTGACCGTCGGCACGACCTCCACTCCCACGACGACGGCGACGACGACACCGACGACGACCTCGTCGTCGGGAGGCGGCAACGCTGCTGCCGTGGCGGCCGGCAAGACGCTCTTCACGTCGAGCGGCTGCATCAGCTGTCACACGTTCACACCGGCCGGCTCGAACGGGACGATCGGCCCGAACCTCGACACCGCGCCGGCGCAGGACGCGAAAACCGACGGGAACATGGCGCTCGCCGCGTTCATCAAGCAGTCGATCACCGATCCGAGCGCCTACATCGCGAAGGGCTACACGGACGGCCTGATGCCGAAGAACTTCGGCAGCCTAGGGACGGCGAAGGTCAACGACCTCGTCGCGTTCATCCTCTCCGGCACCGCGAAGTAGCGGCTCTCAGCGAAAGTCCCGATGCGGGGGACGGGGCGGCGGAGTAGACCTGGCTGCGAGATGAAGGCTGCAGCCGCAACGCTCGCCGTTCTCGCCGTCGCCGCGATCGCCCTGACGGGCGCCGTGCCCACCGCCTCGTCCGGCAAGGTCGTGCCGAACCCGGGCACGTGGAAGGTGAAGATCGTCAGGGGCGGCTCCGGCTCGGGGACCGGCGGCAGCTTCACCGTCAACAGCGCCTCGTTCGGCGTCTCCACGAACCACAAGCAGGTCGTCCGCTTCGGCTTCTCGTACAGCTACAGCGGCCCGATCAAGCCTCCCGCCGGAAACTGCTCCGGGAACGGCGTCAGCACGGCGGCGAAGTCCTCGGCGATCAAGAGCGGCCGGTTCTACACGGCGAGCCCGACCTCGTGGAGCGGCGCCGGCAGCGCGACGTACAACGGTGTCTTCACCTCCGCACGGAAGGCGCACGGGACGGCGGTCTTCTCCGTCTTCATCACCGGCACCGGCTGCCAGTTCACCGGCATGTCGAACACCGGCACCGCCACCTGGACCGCGACCCGCTGAATCGTCTGTGACGGTTGCCGCCTCGGCGGCGTATATCCGGGCGGGATGAAGCGCTTCCTCCTACCGGCCGGCGCCTTCGTCCCAGCGCTCGTCCTCACAGCCTGCGGCGCCGGCTCCTTGCCGGCGTCGCAGGTGACGAAGCTCGGCGGGCCGTCGACGATGCGCATGAGCGCCAGGACGCTTGCGGTGATGAGGGAGGAGCTGGCGGCGCGCAAGGCGACGCCGCTCCTGCGCCGGTTCGTCCCGCCGGCCGGCGCCCGGCCCGTGCGCGCCGCACCGCGTCCGGTGCTCCGCTCCAAGCCGTCGCCGACGGTGGCGGAAGTGGCCGGTCCGCATCGCTTCTTCGTCGTGGCGAGACCGTTACCCACGGTCGAAGCCGCCGTCGTGGCACACCCGCCGAATGGGTTCTCCGCCCGCGAGGCGGGCGAGAGCCTGTCGCCGCCGATGCGGCTCGTCGTGATGTCCCCGCGCCCGGGAGCCGATCCGACGCACTTCCTCACCGTGACGATGCTCGGCTTGCGCGGCCGGACGTTCCTGCGGGTCGACGCGGACGTCGTCTGGACGTATCCCCGCTCGGCGGGCGAGCGCCTGCCGGCCGGGATCCGGGAGATCTCGATCCGCACGCCGAGGACGTCCGCCACGGTCACGGCCTCTGCGGAGGTTGCCGCGGTCGTCCGCTGGTTCGACGCGCTGCCGGTCGTGCCGCCCGGTGTCGCGCAGTCGTGCCCGCTCACGGTCGACGACGTCGTGTTCTCGTTCCGTGCCGCGGACGGGAAGACGCTCGCGACGGCGCAGGCACCCGAGGGCCCGGCGTCCTACTGCAACGCGATCGGCTTCAGCATCGGCGGCAGGCGGCAGAGCCCCGCCCTCGAGGATGCGAGCAGGAACGTCGGCGTCTCGTTCGTCGGCCGCGTGCAGCGGCTGATCGGCGCGCGCCTTATCGCGTCGCGCCGCTGAGCACGTCGACGACGCGCTCCTCCGCGTTCGCGGGGTAGTCCGCGCCGAGCTTCTCCTCGAGGAGCCGCTTCAGCTCCCCTGACTCCGCGAGCTCCTGCGTGATGTCGGCGCCGCCGACGAGCTCGCCGCCGACGAAGACCTGCGGGATCGTCGGCCAGCCGGACAGCTCCGACAGCTCCTGCCGGATCGACGGGTCGGGGAGGATGTCGACCGCCGTCACCGGCGCGCCCTGCGCGCGCAGCGCCTCGAGCGCCCGGCCCGAGTTGCCGCACATCACGAACTGCGGCGTGCCCTTCATGAACAGCGCCACCGGCTCGTTCGCGATGACGTCCTTGATCCGATCTCCGACCTCGCTCATGCGGTCCCTTTCGTCTTGATCCGAAGCTCGTGGATGGTGCCGTCGCGCAGCGGCTCGGCGAGCGCGTCGTTGACGAGCCGATGCTGCTCCAGGAGGGAGAGCCCCTCGAAGCGCGGGCTCGCGACGGTCACCTGGAAGTGGTCGCCGCCGCCGGTGCGGTCCTCGACGCGCAGCTCGCCCGCGTCCGGGAATGCGTCGCGAAGAAGCGACTCGAGGCGATCGACGGCCATCGCCGCAATGTAGCTAGCGCTGGTGGGCCAAGAACTCGAGGAGGTCGGAGCGGGTCAGCACGCCGACCGGCTTCCCCTCCCGCGCAACGACGACGGCGTTCGTGCCGCCGCTCAGCGTCGCGAAGACCTCGTCGAGCGTCGCCGACGCCTCGACCGCGGCGAGCGGCGGCTGCATCGCGGCCGCGACGTCCTCGTGGACGGCGTCCGGATTCCCGAAGACGCGCTCGAGCAGGGCGCGGTCCTGCAGGGAGCCGATCACGTCCGCAAGCGACTCGCACTGGCCGTCGCGGACGACCGGCAGTTGCGAGATCCCGTAGCGCTGCATCGTGTCGATCCCCTCGCCGACCTTCGCGTGCGCGGTGATCGTGACGAGCTCCGGCATCTCGCCGCCGTGCTTCGCGACGAGCAGCTCCTCCACGGTCGGGAGGGCGCTCTGCCGCTCGACGAAGCCGTGCTCGAGCATCCAGTTGTCGTCGTAGAACTTCGACATGTAGGAGCGGCCGGAGTCGGGGACGATCGCGAGGACGCTCGCCTCGGCGGGCAGCCGCTCGGCGACCTGGATCGCCGCCCAGATCGTCGAGCCCGCGGAGCCGCCGGCGAGAATCCCCTCCTCGCGGGCGAGCCGCCGGCCGGTGAGGAAGGAGTCGCGGTCGGAGACGCGGATCCACTCGTCGACGACCGTGAGGTCGATCGTGTCCGGCCACGTGTCCTTGCCGATCCCCTCGACGAGATACGGATGGAGCTGGGAGTCGTCCTGCGCCGTGTAGATCGAGCCCTCCGGATCGACACCGACGATCTTGATCTCCGGCTTCTTCTCGTGGAACCAGCGGCCGACGCCGGAGATCGTCCCGCCGGTGCCGACGGAGATGACGATCGCGTCGAGCTCGCCCCCGGTCTGCTCCCAGATCTCCGGCGCGGTGACCTCGTAGTGCGCGGTCGGGTTCGCCATGTTCGAGTACTGGTCGGGCTTGAAGCCGCCGGGGATCTCCTCGGCAAGCCGCGACGAGACGGAGTAGTACGACTCGGGGGAGTCGTGGTCGACCGCCGTCGGCGTGATCACGACCTCGGCGCCGTACGCGCGCAGCATCGCGATCTTCTCCTGGCTCATCTTGTCGGGCATGACGAAGATGCAGCGGTAGCCCTTCTGCGCCGCCGCGATCGCGAGGCCGACGCCGGTGTTGCCGGAGGTCGGCTCGACGATCGTGCCGCCCGACTCGAGCTTCCCCTCCTTCTCCGCTGCCTCGATCATCGCGAGCCCGATCCGGTCCTTCACCGAGCCGCCCGGGTTGAGGTACTCGAGCTTCGCGAGGATGCGCGCGTGACCCGCGGGGGAGAGCCGGTCGAGCCGCACGATCGGCGTCGCCCCGACGAGGTCGAGGACGGTGGGATACTCGCGCGCCATCGCCGGAAGCCTAGTGCGCTCGCCGCGATCGGCTAAGCGGCTATCACGGGCTGGGCGGCTGCCGGGATCTCGTTCTTGACGAGGGCGAGCGCGGCGACGATCCCTGCCGCGGAGATTCCCGCGACGACCCAGAACGCGAGCGCGTAGCCGCTCGTGAACGCGGCCGCCTGCGACGCGCCGCCCTGCAGGAGATGGGTCGCGTGCGAGACGGCGACGCTCGTCGCGACGGCGACGCCGATCGCGCCGCCGACTTGCTGCGACGTGTTCAGGAGTCCCGAGGCGAGCCCGGCTTCTCGCGGCCCGACTCCCGCGAGCGCGGCGATCGAGACGGGGATGAACGCGAGCGCGAGCCCGAACCCGAACATGAGGTAGCCGCCGAGCAGGTCGTGCGTGTACGAGCCGTGCACGGGGATCTGCGCGTACCAGATGAGGCTGCCCGTGTTGAGCGCGAGCCCGGCCGCCATCACCGGCTTCGGGCCGATCCGGGTGCAGAGCCACTGCGAGAGCGCGGCGACGAGCACCGTCGTCCCGGCGGTCGCGAGGAACGTGATGCCCGTCTTGAGCGGCGAGTAGTGGAGGACGTTCTGGACGTAGAGCGTCAGGAGGAAGAAGTCGGCGAAGATCGAGGCGCCGAGGAGCAGCCCGACGACGTTCGCGCCGGCGAGCGTCCGGATCCGGAAGATCGAGAGCGGCATCAGCGGACTCGCGACGCGCGTCTCCCAGACGACGAAGAAGAGGATCAGGACCGCCGCTGCGACGAGCAGGAGGATCGTCTTCGAGTTGCCCCAGCCGTCCGTCGGCGCCTTCGAGATCGCGTAGACGAGGAGAGCAAGGCCGCCGGTGACCGACGACGCGCCGACGAGGTCGAACGTCCGGCCGGCGTCGGGCGCGCGGCTCTCGCGGACGACCGCCGGCGTGAGCGCGAGGACGAGCGCGCCGACCGGGACGTTGACGAAGAAGATCCACTCCCAGCCGAGGTACTTCGTGAGGATGCCGCCGAACAAGACGCCGGCGGCGGCGCCGCTGCCGCCCATCGCGCCCCAGATCCCGAGTGCCTTGTTCCGCTCGGCGCCCTCGTCGAACGTCGTCGTGATGATCGAGAGCGTCGCCGGTGAGACGATCGCCGCGCCGAGCCCCTGCACGGCGCGGGCGGAGACGAGCACCCCCGTCGAGCCTGCGAGCCCGCAGACGAGCGACGCGACGGAGAAGAGCGCGACGCCGACCATGAACATCCGCTTGCGCCCGAGGATGTCGCCGGCCCGGCCGCCGAGCAGGAGGAAGCCGCCGAACGTGATCGCGTAGGCGGTGATCACCCACTGCAGGCCCGTCTCCGAGAAGTGGAGGCTGCGGCCGATCGACGGCAGCGCGACGTTGACGATCGAGACGTCGAGCACCGTCATGAAGAAGGCGACGCAGACGAGGGCGAGCGCCTGCCAGCGGCGCGGATCGTGTCCGGCGTTCTCCACGAGAGCGAGCGTACTAGTGGCGGAAGTGTCTGCGCCCGGTGAAGACCATGGCGGCGCCGGCGGCCGCGACAGCCGCGGTCACCTCCTCGTCCCGGCGCGAGCCGCCCGGCTGGACGATCGCCGCGACGCCCGCCTCGAGGCCGAGCTGCGGGCCGTCGGGGAACGGGAAGAACGCGTCGGAGGCGAGCACCGAGCCGCGCACGTCGTGGCCGAACTCCGCTGCCTTCTCGACCGCGATCCGGACGGAGTCGACGCGGCTCATCTGGCCGGCGCCGATCCCGATCGTCGCGAGATCCTTCGCCAGGACGATCGCGTTCGAGCCGACGTGCTTGCAGACGCGCCACGCGAAGACGAGGTCTCCCCACTGCGCCTCGTCCACCTCGCCGGCGACGACCTTCCAGCCCTCCCGGTCCTCGATGTCGGCGTCGGAGTCCTGGACGAGCATGCCGCCGAGCACGCGCTTGTAGTGGCGCTCGCCGGGCTCGCCGGCACGGCGCTCGCGGTCGAGGAGGACGCGGATCATCTTGCGCCGCTCGCGGATCGCCGCGAGCGCGTCGTCGTCGTAGCCGGGCGCGAAGACGAGGTCGGCGGAGACGGCGATCTGCTCGGCGAGCGACAGCGGCACGGCGCGGTTGAGGACGACGACGCCGCCGTAGGCGGAGGTCGGGTCGGAAGCGAGCGCCTTCGCGTAGGCCTCCTCGACCGTCGCCCCGACCGCGGCGCCGCACGGGTTCGCGTGCTTGACGATCACGCAGGCCGGCAGCGCGAACTCGCGGGCGAGGAGGCGCGCGCCGTTGAGGTCGTTGAGGTTGTTGAAGGAGAGCTCCGGGCCGTGCAGCTGCTCGACGCGCGAGAGGAGGTGGCGGCGCACGCCGCGCTCCGCGTAGTAGGCGGCGCGCTGGTGCGGGTTCTCGCCGTAGCGGAGGTCGTGCGCCTTCTCGAGCGAGACGACGAGCCAGTCGGGGAAGGGCTCCGTCGCGGTGAACCACGTCGCGATCGCCGCCTCGTAGGCGGCGGTGTGCGAGAACGCCTCGGCGGCGAGCCGGCGGCGTGTCTCGAGCGAGATCTCGCCGCCCGCCCGCAGCTCCTCGAGTAGCGGCTCGTACTGGTCGGGGCGGCAGACGGGCGCGACGTGGGCGAAGTTCTTCGCCGCGCCGCGGAGCATCGACGGCCCGCCGATGTCGATCATCTCCACGGCCTCCGCCTCGGTGACGCCGCGCCGCGCCGCGACCTGCTCGAAGGGATAGAGGTTGACGCAGACGACGTCGAACGGCTCGATGCCGTGTTCGGCGAGGGTCGCCATGTCGTCGGTCTCGTCGCGGCGGGCGAGGATGCCGGCGTGGACGCGCGGGTGGAGCGTCTTGACGCGGCCCCCGAGCATCTCCGGCGACTGCGTCAGCTCCTCGACGCGCTGCACCGGGAGGCCGAGCTCGTCGAGCGTGGCGGCCGTCTTCCCGCTCGCGACGAGCTCCCAGCCGAGCTCGTGCAAGCCGCGCGCGAAGTCGTCCAGCCCGGCCTTGTCCCAGACCGAGATCAGCGCGCGCACAGTTCCCTCACCACCTCGGGCAGCAGCCGGTGCTCGACCGCCTGGACGCGCGCGCGGAGCGCGTCGACCGTGTCGTCGGGGAGGACGGGCACTCGCTCGGCGGCGATCACCGGGCCCGTGTCGACTCCCTCGTCGACGTAGTGGACGGTCGCCGCGGTCTCGGGGACGCCCGCCGCGAGGACGTCCTCGATCGGATGCGCACCGGGGAACTCCGGCAGAGGGGCGGAGTGCGTGTTGACGATCCGGCCGCCGTAGTAGTCGAAGAACTCCTTGCGCAGGAGGTGCATGTATCCGGCAAGGACGACGAGCTTGACGCCGCGCGACTGCAGCCACTCCGCGAGGGCGACGTCGCGCTGCTCCCGGCTCTCGTAGTCGGCGGCGGCGAAGACGGCGGTCTCGACACCGGCTGCCTCGGCGCGCTCGAGCGCACGCACGCCCGGCTTGTTCGAGGCGACGGCGACGATCGGCAGGCCCGCGTCGAGCAGCGCCTGGAGGTTCGTCCCCTCGCCGCTCACGAGGACGCCGATCACGCGATCCTCCCGATCACGAGCTCGCCGGGCTCGGCTTCGGGCACGACCGCGCAGAAGCCGATCCCGAGGTTGAAGACGCGGCGCAGCTCCTCCTCCTCGACGTGGCGCGCGAGCCAGGCGAAGACGGGCGGCCGCTCCCATGAGTCCCAGTCGATCTCGGCGCTGCGGCCGGCGGGGAGGACGCGCTCGAGGTTGCCGAGGATCCCGCCGCCGGTGACGTGCGCGAACGCGCGCGCGCGGCCGCGCAGGCTGCGAGCGGCGTCGAGATAGAGACGGGTCGGCGCGAGGAGGTCGGGGCCGTCGTAGTCCTCCTCCTCGAGCACCGACCGGACGAGCGTGAAGCCGTTCGCATGGACGCCGGCCGACGGGAAGCCGAGCACGACGTTGCCGGCCTCGACCGCGGAACCGTCGAGCGGCTCGTCGACGATCCCGACGCATGTCGCCGCGAAGTCGAGCTCGCCGTCGCGGTAGACGTCCGGCATCTCCGCCGTCTCGCCGCCGATCAGCGCGACGCCGGCCTCGCGGCAGACCTCGGCGGCGCCGTCGATCAGCTCGGCGACCTGCTCGAGGTCGATGTGTCCGGCGGCGACGTAGTCGAGGAGGACGAGCGGCTCGGCGCCGCACGTGATCACGTCGTTGATGCAGTGCGCCGCCATGTCGGCGCCGCAGTTGCGGAGGGCGCCGCGCGGGCGGGCGACGATCGGCTTCGTCCCGATCGAGTCCGTCGAGGCGGCGAGGAAGCGCCCGTCGCCGAGGGGATGGAGCGCCGCGAACTGCCCGAAGCCGCGGGCTCCGGTCGACTCGACGGCGGCGCGCAGCCGCTCGACGACCGCGTTCGCGGTCGCGAGCGAGACTCCCGCCGCGTCGTACGTCCGTCCTTCGTCCCCCACGCAGCGAGTCTACGACCGCGGTCCGACGCTCGTTTCAGACATGTCCTGGTGTCTGACACCGGGACATGTCCCGAGAGGGCATGTCCACCGCGTCGCGGCGGCGAGTTCTGGTCGCCGCCGAGGTGTCACTTGTCCGCGGGAGACGTGTCCAGGTGTCTGACACCCGGACACGTCCGTTTCAGACGAACAGCTCCGCGAACAGCTCCGGCCGGCCCTGCGGGCCGCCGCGAACGAAGCGGACGACGGTGTCTCCGACCTCGACGTCGTTGCCCGTCCTTTCGAGGTCCAGGATCTCCGCGAGCGCTTTCGCCTTCTCGCCCGGATCCTCTGCCTTCAGGTGCAGCTCCGAGAGCTCGAGCTCGTCCTGCTGGGAGATGAGCTCGTCGATCCACTCGCGCGGCGGGTGGATCTCGAGTCTGTAGCCGGCGTTCGTGGAGACGAACGTCCGCCGGCCGCCGTGCTCCTGGACGCGCAGGTCGTTCCGCACCGCCCGCTCGAGGACGAGATCGAACTCGTCGTCGTCGAGGACGAGCCCGAGGTGGTCGACGCGCGGCTTCGGCCACTGGCCCGGCTGGACGACGACGTTGACGGCGCCCTTCTCGAGCTCCGTCAGGCGCAGCTTGAAGCCCATGCCGTCGAGCGCGTCCCAGGAGACGCCCGGCTCGTACGAGGTCAGCTCCTCGCCGATCCGCCCGTGCCGCGCGACGAGATCGAAGCCGAGCTTGCCGACGTAGCGCGCCTCGACCTCGCGGACGCGGCTCGTGACGAGGTGGTAGTGGAAGAGCTGCACCGCCGCCATCGTGCCAACGCGCGCTCGCGGAGCGCGCAGCTAGGCGCGCGCAGGCTCGAACCTGTGCTTCGCCGCCTCCGCCGGAACCGCGGTCGGGTAGTCGCCCGTCAGGCAGGCGCGGCAGAGCGCCGAGACCGGCCGCTGCGTCGACTCGACGAGGCCGTCGTGGGAGAGGTAAGCGAGGGACGTCGCACCGATCCGCTCGCGCACCTCCTCGACCGTCCGCCCGGCCGCGATCATCTCCGACGGATCCGCGAGGTCGATCCCGTAGAAGCACTGCCCGACGACCGGGGGCGAGGAGACCCGGACGTGCACCTCTGTCGCGCCCGCCTCGAACAGCATCCGCACGATCTGCTCCGTCGTGTTGCCGCGCACGATCGAGTCGTCGACCGCCACGACGCGCTTGCCGGCGACCTCCGCGACCGGGTGGTACTTGAGCTTGATTCCCTGCCGGCGCAGCTCCTGGCCCGGCTGGATGAACGTCCGCTGCACGTAGCGGTTCTTGATCAGTCCCTCGCTGTACGGGATGCCGAGCTCGCGGGCGAAGCCGATCGCGGCGGGGATGCCGGAGTCGGGGATCGGCAGGACGAGGTCGGCGTCGACTGGCGACTCCTGCGCGAGCCGCTCGCCCATCCGCACCCGCGCCTGGTGCACCTCGACTCCCTCGAGCTCGGAGTCGGGACGGGCTAGGTAGAAGTACTCCCAGACGCAGAGCGCGCGACGCTCGGCCGTGTCGAGAACCTGGGTCGCATGGAGCCCGTCGGCGTCGAGGATGACGAGCTCGCCGGGCTCGACCTCGCGCACGAGCTCGGCACCGACGAGATCGAGGGCGCACGTCTCGGAAGCGACGAGCCAGGCGTCCTCGAGCCGGCCGATCACGAGCGGCCGGAAGCCGTGCGCGTCGCGGAAGGCGACGAGCCTGTCCTCGGAGAGCGCAACGATGGAGTACGCGCCGTCGAGCCTGCGCATCGCGCTCGCGACGGCCTCGTCGAGTGGCGCCTCGTCGTTCGCGATCAGCGCCGCGACGAGCTCGCTGTCGGAGGTCGTGCCGAGGCGGATGCCGCTCGCGCGGATCTCGTCCCGCAGCTCCCCGACGTTGATGAGGTTGCCGTTGTGGCCGAGCGCGACGGTGCGGACGCGGCCGTGCTGGAGGAGCGGCTGCGCGTTCGCCCACTGCGACGAGCCGGTCGTCGAGTAGCGCGTGTGGCCGATCGCGACCTCGCCGTGGAGGCCGCGCAGCTTCTGCTCGTCGAAGACCTGGGAGACGAGCCCGAGGTCGCGGAGCGCCGTCAGGCGGCCCTCTTCCGAGACCGCGATCCCTGCCGACTCCTGGCCGCGGTGCTGGAGCGCGAAGAGCCCGAAGTACGTCAGGCGCGCGACGTCGTGCCCGGGTGCGTAGACGCCGAAGACGCCGCACATCGCTACCGCACCTCGCCGATCCGGACGAAGCCGCGCGCGCCGAGTCGTGCGACCCGGTCAGGGGAGCAGGCGAGGATCACCGCACCGCGCCGGGAGTCGTACTCCGCCGGGATCTCGACCTCCGCCTCGAGGCCGCCGCTCCAGGCCGCCGCCTCGGCGAGCGCGCCGCGCACTCCGCTGCTGCCGACGTCGTGGCAGAGGCTGAGGTGCGGCGCCGCCTTCCAGAGGAAGCGGATCAGGGCGGCCTCCGCGGCGAGCGAGCCGTCGGGCGACATCGCGAGGAGGACGGCGTCGCCGCGGCGCCAGCGGCTCGGCACCGTGCGGACGTCCTCGACGAGGCCGACGCAGCCGACGACCGGCGTCGGCGGGATCGAGATGCCGTCCGCGTCGTTGTAGAGCGAGACGTTGCCGGAGACGACCGGAATCCCGAGCGCCTCGGCCGCGAGCGAGATCCCCTCGATCGCCTGCGCGAGCTCGTGCGCGATCTCCGGCTTCTCGGGGTTGCCGAAGTTGAGGCAGTCGGTCAGGCCGATCGGCTCGCCGCCCGCGCACGCGACGTTGCGCGCGGCGCCGAGCGTCGCCTGGACGCCCGCGCGGAGCCCGTCCACCTCGCCCGGCGCCGGTCCCTGCAGCGCGACCGCGAGGCCGCGCAGCGACGGACGCAACCGCAGGACGGCGGCGTCGAGCCCGGGGCGGCGGACGGTGCGCGAGCCGACGAGGTGGTCGTACTGCTCGATCACGTCGCGCACCGCGAAGGGCGGCCGGCCGAAGCGCCGCACCGCGCGCGACTCTTCCCGCTGCTCGACCTCGTAGCGTGGGCACTCGTCCGTGAGCAGCCGCGCGGGAATCTCGCCGACGACGTCGCGTCCGTGGAGGGCGCGGAGGACGCCGGAGCCGGTGACCTCGCCGATCGGCGTGCACGGCAGCTCCCAGCGCTTGCAGACCTCGCGGACGGCGTCGAGCATCTGCGGCCGGACGACGGCGACCATCCGCTCCTGCGACTCGGAGATCATGATCTCCCACGGCTCCATGCCCTCCTCGCGCAACGGGACACGGTCGAGGTGGACGTCGATGCCTGCGCCGTCGGAGGCCATCTCCGAGAGCGCGGAGGCGAGCCCCGCCGCGCCGCAGTCCTGCAGAGACTCGACGAGACCCGACTCGACGAGCTCGAGCGACACCTCGATGAGCTTCTTGCCGGTGAAGGGATCGCCGACCTGGACGGACGGACGCTTGTCGGCGTCGTCCTCGCTCAGCTCGGCGCTCGCGAGAACCGACGCGCCGCCGATCCCGTCGCGGCCGGTCGTCGCGCCGTAGAGGACGACGACGCGGCCGGGGCCGCTCGCCTTCGCCGAGCGCAGGCGGTCGGCGTCGAGGAGCCCGACGCACATCGCGTTGACGAGGCAGTTGCCGGAGTAGGCGGGATCGAAGACGGTCTGGCCGCCGACGGTGGGGACGCCGACGCAGTTGCCGTAGTGGCCGATCCCGGCGACGGCCTGCCAGAAGTGGAAGTCCGGCGTGCCGAACCAGAGGCCGTCGAGGAGCGCGACCGGCCGCGCCCCCATGGCGATGACGTCGCGGAGGATCCCGCCGATCCCGGTCGCGGCGCCCTGGAACGGCTCGACGGCGGACGGATGGTTGTGCGACTCGACCTTGAAGGCGACCGCCGTCCCGTCGCCGAGATCGAGCACGCCGGCGTTCTCGCCAGGTCCCTGCAGCACGCGCGCGCCCGCGGAGGGCAGCCGCTTGAGGAGCCGCGCCGAGTGCTTGTAGCCGCAGTGCTCCGACCAGAGCAGGGAGAAGACCGCGAGCTCGAAGTGGTTCGGGTCGCGGCCGAGCAACTCGCGGATACGACTCGCTTCCCAGTCGGTGAGACCGAGCGCGCGATGAACCGACTGGGCGGCGACCTCCGTCAGACGATCGAGTCTAGCCGGGGTCTCGGTGGAATCTCACGGGAGAGGGCAACGTTGCGTTAGATAGTGGGAGTGCGCCGCCCGATCTTCGCCCTGAGCCTCCTCGCCCTGATCTGGGGAGCGTCGTTCATGCTCATCAAGATCGCCGACCGGCAGCTCGCGCCCTCCACGCTCATCCTCGGTCGCCTCGGCTCGGCGGCGCTCGTCCTCGCAGTCGTCGCCGTCGCGCGGCTCGGCGCGCGCCGGACGCTGGACGAGCTGCGCGCCGCGTGGCGCGGGCTCGTCGTCGTCGCGATCGTCAACACCGCGCTGCCGTTCTGGCTTCTCTCCTGGGGCGAGAAGCGGATCGACTCGGGGCTCGCGTCGATCATCCAGGGCGCAGTGCCGATCTTCAACGCCGTCCTCGCGTACGCGTTCTTCCGCGAGGCGCGCGTCGTTGGGTGGAAGCTGGCCGGGCTCGCGATCGGCTTCGTCGGCGTGGCGCTGCTCGTCGGCGCGCAGCCGCACGGGAAGCTGCTCGCGGCGTTCGCGGTCGTCGGGATGGCGCTCTGCTACGCCTTCGGGACGCTCGTCGCGGGCCGTCACCTGCGCGGGACGCCGCCGCTCGTCGTCGCGCTCGCCTCGACCGGCGTCGCCGCGATCGCGGCGCTGCCGGCCGGCGCGATCCAGGCGCCCGCCGGGATGTGGCACGGCGAGACGGTGATGGCGATCCTCGTGCTCGGCGTCGTCGGGACGGCGGTCGCGTATCTCCTCTTCTTCGCGCTCATCCAGTCCGCCGGGCCGGCGTACGCGACCCTCGTCACGTACCTCGTGCCGCCGATCGCGCTCGCCTACGGCGCGATCTTCCTCGGCGAGCGGTTCGGGATCTACGCGTTCGTGGGGCTCGCGCTCATCCTCGGCGGCGTCGCGCTGGCGACCGGCTCCGTTCGACTAGCCTCGCTCCGTGGCCGTCGAGCTCCGGCGAGCGAACCCGTCTGACGCCGACTTCATCGTCGAGCTGAACTCGGACGACGACGTTCGCCCGTTCCTCGGGCCACGCACCGCGTCAGACCGTGGGAAGATCGTCGAGGAGATCGAGCGGTCGCTCGCCGAGCCGGAGACGTTCGGCCGCTTCGTCATCGAGGTCGACGGCGAGCCGGCGGGCGCGCTCGGCTTTCACGTCGCGAACGAGCGGAACCGGATCGCGCGGGTCGAGCGCCTCGCCGTCCACCCGCGCTTCCGCGGCCGGCGGCTCGCGGACGACGCGGCGCGGCAGTTCCAGCGCTTCCTGTTCGACGAGCTCGGCTTCCACCGGCTCGAGCTCGAGGTCTACGCCTTCAACGAGCGCGCCTGCGCCCACGCCGACCGGGTCGGCTACGTGCGGGAGGGGCGGAAGCGGCGCGCCTATCTCAGGGAAGGCGAGTGGGTCGACGCGATCTTCTACGCGCTGCTCGCGGAGGATCTGACGTAGCCGGCCCGAATCCTCCGTCGTGCCCGCCGAGCACTGGAAAGACGAGCCGGAGGCGCACGACTTCCCTGCTGCCGGCGATTACCTGAGCCTCGTCTTCCCGCCGGGGGACGCCGCGCAGCTCGTCGAAGCGCTGCAAGCCGAGGAGACCGTCCACCGCAAGGCGAAGGATCTCCTGCGCGCGGGCCGGCTGCCGCTGCTGCCGCCGGACGACCCGCACGTGAAGAGCGACCTTGCGAAGGTCGCCGGCGGCAAGCGTCTCTCGCCGGTGCTCCTCGTCCGCGGGCGGGCGGAGAAGGACGTGCCGCTCACCGTTGCCGACGGCTACCACCGGATCTGCGCCAGCTACCACCTCGACGAGGATGCCGAGGTGCCGTGCCGGCTCGTGGGGCTGCCGTGATCGGCCGCGCCGACGAGCCGTCCCTCGCGCCTCCGCCGCTGCACGCCGTCAGCTGGCGGCGGCTCTTCGCCGAGCTGTTCGGGACGTTCCTGCTCGTCCTCGCGGGTGCGGGCGCCGGCGTGGCAAGCGCGCTGAGTCACGGTGCGGTCAGCCGCGCGACCGCGGTCGCTGCTCCCGGCCTCACGGTGATGGCGATCATCCTGTTCATGGGCGCGGTCTCGGGAGCGCACCTCAATCCGGCTGTGACGCTCGCGTTCAGCCTCCGCGGCGACTTCCCCTGGCGGCGAGTCCCGGGCTACATCGCCGTCCAGCTGGCGGGCGGGATCCTCGCCTGTCTCTTCCTCTGGGGCGTCTACGGGAAGGTGGGGATGCTCGGCGCGACCGTGCCCGGCGCGGGCCTTGCCGAGTGGCAGGCGTTCCTCACCGAGACCGTCCTCACGCTCGGGCTCGTGAGCACGATCCTCGGCACGGCCTCCCAGGCGCAGAACGTCGGGCCGCTCTCGGCCGTCGGTGTCGGCGGCTACATCGTTCTCGCCGGCTTCTGGGCGAGCCCGTTCTCGGGCGCCTCGATGAATCCCGCGCGCTCGCTCGGCCCGGACGTCGCGCTCGGCCAGTACGACCATCTCTGGCTCTACCTCGCCGGCCCACTCGCCGGAGCGGTGATCGCGGTCGGCTTCGCGTGGCTCCTGCGCGGCCCGGGCGGCGACCCCGGCGGCGTGGCGGCGGCGCGCGGAAGGCTCGACGCCGCATAGGATCGCGCCATGGCCGAGTTTCTCCACACGATGATCCGGATCACGGATCCGGCCAAGAGCCGCGCCTTCTACGAGGCGCTCGGCTTCCGCTTCGAGCGCGACATGGACATCGTCCGGGACGGAGAGCTCGAGGCGACGAATTACTTCTTCTCGCTCGGCGACCACCAGTCGGTGCTCGAGCTGACGTTCAACCACGACGGGCGCGCGTACGAGCTCGGCACCGGCTACGGCCACATCGCGGTCGGCGTCGACGACATGGCGGCGACGCTCGCCGGGCTGGCCGAGCAGGGAATCGAGCCCGAGCGTGAGCCGTACCGGATCCGCGAGGGCGGCTCGCTCCTCTGCTTCGTCCGCGACCCGGATGGTTATAGGCTTGAAGTCATCGAACGCGGCGGGAAGTAGCTGCAAATCGGCGGTTTCGATTTTGCTCTATCCGCCAGGGCAGTGATGTTCTGATCGTCCGGGTGTCAGGCGAGGGGCAGACTCACCCGGTCGGTTGCCCATCACAGTTATGTCCTACGGGATGGTCATTCGCGCTGATTTACGAGCCCACGTTCGGAGTGTCACCCGATGAGCAGGCGTAGGTAGCGCCCCGAATTCTCATCGTAGTTCTGAGTTCTCGGGTAGATCTGGACGGTCACCCGAGGCGGGTCATACGCCGAGCAAGACTTCCCTGCGTGGGCGCCGTATCCGATCACACGCACCCAGCCCACTACTACGCCGTTCTCGCCCCCGGCGGCTGCGGCCAACCACTCGACCTGGCTGGGCCTGTACGGGAACCAGGCCGTGGGCCCCGGCTGCACCTCGCGATCTCTGCTGAAGCGGCCCGCCCTGAACCTGACCACTCCCGACTGCCTCGAGTAGCGGATGCCGAGGGCGAAGCGTAGTGACCTGTTGGAGGTGCAGTCGTAGCGCGCGTAGACCGTGCCGATTTCCGGGAGAGCGCTGACGAAGACCGCCGGAGACTGCGCTGTCGCAGCGGCGGCCGCGCGTCGCAGCGACGACCCAGTCACGACGAGCGCACCCGCGATCAGAACGAATACGAAAGCCCGCATCCTCATCATCCCGAAGAGGATACGGCGCCAACGACCCCAGAGGTCCCTCGCCTGGGCGACGGTCTCTTCTCCCAGGTTCTGCCGCCGTTCCGGCTCTGCCAGAGCGAGTAGGGGTAGCCGACCCAGAGCAAGTCATGGGGGCTTATGAACTGCAGGAAGCCTGCGGCTAGGTCGATCGCGACTCGCGCCCGATCACGTACGGCCACTTTCCAGGTGTGCCCGCCGTCGTGGCTCACGGAGAGCGTGTAGGTGAACGGGCCGTCGCCCGTGACGCCGGCGTTTGCGACCGCGACCGATCCCGAACCGCTGATGGCGATCTGCTCCGGCGCGGCGATGCTGAGAGGCGTTCCCTTCGCGAACGTTCGAGCGGCGTCTCGCGAGAGGGCGACGAACGGTCGACCGCCGCTCTTCGGGGCGCAGAGAACGCCGAGGCTGTCACGAACGGCCGACGCGGTCACAGCGTCCGACTCTTCGTGCCCGATGGACCCGCACGGGTCGGCGATCGTCGACCACGTCCGACCCCGGTCACGCGAGACCGCGATGGCGGCGTGGGACGTGACCCCGCCGGCCGCGTTCCCCCAGCTGAACACGTAGAGGTCTCGACCGGCGGCATAGATCGTCTCGCCGTTCCCGTTCCCGGCTGTGACCTGCACCGGCACGGGCGCCCAGACTCGCGTGCCGGGCGTGGAGCTCTGGAGCATCGGTGCGCACGGGCCCGGACAGCCGGGGTGCGAGTAGACGAGGCGGAAGACCTTCGAGCCCGAGATCGCCATGCTCTCCACAGGACGCGCCGAGACGTGCTCCCACGAGCGCCCGCCGTCCGTCGTCATGAACAGTGAGCTGCCGTAGGCGTAGCCGACGCGACGAGTGACGAACTCGATGTGGGAGACGCAGGCATGCCCGGCTGTGCAGAACCCGCCGTATCCGCTCAACGCGCCGTTCGAGCCCGGCCCGATCTCGGCGGGGAGAGACGAAAGCTGCTGCCAGGTCGCGCCGCCGTTCCACGTCTCTTCCACGACCGCGCACCGGTTACGCCTGCTGCTGCACGTCCGGCCGAGCAGTGCCCAGCCGCGTCGAGGGTTCGACCAGCTCAGGTCGATGATCTGTGCCGCGCTGGGCGCGTAAGAGGGCACGTAGTGCTTGGTCGAGAGCGCTCTCTGAATCGCCCAGGCTGACGGTACGAGCATGAGCGTGGCGACGGCGACAGCGACGGCGACGTATCGCCGCCGAGCTCGACGAGCGCGCTTGAGTACGTCCGCCCAGTCCTCACGCGGCTCGGCCGTTGCGAAGTCGTCAAGCAGCCGGTTGAGATAGTCGTCCGTCATCGCGTCTCCTTCAGCAGGGCGCCGCGCAGGGTTTGCCGAGCGGCGGAGAGCGTGGCTCCGACCGTTCCAGGGCTGATCTCGAGCGCTTGCGCGATCGTGGCGTAGTCGATGTCCGCGTAGTAGTGGAGGAAGAGCACTTCGCGCTGCCGGTTCGTAAGGAGCTCAAGCGGCAATCCGACCTCTGCCGCTAGCGCCTCTGCCGGGATCGGAGTAGGGAGCGTTCGCCGTCGCCGCCGGGCGGTATCTCGGGCTGAGTTGACGACGATCCGCCAGACCCAACCCTCGAGGTTCCCGTCGCGGTAGCGGCGTCGCTTGCGCAGAGCTTTCGCGAAGGCGTCCTGCACTGCGTCGCGACCGGACTCGGGATCTCCCGCGATTACCGCTGCAACGCGGGTGAACTCCGGGAGCCGCATCCGGTATAGCGCCTCGAGATCGTTGAGCATCAGCCGTACAACGCTAGAAGACGGCTCGTTCTTTATCGGCGCGGCGATCAGGCTTTACTCGACATCGTGCGGTACCCGGACGACTATAGGCTCGAGATCATCGAACGCGGCGGGAAATAGCTGCAAACGACGGGGTTTCCTTTGCTCTGTGCGCCAGCGTCGTGATCAGCCGGGCGAGTTCGTCAGTGCCGTCGGCAGGGCTGTTCGACTTGAACGGAAGAAGCGGTAGTTCGTGACGGCTCGTCTAGGAGACTCCCGCGAAATCGCAGGAATGGCTCCCGGAAAGTCCTCGCCCTCTGTTCGTTCCCTGCCGATACCCCCAAGATCGGACGGCGTTGGCGCCATAGGTTGAGTGGTGCCCAGTTGTGGCCCCGCTCAGGTCAGCCTGCCGACTTGACCGGCGAGTAGTCGCCCGGCGGAGGGATCTTGGTCACAAGTGAGTCGGGCAAGGCGATGAAGACACCGTTACGGATCCTTCCGGTGACGCCAATGAAACTTCCGACTCCGACCATGTCAGGAATGCGGCCACGGTAGTCGACCTTCACTCGCTCAGGCCGCGTATCTGCGACGTCTCGTAAGGAGAACCGGAATCCGATGCCAGGGAGCCGCGCGATCCCTCCGACTAGCTTCCCGATGAGGGTCACCTGGCCGATCGCACCGTGGACAGTGCTCGGCGTAAACGGTTGGGCACCAAAGCTCCTGGCCGACCCGCAAGCTGACAGAGCTGTCATACAGGCCAGAGTTGTGAGGATGGAGCGTGTCCTCGCACGCACTCCCCCTCGTTTCCGCGCCACGTCGCTAGCCACCCATCGGGAACTTGTGGATCGTCCCATCCGTCCACGTCGCAACCACGTTCTGGATCTGGCCGCTGTCGACGCCGTCGGGAAGCGCGAAGTAGAACCCGTTGTTGCGGAGCGTGGCTGGGTAGTCCGTACCGCCGATCTCGACATCAACCTGGGCGACGTTGTCAGCTGCGACGCCATATAGGCGCGTACCGCCGCTCCGAGTCGAAAGGATGCCGAAGGTGATCCCCGTCCCGAAGGCCGCGCTGCCGTCAACTCTGCCGCAGTCCCCCGCCGCTAAGACTTCGAAGCAGACCTCACCAGTGGAGGTGGGGAACGCACCGAGAGTGTCGTGAGCAGCCCCTGCATTCTCAATGAGATCGCGGGCCTGATCCGGTAACGGCGTTCCGTTGTGGCCCGGCGCGATGCCCGGAGCGACGTTTCCGACATCGGCGGCGAGCTCCGTGATGTAGCTCTCGTCGGTCGCTGTGGGTACAGACGAAGAAGCGAACGCGCTGATCGGGCCGGCCCCATTGCCAGTGGATACGCCGGCGAAGGCCGCGCCAAGAAGCGTCGCTCCTACGGCACAGGAGCTGATGAGCGCGAGGATGGCGATCTTCCTGCGAGCTGGCGACATGATCTACAGCTCTCTCTTCGCCGCTACTGGCCGGTGAACGGCTCGCTGCTGCCGTCCTGGAAGTTGATGGTCACTGACGACAAGTCGACGCCGGACCCTTGGTACGACCAGACGTTGTTCTTGACCGGCACCGTCACCTGCCCTGACGGCGTGTTGAAGGAGATCGAGGCGACGTCGTCTCGGGCTACACCGAAGGTCAGCCCCATAGTCGACTCGAGCGTCGTCGGCTCCTTCTGGCTGAACGGGTCGATGCACGTGACCCCCGAGTACTCCTCGCTGCTCGGCGTCGTCTGCCTGACGATGCAGAGTTTGTCCTTCGTCGTCGGCATCACGTAGATGCGCGCTCCGTCCACGAGCTGGCCGATCAGGCGGGAGTCGGAGGCTACTACCTGTCCGTCCGGGTCTCCGGGAATGGACGCCAGGCCGATGTTCGCGTCCGCGACCATCGCGGCCATCGCGCTGTCGAGCTGGTCGGTCGAGGTCTGCGGGTGACTCGCGGCGCTGATCCCGTCGAAAGCGCCGAGGCTGGCAGCGATCGCAACACCGGTGACGGCGAGCGCGGCGGCTGCGGCGGCGGCGAGAACAACCGTGCGCATCGGCCGACGCGAGCGCTTCCGAGCAGTCTGCGGTTCGGACGCCCCCGCGTAGGCGTGAAGCATGGAGCCGATCTCGTCGAGCGAGATCAAAGTGTTCGCGTCAGTCGTCATTGGTGAGCCTCCTCTGGGGGTTTCACAGTGGGGGCGTAGCCAGCGTCGGTCAGAGCTGCCGTCAGGCGGGCGCGAGCGTCGTGAAGGTTCGACTTCACGGTGCCGACCGCGCAGCCGAGCACCTCCGCCGTCTCCTCTTCGCTCAGCCCCGCCTGCAAGCGGAGCACCGCCGTCGCTCGCAGCCGCAGCGGCAGACGGTCGAACGCCGCCTTGAGCGCGGCCGTCTGGCCGGGCGCCCCCGGAACGCGCTCCTCGATGTCTTCAGCCATCTCTGTGTGCCGGAGCCGGAGAAGCCGCTCACGGCGGGCGACCTTCAACGCGCGCCGAGTTGCGATCCGCAGGGCCCACGTCTTCACCGCACTCGTATCGCGCAGCTTCCCAATGTCACGACTGATGTCGAGGAGAGCGTCCTGCGCCGCGTCCTCTGCCGAGGCCGAACCTGAACCAACGATCAGGCGCGCCGTCCGAACGACGATCGGCCCTAACTCGGCGAGCAACTCGTTCAGCGCTGCCGAGTCCCCAGCGTGTGCTCGACGAGCGAGCGATACTCGCATCGTTCCTGCGTCTATTCCGGTTGCCACGTCCATCCCACTGTCAAGATAGGGCGCAGCACGGAGCAGAACGTTGGGTCACGGCAATGGCAAGGAGTCCCTTCGTCCTCGAGCCGAGACGGCTCCCGCCAACCGAGAACGGCAGGCCGTAGATCAGGCTCGCCGCCTCGCGGTTGATTTCGCAGAACCCTCCCTAGGCGATGCCGGTGACCTTCCAGCGGCCGTCTCGCGGCGACGCACATCCGCTTTACTCGACATCGTGCGTTACCCGGACGGTTATCGCCTCGAAATCATCGAGCGCAGCGGGGCGTAGCGCTAGGATCGCGGCACGATGGGGGTCGCGTTCGCGGTCGTTCTCTCCGCCGCCTTCGGGGCCGGCGACCAGTACCTCGGCAGCCTCCAGGCGCATCCCTGGGCCGCCGACGTGAGCCTGCTCTCCGCGCCGTGGCTCGCGGTCGGCTTCGTCGCCGGCGCGACGCAGCGGGACGCCCGCCGCGCGGCGCTGCTCGGGCTCGCATGCACGTTCGCCGCGATCCTCGGCTACTTCCTCATGACCGACAGCCCGCTCGAGAACGCCCATTACTCGCTCGCCGGCGCGCGCGGCTTCGTGATCAGCGATCCCGCGCTCATCGTCGGCGGCGTCGTCACCGGCCCGCTCTTCGGTTGGCTCGGGCAGCGGTGGAGGACGCGCCGGACGCTCCTTCCCGCGCTCGTTCTCGCCGCGGCGCTCTGCCTCGAGCCGTTCGTACGCCGGGCCGATCTCGGCAGCGTCCGCACGTTCGGTCGCAGCTATCTCCTCACGAGCCCGATCGGCTCCCACGGCGTCGTGCTCGCCGAGATCGTCGCCGGGCTCCTCTTCGCCGCGGTCGCCCTCGCCGTCCGCCGGTCCAGCGCTTAGAGCGCCGCTCAACCGGGCAAGACGTCCGAATGGCGCCGCGCGAGACGACGGCGGAGCACGTCCGGCGGCTGCAGTCCGTTACCGACGCCGCACTTGCCCATCTCCAGCTCGACGAGCTACTCGCCGCGCTGCTCGCCCGCACGCGCCAGATCCTCGACGTCGACACGTGCGCGATCCTCCTGCTCGACGAGGAGACGGACGAGCTCGTCGCGCGCGCCGCGCTCGGGATCGAGGAGGAGGTCGAGCAGGGCGTCCGCATCCCGGTCGGAGGCGGCTTCGCCGGGAAGATCGCGGCGGAGAAGCGGCCGTTCGTTCTCGACGACGTCGACCACGGCGACGTCCTCAACCCGATCCTCCGCGAGAAGGGGATCAAGTCGATGCTCGGCGTCCCGCTCGTCGTCGAGGGGCTCGTCCTCGGCGTCCTCCACATCGGCTCGCTCGTGCCGCGGAAGTTCGCCGACGACGAGGTCGAGCTGCTCCAACTCGTCGCCGACCGCGCCGCGCTCGCGATCGAGCACGCGCGCCTCTTCGAGGCCGAGCGCGCGGCACGGCGGCGGATCGAGAACATCCAGGTGGTCACCGACGCCGCGCTCGCCCACCTCGAGATCGACGAGCTCCTCGCCGTCCTCCTGCCGCGGATCCGGGGCATCCTCAACGCCGACACGTGCGCCGTCCTCCTCCTCGACGAGGAGACGGACGAGCTCGTCGCGCGCGCGGCGCTCGGGATCGAGGAGGAGGTCGGCGTGCGCATCCCGCTCGGCGCCGGCTTCGCCGGCCGCGTCGCGAAGGAGGGGACGCCGCGGATCATCGACGTCGACGCGTACCCGGTCTACAACCCGATCCTCCGCCAGAAGAAGATCAAGTCGATGGTCGGCGTGCCGCTCCTCGTCGCCGGCAGGTCCCTCGGAGTCCTCCACGTCGGCTCACTGACGCCGCGCGTGTTCACGCGCGACGAGGTCGAGCTGCTCCAGCTCGTCTCCGAGCGCGTCGCGATCGCGATCGAGCGGGCGCGCCTCCACGAGGAGACCGTCCAGCTCGACCAGCTGAAGCTCAACTTCGTTGCCATCGCCTCGCACGAGCTGCGCACGCCGGCGACGTCGGTCTACGGCGTCCTCAAGACGCTGGCGGAGCGGGGTGCCGAGCTCGGCGAGGAGATGCGGGAGGAGCTGCTCCGCGTCGGTGTCGAGCAGGGCGAGCGGCTGCGGCGGCTGCTCGAGGAGCTGCTCGATCTCTCGCGGCTCGATGCCCGGGCGGTCAGCGTCGACCCGCGGCCCGTCGTCCTTCGCGCCGCGCTCGCGGACGTCCTGAGCGGCGCGCTGCCGACCGGGGATGGCGTCGAGCTCGACGTCCCCGCCGACCTCGCAGCCGTCGTCGACCCGCTCGTCCTCGAGCGGGTGATCACGAACCTCGTCGTCAACGCAGCGCGCTACGGCGCGCCGCCGATCCGGATCGAGGCGCGGCAGCGCGACCGTCACCTCCGCATCGCGGTCGAGGACTCCGGCAGCGGAATCCCGCGGGAGCTCGAGGGGCGGATCTTCGACCGCTTCGCCCGCGGCGGCGGCGACTCGGGACACGGGCTCGGGCTGGCCATCGCGCGCGCGTACGCGCAGGCGCACGGCGGCGACCTCGTCTACGACCCGCATGACCGCGGCGCCCGCTTCGAACTCCTGATCCCGCAGGAGCGGAACGGGATCAACAAACCCGGTTGAGCCGGCCCGTCTCCACGTCGTAGACGAACCCGCCGGCCTCGACTCCGGCGAGCTCGGGAGCCGAGCGGATCCGCTCGACGTCCTCGCGCAGAATCTCCTCCCGGCCGGTCCTCACTGCCGCGCAGTCCGTGTGCGCGACGACCATCACCCGGGTCACGTCGAGGCGCTCGGCGGCGAGCGCGAGCGCCGCGATGACGCCGTCGTCGACGCGCGCGCCTGCGTTGCGGAGGATCTTCGCGTCTCCGGGAGCGAGCCCGAGCATCGTGAGCGGCTCGATCCGCGAGTCCATGCACGTCAGGACGGCGAGCCCCTTCGCGGCGCGTCCGGTCAGGCCGCGGAGCCCGAAGCCGCGGGCGTACTCCTCGTTCGCCGCGAGAACGTCGTCGAACCCCCCCACGGACGCGAGGCTAGCCGGAGCCGCCGAGCGCCTGCTGCAGTGCGGTGAGCGTCGCGGGGCCGACGACTCCGTCCGCGGTGAGGCCCTTCGAGCTCTGGAACTGCTCGACCGCGCTCTGCGTCTTCGGGCCGTAGTCCCCGTCCGGCTTCCCGACGTCGAAGCCGAGCGCGTTGAGCGCCGCCTGCAGCACCTTGACCTGCTTGCCCGTGTCGCCGGGCTTGAGCGGGGAGGTCGGCGCGGTCGCCGCGGGCGTCGTGTTCGTCGGGACGGTCGTCGACGTCTCGTTCGGAGGCGTCGTGACGGTCGTGATCGGCGGCGCCACGGCCTTGGCGCTGTTGAACACGCCGGCCGCCGCGAGGATCCCGAAGAAGATCGCGAGGACGGCGGCGGCGACGATTGCGAGCTGCGTCGTCGTCAGGCTCACGCCGCCGATAACGACGTTGCCGTCGGATCTGCGCGGGCGGCCGCCCTGCTCGTCCTCGGGCAGGACCCAGACGTCGTCGCCGCCGTCGTCGTAGACCCCGCCGTCGCCGCGGCGCGATTCCTGGGTCGCCGGCGCGGGCTCGTCGAACCAGTCGTCGTAGCCCGGATCGCGCTCTTCCATGCGCGGACCGTACCGCGCGGGCGGCGTCGGCGTAAAGGGATAGCCTCGCGGGCGGGTTGACGGCTCTCCTCATCGTCCTCGCGGTCGGCTTCGCCTGGAGCATCGGCGCGCACTACACGGGCGCTGTCATGGGGATGCCGCACGCGCTGCGCGCGATTGGTGCGTGGCAGGCGCTCCTCCTCATGGCGCCCCTCGCGCTGATCGGCGCGACGTTCGCGAGCCACGCGGTCGAGAAGCGGGTCGGCTCCGGCCTCACCGTCGGCCGCCTCTCGGTGAGCCAGCAGGTCGTCGTGATCGGCGTCGCCTTCGCGGCGACGACGTTCTTCAACCGCTTCAAGATGCCGACCTCGACGATCCAGATCCTCGTCTTCTCCGTCATCGGCGTCACGCTCGCCAGCGGCGGAGGGGTGCGCTGGAGCGCGATCGGCCATCTCGTCGAGGTCTGGGCGGCCGCTCCCGTCGCCGCGATCGGGCTCGGTTACGCGCTGACGCTCGTCCTCGACCGGCTGCCCCTGGGAGGGAGGATCGGGCTCGCCCTCGTCGCCATGGGAGCGATCGCCGCGTTCGCGATGGGCGCGAATGACGTCTCGAACGCGAGCGGCGCGCTCGTCGGCACCGGGACGTTCAGCCCGCTCGCGGCCGGTGCCGTCGGCGGCGCGGGCATCGCGCTCGGCGTCCTCACGTGGGGAAAGCCGCTCCTCCGGCGCGTCGCCTTCGAGATCGTCGAGGTCGACCGGGCGATGGCGACGGCGGCCCAGCTCGTCCAGGCCTCGGTCGTCCTCGCGGCCGTCGCGTTCGGCTTCTTCACGTCGATGAACCAGGCGCTCGTCGGCGCGATGGCGGGAGCGGGCTTCGCGCGCGGGCGCGAGACCGTCCACCTGTCCACGCTCGTCTCGATCCTGCAGGGCTGGCTGCTCGGCCCGGCCGGTGCGCTCGCCGCGGGCTACGTGTTCGGGCTGACGGTTCGCTAGCGCTGCAGCCCGAGCACGTCGGCGAGCACGTCGACGACATCCGGGTCGAGCTGGGTCGCGCGCGCTCGGAGGAGCTCGGCCGCTGCTTCCTCCCGCGACAGCGCACGGCGGTAGGGGCGATCGGTCGTCATCGCGCTCCACGTGTCGCAGGCCGCGACGATCCGCGCCACGAGCGGGATCTCCTCGCCGGCGAGCCCGTCGGGATAGCCCGTGCCGTCCCAGCGCTCGTGGCAGGAGCGGACGATCCGCCCGACGCGGCCGAGCAGACCGCCGATCGGCTCGAGCATCTGCTCGCCGATGAGCGTGTGCGTCTCGACGAGCGCGCGCTCGTCCAGGTCGAGCGGGCCGGGCTTGTTGACGATCGCGGCCGGGAGCTTCACCTTCCCCACGTCGTGGAGGAGCGCCGTGAACTCGGCGACCGTCAGATCGTCCGCGTCGAGCCGCAGCCGCCGCGAGACCTCGAGCACGAGATTGACGACGTCCCGGCTGTGCGTCCCCGTGTACTCGTCGTCGGCCTCGATCATGTCCCCGAGGAGGTAGGACGTCCCCTGGTACGCCGTCCTGAGCTCGAGCTCCTGTGTGTGCCGCGCCTCGCGCTCGGAGGCGATGCGCGAGACGATCAGGACGACGGGAAGGAGTAGGAGGATCACCTCGGAGTGGCGGTGGGCGGCGAACGCGGCGAGCAGTCCGAGCGGCGCGAGCATCGCGTCGTAGCCCGCCGCCTCGACGAACGGGCGGAGGTGCGCCCGCAGCGCGCCGCGCCCACCGCGGCGCGCTGGAGAAGCAGCGTCGTCGCGTAGTCGATGACGAACTGCGAGCCGAGCGCGGCGACGTAGATCGGGGCGTCCTGCCAGCGAGGCTCGTGCGTCCCGGCGGCGGAGAGGACGATCGCAGGGCCGAGCGAGAACCACGACGACGCGAGGTCGAGAACGATCGTCCGCTCGATCCGCTGACGCGCGCGGATCAGCCCGGGCAGCTCCGAGAGCACCATCGCGCCGCCGACGACGAGCGGGAGAAGCCCGGCCGGCAGGAGGAACCACATGGCGACGAAGATCGCTTCCGTCGGGACGAGGTAGAAGGTCGTGAACTCGACCTGAACCTGCCGTGCGACCGCGTAAGCCGCGAGCGAGACGAGGATCGCGACCGCCGACGCGCCCCGGTGGGCGGGCAGGAAGACGGCGCCGGCCGCCGCGAGGACGAAGAGCAGCGCGAGGACACGGCTGAGCCCAGGGTGCTCGACGGGATTCGACTCGCGCTCCCGCGCGAACTCGATCAGTGCGTCGTCGCTGAGCGGGCCGGCCGCTGCCGCAGGAGACCCGATGGTCATTCCACGATCATGGCAGTGCGATGGGGTTCCGCAAAAACCCTCGTTCGAGGGAATGGTGCCAGGCGGGCCAACGTGCTTGGATATAGACGCGAGATCCTGTCCTGCGGACTCTGCGAGGCACTGATGGGGGGAAGAACGCTTGGGTTCTCCGTGGCGGTTGCGGCCTTACTGGCTGCGATGGTCAGCTTCGCGCCCGGAGCGTCTGCCCGTTCCGCTTCCTCGCTCCTCCTGAGCTCCTGCGGCCCCGAGACGACGCCGTTCGCGCAGTGGGGCGACATCGACGGCTACTGCGCCTTCCCGAACCTCGGCTTCGAGGACGGGAGCGCCGGCTGGACGCTCACGGGGGATGCAGCGGTGGTCTCCGGCAACGAGCCGTGGGACGTCTCCGGCCCCGGCTCGCACGCGCTCTCGCTCGGCCCGGGCGCGACGGCGCTGAGCTCCTCGCTGCCGATCGACCTTCTCGATCCGTGGATCCGGTTCTTCGCGCGCAGCTCCGGCGCGAGCGGGCCGCTGGCCGTCCGGGTCGTGTTCCACGGGCTCCTCGGGAACCTGACGGGCGTTCTCAACGTCGGCACGCTGGCGAGCTGGGCCTACGGCGACTGGCAGCCGACGCAGCGCGTCCTCTCGGCGCTCGCGGTGCCGCTCGGCACGACCTCCGCGCAGATCTATCTCCAGGCCGAACAGGCGCAGGGCAGCTGGCTCCTCGACGACGCCTACCTCGATCCCTGCGTCTCGCGCGTTCGCTGAGGTTCCACGCCGGCACAAAGCCGGCAATCTCGCGTCACAGTTGCCTCGCTAGCGTCCTTGCCATGACGACGAAGGCAGCGACACCGTGGGGCCCGGCGGAGCTCGTGGAAGAGCTCACCGTCCCGCAACAGGCCGGCCGGAAGAGGTTCGCGTCGAAGCTCCAGCTGCTCGAGACGCCGAAGGGAGAGCGGCTCGTCCGCTTCTCCTACGCCGGCGCGGGCGGCGGGGTGCGCGGGCCGGTCACGCTCCGCGCGCGGGACATCGGACGGCTGAGGGCGGCGCTCGCCCAGCATCCGGCACTCGCCGAGGCGCTCGGGATCTAGAGCTAGGCCGCGGCGAGCGCGCGCCGGCGCGCCGAGTCGACGAGCGACGCGAGGATGAGCGCGCCGTGGTCGGAGCCGAGCAGGGGGTCGACGGCGTGCTCCGGATGCGGCATCAGGCCCATGACGTTGCCGGCCTCGTTGCACACGCCCGCGATGTCGTCGACCGAGCCGTTCGGGTTGTCGACGTAGCGGAGGACGACCTGCCCGGGATCGAGGTCAGGCGGCGGCACGTAACGGCCGTCGCCGTGCTTGACCGGGATGACGAGCACCTGTCCGGTCGTGCAGCGGGAGGTGAACGGCAGGAGGTTTCGCTCGACGCGCAGCCGTGCGTCGCGGCAGACGAAACGGAGGGATGCGTTCCGCAGCAGGGCCCCCGGCAGCAGCCCCGCCTCGCAGAGGATCTGGAAGCCGTTGCAGATCCCGAGCACGAGCCCGCCCGCCTCGGCGAACTCGCAGACGGCGGGCGTCACCGGAGAGAAGCGCGCGATCGCGCCGCAGCGGAGGTAGTCGCCGTACGAGAAGCCACCGGGCAGGACGACGGCGTCGAGCCCCGCGAGCTCGCGCTCCTCGTGCCAGACCGGCACCGCGTCGGCGTCGAGCGCGGCGAGCGCCCAGAGCGCGTCCCGGTCATCCTGCGAGCCGGGATACGTGACGACGCCGATCCGCGGCCGCGGCGTCGTCACGGGGCGGAGACCTCGACCTCGTACGACTCGATCAGCGGGTTCGCGAGCAGCCGCTCGCACATCCGCTCCACCTGCGCCTTCGCTTCCGCCGGGCTCGCGGCGTCGACCTCGAGGTCGATCACCTTGCCCACGCGCGCGTCGCGGACGGCGAAGCCGAGGTGGCCGAGCGCCGAGCCGACCGCCTCGCCCTGCGGGTCGAGGATGCCGGGCTTCGGCCGGACGAGAACCGTCGCCTTCACGAGCCGAGCACCACGGCCGGATCCTCGAGGTAGCGGTCGAAGGGGATCGTCGTGAGCCGCTCGAACGCCTCGACGTACTTCGCGCGCGTCGCCTGCACGACGTCGTCGGGCAGCTCGGGCCCCGGATCGGTCTTGTCCCAGCCGGTCGTCTCGCAGTAGTCGCGCACGTACTGCTTGTCGAAGCTGTCCTGGCCGCGGCCGGCCTCGTACGCGTCGCCCGGCCAGAAGCGGGAGGAGTCGGGCGTCAGCGCCTCGTCGCCGAGCACGAACGTCCCGTCGCCGTCGAGGCCGAGCTCGAACTTCGTGTCGGCGATGATGATCCCGGCGCGCAGCGCGTGCTCGGCCGCCGTCGTGTAGAGGCGGAGCGAGACCTCCTCGACCTGCCGGAACAGCTCCTCGCCGACGAGCTCTGCCGCCTGCTCGCGCGTGATGTTCTCGTCGTGGCCGGTCTGCGCCTTCGTCGCCGGCGTGAAGATCGGCTCGGGAAGCTGCTGCGACTCCTGCAGTCCCTCGGGCAGCCGGTGGCCGCAGACCTCGCCGCTCGCCTGGTAGTCCTTCCAGCCGGAGCCGGTGATGTAGCCGCGCACGACGCACTCGATCGGCAGCATCTCGAGCTTCCGGCACTCCATCGAGCGCCCGTCCTCGCGGATGCCCAGCATGTGGTTCGGGACGATCGAGCCGAGCAGCGTGAACCAGTAGCCGCTCAGGCCGGTGAGGACGCGGCCCTTGTCCGGAATCTCGGTCGGCAGGACGACGTCGAAGGTCGAGATGCGGTCGGACGCGACGAGGAGCAGGCGCTCGTCGTCGAGGGCGTAGAGCTCGCGGACCTTTCCGGATCCGACGTGCTGGGCGGCTTCAGGCATGGGCTGGTTCCCCTTTCAGCGTTTCGAGGCGGGCGAAGACGGTGTCGACGTGACGGGTGTAGACGGTGAGATCGAAGAGCGAGGCGAGGTCGACGCGCGACGCGATCTCGTCGTCGGCGCGGCAGAGGTCGCGGAAGTCGAGCTCCTCGTCCCACGCGCGCATCGAGTTGCGCTGCACGAGCCGGTAGGCGTCGTCGCGGGCCAGCCCGGACTCCACGAGCGCGAGCAGGACGCGCTGGCTGAAGAAGAGGAAGTGGCTCGACTCGAGGTTCTGTCGCATCCGCTCGGGATAGACGACGAGGCCGTCCATGATCCAGACGAAGCGGTCGAGCATGTAGTCGAGCGCGAGGAACGCGTCGGGGATCACGACGCGCTCGGCGGACGAGTGCGAGATGTCGCGCTCGTGCCACAGCGCGACGTTCTCCAGCCCGGCGAGCGCACAGGCGCGGACGACGCGCGCTAGCCCGCAGATCCGCTCCGCGACCTTCGGGTTCCGCTTGTGCGGCATCGCGGACGAGCCCTTCATCCCGGCCTTGAACGGCTCCTCGACCTCGCGCACCTCGGTGCGGGCGAGGTGCCGGATCTCGAGCGCGAAGCGCTCGAGCGAGGTGGCGCAGAGAGCCAGGGCGTTCAGCAGCTCCGCGTGCCGGTCCCGCGCGATCACCTGAGTCGAGAGCGGATCGGGCTCGAGGCCGAGCCGCTCGCAGGCGATGCGCTCTACGTCGGGCTCGACCTCCACATACGTCCCGACCGGCCCGGAGAGTTGTCCGACGCGGTTCTGCTCCAACGCGTGAGCCAGGCGTGCCCGGGCGCGGTCGAGCTCGAACGCCCAGCCGGCGAGCTTCCAGCCGAACGTGATCGGCTCGGCGTGGATCGCGTGCGAGCGGCCGATGCACACCGTCGCGCGGTGCTCGTCGGCGCGCCGAACGACCGCCTCGAGGGCCTGCTGGATGCCGTCCATGATCAGCGCGCCGGCGGCGCGGATCTGGAGCGCGAGCCCGGTGTCGATCACGTCCGACGACGTCAGCCCGTAATGGACGTAGCGGCCCTCGGGGCCGAGTTGCTCCGCCACGGCGTCGACGAAGGCGGCCGTGTCGTGGTCGGTGACCAGCTCGATCTCGGCGACGCGTTCCGGCGTCGGCACGCGCACCTGCGCTCGAACCGTCTCGGCCACCCCGGCGGGAATCGTCCCGGCCTCTGCGAACGCGTCGAGCGCCGCGAGCTCGACGTCGAGCCACGTCGCGAGCTTCCCCTCGTCCGACCAGATCTTGGCCATGGCCGGGCGGGAGTAGCGGGCGATCACTTCACGCAGTGTAAAGGCCGCGTAGGAAGTGCGTTTGAGCCAGGGATGTCACCCGGGAGGGTGACTGCGAGCCGCGATAGGCGGGGCTACTCTGCCGACGCTTTATCCCGCGAAACGTATAGGAATCTGACTTTGAAATCACTCATCTCCGGTACGGCGGCGATTGCGGCAATGCTCGTTCTCGCCGGTACCGCCCTCGCCAAGAGCCACCCGCAGACGAGCCTCATTCCTCAGCTGACGCCGCACCCGAACGTGTGGCTGAAGACCCTTCGCGACTACCCCAGTAACCCCAAGCCGGTCGCCGGTCACGCGACCCGGCGGCAGCCCGGCCCGGCGCGGCGCCGGCCGCAGGCGCAGCACGGCAACACGCTCTCCGTCTACGAGCAGACCGTCAAGCCGTGGGTGCTCGGCAAACAGGGTTGCGCTGCCGCCCGCCGGCGCGAGAGCGGCGTCGTCGTGCTCGACTTCGGCAAGCCCGCCTACGAGCATCACGGCTACGGGACGATCCTCTTCTCGGGCCGCTTCGCCCTCAATCACAAGATCACGACGGCGATGGTCGGCTGGTCGCGCGGCTACGGGAAGTGTCTCCCGCAGGGATCGGACGCCTCCGTCTCGCTCGCGCGCGGGACGAGCAACTACCACCCGGCCGTGCCGAGCGCGTACGCCGCCGGCCTCCGCTGGGGCCGTGCGACGGTCCGCCTGCAACAGCGGCTGCATCGCGCGAGCCTCGACTGGCACGTCACCTCGGCCGCCGCCGACGACGCAGAGCCTGCGTGGGACCGCCACTTCCGCAAGACCCGCCTCTTCATCCACGGCTTCCGCACGGCCGCGGGCGGGCACACGCTCTACGACTACGGCTCGCTCGATGGTGGCGTCGGCTCGATCTGGAGCGCGCGCCAGGCGTTCTACGTCGCCGGCGGCATCCAGCACACGGCCGCGCTGCCGGAGATCTACAACGGGGCGATGGCGCAGGAGTGGGCGGAGCTCGCTGCGATCGCGCGCTCCCGCTACCACACGCCTGTCCGCTTCGCCGGCGTGATGACGCAGGGCACTCCGGACTGCGGCTGCAGTCTCCGGCCGCACCAGGCCCACCGGGCACTCGTGCGCGCGCTCGCGAGCTACGACGGGCCGAGCCCGGCCGTCCTGCCGAGCGGCGGCACGGACATCGTCAGCGGCTAGCTCTTCAGGATCCTGAGGGCGAGCGCTGCGGCGTTCCGGGCGTTGTCGACACCGACGGCGGCGACCGGGACGCCAGGCGGCATCTGCGCGATCGCGAGCAGGGCGTCGAGCCCGTCGAGGACGCTGAGGCTGGAGCGGAGCGGCACGCCGATCACCGGCAGGTCGGTGTGCGCCGCGACTGCGCCCGGCAGCGCCGCCGCGAGCCCCGCCCCGCAGATGAGGACGCGCAGGCCGCGCTCGCGCGCGCTGCGGGCGTACTCGGCGACGGCGTCGGGCGTCCGGTGCGCCGAGCGCACCTCGAACTCGTAGCCGACGCCGGCCTCGTCGAGCGTCTTCGTCGCTCCCTCCATCCGCTCCCGGTCGGACTCGGAGCCGACGAGGATGCCGACGAGCGGGCCCTCAGCCATTCGCGGCGATGTCGGTGCGGAACTGCATGCCGGCGAAATGTATGCGGGAGACGGCGTCGTAGGCTGCAGTTCGGGCGGCGGCGGTGTCCTCGCCGATCCCGACGACGTTGAGGATGCGGCCGCCGTTCGTCACGAGCCGCCCGTCGTTGAGCGCGGTGCCGGCGTGGAGGACGAGCGCGCCGGTCGCTGCCGCGTCCTCGACTCCTTCGATCGGCGTGCCCCGGTCGTCGCTGCGCGCCGGATAGTCCGCGGAGGCGAGGGCGACGGTGACCGCGGCGCGTGACGAGACCTCGGGCGCGGCGCCGCCGCCGAGCAGGAGCGGCAGGAGGTCGCTGTCGAGCCGCGGCAGGATGGACTGCGTCTCGGGGTCGCCGAAGCGGCAGTTGAACTCGATGACGCGGAGCCCGTCCTCCGTCCGCATCAGGCCGGCGTACAGCAGCCCGTGGAACGGCGAGCCGCGGCGGGCGAGCTCGCGCAGGACGGGGAGGTGGACGGTCTCGAGGATCTCCTCTGCCTCGGAGTCGGGCACGTCGGGGAGCGGCGAGACGGAGCCCATGCCGCCGGTGTTCGGGCCCGAGTCGCCGTCGCCGATTCGCTTGTAGTCGCGGGCGGGCGGCAGCGCGACGGCCGTCTCGCCCGCGGCGACCGCGAAGACCGACAGCTCCGGCCCCTCGAGCAGCTCCTCGACGTGGAACGGCTGGCCGAGCGCCGCCGCCGCGCGGAGCGCCTCGTCGAGCTCGACCTGAGTCCGGCAGACCCAGACGCCCTTGCCCGACGCGAGCCCGTCCGCCTTGATCACGCAGGGCGGCTGCGCGACCGGGAGCGTGCGCGCCGTCGCGACTCCGGCCGCGTCCATGACCTCCTTCGCGAACGTCTTCGATCCCTCGATCCGCGCCGCGGCGGGGCTCGGCCCGAAGACGGCGACGCCGCGCGACCGCAGCGCGTCGGCGAGACCCGCGACGAGCGGAGCCTCCGGCCCGACGACGACGAGATCGACGCGGAGCTCGCGCGCGAGCGAGGCGAGCGCCGCGTGGTCGTCGGCGCGGACGGGATGGCACGTCGCGAGAGCGGCGATGCCGGGATTGCCGGGCGCGGCGTGGAGGTCGCGGGCCTCGCCGCCGTGCGACAGAGACCACGCGAGTGCGTGCTCCCGGCCCCCCGATCCAACGACGAGCACCCTCACGGACCGATCGTAAGCGTTTGAAGTCGCGGCGGCCCGCGCAGGATTCCAGCGATGCAGGAGCCCGGGCTCGACAGACACGACTGGGAGAGCGAGTTGCGCTCGCTCGAGGACGACGTCCGCGACGACCCGCTCGCGGCGCTGCCGGAGCTCGACCGGCTCGTCGCGCGAATGCTCGAGGAGACGGGTATCGACGAGAACGACGAGGCGCGGCTCGAGTTCGGCGCAGCGCACGAGATCACGCTCGCCGCGGACCGCGGCGACGACGTCTCGCCGGGCGACGTGGCGGCGGCGGTCAACGGCTACCGCACGGTCTTCGACTACGTCGTGACGCTGAGCAAGCCCTAGGCTTTCCGGCTCATGGACGCGCCGCCCTACTCGGCCGCCGGCGTCGACGTGCTCCGCCTCCCCGGCGGGACGAGCGAGCGCGACTGGGTCGCCGTCGAGGAGCCGCTCGAGATCCGGATCGGCGGCGTTCCCGTCGCGGTGACGATGCGGACGCCCGGCCACGACGAGGAGCTCGCGCTCGGCTTCTGCCTCTCCGAAGGGCTGCGGCCTGCCGCGGCACGCCTTCCCGGCGACCTCGCCGCGAACGCCGTCGAGGTGGACGCGCCGGGCTTCGATGCGGCGCGCCTGCAGCGGAGCTTCTACACGTCGTCGTCCTGCGGGGTCTGCGGCAAGGGAGCGCTCGAGGCCGTCGCGGTGGAGGCGGCGCGCGTCGAGTCGCGGCTCACCGTGCCGCTCGCGCTCGTCGCCGCGCTGCCCGACCGGCTGCGCGAGGCCCAGGCGGCGTTCGCCGTCACCGGCGGCCTCCACGCGACCGGGCTGTTCTCCGGCGCGGGCGAGCTGCTCGCGGCGCGCGAGGACGTCGGCCGGCACAACGCGATGGACAAGGTCGTCGGCTGGGCGTTCGGGCAGGGACTGCTGCCTCTCGCCGAGCACGTCCTCTGCGTGAGCGGCCGGCTCTCGTTCGAGCTCGTCCAGAAGGCGGCCGTCGCCGGCTGTCCGGTCGTCGTCGCGGTCGGCGCGCCGTCGAGCCTCGCGGTCGAGCTCGCCGCCGACCGAGGCGTCACGCTCTGCGGCTTCGTCCGCGACGGCGCGGCGAACGTCTACACCGAGCCGTGGCGGATCGTCGCCTGAGCGGGATCCTGCTCGCGGGCGGGGCGAGCAGCCGGTTCGGATCGCCGAAGGAGCTCGCAGAGTTCGAGGGCGAGACGCTCGGCGACCGCGCCTGGCGCCTGCTGGGCGCCGTCTGCGACGAACGGCTCAGGGTCGGGCCGGGCGGGCTCGACGATCCCGGCACCGGGCCGGTCGCGGCGATCGGCGCCGGGTTGCGCGCGGCGTCCCACGACGTCGCCGTCGTCGTCCCGGTCGACATGCCGCGGCTGACGGCGGCTGCGCTGCTCGCGCTCGCGGCCGCGTGCCGCGACGCGGCGGTGGGGCCGGCGGGGCCGCTCCCGTGCGCAATCGCCCGCCGCTGCCTGCCGTCGTTCGAGACCGGCGAGCGGCGGCTCCGCAGCGTGCTCGCCGGCCTCGACACCGCAAGCGTCGAGCTCGACACCGAGCTGCTCCTCAACGTGAATACTCCGGCGGATGTGGACGTCTGACGTCGCGTACGACAGCTTCATGGGCCGCTTCTCGCGGCGGCTCGCCCCGCTCTTCGCCGACTTCGCCGGGGTCCGGCCGGGCGACCGGGTGCTCGACGTCGGCGCGGGGACCGGCGCTCTGACGGAGGAGCTCGTTCGGCGCGGCGCGGTGACGGCTGCCGCCGAGCCGGCGCCTGCGTTCGCGGAGTCGCTGCGCCGGCGGTTCCCCGAGCTCGACGTGCGGGAGACCGGCGCGGAGGAGCTGCCGTGGCCCGACGACGCGTTCGACGTCGCCGCCGCGCAGCTCGTCGTCGCTTTCATGACGGACGCGCGCGCGGGGATCGCCGAGATGAAGCGCGTCGCGGGCCGTGCCGTCGCGATCGGCATGTGGGATCTCGAGGGACAGCAGCTCCTCGCGTCCGTCAACCACGTCCGCGAGCGAATGGGGGAGGCGCCCACCGAGCCGCGCCGCTACCGAACGGCGGCGGAGCTCGAGGAGCTGCTCGGTGCGGGCGCCGAGACGGCGGCCCTCGACGTCGAGGCCGGGTACGAGGGCTTCGAGGACTACTGGGAGGCACTGCTCGGCGGCGCCGGGCCGCTCGGCGAATGGGTGGCCTCGCTCCAGGGCGAACGGCGCGAGACGGCGCGCGTCGAGCTCATCCGCGAGCTCGGCGATCCGCAAGGGCCGTTCACGCTCACGGCTCGCTGCTGGGCGGCGCGCGTCAGCTGCGGCTGAGGACGGACGTCCGCTCGGCGCCCGTCCCGACGAGCGTCACCTCGACGCCGAGCTCGCGCTCGACGAAGTCGACGTAGTCGCGGGCGGGAGCCGGAAGGTCGTCGACGGTGCCGCAGCCGTCGAGCGGCTCGCTCCAGCCGGGCAGCACCTCGTAGACGGGCGCCGCTGCGTGGAAGTCGCTCTGGTGCGCCGGGAAGTCCGGCGTCTCGCGGCCGTCCGGCGTGCGGTAGCGGACGCAGACCGGTAGCTCGGCGAAGTGGGAGAGGACGTCGAGCTTCGTCAGCGCGAGCTGGTCGATGCCGTTGACGCGGACCGCATAGCGGAGCGCGACGAGGTCGAGCCAGCCGCAGCGCCGCTCCCGGCCGGTGACGGTGCCGTACTCGCCGCCGAGCTCGCGCATCCGCGTCTGGTCCTCTCCCGGGATCTCGGACGGGAACGGCCCTTCGCCGACCCGCGTCACGTACGCCTTCGAGACGCCGAGGACGCGGTCGATTCGCTGCGGCCCGATCCCGAGCCCGGTCGCCGCCTGCGCGGCGACGGGGTTCGACGAGGTGACGAACGGATACGTGCCGTGGTCGAGGTCGAGGAGGGTCGCCTGCGCTCCTTCGAAGAGCACCTCCTTGCCGGCGCGCAGCGCGGTCTCGACATAGAGGGAGGTGTCCGCGACGTACGGCCGCAGCCGCTGTGCATACGCCTCGTACTGCGCCGCGACGGTCTCGAGGTCGAAGGGCTCGCTCTCGTAGACGCGCTCGAGCCAGAGGTTCTTCTCCGCGAGCGCGACCTCGATCTTCTGGCGGAGGATCTTCGGGTCGAGGATGTCCTGGACGCGGATGCCGAGCCGCATCGCCTTGTCCGCGTAGCACGGCCCGATGCCGCGTTTCGTCGTCCCGATCGCGAGCTTGCCGAGTCGCCGCTCGCTCGCCTGGTCGATCGCGAGGTGCCACGGCATGATCAGGTGCGCGTTGCCGGAGAGATAGACCTCGTCGGTCGAGTGGCCGCGCGACTCGAACTCGTCGAGCTCGGCGATGAGGACCTCGAGGTCGACGACGCAGCCGTTGCCGATCACACACGGCGTGCCGCGGACGATGCCGCTCGGGAGGGCGCGGATCTTGTACGTCTCCTCGCCGACCACGATGGTGTGGCCTGCGTTCGGTCCGCCTTGGTAGCGGCAGACGACGTCGGAGTTCTGGGCGAGCAGGTCGACGATCTTGCCCTTGCCCTCGTCGCCCCACTGCGCGCCCACGATCACGGTTCCGGGCACGTCGGTGAAGTATGCCGGGCCGGGAGGTTGTCAGCTGGACTCGAACGGCGCCCGCCCAAGGTGGACGGGCTCGCGGCGCAGCTCGCGGTCGGCCTCGTCGTACCAGACCGTCTCGCCGATCACGTCTCCTTGCCAGCGATCCCGCGGGAACCGCGTCGCGATCGCGTGACGGAGCAGCGACCCGTCGGCGCCGTATTCGATCCGGAGGCCGTTGCCGGTCTCCTCGTCCCAGGAGATGACGGCGACGCTGAACTCCGGCGAGGTCGACTCGACCCGCCTGCTCCTCAACATGCCGGCGCGAATACCCGTTTTTCGATCTGGTTACGCCGCCGCCGTGACCATGGCGCGCTCTTACCGGTTGAAGCGCGCTCAGACGAAGGGCCGGAGGCCGGACGACGCTCGCGCCGGCCTCAGCCGCGCGCGAGCGCACACGATCCTTCGACGCGAGCTAAGCGGCGACGCGCGCGCGGAAGTCGTCGCGCGCGTCGACGTGCACTTCGCGCGTCAGCCGCCGGAGGCGGCTCGCCGTCGGGCCGCCCACGCGGCCGGCGAGCTCCGGCCACTCGTGGTTCGTCGTCACGATCACGAGGCTGCGCTGCTGCTCGCGCTGGTTTACGAGGTTGTAGATCCGGTCGCGGGCCCAGTTCGTCCAGTTCTCCGCCCCGAGATCGTCGAGGACGACGAGGTCGTAGCCGCCCGGGTTCGGCGGCGGCTCCCCGTCGCCGTAGCTCTCGCGGAGCGCGTTGAGCCAGCCGGGGACGTTGAGGAAGAGCGCCGTCTTCCGGACGTCGCTCCAGACGATCTCGCGGAGGATCGCGACCGCGAGGTGCGTCTTGCCGGCGCCCGGGTTGCCACGCAGGAGAAGCCCCTGGCGCAGATCCGTGCCTGCGCGCAGCTCCTTCGCCCACTGCCTGCACACCGCGAGCGCGTTGCGCGTGTCGGGAACCGGCTCGAACGTCTCGAAGCTGCAGCTGTCGTACGCGGCGGGGACGTGGACGCGTGCCCAGCGCGCGTCGGCCTGCTTCTGCTCGTCCTCGACCTTCTCGCCCTCGCGGCAGACGGCGCAGTACCGCTCGGCGGCGAACGTGTGGCCGAGGAGGGCGACCTCCTCGGTCTCGAACTCGCGCTCGCACTTGAGGCAGCGGACGATCATCACGCACCCTGCGCGAGGCTCGCGAACTTCGCGTACTTGCTGATGAACGCGACCTTGAAGTCGCCGGTCGGCCCGTTGCGGTGCTTGGCGACGATCACCTCGGCGACGCCCTTGTTGCTGTCGTCGGTCTCGTCCCGGTCGTAGTACTCCTCGCGGTAGAGGAACATGACGAGGTCGGCGTCCTGCTCGATCGAGCCGGACTCGCGGAGGTCGGAGAGCATCGGCCGCTTGTCGTGCCGCTGCTCGGGCGACCGGTTGAGCTGGGAGAGCGCGATGATGGGAAGGTCGAGATCCTTCGCGATCGCCTTGAGGTCGCGGGAGATCCGGGAGACCTCTTGCAGGCGGCTCTCCTCGCTGCGGCCGGTCGTCATCAGCTGGAGGTAGTCGACGACCAGGAGGCCGAGGCTCGGCTCGCGCCGCTTCAGCGTCTGCGCGCGCGCCCGCAGCTCGAGGAGGCTCAGGCCGGGCGTGTCGTCGACGTAGAGCGGCGCCGCCTCGAGCTGGCCGCACGCCGCCGCGAGCCGCGGCCATTCGTCCTTGCCGAGCTTGCCGGTGCGGATGTGGTGCGCGTCGACCTTGCCGCGCGAGCAGATGAGCCGCTGCGCGACCTCCTGCCGCGACATCTCGAGGCTGAAGAAGGCGCACGGTGTCTTGTGGTCGACGGCGACGTGGTTGGCGATCTCGAGCGCGAAGGCGCTCTTCCCCATCGACGGGCGGGCGGCGAGGATGATGAGGTTGGCGGGCTGGAAGCCGGCCGTGATCCGGTCGAGATCCTTGAAGCCGCTCGGCAGGCCCGTGACCTCGGCGCCGGACTCGTAGAGGTGGCTGATCCGCTGGAACGTCTCGACGAGCGTGTCCTTGAAGAGGACGAGCTCCCCGTCGTCGCGGCGCTCGGCGAGCTCGAAGACGAGCTGCTCGGCGCGGGCGACGAGCTCCACCGGCTCGCCTTCCCGCTCCCAGCCGAGCTGCGCGATCTCGCCGCCGGCACGGATCAGCCCGCGCAGCGTCGCGTTCTCCCGCACGATCTCGGCGTAGTGGCGCGCGTTCGCGCTCGCGGGGACGAGGTTCGAGAGCTCGTAGAGCCGGACGCGGCCGCCGACCTCGTCGAGCTCGCCGCGCTGCTCGAGCTCGTTCGTCAGCGTGATCGCGTCGACCGGCTCGTTCTTGCCGTAGAGCTGGAGGGCCGCGCGATAGATCTTCGCGTGCGACTCGCGGTAGAAGTCCGAGGCGTCGAGGATCTCGCTCACGGCCGCGATCGCGAGCGGCGAGATCATCATCGCGCCGAGGACCGACTCCTCTGCCTCGAGGTTTTGCGGAGGGACGACGCCGGGCGCGGGAGCAGGAGTCGGAACGGGGGCGAGCGACATGCGCTTCGATTCCACCACTCGCGGCGGCGGGTTGCTAGGTGTTGGCATGTCTCTTGTGAACAGGTCGTTTTCGGCCATTTGCAGGAGAAACAGTCATCGTGGCAGGCGCGTCGGACGGCGCCCCTGTGGAAGGACATGCCGCTCGCAGCGGGACTTTCCTGCGTAGATCCACAGGTCGTGGACAGCCTGTGAACTCCGCTCTACGATCGAGACGTGGATGCGTGGGCCGAGCTCGACGAGCCGTGGCGGGCCAGTCTAGACCTCGCGTGGGAGGCGTATCGCGCCGACACGATCCCGGTCGGCTCGGTCGTCGTGGGACGTGACGGGGCGATCGTCGCGCGCGGCCGCAACCGCATCTTCGACTCGCCGGGCACGGGCCTCGCCGGCTCGCGTCTCGCGCACGCGGAGGTCGACGCCCTCGCCCAGCTCCCCGCCCGCGAGCGTTACCGCGAGCACGTCCTGTACTCGACGCTCGAGCCGTGCCTCCTCTGCGTGGCGGCGGCGCTGCTCTCGACGGTCGGGCGGATCGAGTACGCGGCGGAGGACCCGTTCGGCGGCGCGTGTAGCGGCGCGATCGACACCGCCCATTGGCGGCGCAGCGCGCCGGCGATCGGGGCGCCGCTGGCCGGCTGGCCCGGGCGCCTCTCGGCGGCGTTGCAGAGCGCGTACTGGCAGGCGCATCTCGACAGGCCGCGCGCTCCCGAGATCGTCGAGGCCTTCGGCGACGAGGCGCGTCGCGGCGGCGAGAGGATCCGCGGTGTGGAGGGTTCCTCGGTCCTCGAGGAGTCGCTGCCGCAGCTCCTCGACTGCCTGTAGCGGTCAGCCGCGGATCACTCCCGAGACGAGGGGAAGCAGCTTCTGCTTGTTGCGGGGGCGGTTGGCGTCCAGGCGGACGAGCTCGTCGAGCTCCATGGCGACGAGGAGGATGATCGCGCCGACGTAGAGGTAGGTCGTGAGGACGATGAACGAGGCGAAGCTGCCGACCGCCGTGTGGAAGTTGGCGACGCTCGTGACGTACCAGCGGAAGATCTCCGTCTCGACGACCCAGGCGGTGACGACGAGGATCGCGCCGGCGCTCGCCCACTTCGTCGCGCGGCGCTCCGCCGGCGCCAAGCGGACGAGCAGCCCGAAGGCGAGCATCATCAGCCCGACCGCGCCGACCCAGCGCACGACTGCGACGGGCCATTGCCACGCGCCGTGCGTGTGCACGCCGGCGAGGAGGACGATCGCGCCGAGCAGCGCGACATTGAACGCGACGGAGATCCCGAGCGAGACGGGGAAGCGGATCCACCACGGCCGCTCCTCCTTCGTCTCGTAGACCGCGTTGAGCGCCCCGATCACGGCGCGCACGACGCCGGAGACCTCCCAGATCGCGAGCATCGTCGCGAAGGCGATCAGGCCGGCCGAGGAGCTCGAGAAGACGCGGTGGACGATCTCGTTGAGGCCGCCGTAGACGTGGGGGAGGACGCGGCGCTCGATCGCCGGGCCGACCGTCTTCGTCCAGAGGCTCTGATCGTGCGCCGCGCCGAGGATCCCCACGCCGAGCAGCGCAAACGAGATCGCCGCGATGAACGCCTGGATCGCGATCGCGCTCGCGTACGTGAGGAGGTTGTCCTCGTCGAAGAGCTCGACCCAGAGCTGCACGATCCCCTTGAAGTTGCGCCAGCGCGATCCCACGAGCCGGATGCGTTCCCGGGCCTGGCAACCCGGTAACGCGGCGAGGGCGCCGGCCTACTCCTCGGCGAAGGCGGCGTCGGCGTCGGCCCGCCACTCGGGCTCGGCCTCCGCCTCGTCCTCGGGCTCGGCCGTCTCGGCCTCGGCTGCGGCGGCTTCCTCCGCCTCGGCCTCGGCGAGCGCCTCCTCGAGCTCGGTGTGGTCCTCGTCGGCGGGCTCCTGCTCGGCGCGCTCCGCGGCCTCCATCGCCTCGAGCTCCTCGTCGGACGGCAGCTCGCCGCCCTCGGGGATCACCTCGGTCTTCACCTCGACGCGGACGTCCTGGAAGACGTCGATCGGGATCTCGTAGCGGCCGATCCGCTTGATCGGGTCGGCGTCGATCTTGCGCCGGTCGACGCGGATCTTCTGCGACTCCCAGAGCTGGTCGACGATGTCGGTCGGCGTGACCGAGCCGAACAGGCTGCCGGTCGGGCCGGCCTTGACCTCGAAGCGGAGCACGACCTTCCCGAGCGTCTCGGCGATCGACTGGGCGTCCTCGAACGTCTTCGCCTCGTGGCGGGCGCGCTGGGCGTCGCGCTTCTGCAGCTCCGCGACGCGGGCAGGGGTCGCCTCCTCGGCGAGCCGCCGCGGCAGGAGGTAGTTCCGCGCGTAGCCGCGCGCCACCGAGACGACGTCGCCGCGCAGGCCGACGTGGTCGACGTCCCTGAGGAGGATGACCTCCATCAGCGGTCGCCCCTGTCGCGGTCACCGCGATCGCGCCGCCTGTCGCCGCCGGGACGGTCTTCCGCTCCCTCCGCCACATACGGCAGGAGTGCCATCTCGCGGGCGCGCTTCACGGCCTGCGCGACCTGCACCTGGTGGCGCCGGCAGGCGCCCGTGATGCGGCGGCTGCGGATCTTCCCCTTCTCGGAGATGTAGCGCCGTAGTTGGTTGACGTTCTTGTAGTCGACCTCGGCGATCTTCTCCTTGCAGAAGAAGCAGTTCCGCTTCTTGAAGGGGCCGGCCGACCCGCCGGGCCGCCGCCGCTGCTGCTGTTGCTGGGACTTCTCTCTGGCCATGCCTCTCCTAGAACGGGATGTCGTCGTCTGCTGCGGCCGGGAAGTCGGCGCTCTCCTGCGCCCCCGCCGGCACGAACTGGTTGCCGCCCCCGCCCTCGCCGTCGCCGCGGCTGCCGAGGAACTGGACGCTGTCGGCGACGATCTCGACGGCCTCGCGCTTGCCGCCGCCGTCCTTCGCCTCCCACTCGCGCCACTCGAGGCGGCCGTCGATCGCGACCGGCCGGCCCTTCGAGAGGTACTGCGCGCAGCTCTCGGCCTGGTTGCCGAAGACGGAGACGCTGAAGTAGTTCGGCTTGTCCGTCCACTGCCCGGACTCGTCGCGCCGCCGGCTGTTGACGGCGATGCGGAGGCTGCAGACGGGCGTGCCGCCCGGCGTGTGACGCAGCTCGGGGTCCTTCGTCAGGTTGCCGACGAGCACGACGCGATTGATGTTCGCTGCCATCTCTTACTCCTCTTCCTCTGCCGGAACCTCGTCCGGTTCCTCGTCGGTGGGAGCGTACTCCGGCTCCTCGTCGGCGGAAACGGCCGCCTCGGGCTCGGCCGGCTCGGACTCGTCCGCTCCGGACTCGGCGGGAGCCGCCGGCACCGGCGCGGCCGCGTCGTCGCGCGGCGCGCTCGTGCGGGAGCCCGCGATGTGGCGCGTCGCCATGTGGCGCAGCACCGCGTCGTCGATCTTGAGGACACGGGAGACCTCGTCGAGCGTCGCCGCCTCCGCGTCGAAGACGACGAGGTGGTAGACGCCCTCCTCCTTGTGCGCGATCGGGTACGTGAGGCGGCGCCGGCCCCACGGGTCGTGGCTCTGCCAGGTGCCGCCGCTCTTCTCGACGAGCTCGCGCGTCCGCGCGACGATCTCGTCCTGGCGCGCCTCGGCCTGCTCGGGGTCCAGCATGAGCAAGATTTCGTAAGTCGTCACGGTCCCGATCTCCTTCCTTCCCATGGTCTCGATGTCGGCCCCGACTGCCGGCACCGCTCGGGACGGAACGGCGCGATGACGGGGCAGGAAGCGGCGGTCAGAGTAGCATCCGGTCGATGCGCCGCTTCTCGGACTGGCTCGGCGGAGCGCTCTGGGGGATCGCCGCCTACTGGCTGTGGAAGCGGTGGCGGGGCGAGGCGCCCACGCCGGTCGCCGCGGCCGACGCCGACACGCGGGCCGAGGAGCTCCGCGCGAAGCTCGACGAGGTGCGCGCGTCCGACAGTCCCTCTCCCGCCGAGCCGGGCGAGGCGCCCGAGTCCGTCGAGGAACGCCGCCGGCGCGTCCACGACGAGGCGCGCGGCGCGATCGACGAGATGCACGGGGAGTGAGGCCCTAGGCCGCTAGCCTGCGGGCGGAGCGGCCGGGCCCGGTGGCCCAGCGGGTCTTCAAAACCCGTACGGTCGTGCAACCCACGGCTAGGTCGGTTCGACTCCGGCGCCGCTCCGTCCTAGTGCTGGCTCTCGCCTTCGAGGTAGCGGGACTCCCAGCCTGCGGGCGAGTACGCCTCGCCCGGCTTCGCCGCGCCGATCGCGAGGACGACCGTGTCGTCGGACTTCGCCGTCGCGGCGCGACGGGCCGACGCGTCCGTCACCCAGAGGCAGGTGCCGGCGGGCGCGTCGATCTCGTCGCCGCCGACGGAGAACGCCGCGTGGCCGGTCGCCACGTAGTACAGCTCGGGGGCGCCGCCGCCGGTTTCGTCGTGCTCGGGCACGAGACCTTCGCCGGCGTTGCGGCGGTAGGCGTTGATCCCGAACGTCTCGATCCCGAAGTGGTGGCGGATCGGGATCCAGCCGGGCCACTTGTCCGTCGCGACCTCGTCGATGTGTGCCTTCGTGTAGGAAGCCATGCCGCGACCCTACGCGGCGGCGAAGCGGCTGAGCAACTCGTCGGGCGGCAGATCCGCGAGCGAGTCGAGGACGAGGTCGGCGCCGGCCGCCGCCAGACCGAGCTCCCGGGTGACCTCGTTCGGGACGGCGACGCAGAAGATCCCCGCCGCCTTCGCCGCGAGGACGCCGTTCGGGGAGTCCTCGAAGGCGACAGCCTCGTGCGCGCCGACGGCGAGCAGGTCGAGCGCCTCGAGGTAGAGGGTGGGGGACGGCTTCGCGCGCGCGGCGTCGCGGTCGGCCGTGCAGAAGGCGTCCCAGCCGGCCGACTCCTCGAGCCGCGCGAGGTGCATGTCGATCCAATAGCGCGGGGCGCTGGAGACGATCGCGCGCTTCAGCCCATGCCGGCGCGCCGCGGCGAGGTAGTCGGCGATGCCGGGGCGCAGCTCCTCCGCCTCGATGAGCGCGAGCTCGTGTGCGTAGCGGCGCTCGTTGAGCCTCTCCCGCTCGAGCGGCGCACCGACGAGCTCCTCGAGATGCGCCATCGGGTCCCAGCCGCCATGCGTCCCGACGAGCGTGGCCCAGAGGTCGGCGGGAAGCTCGTGCCCGTGCTCGCGGTAGAGCCACTCCCAGCCGGCGCGCGAGGCGAGCTCGGTGTCGAGGATCAGCCCGTCGAAGTCGAAGAGGAAGGCGCGGATCATCGCCGCCGCAGCACCCGTCCGTCGCCGACCCGGCGCGTCACTCCGTCCGCGTCGAAGCGCTCGAGGT
>DASRED010000012.1:0-23844 GCA_035652255.1 Gaiellaceae bacterium | reverse complement strand
CCTTGCCCTTGGCGAAGTAGTCGCGGCGACGCGCGAGCCGATCCTCGAGCGCCGCGAGCGCCTCGTCGCGGTCGACGTCGATCCGCTCGGCCTCCGCCCGCACCTGGTCCTCGAGCCCGTTCAGGTCGGCGGCCCGCTTCTCCGTGTCGACCGCCGTGACGATCGAGGCGGCGAAGTAGAGGACCTTCTCCAGCTCGCGCGGCGCGATGTCGAGGAGGTAGCCGATCCGGCTCGGAACGCCCTTGAAGAACCAGATGTGCGAGACGGGCGCGGCGAGGTCGATGTGCCCCATCCGCTCGCGGCGAACCTTCTGCCGCGTCACCTCGACGCCGCAGCGCTCGCAGATGATGCCCTTGTAGCGGACGCGCTTGTACTTGCCGCAGTAGCACTCCCAGTCGCGCGTCGGCCCGAAGATGCGCTCGCAGAACAGGCCGTCGCGCTCGGGCTTGAGCGTCCGGTAGTTGATGGTCTCCGGCTTCGTGACCTCGCCGGACGACCAGTCGCGGATCTGCTTCGAGGACGCGAGACCGATCCGGATCGCGTCGAAGTCGTTGATGTCGATCACTCTGTTACCTCAGTCCCTTCTCAGTCCTCGAGTTCCAAGTCGACGAGGTCCGGCGCGCCGAGCGGCCCGACCTCCGCATCCGCTTCTTCCTCCGATTCCTCCTCCGCCGAGACCTCGACGTCCTCGAGGTCGCCGAGCGTCTCGTCGGCCGGCAGCGTCAGCTCGCCGTCCTGGTCGACCCGCTCCTGCCCTTCCTCGGCCTCCTCTGCGGTCGGCTCGCGGCCGACGGCGCGGAGCGAGCCGGGCGAGAGGTCGATGCCGAGCTCCTCCGCCGCGCGGAGCAGCTCGTCCTCCTCCTCCCGCACCTCGACCTCGCGGCCCTCGTCCGAGAGGACGTGGACGTCGAGGGCGAGGGACTGCATCTCCTTGAGGAGCACCTTGAACGACTCGGGGATCGACGGCTCGGCGATGTTCTCGCCCTTGACGATCGCCTCGTACGCCTTGACCCGCCCGACGGTGTCGTCGGACTTGATGGTCAGCATCTCCTGCAGCGTGTAGGCGGCGCCGTACGCCTCGAGTGCCCACACCTCCATCTCGCCGAAGCGCTGGCCGCCGAACTGCGCCTTGCCGCCCAGCGGCTGCTGGGTGACGAGCGAGTACGGGCCGGTGCTCCGCGCGTGGATCTTGTCGTCCACGAGGTGGAGGAGCTTGAGGATGTACATGTAGCCGACGGTGACCTTCTGCTCGAAGGGCTCGCCGCTGCGGCCGTTGTAGAGCACCGTCTTGCCGGAGCACTGCCGTCCCACCGGCCGCTTCGGGTCGACGAGGAACTGGATCGGCGAGTCGGGGTTCTGCTTCGTCCACTCGATCAGCCCCTGGTCGACGTCGACCGGGGTCGCCCCGTCGAAGACGGGGGACGCGACCGGCGTCGGGTTGCCGCCGTTGATCACCTGGCGGCGGTGCCGCCAGTCGACCTCGCCGTTCTTGTTGGTGGCGGGCGCGCCGTTCTCGGCGTAGACGCCGTGCGCCGCGGCCCAGCCGAGATGCGTCTCGAGCACCTGGCCGATGTTCATCCGGCTCGGCACGCCGAGCGGGTTGAGGACGATGTCGACGGGCCGTCCGTCCGGGAGGAACGGCATGTCCTCCTCGGGGACGATCCGCGAGATGACGCCCTTGTTGCCGTGGCGGCCGGCGAGCTTGTCGCCCTCCGCGATCTTGCGCTTCGTCGCGACGTAGACGCGGACGAGCTCGTTGACGCCGGGCGACAGGTCGTCGCCGGCGTCGCGCGAGAACGTCTTGACGTCGATGACGACGCCGCCTTCGCCGTGCGGGACCTTGAGGCTCGTGTCGCGGACCTCGCGCGCCTTCTCCTTGAAGATCGCGCGGATCAGCTTCTCCTCCGCCGTCAGCTCGGTCTCGCCCTTCGGCGTCACCTTGCCGACGAGCAGGTCGCCGGCGCCGACCTCGGCGCCGATGCGCACGACCCCGCGCTCGTCGAGCTGTGAGAGCGACTCCTCCGAGCGGTTCGGGATGTCCCGCGTGATCTCCTCGTCGCCGAGCTTCGTCGAGCGGGCGTCGATCTCGTACTCGTGGATGTGGATCGACGTGAGGATGTCGTCCTTCACGAGCCGCTCCGAGAGGACGATCGCGTCCTCGAAGTTGAAGCCCTCGAACGGCATGAAGGCGACGAGCAGGTTGGCGCCGAGCGCGAGCTCGCCGGTGTCGGTCGAGCTGCCGTCGGCGATCACCTCGCCGGCCTTCACCTTGTCGCCCAGGAGCACGATCGGCTTGTGGTGGATGAGCGTGCCCTGGTTCGAGCGCATGAACTTCGTCATCGAGTACTCGTCCTTGCCGTCCTTCGACTCGACGACGACCTTCTCGGCGTCGACGTCGACGACCGTGCCGGCCCTCGTCGCGACGACGACGTCGCCCGAGTCGACGGCGGCGCGGTACTCGAGTCCGGTGCCGACGAGCGGCGCCTGGCGGACGAGCAGCGGCACCGCCTGGCGCTGCATGTTCGCGCCCATGAGCGCGCGGTTCGCGTCGTTGTGCTCGAGGAACGGGATGAGCGCCGTCGAGACGGAGACGATCTGCGCCGGCGAGACGTCCATCAGCTCGACGTCCTTCGGCGACGCGGCGACCGCCTCCCCTTCCGAGGAGCGGCAGAGAACGGTGTCGTTGACGAACCGTCCGTTCTTGTCGAGCTCGGCGCTCGCCTGCGCGATGACGTACTTCGTCTCCTCGACGGCGTCGAGATAGACGATGTCGTCGCTGACCTTGCCGCCCGAGACCTTCCGGTACGGCGTCTGGATGAAGCCGAACTCCGAGACGGTCGCGTACGAGGCGAGGTAGCCGATCAGGCCGATGTTCGGGCCTTCCGGCGTCTCGATCGGGCACATGCGCCCGTAGTGGGTCGGGTGGACGTCGCGCACCTCGATCGGCGCGCGCTCGCGCGTCAGGCCGCCCGCGCCGAGCGCCGACAGGCGGCGGCGATGCGTGAGGCCGGCGAGCGAGTTCGTCTGGTCCATGAACTGCGAGAGCTGCGAGGAGCCGAAGAACTCCTTCAGCGCCGCGACGACCGGACGGATGTTGATGATCGTCTGCGGCGTGATCGTGTCGACGTCCTCGGTCGTCATCCGCTCGCGGACGACGCGCTCCATGCGGTAGAGGCCGACGCGGAACGCCTCCTGGATCAGCTCGCCGACCGTGCGGAGGCGCCGGTTGCCGAAGTGCTCGTACTCGTCGAGGTCGTTGACGATCGGCGCGCGCGACAGCTGCATCGCGTCGGCGGCGAAGTCCTTCGAGTCCTCGGGCACGCCGAGCTTGACCGGCAGCTCGATGAGCTTCCGGACGAGAGCGACGATGTCCTCGGTCGTGAGGACGCGGACGTCCTCGGGGACGCCGACGCCGAGCCGTTGGTTGAGCTTGTAGCGGCCGACCTTCGTGAGGTCGTAGCGCTTCGGGTCGAAGAACAGCGCGCGCAGGAGGTTCCGCGCGTTGTCGAGCGTCGGCGGCTCGCCGGGCCGCTGCTTCTTGAAGACCTCGATCAGGGCCTCCTCCTCCCGCGTGGAGGGGTCCTTGTCGAGCGTGTTGACGATGTAGTGGGAGTTGTCGAAGAGGGCGAGGATCGCCTCGTTCGACGACGTGTCGAGCGCGAAGCCGGTCGAGGGATCCTCGGCCGGCAGCGCGCGGAGCAGCGTCGTGATCGGCAGCTTCCGCTTTCGGTCGATGCGGCCGTAGACGATCCCCTTCTTGTCGATCTCGAGCTCGAGCCACGAGCCGCGGCTCGGCATGAGGTTCGCCGTGAAGACCTGCTTCGTCGCGTCCTTCGGCTCCATGAGATAGGCGCCGGGCGACCGGACGAGCTGCGTGACGATCACGCGCTCGGTGCCGTTGATGATGAACGTGCCGTGCTCCGTCATCATCGGGAAGTCCCCCATGAAGACGGTCTGCTCGCGGATCTCGCCGGTGTCCTTGTTCACGAACCGGACGGTCATCGAGAGGGGCGCCTGATAGCTCAGGTCCTTCTCGCGACATTCCTTGATCGAGAACTGCGGCTCCCCGAACTTGTAGGAGCCGAACTCGACGGCGAGCGAGCCGGTGTAGTCCTCGATCGGGGAGATGTCGTCGATCGTCTCCCGCAGTCCCTCGTCGAGGAACCACTGGAACGAGGCCTTCTGGATATCGATGAGGTTCGGTAGGTCGAGAACGTGCTCGAGCCGGCTGAACGACTTACGAGCGCGGGGCGAAACGACCATTGTGGTCAAGAAGAACAGCCTCCCTTGGGACGAGCGAGAATCGGCAAGAAATCGGCGTCAGAACTGCGAGCGGCCTAACGATGGCGCAACCCGCAAAGGTACCGGAACGACCCCTCTCACCGCAAGCGAAAGCCGCGGCCAGAGCCGGTATGCGGTCGCGAGTGTACCACTCGCGACCGTTTGACGGAACTCCGCGCGCCGGAGAGCGCGGTCTCCGGCGCGCTCCGTGCTGTTTGCTGGAGATGCTCCGGACGAGGCCGTCGTCTTGTGCGCTCGCGCGCGGCGGAGGCCGGCGCGAGCGCGGTCCGGCCTACGGCTAAGCCCAGCTCCGCTTGGTCTTAGCCTCCGGCCCTTCGTCTGAGCGCACTTCAACCGTTCGAACCCTCTAGCCGGTCCCGGCGGCGGCGTAAGACGCAGACTTACGCCGCCGCGAACCAGCGAGCGGGCGCGCGAAGCCCGCGCGCTCGCGACGGAAGGACGGCTCGAACCACGCAACCCGGACAAGCCCTCAGCACGAAGCAGGCCCGGGATCGCAATCCCGGGCCTGCGCAGTTCGTTCAGCAGCGAGCGAGTCCGAAGGACTCGCGAGCTACGTCGAGCTACTTCAGTTCAACGGTGGCGCCGGCTTCCTCGAGCTGCGCCTTGATCGTGTCGGCCTCGTCCTGGGCGACGCCCTCCTTGACCGGCTTCGGGGCCGAGTCGACGAGGTCCTTCGCTTCCTTGAGGCCGAGGCCGGTGACGGCCCGGACGACCTTGATCACCTGGATCTTCTGACCGCCCGCCTCGGTGAGGACGACGTCGAAGGACGTCTTCTCCTCGGCGGCGGCGCCGTCGCCCGCCGCGGGGCCCGCGGCGGCGACCGCGACCGGAGCGGCGGCGGTGATGCCCCACTCCTCCTCGATCTTGTTCTTCAGCTCGACCAGCTCGAGGACGGACATCTTCCCGAGCTCGTCGAAGATCGCGTCAACAGCCATCAGCTCTCCTCGCTTTCTTCCGTTTCCGCGGTCGGCTCGGGAGCCTCCGCACGTTCCTCGACGCCTTCCGTCTCCGGGGCGTCAGTCTCTTCGGCGGCGGACGCTGTGGCGTCCGCCTGGGTGGCGTCTTCCGCCGGCTCCTCCTCGGTGGCGGGCGCCGCCTCGGCCTCAGCCGCCTCAGTCGCAGGCTCCTCCGCTGCCGGCGCTTCCGCCTCCTCGCCGCCCAGCTGCTCGATGCGGGCGTCGATGAGCCCGACGAGGTTCTGGAGCGGGGCGTTGAGGAGTGCCGCGAACGAGCTGAGCGGCGCGATGATGGCGCCGAGCACCTGGCCGCGCAGCACCTCCGCCGGCGGGAGCTTGGCGAGTGTCTCCACCTCGTCCGCCGTCACCGCGCGGCCCTGCATCACGCCGCCGCGGATCTCGAGCACCTTCGTGTCGCGCGCGACGTCGGCGAGCGCCTTCGCGGCCGCGACCATGTCGCCGTCGGCCTCGAGGAAGGCGATCGCGCTCGGCCCGTCGAGGAGCGCGAGCAGCGCGTCGGCGCCGGCCGCTTCGGCCGCGCGACGCGTAAGCGTGTTCTTGACGACGGTGAAGCGCGCGCCGCTCTCGAGCAGGCGCGTGCGAAGGTCGTCGATCTGCGGCATCGTCAGGCCGCGGTAGTCGGCGACGAGCAGCGTCTCCGCGGCCTTGAGGCGGGCGGTCAGCTCTTCGACGACCTGCTCTTTTTGTTCCTTCTTCATCTCACCTCGGCGGGTCTTACGTCCTCGCAAGGAGGACTGCCGGCGGTCTTCGGCGGGTCAGTCGCTAGGCCGGAACTGTAGCGGCTTCCTTGTCGAGCTCGTCCAGCTCCTCGAGGATCCCCCGCGTCCGGGCCGGATCGAGCCGGATGCCGGGGCCCATCGTGCTCGTGAGCGTGATCTGGCGGATGTAGCGGCCCTTCGACGCGGACGGCTTCGCCCGCAGGATCTCGTCGAGGACGGCGGCGTAGTTCTCGACGAGAGCGCGCTCGTCGAAGCTCTTCTTGCCGATCGCGACGTGGACGTTCGCGCCGCGGTCGGTGCGGTACTCGAGCTTGCCGGTCTTCGCCTCCGAGACGGCCTTCGCGACGTCCATCGTCACCGTGCCCGTCTTCGGGTTCGGCATCAGGCCGCGCGGGCCGAGGATGCGGCCGAGCTTGCCGACGTTCCCCATCTGGTCGGGCGTCGCGATCGCGACGTCGAAGTCGGTGAAGCCCTCCTCGATCTTCTTCGCGAGGTCCGCCGACCCGACGACGTCGGCGCCGGCCTGCTCGGCCTCGCGCGCCTTGTCGCCTTCCGCGAACACCGCGATCCGGACGTCTTTCCCGCTCCCGTTCGGGAGCATCAGGGTGCCGCGCAGCTGCTCGTCGGCGTGCCGGACGTTGAGGCCGAGGCGGAAGTGGACCTCGACGGTCTCGTCGAACTTCGTCGCGTCCATCTGCTTGAGCAGGCGGACGCCGGCCGCGGGCGAGTACAGCTCCTCGCGGTCGAAGAGCGCGCGGGCGCCGCGGTAGCGCTTGCCGTGCGCCGCCATTACAGGTCCACCTCCACGCCCATCGAACGGGCCGTGCCGGCGATGATCAGCGCCGCCTGGTCGAGGTCGCGCGCGTTGAGATCGGGCATCTTCGTCTCCGCGATCTGGAGAACCTGCTGGCGCGAGAGGCGTCCGACCTTCTCCCGGTTCGGCTCGCCCGAGCCCTTCTCGAGCCGCAGCGCCTCCTTGATCAGGACGGCCGCCGGCGGCGTCTTCGTGATGAAGGTGAACGAACGGTCCTCGAAGACCGTGATCTCGACCGGGATGATCCGGCCGTTCTGGTCGGCCGTCTGCGCGTTGAACGCCTTGCAGAACTCCATGATGTTGACGCCGTGCTGGCCGAGCGCAGGGCCGACCGGCGGCGCCGGATTGGCCTGCCCGCCGGGGATCTGGAGCTTGATCAGAGTGAGAACTTTCTTCGCCATCTACTTCCTCAGTCGAGCTTCTTGACGTTGTCGAATCCGACCTCGACCGGCACCTGCCGCTCGAAGATGTTGACCATCACCTGGAGCTTCTGCGCGTCCGGGTTGACGTCGGTGATCTCGCCGTCGAAGTCCGCGAGCGGCCCCGACGTGATCTTCACCGACTCGCCGAGCTGGAACTCCACCTGCGAGCGCGCCGCGACCGCAGTGCCGGCGCCCGTGTGGAGGATCCGGTCGACCTCGGGCTGCGAGAGCGGCACGGGCTTCGCGCCGGCGCCGACGAAGCCGGTCACGCCGGGCGTGTTCTTCACGACCGTCCAGGCGTCGTCGTTGAGATCCATGTTCACGAGGACGTAGCCGGGCAGCGTCCGCTTCTCTGCCTGCACCTTCTGGCCGTCCTTCGTCTCGATCACCTGCTCGGTCGGGACGACGACGCGCCGGAAGCGCGAGCGCTGGTTCATCGACTCGATCCGGTGCTCGAGATTGGTCTTCACCTTGTTCTCGTGCCCGGAATAGGTGTTGATCACATACCAGCGGAACATGGCTTCCTATCGGAGGAGGACGTGTTGGACGACGTACTTCCAGAGCTGATCGTTGGCCCAAAGGTAGGCGCCGACGATGAGGCAGGCGACGAGAACGACCGCGGTGCCGCTCACGACCTGCTGCTGATTCGGCCATTCGACCTTCCTCAGCTCGGCGACCGCCTCCTGCACGAAGCCGACGAACGGGACGCCGGAACGCGGCTCGTCGCGGCGCTCGGTGCGAGGCGCGGCGCTCTCGACGGCCGCCGGCTCCTCCGGCTCGGCGGGACGCTGCCGCGGCGCCGGGCGCAGCGGCGGAGTGCCCGCGGCCTGGGCGCGGCGCTGGCGGCGCTGCTGACGCGTCGAGCGGGCCATGACGATTAGCGCGTCTCCCGGTGCAGCGTGTGGCTACCGCACCAGCGGCAGTACTTCTTGAACTCCACCCGGTCGGGCGAGTTCCGCTTCGACTTCTGCGTCTGGTAGTTACGCCTCTTGCACTCGGTGCAAGCGAGCGTGATTGCGACTCTGACTCCGGTTGCCATTGCTCTTTCTCAGATCCGAGGGGATGACGCTCAGTAGCGCCGGGTGGGCTCGAACCACCGACCTCTGCATTATGAGTGCAGCGCTCTAACCAGCTGAGCTACGGCGCCTCAAGCCGGCGCATAGTAGCGGAGACGAGCCTGACCGCTCCGGCGATCGCGACGGCCGTGACGACCCCCTTCGCGACCCGCCGGGAGAGCGGCGGCTTGGGCCGAACCTCGTAGTAGAGACGTTCCGGTTTCGGGCCCGGCGGGCCGCTCGCGCCGTGCTCCCGCGCGAGCTTCAGCACTTGCGCGACGTGGAGCGCGCGCCGTCCCGTCTCCCCCTCCTCGATCTGCGTCTTGCAGGAGAAGCCGTCCGCGACGACGATCGTGTCGTCGGCGAGCTCGCGGACCTTCGGGAGGAGGCCCTGCTCGCCGCACGTCATCGAGACCTCGTGGTGGCCGGCCTCGAAGCCCCACGAGCCCGCGAGCCCGCAGCAGCCGGCCTTCAGCGTCTCGACCTCGACGCCCATCTTCTTCAGCAGCTCGATCTCCGGGTCGATGCCGCCGGTCGCCTTGTGGTGGCAGTGCCCCCAGACGAACGCCTTCCGGTCGAGGCGCGGCGGCTCGATCTCGAACTTCTCGAAGAACTCGGCGAAGTGGAGGAAGGACTCCTCGAGCCGTTTCGCGTCGTCGTCGTGCGGGAGCATCTTGCGGAGCTCGTCCTTGAACGTCGCGACGCAGCTCGGCTCCATCCCGACGATCGGGACGCCCTCGCGGTACCACTCGCGCAGCTGGTCGAGGTTGCGCCGGAGGTAGCGCTCGGCGAGGTCGAGAAAGCCGTAGTCGTAGAGCGGCCGGCCGCAGCAGACGTGTCCCTCCGGCATGACGACCTGCCAGCCGGCGGCCTCGAGCGCCTCGACCGCGGCGACGCCGACGTCGGTGTGCATGTGGTTGTTGAACGTGTCCGGGAAGAGGACGACCTTCGAGCCCGTCGGGTTCGCGGTGCCGCCGCGCCGCTTGAACCACGCCTGCAGCGTCATCGGCGCGAACTCCGGCACGGCGCGCTGCTGGGTCATCCCCGCGGCGAGCTTGAACGCCTGCGCGAACGGCGGCGTGTGGCTGACGAAGTTGACGAGCCCCGGAGCGCGCGAGGCCACCCGCGAGACCTGGTCGATGAGGCCGAACGCGTACGCGTGGCGCGGGCGCAGCTTGTGCTTCCAGCGGTGGTGGAGGAACTCCGCCTTGTACGTCGGCATGTCGACGTTGACCGGGCAGTCGTTCGTGCAGCCCTTGCAGGAGAGGCAGAGGTCGAGCGCCTCCATCACCTCGTCCGACTGCCAGCCGTCGGTGATCACCTCTCCCTCGAGCATCTCGAAGAGGAGGCGCGTGCGGCCGCGGGTCGAGTGCATCTCCTCCTTCGTCGCCATGAACGACGGGCACATGACGTCGACGCCGCCGGGCGTGCGGCACTTGCCGACCCCGACGCAGCGGACGGTCGCGTGGGCGAAGTCGCCGTGGTCGTCCGGGTAGGCGAACTTCGTCTTCGGCCGCCACGGCTCGTAGTCGGCGCCGAGGCGGAGGTTCTCGTCGATCCGGTACGGCTGAACGACCTTGCCGGGATTCATCTTCCAGTCGGGATCCCAGATCGACTTGAACTCCTCGAAGGCGCGGATGATGTCGTCGCCGAACATCTTCGGGAACAGCTCCGCCTTCGACTGGCCGTCGCCGTGCTCGCCGGAGATCGAGCCGCCGAGCTCGACCACGAGGTCGCTCGCGTCGTCCATCCAGCGCCGGAACTTCTCGATCCCCGGCTTCGTGACGAGGTCGAAGTTCCAGCGCGCGTGGACGCAGCCCTGGCCGTAGTGGCCGTAGAGGGAGCTCTCGTAGTCGTACGTCTTGGCGAGCTCGGAGAGGCGGCGCAGGTACTCGCCGAGCTTCTCGGGCGGGACCGCCGAGTCCTCCCAGCCCTCGTACGTGTCCGCCTTGCCGGGGATGAAAGCGGTCGCGCCGAGGCCGGCCTCGCGCACGTCCCAGATGTGCTGCTCCGCCTCCGGGTCGTCGTAGAGCTTCATCCCGGTCGGGGGATGGCCCGCCTTCTCGAGGTCGTGCATGAGCGCGCGCGCCTTCTCGTCGGACTCGTCCTTCGTGTCGCCGCCGAACTCGACGAACAGCCAGCCGCGGCCGTCGGGGAGCATCGACTTCTCGTGCTGGTGGATGCCGAGGAGCGTCATGTCCTCGACGAGCGTGTCGTCCATCCCCTCGATCGAGATCGGCCGGTGGTCGCGCGCGATCGGCACGTGGTCCGCCGTGCGGAACTTGTCGGGATAGCCGACGACGAGGAGCGAGACGCAGTTCGGCTTCGGGATCAGCTCGAGCGTCGCCTCGAGGATCGTCACGCACGTCGACTCGGTGCCGACGAGCGAGCGCGCGACCTCGAAGCCGTTCTCCGGCAGCAGCTCGTCGAGGTTGTAGCCGGAGACGCGCCGCGGGATCTGCGGGTAGCGGGCGCGGATCTCGTCGGCGATCGGGTCGACGAGGGCGCGGAGCCGCGCTGCAAGCTCGTCGGGCGTGCCGACGCCGCCGGGGCCGATCCGCAGCCGCTCGCCGCGGTACGTGAGCACCTCGAGCTCGACGAGGTTGTCCGCCATCCGGGGGCCGGGGCCGTGGAACTCGGACTGCACCGAGTGGCGGCCGCACGAGTTGTTGCCGAGCATCCCGCCGATCGTGCAGTAGGCATGCGTCGAGGGATCCGGGCCGAACGTGAGGCCGTACTTCTCCGCCGCCACCCCGCGCAGATGGTCGAGGACGCAGCCGGGCTGGACGCGCGCGAGCCGGCGGTCGGGGTCGATCTCGAGGATCTCCCGCAGGTACTTCGAGCAATCGAGGAGGACGGCCGCGTTGCAGCCCTGGCCGGCGAGGCTCGTGCCGCCGCCGCGGAGGACGATCGGGGCGCCGTGCTCGCGGCAGACGCGGTGGATCTCGACGAGCTCGTCGACGCGGCGCGGGATGACGACGCCGACGGGCGGCATCCGGTAGTTCGAGGCGTCGGTCGCGTAGAGGGCGCGGCTCCCCGTGTCGAAGCGGACCTCGCCCTCGATCGCGGCGCGGAGGTCGGACGCGAGCGAGCGCCGGTCGATCTCCTCGACGCCGGCCATGCCGCCGCGGAACCGCGTGTCGATGCGCTTCGGGACCGTCGTGCTCACGACTCTCTCAGCTCCAGGCCGTGGCCGACGCGCGAGCGGTCCGGCCGCAGCGAGCCGTCGACCGGTGCGAGGACGCCGTCGAGGAGCTTGTCCTCGCAGCGGATGTGGTCGTGGAAGTACTCGATGTGGCGCGCGTTCGGGATCGCGCACATGACGTGGGCGGACAGCTGCGGCGCGCAGTGGGCGGAGACGTCGAGGCCGCGCCCGTGCGCGACGGCGGCCGCCGCGAGAAAGCCGGTGATCCCGCCGCAGCGCGTCACGTCGAGCTGGAGGCAGTCGACGGCCCGCGCCTCGAGGAGGTTGAGCGCGTCGCGGAGGACGTAGACGTACTCGCCGGCGGCGACCTCGAGGCCGGCCGGGCCGTGCTCGCGGACGAAGCGGAGGCCGTCGAAGTCCGCCGAGGAGACGGGCTCCTCGAACCAGCTCACTCCCCACTCGAGCGCGTACCGCTCGGCCCACGCGAGCGCCTCCTCCGGCGCGAAGCCGCCGTTCGCGTCGACGAAGAGCTCGGGCTCGTCGCCGATCTCCTCCCGGACGGCGTCGAGCCGCTTCGGATCCTCGTCCGGCTCGCGGCCGACCTTGAGCTTGACGCGGGAGATGCCGTCCGAGACCCAGCCGCCGAGCTGCTCGCGCAGGCGCGCGAGCGGGTAGTTGCAGAAGCCGCCGGAGCCGTAGACCGGAACCGCGTCGCGGCAGCGGCCGAGGGCGTCGACGAGCGGCAGGCCGAGGAGCCGCGCCCGGAGATCCCAGAGCGCGGTGTCGACGGCGGCGACGGCCATCGCGCCGATGCCCGGACGGCCGGCGTTGCGGAGCTGCCGACCCATCTCCTCCCACGTCGCGCGCACGGCGAGCGGGTCGCTGCCGCGGACGACGTCGGCGAGCTGCTCCTCGACGAGGGTCGCAACGGCGCGCGGCCCGTACGTCCAACCGAGGCCGGTCTCGCCGCCCGCGGCGGCGCGGACGAAGACGACCGTCGTCGAGCTCCACTCGAGCGTGCCGTCGGCTTCCTTGCCGTCCGGCCCGTCGACGGGGATCTCGTGGCAGAAGAGCTCGAGCTGCTCCACCCGGACGTCCGACGCGATCTGCGCCGAGGTCACGGCTTGAGTGTTTCCTTGAACTCCGCGAGCTTGCCCTTCGCCGACTTGACCATCATCCCGACGCTGTCCTCGTCGCCGTGGGCGATCGCCTTCGTCATCTTCTGCGCCATCTCGAGCCGGATGTGCGGCGGCAGCGGCGGGAACTCGCGGTTCGTGACGACCTCGAGGATCACCGGCCGGTCGGTCGTCGAGATCGCCTCGCGCCACGCGCCGGCGACGTCGTCCGCCTGCTCGCAGCGGATCCCGTGGAAGCCGACGAGCTCGGCGTACTGCGCGTACGGGAAGTCGGGAATCTGCTGCGTCGCCGGGTTGCGCGGATCGCCGGTGAGGACGCGCTGCTCCCACGTCACCTGGTTGAGATCCTGGTTGTTGAACACGCAGAAGATCAGCGGCGCGTTGCCCTGCTTCAGGTGCGAGTCCCAGTAGCGCTTGATCGTGACCATCTCGTTCATCCCGTTCATCTGGAAGGCGCCGTCGCCGACGATGGCGACGACCGCGCGCTCGGGATACGCGAACTTCGCCGCGATCGCGTACGGCGTCCCCGGCCCCATCGTCGCGAGGTTGCCCGAGAGGGAAGCCTTCATCCCCTTGCGGAGCTTGAGATCGCGCGCGAACCAGTTCGTCGACGAGCCGGAGTCCGCGCAGACGATCGCGTCGTCGGGCAGCGCGTCCGACAGCTCCCAGAGGACGCGCGACGGGTTCATCGGGTCCATCTCCTCGTGCGAGGTGTCCTTGACGATCCGCCACCACTCCTCGACGTTCGACTCGATCTCCTCGCGCCAGCCGCGGTCGTCCTTCCGCTCGAGTAGCGGCAGGAGCGCCTTGAGCGTCTCCTTCGCGTCGCCGACGAGATGGACGTCGCACGGGTAGCGGATCCCGATCATCCGCGCGTCGTGGTCGATCTCGACGCACTTCGCCTGGCCCTCCTTCGGCAGCCACTCCGCGTACGGGAAGCTCGTGCCGACCATCAGGAGGCAGTCGCAGCTCTCCATCATCTCGTACGAGGGCTTCGAGCCCAGCAGGCCGATCGGGCCGGTGACGAAGGGAAGATCGTCGGGGAGCGCGGTCTTGCCGAGCAGCGCCTTCGCGATGCCGGCGCCGAGCACCTCCGCCGTCTCGACGACCTCGTCGGCGGCGCCGATCGCGCCCTGGCCGATCAGCATCGCGACCTTCTCCGAGGAGTTGAGGATCTCGGCGGCGGCGTCGAGGTCGGACTCCTTCGGAAGGATGCGCGGCCGCGAGTAGCCGATCGACGAGTAGACCGAGCCGTGCACGCGCGGCGGCGACTCGACCGCCTTCGACTCCTGCACGTCGTCGGGGAAGACGATCGTCACGACGCCCCGCTGGTCGAGCGCGGTGCGGATGCCGCGGTCGATGAGGTGGCGCGCCTGCACCGGAGTCGCGCACGTGTTGCAGAAGATCGAGACGTCCTTGAACAGCACCTGCAGGTCGACCTCCTGCTGGTAGTGCGCGCCGAGCGCCGACTGGTTCTGCTGACCGACGATGGCGAGCACCGGGACGTGGTCGAGCTTCGCGTCGTAGAGGCCGTTGAGGAGGTGGATCGCGCCCGGGCCGGAGGTGGCGATGCAGACGCCGATCTCGCCCGTGAACTTCGCGTGGCCGCAGGCCATGAACGCGGCCATCTCCTCGTGGCGCGCCTGGATGAACTCCGGATCGTCGTCCGCCCGGTCGAAGGCGCCGAGGAAGCCGTTGATCCCGTCGCCGGGGTAGCCGTAGATGCGATGGACGCCCCATTCGCGCAGGCGCTTGAGGACGAAGTCGACGACGAGCTCGGACATGGCGGTACCTCCTCGGCTGGTTCCTGAAGGGGTTGTCGTCGTCCTGGCGGAATGGGAAACTCCCGAACCGGTGGAAGCCGTCGCCCAGCCCGTTCCCGCGGCTCGTCCCGCGCCGCTCATCCCGTACCCCCTCCTCGCGGTTCCGGCGGTGGCGCTCTCGCTGCTCCTCGCCGCGATCTTCTCGAACGCGCTGTGGCTGATCGACTTCCTCCACGTCGCCGGCGGCGGGATGTGGACGGGCATCGACCTGTTCATGGGCTTCGTGATCGGGCCGGTGATGCGGCGGCTCGACCCGCCGGTGCGCGGCGCGGTGATGCGCCGGCTGATGCCGAAGATGATGGTCGTGATGCCGACGCTCGCCCTCACGACGATGACGGCCGGCTGGCAGCTCGCGCGGAAGATCGGCGCCTTCACGGCGAGCGGCCAGATCCACTGGCTGCTCATCGCCTCGTTCGCGATCGTCGCGGTCCTCGCGATGACCGCCTTCGCCGTCCTCCTGCCGGCGAACGTCGGCGTCCTGACGGAGCTGCGGAAGGAGCAGCCGGACGGCCAGCGGATCCAGAAGCTGATGGCGCGCTACACCGCGTGCACTGCGGTGCAGGGAGTGATGCAGATCGCGACGCTGATCGTGATGACGAGGATCGCGTCGCTGTGAGCGTAGGCTCGCCGGAGCTCACCCAGGAGCGGAGGCGCCGGCTTTGCCGGCGCCGGGAGCGGGAAACATGAGCTTCCTGCGGACTCCGCCGGGAACGGCGCTCGTCTCGCTCGCGTTCGCGGCGGCGACCGTGATCAGCGTCGCGTCCTACGTGCCCCAGCGCGCCCCGCTCGCGGCGCCGCTCGTCCTCGTCCTGCTCGCCGGCCTGTTCTGCGCGGTCGCGGCGGCGCGGGGACGCGCCCTCGTCGCGCGGAACATCGCCCAGCCGACGCTCATCGCGGCCGGGATCGCCGTCGCCTTCCTCGAGCTCGTCTTCGCCTACGACGGCACCCGCGGCGGCCCACTCGTCCTGTTGACGAGCGCGCTCGTCCTCGTCGCGCTCGACCTGCCGCTTTTGATCTCGACCTACGGCGCGACGGTCTAGCTCGCGTCAGCCGCGCAGGCCGATAGCCAGCGCCAGCCAGAGGATGGAGAGGGCGGCCAGGGCGGAGACCGGCGCGGCGGCAAGGACACTCGCCTTGCCGAGCCAGGCGCGAACGAGCACGATCGCCGCGGAACCGGTCAGGAACACGGCGACCCAGATGAAGAAGAAGAACAACCCGGAGTACTCGCCGCCGCCGTTCGTCGCGTAGCTCAGGCCGCAGATCCCCCACGACGCGAGAACGAGCGCCGCCGAGACCCCGAGGGCAACCTCCCGCCGCACGAGCGGAATTGTCGCAAGAGGCCTCGGCGATTACGAGTGCTGCTCGATGAACGCGAGCGTCTTCGCCCACGCCTCGTCCGACGCGGCCTGGAACTCCTCCTGCTTGCGGTCGAAGAAGCTGTGCGGCGCGCCGTCGAACTCGATCAGCTCGTAGTCCTTGCCGTTCTCCTGCAGGACCCGCTCGAACTCGACGTTGTCCTCGTGCGGGATTCCCTGGTCGGCGCCGCCCTGGAGGGCGAGGATCGGCGCCTCGAGTTGCGGGACGAGATCGATCATCCGGCTCGGGCGCCCGTAGAAGCCGACCGCGCCGGCGAGCCCGTGACCGGAGGCGGCCGCCGCCCACGAGCCGCTGCCGCCGAAGCAGAAGCCGACCGTGAAGACCGGGTCGGAGCCGAGCGAGCGGAGATGCGCGACGGAGGCGCCGACGTCCGCCTGCACCTGCTCGTGCGTGAGCTGCTGGACGAGCGGCATGTAGTCCCAGTCGTCGGGGCGCTTGTCGATCCCGGCCGTCCGGCCGAAGTAGTCGAACGCGAGCGCCGCGATGCCGCGCTCGGCGAAGCGGAGGGCGAGCTCCTCGTAGAAGCGGTAGAGCCCGCGGACGTCCGGGAGGATGACGACGCCGGGGCCGATCTCCTCCTCGGGTGTCGCGAGGAAGGCTGCGAACCGGTTGCCGTCGCCGGCCTGGAGGACGAGGTCCGCGTGCGAGACGGCGGCGCCCGAGATCGGCGGGATCGGCGGTGCGGAGTCGAGGTCGAAGCACATGAAGACGCGAGCCTAGAGGAGGAGCGCCCCCGGCCGCGGCGTACCCTGCGGTCGTGACGGAGGAGTCGCAGCGCGACGAGATGAACGCGGCGATCCGGGCGCAGCGCGAGCGCGGCAACGTGCCGAGGTCGATGCTGCCGCCGGAGGACGAGCGCGAGCCTGCCGCGCCGGTCGAGCCGCCGCCACCGCCCGCCAAGAGCTTCCTCGCGCGCCTGCTCGGCCGCTGACCCGTACCGTCGCCGGCCCCGGCGGCGTTTACCGGGCGTCGCATGGGAGACGGACGCCGCCGCACCGGGGGGTTGCGCTGGATGCGCCTGCTGCAGATCGCAGCGGCCGTCGTCATCGTCGGCGTCGGCGCGTACGCGGTCGGGACCGCCGTCGCGGGGCCGTTCTTCTGGTACCCGTGCCCGAGCCTCAACGGCCTCGAGGAGCACGGCGCCGGCCGGGCGAGCGTCGTCTTCTTCAGCGACGGCTCGAAGCTCGGCTCCCTCGGCGCGAAGAGCGACCGGCTGCCGGTCGCGCTCGCGCAGATCGACCCGACGATGCGGCGCGCGATCATCGACACCGAGGACCGACGCTTCTACTCGAACGACGGGATCGACTTCATCGGCATCCTGCGCGCGCTCAAGGCGGACGCCTTCGCGGGCGGGACGGTGCAGGGCGCCTCGACGATCGAGCAGCAGCTCGTCCGCAACCTCTATCTCAGCCCGCAGCAGACGATCAGCCGGAAGCTCACGGAGGGCTGCCTCGCCGTCGAGCTCGACCAGCACTGGAGCAAGGACCGGATCCTCACCGAGTACCTCAACGACATCTACTTCGGGCAGGAGGCCTACGGGATCGAAGCCGCGGCGCGGACGTACTTCGGCGTCCACGCGAAGAACCTCACGCTCGAGCAGGCGGCGCTGCTCGCCGGGCTGCCGCAGGCTCCCTCCGCGTACGACCCGTTCACACGCCCGGCCGCCGCGCGAGCGAGACGCCGGGAGGTCTTGCAGGCGATGCTCCAGGCCGGCGACATCTCGCAGCACCGCTTCCAGGAAGCGGTGCACAGCCCGCTCGGCCTCCACCCGCAGAAGACGCAGACGACCGAGGCGGCGACGTATCTCTCCGACTTCATCACCTCGCAGCTCGTCAACGAGTACGGCGCCGCCCGCGTCCGGCAGGGCGGCCTCCACGTCTACACGACGCTCGACTCGAAGCTCCAGTCGGACGCGTCGCGTGCAGTCCTCGGCACGCTGAACCGGAAGAACGACCCCGCCGGCTCCGTCGTCTCCATCGATCCGGCGACCGGCGACATCCGCGCGATGGCGATCGCCCAGACCGGCACGAAGCTCGCCTACGACATCCCCGCCGACGGCCAGCGGCAGGCCGGGTCGACGTTCAAGATGTTCGTCCTCACGGAGGCGGTGCTGCACAAGATCAATCCGTGGACGACGCAGTACCTCTCCGCCCCGTTCACCGGCCCGAACAACTGGCACGTCACGACGTACGAGCACACGTACTCGGGCCGGATCCCGATCTCGCAGGCGACGCTCCTCTCGGACAACACGGTCTACGCGCGGCTGACGCTCGACCTCGGGCCGAAGTCGATCGCAGACCTCGCGCAGCAGATGGGGATCCAGTCGACGCTGAAGCCGGTTCCCTCGCTCGGCCTCGGGGTCAACGCCGTCAGCCCGCTCGATCTCGCGACCGCGTACGCGACGCTCGCCGCCGGCGGCGTCGAACGGCAGCCGACGATCCTCTCCAGGGTCGTCTTCCCGGACGGCCACAGCGAGGCCGCCTCGCAGCCGCACGGCAAGCGTGTCTTCGACACCAAGGTCGCGGCGGCGGTGACGAAGATCCTCGCCGCGAACGTCCGGTCGGGAACGGGGACGGCGGCGGCGCTGGCCGGCCGGCCCGCGGCGGGCAAGACCGGGACGACCGACAACGAGGCGGACGCCTGGTTCGCCGGCTGGGTGCCGCAGCTCGCGAGCGTCGTCTGGGTCGGCGATCCGCAGAAGGAACGGCCGATGGGGACGGTGCACGGCGTCGCCTCGGTCACCGGCGGGACGTTCCCCGCGGAGATCTGGCACACGTACATGACCGCGGCGTTGCAGGGACAGCCGGTCGTCCAGTTCGGGAACCCCGGCTCTCCACCGTACGAGCGCTGGTGCGGCCGGTACCAGTTCGCCCGCACCTGGCGTGAGGCGCGGAAGCAGGCGGGCTGCCAGAAGAAGCAGGCGACCACGACCGCCACGACGACGCACCACAAGCGCCGCAAGCACCGGACGACGACCGCCGGGACGACGACCACCGTCGTCACGACGACGAGGACCTACCCGACGACGACGTACCCGACGACGACCGCTCCCCCGCCGCCGACGACGTATCCCACGACGACGTACCCGACGACGACGGAGCCGACGACGACCTACTCGACCACGACGACGACCACCGCTCCGCCGTAGGCGGCTAGCTGCCGCCGCTGTGCGAGATGAGGCCGTACATCTTGAACATCGGCAGGTACATCGCGACCACGATGATCCCGACGACGGCGCCGACCGCGATCATCATCACCGGCTCGATGATGCTCGTGAGGGCGGCGACGGCGGCGTCGACCTCGTCCTCGTAGAAGTCGGCGATCTTGTCGAGCATCGTCTGCAGCTCCCCGGACTCCTCCCCGATCTTCATCATCTGCGCGACCATCGGCGGGAAGACCTCGTTCTCGAGCATCGGCTGGGCGATCCCGGCGCCGGCGTGCACGCGCTCGCGGACGTTCTCGAGGGCGCTCTGGACGACGTAGTTGCCGGCGGCCTCGCCGGTGATCTCGAGCGCCTTGATGATGTCGACGCCGGCGGCGACGAGCGTGGCGAGGGTGCGGGAGAAGCGCGCGATCGTCACCTTGCGCACCGTCTCGCCGATCCGCATCGGGAGCCGGAGGATGAGCCGGTCCCAGACCTGCCGGCCACGCTCCGTGCTCTTCCACTTGCGGAAGGCGAAGGGCATGGCGGCGAAGACCGGGATGATCACGTACCAGTAGTGGCGCAGCGCGCGCGAGCTGTGGACGACGACCTGCGTCAGCATCGGCAGCTGCCCGTGCAGCGTCGCGAAGATCTGCTCGAAGATCGGGACGATGAAGAAGAGCATCCCGAAGAGGACGAGCGTCGCGAACGTCAGCACGACCGTCGGGTAGATCATCGCTCCCTTGACGCGCCGCTTGATCGCCTCCTGCTTCTCGATCTGGACGGCGACGCGGTCGAGGACGAGGTCGAGGATGCCGGCCGCCTCGCCGGCTTCGACCATCGCGACGTAGAGACGGGAGAAGACCTTCGGATGACGGGTCATCGCCTCCGAGAGGAGCAGGCCCGCCTCGACGTCGTGACGCAGCTGCGTCACGACCTCGGCCAGGTTGACGTCGCTCGTCTGCTCCTCGAGCACGACGAGCGCCTGCACGACGTTGAGGCCCGCCTCGATCATCGTCGCGAACTGGCGGGAGAAGACCTGCAGCGACTTCGGGCGGACGCGCTTCCCGAACGAGATCCGCCGCTCCCCGAGCGAGGCTCCGTCGTCGAGCTCGTTCAGGCGCTGCGCGAGAAGGCCGCGCCGGCGGAGCTGCTCGCGGGCCGCGGCGAGGTCGCCGGCGGCGATGACCCCGTCGATCTCGAGGCCCTGCGCGTTGATCGCGGTGTAGGCGAACGAGGTCACGGGCCAGTCGTCGTCGTCGTCGTGGTGGTCGTCGTCGTCGTGGCGGGAGGCGTGGTCGTCTGCGAGTAGTCGGACAGCGCCGCCTGCGGGTAGAGGATCAGCGTGTACCGCTTCCCGTCGGCGGTGTTCACGAGCGTCACGACGGTGTTCACGGTGAGCTCGAGCGTGCGCGCGCCGTTCGAGTAGGAGCCGCCGACCACCGCGACCTTCGCCGACTTCGCCGTCAGGCCGACGAGCCGGAAGACGGCGTTCGTCGCGGCGTTCTTCGTCGTCGGGAACGTGGCGCCGAGGGTGACGACTCCGACGTGGCCGTTCACGGCGATCAAGGCGGCCGCGGGCGGCGGCGCAGGCGGCGCCTTCTGCTGCTTGGTCGTCTGCTTCGGGCTCGAGCCCGCGTTCGTCGCGGAGCCGGTCCCGTGCGGGCCCTGATCGTGGAACGGATCCTTCGGCGCGAACTGCGCGAGCCCGTTGAGCTTGCCGGTGTCGGCGGGCGGCGTCGCGAGCGGCGTGAACGTCGGCGACGGCGACGGCGTCGTCGCCGAGACGGGAGTCGCAGCCGGCGGAGCGGCAGCAGGCGGCGGCGGGGCCTGCGAGCCGTTGCGCTTGCTCATCGTGTGGTACGCGAAGAACAGGGCCAGGAGGAGGACCGGCGCGAGCGCGAGGAGCAGCTTCTTCTGCTTCGCGGCCTTCGCGCGTGCTGCGTCGTGTGCGGTCTTCGCTGCCATGCCCTATCCGGCCGTCGTCGTGGTCGTGGTCGAGGTGGTGGACGTGCCGGTGGTCGAGGTCGAGGCCGCCGCCGTCGAGAGCGGCGCGACCCCGTTGACCGTGCCGTAGACGTAGGCGTCGACGCCGACGGTCGCGGACTCGCTGTTCCCCGTCCCGGACGGCGACAGTGAGACCGTCGTGACGGAGAAGAGCCGTCCGGAGGCGACGAGCGTGCCGTGACGCATCGCCACGAGCGTCCGGAGCCGGCGGAGGTAGTTCGTCAGTGCGCCGTACGACCCCGAGAGCGTCAGCTGGACGGGCTGGACGACGTAGCCGACGGCGGCCGTCGGCGTCTGCAGCGAGATCCCGAGGACGTGAACGGCAGAGTCGCGGCCGAGCTGCCCGAGCATGAGCAGCAGGTCGGAGTCGTCCGCGGTCGGGGGCATGGCCTGCGCGAGCCGGTAGATCCCGGCCGTCCGGATCGCCGGCTGCCTCGGATGCGACGCCTGCGTCCCGCCGGACTTGCCGAGCTGCGCCAGCTCGGTCTGCACCTGCTGCAGCTGCTGCGACGCCGACTGCGCGTGGTGGCGCTGCGGAGCAACGAGCAGGAGCCACCCGGCCGCGACGAGGACGACGTTGGCGGCCGCGAGTGCAGCGCCGAGGCGGACGTGCCTCGAGGAGAGGGTCACGACGCAGCTCCCGTGACCGGCGTGCTCGGAGGAGCTGCCGGCGCGGCGATGGTCGCCGTCAAGGACCAGCTCACGACGCCGGACTTGCCGGCGGCGGTCGTCGGCCCGAGCACGATCTGGCTCAGACCCGGGACGAGTTGCAGGCGTGAGAGAAGCTGCACGACACCCTGCTCGGAGTACGCCGTCCCGGCGAGGGAGAGCGACCCCCCGCCCGCTGCGGTCGTCGACCTGCTCGAGCCGCCGAGCGTGACGGTCGAGACCGTGACGTTCGCCGGCACGACGCGGGAGAGCTCGGAGAGGACGCCGTCCCAGGCGACGCGGCCGGCGAGTGCCGACGTGAGCGCCGTCTGCCACGGCGCCTGCTGGCTCAGGACGCTCGCGCTCAGGGTCGGCCCGTGCGTGCCCGGGGTCTTCGCCGGCTGAGTGCTCTGGAGGCGCGCGAGCTCGGCCCGCGCGGCCGCGAGCCGGCGCTGCGCGGAGGAGGCGTGGGAGCGTTCCATCACGAAGCCGCCGCCGAGTGCTGCAGCGACGACGACGGTGAGCACGGCGCCACCCGCGGCGAGCGGATCGACGCGACGGCCGCCGCGGCCGGGCCGGGCGTGCCGGCCGGAAAGCTCGCGCGGAAGGAGGTTGACGGCTCTCATCCGCTAGTCCTCGATCCCCAGGCCGACGGCGATGGCGAGCGAGCCGAGCTCGGACTCGTCGACCGGCTTCGCGACCTCGAGCCGGCCGAGCGGGTCGCCGACGCGCACCGGGACGCCGAGCAGCCGCTCGAGCTCCTGGGCGAGGCCGCCGAGCTTCGCGGTGCCGCCGGTCACGACGACTTCTCCGATCCCGAGACTGCCCGGCTGCGACTGGTAGTAGGTGAGCGAGGAGACGAGCTCGCGGGCGAGCGACTCGATGCCGCGCCGGATGGCCTCGCGCGCGCCGGCCGCCTGCTCGAGCGTCAGGCCCTCCGCCGGCTCGCCGCCGTCGAGCGAGAGGTTGCGCTTCACGAGCTCCACCTCGGACGGCGTCGAGTCGAGGGCGCGCGCAAGTCCGACGTTGAGCACCCAGCCGCCCCACTCGAGGACGCGCGTGAACTCGCAGACGCGGCCGTCGGAGACGGCGAGCGTCGTCCGCTCGTGGCCGATCGAGACGGCGACGAGAGCCGAGCCCTCGCGGTCGGCCGGCGCGGCGAGCGCGCGGAGCAGCGCGAACGCCTCGAGGTCGATCCCCGCCAGCGTGATCCCGGCGAGCCGGCACGCCTCGACGTAGCGCTCGACGAGGTCGCGGTGGGCGACGACGAGGAGGACGCGGCGGATGGGCTCCCCGTCGTCGCCGGTCCGCTCCTCGAGCACGCGGTAGTCGAGCACCGCCTCGTCGAGCGGGATCGGCAGGGCCTCCTGGGCGCGGAAGCGGACGGCGTTGACGAACTGCTTCTCGTCGGCGATGCCGGCGATCTCGAAGCTGCGGACGCCGATCCGGCTGCTCGCGATGCCGAGGCGGACGCCCTTGCGCGGCAGCTTGTGCTCGGAGAAGAAGGACCGCAAGGCGCTCGCGAGCGCCTCCGGGTCGCGGAGCTCGCCGCCGCTCACGATCCCGCTCGCAAGCGGCATCCGCGCGACCTGCTCGAGACGTGCGGAACCGTTGTTCGCGATGCAGGCCGCGGCGATCTGCGAGCCGCCGATCTTCAGTCCGACGATCCGGTCGGCCGAGCCGCGGGCGAGGGCAGGCTTCGGGAGCCGCGGCAGCGAGAGCGACGGCTTCGGGAGAGACGGCTTCGGGACGGCCGGGCGGGACGGGAGCGACGGCGCGCGCTTCGGCCGCGTCACCTCCTTGTCCCACCAGTGCTTCTTCGGCTCCGGGATGACGAACTCGCGCACCGGCTCGGGCTCCTTCGGCGCGCCGATCGGGCGGTTCCACCCGGGCTCCGCCGGCTCGGGCTGCAAGACCTCGGTCACGGGCTCCGGCTGCGGCTCCGCCACACGCTCCGGCTCGAGCACGGGCGGCGACTCGACCCCGGACTGCGGCTCGGGCTCGACGCGCGCCACGGGCACGGGATCCACCTTCGGCCGCGGCAGTGGCGGCAGCGGCTCGGGCTGCCTGCGGCCGAGCCTCGCGCGGCGCGGCGCCTCGGCGGGCTTCGGCTGCTCGACCTTCTCCGCCTGCGGGGGCTTCGGCTTGCGCCGGAAGCTGATCTCCTTCTTCCAGATCGAGTCGTCTCTCACGAGACCGCCACCTTGAGGCCGTTGCCCTTGACCGCGACCGGGACGGGCATGCCGGCGCGCTCGAGGATCCCGAGCAGCTGCTCGG
>DASRED010000011.1:0-70465 GCA_035652255.1 Gaiellaceae bacterium | reverse complement strand
TCGGATCGCCAGCGCGCCGAGCTGATTGGCCTCTTCAACCGGTAAGCCAGTCTTCGTCGTCACCGGGCCCTCCGGCGCTGGGAAGGGCACGCTGATCCAGGCGCTGCTCGAGCGCGTGCCCGAGCTCGAGGTCGCGGTCTCGGCGACGACGCGCCTACAGCGCCGCGGGGAGGAGAACGGCCGCGAGTACTGGTTCCTCAGCGACGCCGAGTTCGTCCGGCGCGTCCACGAGGGCGACTTCCTCGAGCACGTCACCTACGTCTCCGGCAAGCGCTACGGCACGTTGCGCTCCGAGGTCGACCGGATCCTCGACAACGGGCGCGTGCCCGTGCTCGAGCTCGAGACCGAGGGCGCGCTGAACGTCAAGGAGGACGTGCCGGGGGCGGTGACGGTCTTCATCACCGCGCCGATTCCGGAGCTCGAGCGCCGTCTGCGCGAGCGGGCGAGCGAGAGCGAGGGCGAGATCGGCGAGCGGATCGGCCTCGCGCGGAAGCAGCTCGCCCAGGCAGGCGAGTTCGACTACGTGGTCGTCAACGACGACCTCGAGCGTGCGACGCACGACCTGGAGGAGATCGTCTCGCGAGAGTTAGCCACGGCCGGTACCATGAGCCGGCCGTGATCCATCCCAGAATCGACGAGCTGCTGGACGACGTCGACTCGCGCTACGCGCTGGTCATCGTCGCGGCGAAGCGCGCCCGGCAGATCAACAACTACCACCACCAGCTCGGTGAGGGCACCTTCGGCGACAACCTGCCGCCCCTCGTCGAGAGCCGCTCGAAGAACTACTTGACCATGGCCTTCGAGGAGACCTCCCAGGGCATGCTCAAGTACTCGTATTCGAAGTCCTAGGCATCCTTTCGGCATGAGCCGCGTCCTCCTGGGAGTGACGGGTGGGATCGCCGCCTACAAGGCGTGCGAGCTCTGCCGGCTGTTCGTCAAAGACGGCCACGACGTCGTGCCGCTCGTCACGCCGGGCGCCGAGCGCTTCGTGACGGCGGAGACCTTTCGCGCGCTCGCGCGCCGGCCTGCCGGTGACGACGTCTACCTCCACCTGACGCGCGCCGATCTCCTCGTCGTCGCACCGTGCACGGCGAACACGCTCGCGAAGCTCGCGAGCGGCCTCGCGGACAACGTCCTGACCGAGGCGGCGCTCGCGCACCGCGGTCCCGTCCTCGTCGCGCCGGCGATGAATCCGCGGATGTGGGCGCACCCGGCGACGCGGGGGAACGCCGAGGCGCTTCGTGCGCGCGGCGTCCTCCTCGTCGGGCCGGACGAGGGCGACACCGCCGAGGGCGAGCTCGGCGTCGGCCGGATGTCCGAGCCGGAGGAGATCTTCCGCGCCGCGCTCGAGCTCCTCAACGGCAAGAGCGCGCTGCGCGGGAAGCGGGTTCTCGTCTCAGCGGGCGGGACGCGCGAGCCGCTCGACGCCGTCCGCTACGTCGGCAACCGGTCGTCCGGGCGGATGGGAGTCGCGCTCGCAGCCGAGGCGCGCCGGCGCGGCGCCGACGTGACGCTCCTCGCCGCCAACCTCGCGGTCCCCGCGCCGGAGGGCGTCGAGCTCGTCCGGACACCGACCGCGGCGGATCTCGAGCGCGAGGCGCTCGCCCGCGCCGCGGAGGCGGACGTCGTCGTTATGGCCGCCGCCGTCGCCGACTACCGGCCTGCCGAGACGCTCGCCGCGAAGCGGCCGAAGGATTCCTCCGCCTGGACGCTCGAGCTCGAGCCGACGACGGACGTCCTTGCCGCGCTCGGCGCGAACCGCCGGGAGGGCCAGGTCCTCGTCGGCTTCGCCGCGGAGACCGGCGAGGAGGGAATCGAGCGCGCCCGCGCCAAGCTCGCGCGGAAGGGCGCCGACCTCTTCGTCTTCAACGACGTCGCCCGCCCGGACATCGGCTTCGACGCCGCCGAGAACGAGGTGACGCTCGTCACCGCCGACGCCGAGCGGCCGCTCGCGAAGGCGCCGAAGGACGAGATCGCCGCCGCCGTCCTCGACGAGGTGGAACGCCTCATACGCTGACGAAGAGGGTATGACGGGGTCGTGGCCGAGTCGACGTACAGCCTTTTCCAGCGCGGCCGCCGGCACCTCCGAGCGGGCATGGCGGCTCAGGCCACCGTCGCGCTCGAGAAGGCGAAGCGGCGGGAGCCGGACAAGGCCTCGATCCGCGAGGCGCTCGGCATCGCCTACTTCCGGATCCGCCGCTGGAGCGAGGCCGAGGCGGAGTTCCGCAAGCTCCTCGAGCTCTCGCCCGTCAACGACTACGCCCACTACGCGCTCGGCCGCTGCCTCGAGATGCAGGGGCGCGAGGCGGAGGCGAACGGCCACTACAAGCTCGCGAGCTCGCTCCGGCCCGGCTCCGAGCACTACCGGGCTCGCATTCTCGACCTCGAGTAACGTCGGCGGCGTGCGCGCCGTCGTCCAGCGAGTCTCGCGGGCCAGGGTCTCGCCGGGCGGCACTATCGGGCATGGCCTCTGCGTCCTGGTCGGTGTCGCCCGCGGCGACGGGGAGGAGGAGGCGACGCGGCTCGCGGGGAAGGTCGCGCGGCTGCGGATCTTCCCCGACGAGGAGGGACGCTTCGACCGCTCGCTCCTCGACACCGGCGGCGGCGCCCTCGTCGTCTCCCAGTTCACGCTCATCGCGGACACGGCGAAGGGGAACCGGCCGAGCTTCGGCGAGGCCGCGCCGCCCGAGCAGGCCGAGCCGCTCTACGAGCGCCTCTGCGCAGAGCTGCGGGCGCTCGGCGTCCCGGTCGAGACGGGCGTCTTCGGCGCGAGGATGGAGGTCGAGCTCGTCAACGACGGCCCGGTCACGATCGTCCTCGACGCGTGAGGACGCTCGCCGAGCTGCAGGAGCGCCGCGCGTACGAGTGCCGCCTCACTCCCGACCGCGCGCTCACCACGCTCGACGAGGCGGAGGAGTTCCTCCACGACCGCGGCCTGCTCACGCGAACCGCCGACTCGGCGCTGCCGAGCCTGTTCGAGGCGTGTCACGAAGAGCCGTATGCGCGCGAGAGCCGCGGCTTCGGGCAGTGGCCCGCGACGAAGTTCGGCTGGTTCGGAGAGCTCGGTGCCCGCGGCCACCTCGTCGTCGCCGTCCACCGCGGCAAGAGCCTCGGCGTCACGGAGGAGACGGCCGCGCTCCTCGATCCGGCCTGCCGGGCGGAGCTCGCGCGGATGGAGGGGGAGGACGACGAGTGGGCGCGGCTCCTCCGGCATCTCGCCGAGGTGGGGCCGTCGGAGCTCGCCGACCTCCAGGCCGAGCTCTCCCTGACGCCGAAGCAGTTGCGGCAGATCCGGTCGCCGCTCGAGCGCTGCGGCGCGGTCGTCTCCCGCGCGCTCGTCTACGAGGAGCCGCACCGGCACACGAGCGTCCTCGCGCGCTGGGATCAGGTGCGCGTGGAGCCGAGCGGCGGGCCGTCGCCGCGGCGCGCGCTCGGCGAGCTCGTCTGCGCGGGTGTGCGCGCGGCCGTCGTCGCGCCCGAGCGGGAGCTCGCGCGCTGGTTCTCGTGGCGCTGGTACTGGGACGACGGGATCGTGGACGAGCTCGTCGCCGCCGGGCGCCTGCAGCGTGTAGACGGGCATGTCGCGGCGGCCTGACAGCGGGCCGTTGCTACACTGCCTCACCACATTTCGGCAGTTCTGAAATGGGCCTGCGGGCCCATTTTTTATGACGACGAGGGGCGCTGAGGACCAGATGCCTACGACATTCGAGAAGGAGCGCGAGTTGCAGCAGGAGATCGTGCCGCGGGTCGAGCAGGACCTGCCGGACGTCGACGTCCTCGCGGTCGAGCTCGTCTCGCCGACGCGCTTCTGCGTCTACGTCGACCATCCGGCCGGCGTCGATCACGCGCTCTGCGCGCGCGTCACGGACCTCCTTCGCGACTACCTGCGCGAGTACTCGGTCGAGGTCTCCTCACCGGGTGTCGACCGGCCCCTGCGCACGCAGGCGCACTTCGCCGGCGCGGTCGGCCGGCGCGTCCGTCTCCGCACGGCCGGCAAGAAGTTGAAGGGCGAGATCGTCTCCGCCCAGGAGAGCAGCGTCACCGTCGTCGCAGCGGACGGCGCCGAGACCGAGATCCCGTACGCCGAGATCGTGCGGGCCAACCTGATCGACGAGGGAGTGACATGAGCCAGGAGATCATCGAGGCGGTCCGCGAGATCGAGCGCGACAAGGGGATCGAGGAAGGAGCACTCGTCGCGGCGCTCGAGGACGCCCTCCTCGCCGCCTACAAGAAGACGCCGGGCGCCGCGCGCCACGCGACCGTCGAGATGCACGACGACGGCGAGTTCCGCGTCTTCTCCGTCGAGCTGCCGGCCGACGTCGAGGAGCGGCTGATCGACGAGGCGCGCGAGCGGAAGCTCGAGGAGCTCGAGCGGCTCGAGGAGGAGACCGGCGAGCGGCAGCACACGCTCATCTCCGACGACGATCTCGACATCGACTGGTCCGAGGTGCCCGAGGGCGACGTCAAGCGCGAGGACGTCACGCCGGAAGGCTTCGGCCGCATCGCCGCGCAGACCGCGAAGCAGGTCATCCTGCAGCGCATCCGCGAGGAGGAGCGGCGGATGATGTACGACGAGTACATCGACCGCGTCACGGAGGTCGTGACGGGGATCGTCCAGCAGGCCGGCGACCGCAACAACGTCCTCGTCGATCTCGGCAAGGTCGAGGCGCTCCTGCCGCGCTCGGAGCAGGTCGACGGCGAGCGCTACGAGCAGGGATCCCGGATCAAGGCCGTGATCACGGAGGTTCGCTCCGGGACGAAGGGCCCGCAGGTGATCCTGTCCCGCCGCGATCCCGAGCTGATCAAGACGCTGTTCGAGCTCGAGGTGCCGGAGATCGCGGACGGGCTCGTCGACATCCGCGGCGTCGCCCGCGAGCCGGGCTACCGCTCGAAGATCGCCGTCGAGTCGCACGCGCAGGGCGTCGACCCGGTCGGAGCGTGCGTCGGCCCGCGTGGCTCGCGCGTCCGGATGGTCGTCTCCGAGCTCCGCGGCGAGAAGATCGACATCATCCCGTGGAACCCCGAGCCGGCGCGCTTCGTCGCGAAGGCTCTCTCGCCGGCGCGTGTGCGCGAGGTCTATCTCGACGACGAGGGTCGCGAGGCGACGGTCGTCGTCCCGGACGACCAGCTCGCGCTCGCGATCGGCAAGGAGGGCATGAACGCCCGCCTCGCCGCGCGTCTGACCGGCTGGAAGATCGACATCCAGAGCGACACCGAGTTCGCGCAGGCGGAGGCCGAAGCGGCCTTCGGCGGTGGCGACGGCGAGGGTGGGGAGGACTACTCCGGCCGCTGCGCCGCGATCCTCACGAACGGCAAGCGCTGCCCGAACGCCGCGCTGCCCGGCTCCCGCTTCTGCGGCGTTCCCGCCCACCAGGAGCTCGACGGCAGCGGCAGCGACTACGTCGGCGGCCCGCCGCCGGAGCAGCCCGAGGTCGAGGAGGCCGAGGAGACCGAGGCGGTCGCCGGCGAGCCCGAGCCCGAGACGAGTGAGGAGGCCGAGGCGGTCGCGTCCGAGGAGGACTCCGCCTAGCGTCTTTACACTGACGCAGAGACATGGCCAACGGAGGCAACAGACCGAATCGCCCGCTCCGCCCGCGCGGCGGCGGCGGCCCCGGCAATCGCCGGCGGCGCGTCGTCATCGACCAGGGCGGCCAGCGCCCCTCGCGCGAGCAGCGCCAGGCGCGCCAGGACAGCCAGCGCCGCGAGCCGCGTCCGCCCGCAGCTCCGCCGACCGGTCCGGTCTCCGTCGAGTCGGGCGTCAGCGTCCGCGACTTCTCGCAGGCGCTCGGCGTACCGATGCCCCAGATCATCAAGATCCTCATGGGCCTCGGCCAGATGCGCACGGCGACCCAGTCGCTGAGCGACGAGGAGGTCGAGCTGATCGCGACCGAGGTCGGCCGCGAGGTGACGATCAAGCACGCCGCCGACGAGGAGGAGGAGCCGGAGTCGTTCGACGATCCCGAGGACTCGCTCACGGCCCGGCCGCCGGTCGTCACGATCATGGGCCACGTCGACCACGGCAAGACGACACTCCTCGACGCGATCCGCGACGCGAGGGTCGTCGCGACCGAGGCCGGCGGGATCACGCAGCACATCGGCGCGTACCAGGTCGACGTCGACGGCCGGAAGATCACGTTCCTCGACACGCCGGGCCACGAGGCGTTCACGGCGATGCGCGCCCGCGGCGCGAAGGTCACCGACATCGCAGTCCTCGTCGTCGCGGCCGACGACGGCGTCATGCCCCAGACGAAGGAGTCCATCTCCCACGCGCGCGCCGCAGAGGTGCCGATCGTCGTCGCGGTCAACAAGATCGACCTCCCCGACGCGAACATCGACCGCGTCAAGGCCGAGCTCGCGCAGGAGGAGCTGCAGCCGGAGGACTGGGGCGGCTCGACGCAGTTCGCGGAGGTCTCGGCGAAGACGCAGCAGAACCTCGACGACCTCCTCGAGCGGATCCTGCTCGTGGCGGACGCTGAGCTCGACCTGCGCGCCAACCCGAAGGCGGAGGCATCCGGGCCGATCATCGAGTCGCGGCTCGACGTCGGTCGCGGGCCCGTCGCCTCGATGCTCGTCCAGCGCGGGACGCTCAAGGTCGGCGACGCGATCGTCGCCGGCGACGCGCACGGGCGGGTCAAGGCGCTGTTCGACTACAAGGGCGAGCGGCAGGAGAGCGCCGGCCCCGGCGACCCGATCGAGATTCTCGGCTTCGACAAGCCTCCCGCCGCGGGCGAGGTCGCCCGCGTCGTCGCCAACGACCGCGAGGCGCGGGAGATCGCGAACCGCCGTGGCGAGCGGCTGCGGCGCGAGCAGCTCGCGGCCGTCCGGCCCGCGACCGGCGTCTCGCTCGAGCGGCTGTACGAGCAGCTGCAGGCGGGCGAGGTCTCCGATCTCAACCTCATCGTCCGCGGCGACGTCGTCGGCTCGGTCGAGGCCGTCAACTCCGAGCTCGCGAAGTTCGAGCATCCGGAGGTACGCCTCAACGTCATCGCCTCCGGCGTCGGCGCGATCACCCAGAACGACATCATGCTCGCCTCCGCGAGCGACGCGCTCATCGTCGGCTTCAACGTCCGCCCGAACGCCGAGGCGCGCGAGCTCGCATCTCGCGAAGGCGTCGAGATCCGGACGTACGACGTCATCTACAAGCTGACCGAGGAGATCGAGCAGGCGCTCGTCGGGAAGCTCTCCGCGATCTCGACCGAGGAGACGATCGGCGAGGCGGAGGTGCGGGCGCTCTTCCGCGTCTCGCGGCTCGGCACGATCGCCGGCTGCATGGTCACCGACGGCGTCGTCCGCCGCAACGGCAGCGTCCGCGTCATCCGCGACGGCGCCGTGATCTACACGACGACGATCGCCGATCTGAAGCGGTTCAAGGACGACGTCCGCGAGGTCGCCGAGGGCTTCGAGTGCGGCATACGCCTCGACGGCTTCAACGACGTGAAGGAAGGCGACGTCCTCGAGATCTTCGAGACGCGCGAGGTCGAACGCACCTCGCTCGATGAAGCGCCTGGCGGCGCTTCATAGGACGAACTCCGCGCGGACGAGATCGCGGTCTCGTCGGCGCTCCGTGCTGATTTGTTGCCCGCCGCGGCGGGCGCCTGCGGCGCGCGCCGGGGAGCGGGGAGGCCTACGGCGAAGTCGCCGCTGCGCGGCGTCTTAGCGTCCGGCTAGAGAATCCAGGTATGGCGAGCGGTTGGGTCGGGATTCTTGTCTGCGAGCTGCACTTTCCGGAGGCGCATTCGTTGAAGGAGAAGCGGCACTTCCTGCGGTCGGCGAAGGCTCAGCTCGAACGGCGGGTCGGCGCGTCGGTGGCGGAGGTCGACCATCACGACGTCTGGCAGCGGGCGCGGATCACGGCGGCGTGCGTCGCGCGGGAGCACCATGAGGTCGAGCGGCTCCTCGACGAGGCGGAGCGGTGGCTGCGCGGGCAGGAATGGGAGGTCGCGCTCGCCGAGCGGCTCGTGCTCGACCCCGAGGATTAGGGTCGTCTCCGTGAATGCGGCGGAGCTGATCGAGCGGAAGAAGCGCGGGGAGGAGCTCGCCCCGGACGAGCTCGGAGCGTTCGTCTCCGGTTACGTCGCCGGCGACGTGCCGGACTACCAGGCGGCTGCGTTCCTCATGGCTGTGTGGTTCCGCGGCCTGACGGCGGCGGAGACGTACGCGCTGACGGACGCGATGGTGCGGAGCGGCGAGACGGTCGACCTCGCAAAGAGGCTCGGTCGGCGCGTCGTCGACAAGCACTCGACCGGCGGTGTCGGCGACAAGGTGACGATCGCGGTCGGGCCGGTCGTCGCGGCGTGCGGCGTCCCGTTCGGGAAGATGAGCGGCCGCGGGCTCGGCCACACCGGCGGCACGCTCGACAAGCTCGAGTCGATCCCGGGCTTCCGCGTCGAGCTGACGACGGACGAGCTCGTCGAGCAGACGCGCGCGATCGGGATCGCGGTGGCGGGCCAGTCCGCGAACCTCGTTCCGGCCGACAAGAAGCTCTACGCGCTGCGGGACGTCACCGCGACGGTCGACGAGGTCTCGCTGATCGCGGCGAGCATCATGTCGAAGAAGATCGCCGCCGGCGCGAGCGCGCTCGTCCTCGACGTCAAGGTGGGGGAGGGGGCGTTCATGCGGACGGTCGAGGAGGCGCGGCGGCTCGCCGAGGAGATGAAGGCGCTCGGGGAGCGCGCCGGCATGGAGGTCGTTTGCGTGCTGACCGAGATGAAGCAGCCGCTCGGGCGGGCGGTCGGGAACGCCGTCGAGGTGCGCGAGGCGGTCGAGACCGTGAGCGGCGGCGGCCCGGCGGACTTCCGCGAGCTCGTCGTCGACGCGGCGGGACAACTGCTGGCGTTGTCCGACCTCGGCGTGGACGAAGCGGAGGGGCGCGCCCGCGCGGAGGCCGCGCTCGCCGACGGCTCCGCCCGTGCGACGTACGAGCGGTGGATCCGGGCGCAGGGAGGCGACCCATCTCCGGCTGCGCTGCCGGTGGCGCCGGTCGTGCGCGAGGTCGCAGCGCCGGAGGCGGGGTTCGTGCGCGAGCTGCGCGCGCGGGAGGTGGCGGTCGTCGCGATGGAGCTCGGCGCGGGCCGGCTGCGGGCGGGCGACCCGATCGACCACGCCGTCGGCGTCGTCTGTCTCCGGAAGCGCGGCGAACGGGTCGCGGCGGGCGAGCCGCTCGCAGAGGTCCACGCGCGGGACGACGGCGCCGCGAGCACTGCCGCGGTCGCCCTTCTCGAGGCGTACGAGCTCGGCGCGGAGCCGCCGGATCCGCGGCCCCTCGTGCTCGAGACGATCCGCTAGAAGCTGTCAGGCGGCGACGGTCGGCCGCGCGCCGCGCACCCGTGCCGATGTTGGCACCGAATTGGCGCGTCGACGTCACACCTGCCCGGGTAGCGTCGACGCCGAGGGCGGAGGGACGGCATCCCCACCCTGGGTGGGGAGTGCGGGTTGGCCACGGCTCCAGAGGACCTGTCCGGCACGTCTCTGCCCGGGAGTCGGTGCGGCAGCTTGAATACGCCCCGTGGCCGAGCGCATGCGTCGGGTGAACGAGTCGGTGAGGCAGGTGCTCGCAGAGGCACTTCCCGAGCTCAAGGACCCGCGCATCGGTCTCGTCACCGTCACCGGCGTCGATACGACTCCCGACCTCCGCCACGCGACGGTCTACGTGAGCGTGCTCGGCTCCGGCCGCAAGCGCCGTGCGACACTCCTCGGCCTCGGCGCCGCCCACGGCCTCCTCCAATCTCGCCTCGCGCGCGAGCTGAGAATGAAACGGACTCCCCAGCTGACCTTCGAATACGATCCCACCGTCGAGCGCGGAGTACGCATGAGCCAGCTCATCGACGAGCTCGCGCCGGACGACGACAATGACGCAGACGAGTGACCTGAAGGCGATCGCAGACGCTCTGAGGAAGCACGACCGTTTCCTCGTCGTCACTCACGAGAATCCCGACGGCGACGCGCTCGGGTCGCTCCTCGCGGCGACTCTGGCGCTGCGCAGTCTCGGCAAGGACGCGGTCATGTACCTCGCCGGCGACACGCCGCTTCCGCGGGAGTACGCGTTCATGCCGCTCGACGGACTCGTACGCGAGCCGCCGGCCGATGCGGAAGAGCGCGTCCTCGTGGCGGTCGACTGCGCGAAGGAGGAGCGGATCGGCGACGACGCCGCGGCCCCCCGAGCGCCGCTCGTCCTCAACGTCGATCACCACCACGACAACACACGATTCGGCGACCTCAACCTCATCGTCTCCGACGCGTCGTCGACCGGCGAAGTACTTCGCGACATCTTCGGCGAGCTCGGGCTCGAGCTGACACCGGAGCTCGCCGAGCCTCTCTACATCGCGCTCGTCACCGACACGGGGCGGTTCCAGTACGCGAACACCACCCCGAAGGCTCTGCGGCTGGCAGCGGAGCTCGTCGACGCGGGGGCCGACATCCATGCGGTCTTCCAGCAGGTCTACGAGTCGGTCGAGTTCGCGAAGCTGAAGCTCCTCGCCCGCGTCCTCGACCGGGCCGAGGTGCTCGAGGGCGGCCGGATCGTCGTCTCCCACCTCCTCCGCACCGATTTCGCGGAGGTCGGCGCGTCCGAGCCGTACTCCGAAGGGCTCATCGACTACCTGCGAGCAGTCGAGGGGGCGGAGCTCGCCGTGTTCATCCGGGAGCAGCTCAGCAGCGATGCGCCCGCGCACAAGGGATCGCTCCGCTCGTCGATCGACGAGCTCGACGTCTCGGCGATCGCCCGGACGTTCGGTGGCGGCGGTCATCGGCAGGCCGCGGGCTTCTCGACCGACCTTCCACTCGCGGAGATCGTCGCGCAGATCCGCGCAGGCTTCCTCGCCCAACGTGCCCCCGCGCGGGCTTGAGCCTGCGGGCGTCGCGCTCGTCGACAAGCCGAGCGGGCCGTCCTCCTTCGCCGTCGTCGCCCAGATCCGCCGGATGACCGGGGCGCGGACCGGCCACGCCGGCACGCTCGACCCGTTCGCGACCGGGCTTCTCCTGCTGTTGTCCGGACGGGCAACTAAGCTCGCCTCGTGCCTCGTCGGACTGGACAAGCGCTACAGCACCGAGATCGATCTCTCCGCGCGCACGTCGACCGGCGACCCGGAAGGCGAGGTCGTAGCTCGCCAGGAGCCTCCGGCGGCGGGCGAGCTCGAGTCGCGGCTCGCGACCCTCCGGGGCGAGATCGACCTGCCGATCCCCGCCGCGTCCGCGGTGAAGATCGGCGGGGAGCGGGCGTACAAGCTCGCGCGGCGCGGGGTCGAGGTGGAGATGCCGATGCGCCGCTCGACGGTTCGCACGCTCGACGTCATCTCCTATAGCGAGGGTCGAGTCGTGCTCGAGCTCGACGTGAGCTCGGGGACGTACATCCGGGCGATCGCCGACGCGCTCGGCGGTCACTGCGTCACCCTGCGCCGGACGTGGGTCGGGCCGTTCTCGGTCGAGGATGCCGTGTCGCCCGAGGCGTTCTCGCCCGCCCGGCTCCTGCCGGAGCGTGAGGTGCTCGCACGGGTCGAGGCGGCGCGCGCGTGAACGTCGCGCGCGAGCCGGCCGAGCTCGCGCCGGCGCGGCGGGCGGCCGCGATCGGCACGTTCGACGGCGTCCACCTCGGACACCGGCGCGTCGTCGAGGCGGCGCAGGCCGCGGGCCTCCGGACGACCGTGGTGACGTTCGACCCGCATCCGCGCGCCGTCCTCGGCGGCAGGGTCGAGCTCCTCGCCACGCTCGAACGGCGCCTCGAGCTGCTGGAAGCTGCGGGCGTCGACGACGTCCTCGTCCTCCGGTTCGACGAGCACCTCGCAGCGCTCGAGGCGGAAGAGTTCGCCGAGCGGATGCTCCGCGGCATCGGGGCGGATGTGATCGCCGTCGGCGAGACGTTCCGCTTCGGCCGCGGCCGCGAGGGCAACCTCGCGCTGCTCGAGGCGCTCGGCTTCGACGTGCGGCGGGTGCCGCTCCTGGCGAACGTCTCGTCGAGCCGGATCCGGGAGCTCGTCCATGCGGGCGAGATGGAGCGCGCCGCGGCGCTCCTCGGCCGGCCGCCCGAGGTGGAGGGGATCGTCGTCCACGGCGACGGCCGCGGGCGGGCGCTCGGCTTCCCGACCGCGAACCTCGACGTGCCTGCCGGGCTGCTCGTCCCTCCCGACGGCGTGTACGCCGGATGGACCAACGGTCGCCGGGCCGCGGTCTCCGTCGGGACGAATCCGCAGTTCGACGGCGTCGAGCGACGCGTCGAGGCGCATCTCCTCGATTTCGACGACGACCTCTACGACCAGCGGCTCGTCGTCGAGGTCTGGAGCCGGCTGCGCGGCCAGATGCGCTTCGACTCCGTCGACGACCTCGTCACCGCGATCGGAGACGACGTCTCCCACACGCGGGAAGCGGCACGTCCGGTCTGACGGCGGCTCAGCGGCCGAGCGCGAGCGCGGCCCCGCTCCGGCGCGGATCGGCGGCACCACCGTCGCGCCCGACGAGGCTGACGCCGCCGAAGTAGTGATGCCGCTGCGGCCAGCGGCGCACCGAGCGGCCCGCCGCCTCGAGCGCGGCGAGACCGTCCTCGTCGCAGCCCGGCTCCGCGTTCACGACCGCGCCGGCCGGATGGACGCGCGGGCGGTCGACCGCCTCCCGCGGGGGCAGCTGCTCGTCGAGGACGCCGAGCGCCGCCGTCAGCAGCGCGGTACGCAGGCGGCTGCCGCCTGCGGAGCCGGCGGCGAGGACGAGCTCCCCGTCCTCGAGCACGAGAGTCGGAGCCATCATGCTCGGGATCCGCTCGCCGGGCGCCGGGACACCGTCGACTAGCAGCTCCGCCTCGCCGAGCATGCTGTTGAGATGGAGGTCGAAGCCCGGCAGGTAGTCGCCGGAGCCGAGCCCGAGGCTCGTCGTGAGGACGCAGGCGTTGCCGCGCGCGTCGACGGCGACGAGGTTCGTCGTGTGCTGCGCGACCTCGCCCGTCCCGTCGAGCGCCGCGACGAGCTCGAGGAGGCGGCCGGCGGGGGACAAGCCGCGGAGGTCCGCCAGGCGCGCGAGCGTCTCCGGCACACCGGAGATGCCGCCGCGCGTCAGCCAGCGCGCGCCGAGGCGCTCGACCTCGACGGGCTCGCTCCAGCTCGCCTCGTAGGCGGCGAGGTCGGCCCTCGTCACCGTCGCCCCGCGCTCCGCCCCCAGTTGCAGCAGCGCATCCCCGATCGTCCCGGCGTAGACGCTCTCCGGTCCCTCTGCCGACAGCGCCTCGAGCGCCGCGACGAGACCCGGCTGCTCGAGTCTCTCGCCGGCGGTGAGGAGCCGTCCCGCCGGCGCGTAGATCCGCGCGCCAAGGTCGAGCGTGAGGACGGGGGCGATCATCTCGAGGCACGCGGCGTGCGCGGGCGGCAGCTCGACGCCGTCGCGCGCCAGCCGCAACGCCGGCTCGACGAGGCGCGCCCACGGGAGGACGCCATGCTCGCGCCAGAGCGCCCCGAGACCGGCCGCCACTCCCGGCACCGCGCACGAGCCAGGGCCGACCGCGTAGTGGACGAGCTCCGCCCCGAACGGCACCTCGAGCTCGACGAGCTCCACGGGCCGCGGCTCCGCGCCGATTCCCGGCACCGCGCAGAAGCAGTCGAGGTTGCGCGCGCGGCGGGCCGCGGCGTCCCAGAAGATCGCGTGCCCGCCGCCGAGCAGACCGGTCATCACCGTCTCCGCGACGCAGGAGGCGAGGGATGCAGCGACCGCCGCGTCGGCCGCGCTGCCGCCGGCGGAGAGGATCTCGAGCCCGGCCGCCGCCGTCGCCGGATGGCCGGCCGCGACTCCTGCCGGAAGCCCGCCGCTCACGCGTCCGCGCGGGGCATCGCGACCCAGCCGATCCGGGCCACGCCGGGCCGCGGAAAGTCGATGCGGTGGCTCATGAGCAGCCCGCCGGCGAAGCCGTAGACGGCGCCGCCGAGAGCGTCGACAGGAAACGAGGGACGCACGATCCGACCGCCGCTGAGGGGATCCGTCTCCGCCTCCGAGACGCGGAACGTGTCCCCGTGGGCCTCGACGAGAGCCTCCGACTCCCCGAGCGCGTAGCGAGCCGGCTCGATCGGACCTGTCGAACCTAGTGACAACTTGTCACTTGCCGGAACGAGGCCGAGTCCCCGGACGACGCGGCGGATCAAACCGCTGCCGCGCCAGCTGTTCGTGAGGACGACGAGCGCGAGGCCCTCCGCCGGCACGAGAAGGAGAAGCGACTGGAAGCCGCCGACCGACCCCTCGTGGTCGTAGGCGACGCGACCGCCCGCGAGCTCCCGCCGCCAGCAGCCGAGGCAGTACTCGGCGCCGAGTGCGCTCGCGTGCGGCTGACGGAGCGTCTCGCCGTACTCGAACTGGTGCTCGGCGAAGCGCAGCAGGTCGCCGACCGTCGACCACAGACCACCCGAGGCTCGCCGCCCCTCCGGGTAGTCGAGCGTGCCGGCCGGGCGATGTCCCGTCTCGCCCTCCTGGAGGTGGCCCGGCGCCGCGTCCGCAGGCTCGTCGAAGGACGTCTCCTCGAGCCCGAGCGGCTCGAGGAGCTTCTCGCGCATCGTCTCCGAGAAGGACGCGCCCGCCGCCGCTGCGCACGCCTCGCCGGCCGCCCAGTAGCCGGCGTTCGAGTACGACCACAGCCCGCGGCACTCCTCGGGCAACGGCTCCGGCGACTCCGGCCGCAAGCCCGCCGTGTGGGAGAGGAGCGCCCGCTGCTCGGCGTCGAACCCGGGCTGCGACGCCGCGAGCGTCGCGGTGAACCACTTCGTGATCGAGGCGATGCGGAACTGCGTCCGGATGTCGACCGGCCCGTCGGTCGCGTACTCCGCGTCACCCGCCGTCAAGAGCCCCGCCGCGACCGCGGGCACCCCCGTCCGCGACCGCGCCTCACGCACGATCTCGGCCAGCCTTCCCTGCGGAATCGCGCTTTCCATGCCGGTTTCCGCTACCCTACCCGCGACCCAGGCCCGGCTCGCGTCAACGTCCCCTGTGCGATGACGCAAGGCCGTGGGCGGAGCCTCGGGAGACATGGAAGGAGAGGGCGAGTGGCCCTGACCAAGGAAGCGAAGCAGGAACTGATCACGAAGCACGGCGCCAACGCCGCCGACACCGGCTCGACGCAGGTGCAGGTTGCGATGCTCACGCAGCGGATCAACGAGCTGACGGAGCATCTCCGGACGCACAAGCACGACCACTACTCGCGGCGCGGCCTCCTCAAGCTCGTCGGACGCCGCCGCCGCTTCCTGAACTACCTGCAGAAGAAGGATCTCGAGGGCTATCGGGCCCTCATCAAGGAGCTCGGCCTGCGCCGCTAGCTCCAGAACTCGGAGGGTGGAAGTTCGAGCGAGCCCACGTCAGACGGACTGGCTCGAGCTCCCGCCCTCCACAAAGCAAAGTGGAGGACAATTGATGAGTATCGCGACCGATCGCCGGGCGCAGGTCTCCATCCAGATCGGAAACCAGGAGATCACGCTAGAGACCGGCAAGCTCGCGAAGCAGGCGGATGGCGCGGTCGTCATCCGCAGCGGCGACACGATGGTGCTCGCCACCGCCCAGGGGCGCGCCGAGGCGCGCGAGGGCGCGGACTTCTTCCCCCTCACGGTCGACGTCGAGGAGCGGATGTACGCCGCCGGCAAGATCCCGGGCGGCTTCTTCAAGCGGGAGGGGCGCCCGACCGAGCGCGCCATCCTGACCGCACGGATGATCGACCGGCCGATCCGGCCGCTGTGGCCGAAGGGCTTCCGCAACGAGGTGCAGGTGATCTGCACCGTCCTCAGCGCGGACATGGTCACGGCCCACGACATCCTCTGCATCAACGGCGCGTCGGCGGCGCTCATGCTCTCGCCGCTGCCGTTCCTCGGGCCGGTCGGCGCCGTGCGCGTCGGCCAGATCGACGGAGAGCTCGTCGTCAACCCGACGCTCCGCGAGAGCGAGGACGACTCAGACCTCGACCTCATCGTCGTCGGCACGAAGGAAGGGCTGACGATGGTCGAGGCCGGCGCGAGCGAGATTCCCGAGGAGAGGATCCTCGAGGCGCTCGAGATCGCCCATGCCGAGATCGTCAAGCTCTGCGAGGCGCAGGAGGATCTGCTCCGCCAGGCCGGCAAGCCGAAGTGGCTCGACCTCGAGCTCCAGGCCGAGCTCGAGCGCGACCACGGCCACACGATCTGGGAGCGGATCCAGCAGGTCGGGATCCGCGAGGCCGGCACGGCGACGGACGAGTTGCTGTCCGAGCTCGCGCCGGCGATCTCGATGGACTCGACCGACGACGACATCGTCCGCCAGCTCCAGGTCCGCTCGGCGCTCGCCTCGCTGCTCGAGAAGCAGCGCAGCGTCGCCGTCGAGGGCCCTGTGCGCGAGCAGTTCGGCGACGAGCTGAAGGCGCTCACCGACGCGGAGCAGGACTCGAAGGCGCTCAAGTCGGCGAAGCGGCAGCTGCTCTTCGACCGCATCGTCGACGAGGTCGCGCTTCCCTTCCCGGTCGGCCCCGCGGCCGCCGAGGGCGAGGAGCCGGTCAAGGACTCCCTGACGAAGCAGTACGTCAAGAAGGCGTGCGAGTCGATCTACAAGGACCTCGTCCGGCAGAAGATCGCCGTCGACAAGCGCCGCCCCGACGGGCGCGGCGCGGAGGAGATCCGGCCGATCGAGATCGAGGTCGGCGTCAACCCGCGCTCGCACGGCTCCGGCCTGTTCACGCGCGGCCAGACGCAGATCCTCTCGTCGCTCACGCTCGGCACCGCGAAGGAGGGGCAGCGCATCGACGACCTCTCCCTCGAGGAAGAGCGCCGCTACATGCACCACTACAACTTCCCGCCGTACTCGGTCGGGGAGACGGGCTTCATGCGCGGCCCGAAGCGGCGTGACATCGGCCACGGCGCGCTCGCGCAGCGGGCGCTCGAGGCGGTCATCCCGACGCCGGACGAGTTCCCGTACACGATCCGGATCGTCTCGGAGACGCTCGAGTCGAACGGCTCCAGCTCGATGGGCTCCGTCTGCGGCTCGACGCTGTCGCTGATGGACGCCGGCGTGCCGATCAAGGCGCCGGTCTCCGGCATCGCGATGGGCCTCGTCAAGGAGGGCGACGACTACGTCATCCTCACCGACATCCAGGGCGCGGAGGACCACCTGGGCGACATGGACTTCAAGGTCGCCGGCTCGACGAACGGGATCACCGCGCTCCAGATGGACATCAAGATCACCGGCGTCACCCAGCAGATCATGCGAGACGCGCTCGAGCAGGCGAAGCGGGCGCGCGAGTTCATCCTCGAGAAGATGCTCGACGTCATCCCGGAGTCCCGCTCCGAGCTCGCGTCGAACGCGCCTCGGATCACGTCGATCAAGATCGACCAGGAGAAGATCGGCATGGTCATCGGCAAGGGCGGCGAGACGATCCGCGGCCTCGAGTCCGACTACGAGGTGCAGATCGACATCGAGGAGGACGGCACGATCCTCATCTACGCGACCGACGGCGAGAAGGCCGCGGCCGCGATCGCCGCGATCGAGTCGATCACGAAGGAGCCCGAGGTGGGCGACACCTACACGGGCAAGGTCGTGAAGACGACGCAGTTCGGCGCCTTCGTCGAGCTGAAGAAGGGGACCGACGGTCTCCTCCACGTCTCGAACGTCGGCCCCGGTCGCGTCGCGCACATCGAGGACGTGATGAGCCGCGGCGACGTCGTCGACGTCGTCGTCCAGGAGGTCGACAAGGCCCGGGGCCGGATCGGCCTCAAGCTCGTCGCGAAGCACGAGAACGGCGGTCTCGTCCAGCCGGAGGAGCTGATCGAGCGGGCGAAGGACGCTCCGCCGAGGCCCCCGGAGGAGGACAGGCCGCGCCGCGACGACCGCCGCGGCGGCCGCGGCGGACGCGGGCCTCGCGGCCCGCGCCGCGACGAGGACTAGCGCCTCGCTCCGAACTGCGAAGGGCGGCCCACCGGGCCGCCCTTCGCGCATCTTTGTGAGAAATCACCCGAACGGGGCAATAATGGGCCGAACGCTCATCGGTTCCCCTGGCTATGCCGATGAGACGTGCGGATAGTGACCCTGTGAGACACCCGAACATCTCACCGCTGCGGGGCCTTGTGGAGGTAACCCGCCTGTTGCGGGCGCGTGAGGACCTGCCGGCCCTGCTCGACGCAGTCGCGCGGACGATCGGCGAGGCGCTCGGGTATCGCACGGTCGCGGTCAACCTCTACCGGCCGGAGTGGGACGACTTCGAGGTCACGACGGTCCACGGCAACGAGGAGGCCCGCTCGACCCTGCTCGGCAACGTCCGCGAGGGCAGCGACTGGGCCGTCCTCCTCAACGACCGCTTCGAGCGGCACGGCGCGTACCACGTCCCGAGCGGCTCGGTCGACTGGGACAGCCTCGGCACGAGCTACACGCCGGAGGGCGAGCGGCCGGCGGATCCCGAGGCGTGGGATCCGGAGGACGCGCTCTTCGTGCCGATGCGCGACGGCGAGGGGAACCTGCTCGGGATCATCTCCGTCGACGAGCCGATCAGCGGCCGGCGGCCGACCGAGGACGAGCTCGAGGTCCTCGTCGCGCTCGCCGACCATGCGGCGCTCGCGCTCGAGGAGGCGAAGGAGGCGCGGGACGCGAAGCGCCACCAGCGGGCGCTCGAGGAGCTGCTCGCAGTCTCCTCCCGCATCACCGGCGAGACCGCGAGCGACGAGATCCTCCGGCGCGTCTGCAGCGGTATCCACGACGCGCTCGAGTTCAACAACGTCTACGCCGCGCTCGTCGACCCCGACACCGGGATCGTCGTGCCGCACGCGGCTGCGGGCTGGCAGCTCGACGAGCTGCGCAACCGCAACCGCGTCTCGGTCGCCGAGATCGAGCCGCTCCTCGACGACGAGTTCGAGCGGGAGGGCTGCTACCTCCTCACCCACCAGCAGGCACGGAGCCGGATGGCGAGCGGCGTCGAGGTCTACCCGTCGCAGCTGAACGGCCGCGGCCCGTGGGCGTGGAACCGCCACTGGCTCGTCGTGCCGCTGCGCGACGGCGAGGGAGCGCTCCTCGGCGTGATCTTCGTCGACAACCCGTGCGACCGCCTCATCCCGTCGGCGGACCGCCTGCAGGCGCTGCGGATCTTCGCGAACGACGCCTCGGCCGCGCTCGTCTCCGGGCGGCATCTCGGCGAGCTGCGCTTCCTCGCCGACCACGACCCGCTCACGCGCCTCCTCAACCGCCGCGCCTTCGTCCAGCGGCTCGACGGGGAGGTCGCGCGCGCGACGCGCTACGGCCGCTCGTTCGGGCTCGTCATCGCCGACCTCGACCACTTCAAGCAGCTCAACGACCGCTACGGCCACGCCTCCGGCGACGCGGCGCTCGTCGCGTTCTCCGGCGTCCTCTCGCGCGCCCTTCGCAAGCCGGACGCCGCGTTCAGGATCGGCGGGGACGAGTTCGCGATGCTCCTCGCCGAGGCGACGGACGACGACGCGCGCCTCGTCGTCGAGCGCGTCCAGTCGCTCCTCGAGGAGCTCGGCGGCGGCGACCACGCCGAGCCGTGGCTCAGCGAGCTGTCCGCGAGCTTCGGCTGCGCCGCCTGTCCCGACGACGCGTCCGACGCCCAGTCGCTGTTCCGCCTCTCGGACGAGGCGCTGTACGACGCGAAGCGCAGCGGCGCGGGCTTTCGGTTCGTCGCCCGCACGTAACTCCTAACTACGATCGGCGCGTGCAGAAGGTCACGCTGAGCGAGCTCGACACGGGCGAGCGGGTCGTCTCCGAGCGCGTGCCGAGCGTCCGCTCCGTCGCGCTCGGCTTCTGGATCGACGTCGGCTCCCGCGACGAGCGCGACGACCGCGCGGGCGTCTCCCACTTCATCGAGCACCTCCTGTTCAAGGGCTCGCGCCGCTTCGACGCGCAGGAGATCGCGGAGACGTTCGACGCGATGGGAGCCGAGCTCAACGCGGCGACCTCGCGCGAGAACACGGTCGTCTACGCGCGCGTCCCCGACCATCACGTCGAGACCGCGCTCGAGGTGATGACGGACATGGTCTTCGCGCCGTCCTTCGCCGAGGTCGACCAGGAGCGCGAGGTCGTCCTCGAGGAGATCGCGATGTACGAGGACACGCCGCAGGAGCTCGTCCACGACCTCTTCTCCCAGGCCGTCTTCGGCAGCCACCCGCTCGGGCGGCCGGTGATCGGGACGGCGGAGGTCATCTCGACCGTCAGCCGCCGCTCGCTCGCGAGCTACCACCGCACCGCCTACGCGCCGGGCAACGTCGTCCTCGCCGCCGCGGGCAACCTCGAGCACGACCGCCTCGTCGCGCTCCTCCAGCGGAGCGAGCGCCGCGCCGGCGCTCCCGCCCGCCCAGGCACCCGCGTGCGGCGGCCGCTCGCCCAGCTTCCCGGCCCCGAGGTCCGCTTCCAGCGCAAGGACACCGAGCAGTACCACCTCTGCCTCGGCGCGACCGGCATCTCGCGCTCGGACCGCCGTCGCTTCGCGGCCTCGCTCCTCGACTCGATCCTCGGCGGCTCGGCCTCGTCGCGGCTCTTCCAGGAAATCCGCGAGAAGCGGGGCATGGCGTACTCCGTCTACAGCTTCGCCGCGCAGTACACCGACACCGGCGTGATCGGCATCTACGTGGGCACGCGGGAGGAGAACCTCGGCGCGTGCGTCGAGATCGCCGTCGAGCAGGTCGGCGAGATCGCCGCCGGGAAGCTGCGCAAGGGCGAGCTCGAGCGGGCCAAGGAGAACCTCAAGGGCCGGATCGTCCTCTCGCTCGAGTCGACGTCGAACCGGATGAGCCGGCTCGGCAAGTCGCTCGTCACCGACACGGAGCTCCTCACGCTCGAGCGCGTCATGGCCGAGATCGACGCCGTCGACGGGGACGAGCTCGCGGAGCTCGCGGCCGTCCTTCTCCCGGCGGAGCGGCTCGCAGCGTCCGGCGTCGGGCCGGACGAGGAGCGGTTCCGCGCGGCCGTGGCACGCGCGAGCGGCGGGCTCGCCGGGCGGGCGGCGGCGTGAGGCTCGCCTTCTTCGGCGCAGAGGGCAAGGTCGGGCGCGCGCTCGTGCCGGTGCTCGAGGCGGCCGGCCACGAGGTGCGCGGGATCGAGCTCGGCGACGATCCGGACGTGAGCGGCTGCGACGCCGCGGTCGACTTCACGACGCCCGACGCCGCGCCGGCCAACGTCCGCGCCGCGCTCGAGCAGGGCGTCTCCTGCGTCGTCGGCACGACGGGCTGGGACCCGGCGGAGCTCGGGGCGCTTGCGGCGGAGAAGGGCCTGCGCCTCTTCGTCGCGCCGAACTTCTCCACCGGCGCCGTCCTGATGATGCGCTTCGCGCGCGAGGCGGCCGAGCATTTCCCGCGCGCCGAGGTGATCGAGCTCCACAACGAAGCGAAGAAGGACGCGCCGTCCGGCACCGCGAAGGCGACCGCGGCGGCGATCGGCGGCAACACGACGATCCACTCCGTGCGCCTGCCGGGCCTCGTCGCCCACCAGGAGGTGATCTTCGGCGGGGACGGACAGCTGCTCACGATCCGGCACGACACGACCGGCCGCGAGTCGTTCGCCGACGGCGTCCTCCTCGCGCTCACCAAGCTCGACGAGCTGCCGCCGGGCCTGACGACTGGCCTGGACACGCTGCTGTCGTAGAAGATTGGCCGATGCCGACCGAGGCGGCCGAGCTCGTCTTCGACGAGGCGACGAAGGTCTATCCCGGCCGCGAGGGCGCGGCCGTCCACGAGCTCTCGCTCACGGTGCCGGCCGGGGAGATCTGCGTCCTCGTCGGGCCGTCCGGCGGCGGCAAGACGACCGCGCTCAAGCTCGTCAACCGGCTGATTCCGCTCACGAGCGGCGACATCCGGATCGACGGCGCTTCGATCCTCGAGCTCGACGTCGTCGAGCTGCGCCGCTCGATCGGCTACGTCATCCAGCAGGTCGGGCTCTTCCCCCATTACACGGTGGAGGGGAACATCGGCGTCGTCCCGCGCCTCTACGGCGAGTCGCGCTCGTGGATCAAGACGCGCTCGGCGGAGCTGCTCGAGCTCGTCGGCCTCGACCAGTCCTACGCGAAGCGCTTCCCGGCGCAGCTCTCCGGCGGCGAGCGCCAGCGCGTCGGTCTCGCGCGCGCTCTCGCCGCGAACCCGCCGCTCATGCTGATGGACGAGCCGTTCGGCGCGATCGATCCGATCGTCCGCACGCGCCTGCAGGACGAGTTCCTCCGGCTCCACCGCGAGGTGCGGAAGACGGTCGTCTTCGTCACGCACGACATCGACGAGGCGATCAAGGTCGGCGACCGGATCGCGATCCTCCGCGAGGGAGGGCGGCTCGCGCAGTACGACACGCCCGAGCGGATCCTCGACCGGCCGGTCGACGAGTTCGTGGCGGACTTCGTCGGCCGCGACCGCGCGCTCAAGGCGCTCGCACTGAGGACGCTCGGCGAGCTGAAGCTCGGGGACGGCGCGGGAGACGGGTTGCCGCGGCTGCCCGGGGAGACGACCCTGCGCGACGCGCTCGCGCTGCTCGTCGCGGAGCGGCAGGACGCACTCGTCGTCACGGACGCCGACGGGGCGTCGCTCGGGGTCGTGACGCGTGAGGACCTGCTGCGGTGAACGGTGCGCGCCTCGCCGGCGGCGGCGGCGTCGTCATCCCGCACTTCCACAAGCCGAGCGCCTGCCTGCTCCACAACGGCTGGCTCTGCTTCGACTGGGTGCGCCAGCACTGGGGCGACACGCTGCAGCCGGATCTGATTCAGCACATCAAGCTGACCCTGCTCGCGGTGGGGATCGGCTTCGTCATCGCCTTCGCCCTCGCGCTGCTCGGCTTCCGCTTTCGGCTGCTCAACCCGCCGCTCGGCCTCTTCACCGACTTCCTCTACACGATCCCGAGCCTCGCGCTTTTCGTGCTGCTCATCCCCGTGACGGGGCCGACCGTGACGACGATCGAGATCGCGCTCGTCTCGTACACGCTCTTCATCCTCTACCGGAACATCCTCACCGGCCTGAGCGCCGTGCCGGCGGACGTGCTCGAGTCTGCACGTGGGATGGGACTGACGCGCACGCAGACGTTCATGCGTGTCGAGCTGCCGCTCGCCGCGCCCGCGATCCTCGCCGGGCTGCGCGTGGCGACCGTCTCCACGATCTCGATCGGTACCGTCGCCGCTCTGCTGATCGCGTACGGCCTCGGCCAGCCGATCTTCGACGCGCTCCAGACGCCCGACATCTTCCGGACGGAGCTCGTCGTGGCGGGCGGGCTCGCGATCCTCCTCGCGCTGGTCGCCGACGGGCTGCTCGCGCTCGTCGCGAGGGCGCTCACGCCGTGGAGCCGGCTGCGGTGATCCTCGCTAGCCTCTTCGTCGACGCGTTCCGGTTCATGGGGAACAACGCGTCGCTCCTGCTCTCGGCGACGGCGGAGCTCTCGAAGCTCGCCTTCGCCTCGCTCGGGATCGCGCTCGTGATCGCCTTCCCGCTCGGGCTCTGGCTCGGCCACAAGCACCGCGGTCTCACCCTCGCGCTCGGCGTCTCGACTCTCGGCCGGGCGCTGCCGAGCATCGCCCTGATCGGCGTGTTCATCGCCTGGCTCGGGGTGGGCTTCCTGAACGTCGCCGTCGCGCTCGTCGTGCTCGCGGTGCCGCCGATCCTCACGAACACGTATCTCGCGGTGGACGGGGTGGACCGGGACGCCGTCGACGCCGCGCGCGGGATGGGGCTGACGGAGGCGCAGATCCTGCTGCGGATCGAGCTGCCGCTCGGCCTGCCGCTGATCCTCGCGGGCATCCGGATCGGCGCTGTGTTCGTCATCGCGACCGCGACCATCGCCGCGGTGGCCGGCGTCACCGGCGGGCTCGGCGACATCATCCTCAACTCGGCGAGCTACGGCGACGCGGGGGTCGTCGCCGCCGCGCTCTGCGTCTCCGCGGTCGCCTTTGCCACGGCGGGAATCCTCGGGCTCGCCCGGGGCGCGGCCTTCCGCAGGATGTCCCCGAACGCTTAGGGTCTCGGGAAGGGCAACTCGAGAGGAGGGCAGATGGTTCGCAAGCACACTCGCCGTGCCGCCAAGGCGGCGTTCGCGGTCTCGATCGGAGTCGCGCTTCTGATCGGACTTGCCGCGTTCGCGGGCTCGGCCAAGGCGAAGACAACCACGTCGAAGCCGACGATCACGATCGGCACGAAGAACTTCGCGGAGGAGTACATCCTCGGCCAGATCTACGGCCAGGCGCTCGCCGCCAAGGGCTTCCACGTCGTCTACAAGGGGAGCTTCGGCTCGTCGGAGCTCGCCGACAAGGCGATCACGAGCGGGAAGATGAACTTCTATCCCGAGTACACCGGCGTGATCGCGCTCGACCTCGCGAAGGTCAAGAACGCGCCGAAGACGGCGGCGGCGACGTACACGGTCGCGAAGAACTTCGAGGAGACCCGCGGTCTCACCCTCCTCAAGGCGACGCCGTTCTACGACACCGACACCTTCACGATGCTCACGAAGACGGCGAAGCGGCTGCACGTGAAGACGATCTCGGACATGAAGGGCCACCCGTTCACGTACGCGGGCTACCCCGAGTGCCAGACCCGCATCACGTGCATCCTCGGGATGAAGAAGATCTACCACCTCACGAACATCAAGTTCATCCCGATCGGGACGATCAGCGTCTACACGCTGCTCGACGAGGGGAAGGCGACGGCTGGTGACGGCTTCTCGACCGATCCCGCGCAGCTCAGCCCGAAGTACACGGCTCTCGTGGACAACAAGCACATCTTCGGCTTCCAGAACGTCGCGCCGGTGCTCTCGAAGAAGCTCCTCAAGGGCTCGGCGGGAATGGAGCTCGAGGCGATCTGCAACAAGGTCTCGAGCAAGCTGTCGCTCGCAGCGATGCGGGCCATGAACAAGGCGTACTACGTCGACAAGGCCTCCGCGAAGCAGATCGCGGCGGGCTTCCTCCAGGCCAACCACCTGGGCTAGTTGAAGGTCGTCGTTCTCGGCGGAGGGTCGACCGGCGAGCATTTCGTCGGCGCCCTCCGCCGGCTCGACTCCGAGGCGGAGGTCACCCTCGTCGAGGGCCGTCTCGTCGGCGGCGAGTGCTCGTACTTCGCCTGCATGCCGACGAAGACGATGCTGCGGGCGACGGAGCTCGCGGCGTCGCTCGACCGCGCGCCGGGACTGCGCGGCGAGCGTCCCGAGCCGGAGGGCGTCTGGTCGTGGCGCGACTGGATGACGAGCGGCTGGGACGACTCGGGCCAGCTTCACTACCTCGAGGACTGGAACTGCCGGCTCGTGCGCGGCGAGGGCCGCGTCGTCCGGCCGGGCGTCGTCGAGGTGGACGGCGAGGAGCTGCCGTACGACAAGCTCGTCGTCGCGACCGGCTCCCGGCCGGCGATCCCGCCGGTCGACGGGCTCGACTCCGTCGAGTACTGGACGAACCGCGAGGCGACGAAGACGCATGACGTGCCGGCGAGCCTCGTCGTCATGGGTGGCGGGCCGGTCGGAGCGGAGCTCGCGCAGTTCTTCTCCCGGATGGGCTCGAGCGTGACGCTCGTCGAGCGCGGCGAGCATCTGCTCGGCCGTGTCCATCCCGACGCCGGCGAGCTGCTCCGCGACGTCTTCGCGGCGGAGGGGATCGACGTGCGGCTCGCGACCGGCGTCGAGAAGGTCGAGGCGGGAGTCCGCGTCCACCTCTCCGGCGGCTCCGTCGTCGAGGCGGCGCGGCTGCTCGTCGCGACCGGCAGGCAGCCGAACGCCGAAGGGCTCGGGCTCGAGGAGCTCGGCGTCGAGATCTCGCGCCGCGGCGTCGAGGTCGACGAGCGGCTGCGGGCGGCGGAGAACGTCTGGGCGATCGGCGACGTGAACGGGATCGCGCTCTTCACCCACGTCGGCAAGTACCAGGCGCGCGTCGCGGCGGCGGACATCTGCGGCCGCGAGACAAAGGCCGACTACCGCGCGATCCCCGCCGGCGTCTTCACCGACCCCGAGGTCGCCACCGCGGGGCGGACGGACGGGGAGGACCTCGTCACCGCACGCCTCGAGCTCGACTCCGTGCCGCGGCTCTCGACGTACGAGAAGCCCGCGCGGGACGGCTTCGTCCGGCTGTTCGCGGATCCCGCCGAGCGCGTGCTCGTCGGCGCCGTCTGTGTCGGGCCGCAGGCGGCGGAGTGGCTCGGCCAGCTGACGCTCGCCATTCGGGCGGCGGTGCCGCTCGAGACGCTCCTCGACACGATCCAGCCGTACCCGACCTTCTCCGAGGGCGTGTTCCTCGCCTTGCAGTCCCTGCACGACGCGTTCGACGGCTAGGTACCCGATCCGCAGGCGGTGTCCGCAAACCCACGGATGCGAGGTAGGCTCGGAACCAAGACCCTGGAGTCGTGGAGTCGAAGCCCACAGCGGTCGTCGCTCCGGAGGCGCTCGAGGACCTGATCGCCGTCCTGCGCCGTCGCGGCTTCCGCGTGCTCGGCCCGATGGTCAAGGACGGGGCGATCGTCTACGACGAGCTCGAGAGCGCCGCCGAGCTGCCGATCGGGGTCACCGACAGGCAGGAGCCGGGCAGCTATCGGCTCGAGCAGCGGGACGACGAGGCGCGGTTCGGGTACGCGGTTGGCCCGCACTCCTGGAAGCGCTTCCTCTTCCCGCCGCGCATCACGCTCTGGCGCGCGAAGGCGGAGAACGGCGGCCGGACGATCGAGGAGGAGCCGCCGAACGAGACGCCGCTCGCCTTCATCGGCGTCCGCTCCTGCGAATTGAGCGCCATCGCCATCCAGGACAGGGTCTTCATCGGCGGCAAGTTCGTCGATCGCGACTACGCCGCACGGCGCGAGGGCGCGTTCCTCGTGGCCGTCAACTGCGGCGAGCCGGGCGCGAACTGCTTCTGCGCCTCGATGGACGCCGGCCCGCGTGTCCGGGATCCCTACGACCTCGCGCTCACGGAGATGCTCGACGGCGAGCACCGCTTCCTCGTCGAGGTCGGAAGCGAGCGTGGGGCGGAGGTGCTCGCGGAGCTGCCCTCGCGGCCCGCGTCGGAGGGTGACGTCGCCGCTGCCACGGCGGTGACCGACGAGGCGGCGGCACGGATGACGAAGGCGATGCCGCAGGTCGACCTGCACGGCTTGCTGTCGGGGACGCCCGACCATCCACGCTGGGACGACGTCGCCGAGCGCTGCCTGACCTGCGGGAACTGCACGCTCGTGTGTCCCACGTGCTTCTGCTCGTCGATCGAGGACACGAGCGATCTGGCCGGGAGTGAGGCCGCCCGCGACCGCGTCTGGGACTCGTGCTTCTCGCTCGACTACTCGTACATCCACGGTGGCAGCATCCGGGCCTCGTCCCGCTCCCGCTACCGGCAGTGGCTGACCCACAAGCTCGACACGTGGATCGACCAGTTCGGCACGTCCGGCTGCGTCGGCTGCGGCCGCTGCATCACCTGGTGCCCGGTCGGGATCGACATCACGGCCGAGGTCGCCGCGCTGAGCGAAACGGAGGAGACCAATGCCCCAGCAGCTTGACGAGGTCCTGTCGCAGATTCCCTTCTTCGCCGGGATGTCCGACGACGCTGTCGCGCTGATCGCGGGCTGCGGCCGCAACGTCCACTTCGACGAGGGCGAGACGATCCTGCGCCAGGGCGATCCCGCGGACACCTTCTACGTCATCCGGCACGGCTCGGTCGCCGTCGGCAACTTCGTGCCGCCGCGCGGCGAGATCGTGATCGAGGCGATCGAGGCAGGGGAGGTGCTCGGCTGGTCGTGGCTCTTCCCGCCGTATCGCGCCCACTTCGACGCCCGGGCGCTCTCGGCCGTGCGTGCGACGCAGTTCGACGGCGCGTGCCTCCGCGACAAGTGCGAGGCGGATCCCGTCTTCGGCTTCGACGTCGTCAGGCGTTTCTCGCAGGTGCTCATGGAGCGCCTGCAGTGGACGCACCTCCGACTCCTCGACATGTATGGCAACGGCAATCGCCACTGAGACCGAGCCGGCGGGGGCGTTCGTCCCGCTGTCGTTCCGTGTCGCCGCAAAGCGGCAGGACACGGTCGACACGTGGACGCTCACGCTCGAGCCGGAGGAGGACGGCTTCGCGGTCGCGCCGGGCCAGTTCGTCATGGTCTACGTCTTCGGGATCGGCGAGGTGTCGATCTCCGTCTCGGGGCCGCCGGAGGGTGAGGGCGAGCCGCTCGAGCTGACGGTGCGCGCCGTCGGCGCCGTCACCGAGGCGATCTGCGCGTCGGAGCCCGGCGCGCTGCTCGGGCTGCGCGGGCCGTGCGGCAACAGCTGGCCGATCGGCGAGGCGGCAGGCGGCGACGTCGTCGTCGTCGCGGGCGGGATCGGGCTCGCGCCGCTGCGGCCCGTCGTTCTCCAGGCGCTCGCGAGCCGGGACGCCTACGGCGCGGTCTCCGTGCTCTACGGCGCCCGCACGCCGGGCGACCTCCTCTACACCGACCAGCTCGACGGCTGGCGCGACGCGCTCGCCGTCGACGTCACCGTCGACGCGGCGGATACGAGCTGGAAGGGCAAGGTCGGCGTCGTGCCGAAGCTGGTCGGCAACGCCGACTTCCGTCCCGACGCCGTCACCGCGTTCGTCTGCGGGCCGGAGGTGATGATCCACTTCACAGTCCAGGTGCTGCGCGATCACGGCGTGCCGGACGAGCGGATCTTCCTCTCGCTCGAGCGCGACATGCGCTGCGGGATCGGCCTCTGCGGCCACTGCCAGCTCGGGCCGACGCTCGTCTGCCGCGACGGGCCCGTCTACTCACAGGCGCAGGTCGGTGCGCTCCTGGCGGTGAGGGAGTTGTGAGCACCGACAGGAAGCCGACGCTCGCCGTCTGGAAGTTCGCCTCGTGCGACGGCTGCCAGCTCTCGATCCTCGATCTCGAGGACGAGCTGCTCGCGCTCACGGGCGCGATCGAGATCTCCGACTTCCGCGAGGCGACGAGCGCCGTCACCGCCGGGCCGTACGACGTCTCTCTCGTCGAGGGCTCGATCACGACGCCCCACGACGCCGAGCGGATCCAGGAGATCCGGGAAGCGTCGGGCGCGCTGATCACGATCGGCGCGTGCGCGACCGCCGGCGGGATCCAGGCGCTCCGGAACTTCGCGGACGTCGAGGAGTTCACGCGCGTCGTCTACGCCTCGCCCGAGTACATCTCGACGCTCGCGACCTCGACGCCGATCTCCGAGCACGTCCAGGTCGACTTCGAGCTCCGCGGCTGCCCGATCGACAAGGGCCAGCTGCTCGAGCTCGTCAGCGCCTTCCTCATCGGGCGCAAGCCGGGGATCCCGCGGACGAGCGTCTGCACCGAGTGCAAGAAGCGCGGCGTCACGTGCGTGACGGTTGCGCACGGCACGCCGTGCCTCGGGCCGGTGACGCAGGCCGGCTGCGGCGCGCTCTGCCCGGCGTACAACCGCGGCTGCTTCGGCTGCTTCGGCCCGATGGAGTCGCCCAACACCGGCGCGCTCGTCCCGCTCCTGAAGCGGCTCGGCCGGAGCGATCGAGACGTCGAACGGCTCTTCTCCACGTTCAACGCGGGCGCGGAGCCCTTCAAGGAGGCGGCTGGTCGTGGCTAAGCGCAGGACGATCGTCACCGACTACCTCGCCCGCGTCGAGGGCGAGGGCGCGATGACCGTCAAGCTCGACGGCGACGAGGTCGAGCACGTCGAGCTGCGGATCTTCGAGCCGCCGCGCTTCTTCGAGGCGTTCCTTCGCGGCCGCTCGTACCTCGAGCCGCCGGACATCACGGCGCGCATCTGCGGCATCTGCCCGGTCGCGTACCAGACGAGCTCCGTCAACGCGATCGAGAGCCTCTGCGGAGTCGAGGTGCCGGAGCCGATTCGGATGCTGCGCCGGCTCCTCTACGCGGGCGAGTGGATCGAGAGCCACGCGCTCCACGTCTACATGCTCCACGCGCCGGACTTCCTCGGCTACGAGAGCGCGATCGAGCTCGCGCGAGACGCGCCGGCGGCGGTCGAGCGCGGGCTCGCGCTCAAGCGGGTCGGCAACGACGTGATGACGCTCGTCGGCGGCCGGGAGATCCATCCGATCAACGTCCGGGTCGGCGGCTTCTACCGCGTGCCGACGAAGCGCGAGCTCCGGACACTCGTCGAGCCCCTCGAGCGGGCGAGGGAGGCAGCGCTCGAGACGGTGCGCTGGACGGCCGGCTTCGACTTCCACGAGCGGACGGTGGAGTGCGACCTCGTCGCGCTCACGGAGCCCGACGCGTACGCGATCGAGAACGGCCGGATCGTCTCCAGCGCGGGGCTCGACCTCTCGCCGGCGGAGTACGAGGAGCACTTCGAGGAGCTCCACGTCGAGCGCTCGAACGCGCTTCAGTCCCAGCTGCGCGGGGGCGGCCGCTACCTCACCGGGCCGCTGGCGCGGTACAGCCTCTCCTTCGACAAGCTGTCGCCGCTCGCCCGCGCGGCCGCCGCCAAGGCGGGACTGGGGGAGACGTGCCGCGACCCGTTCCGCAGCATCGTCGTGCGCAGCGTCGAGCTCGTCCACGCCTGCGACGAGTCGCTCCGGCTGATCGAGGCATACGAGGAGCCGGACGCGCCGTCCGTCCCCGTCGAGCCGGTCGCCGGCACGGCCTGCGGCGTCAGCGAAGCGCCGCGCGGCCTCCTCTACCACCGCTACCGCCTCGACGCCGAAGGGACGATCCTCGAGGCGAAGATCGTCCCGCCGACCTCGCAGAACCAGCTCGCGATCGAGGACGACCTTCGCGACGTCGTCGCCCGGAACACGCGCCTCGACGACGACACGCTGCGCGGGCTTTGCGAGCAGACGATCCGCAACTACGACCCGTGCATCTCGTGCGCGACGCACTTCCTCGAGCTCGACGTGGAGCGGCGATGAACGGGCACACCGTCGTGATCGGGGTCGGCAACGCGCTGCGCGGCGACGACGCGGCCGGCGTCGAGGTCGTCGAGCGCCTCAACGGGCGTGTGCCGCCAGGCGTCGTCGTCGCCGCGTGCGACGAGGAGCCGAGCCGGCTGATCGAGGCGTGGGCCGACGCCGACGCCGTCGTCCTCGTCGACACCGTCGCCTCGGGTGAGCGCGCGGGGACGCTCCACCGCTTCGACGCGGGGGAGACGCCGATTCCGGCACGCACGCTCCGCTCGTCCACCCATGCGATCGGCCTCGCCGAGACGATCGAGCTCGCCCGCGCTCTCGGCAAGCTGCCGGCGCGCCTCGTCGTCTACGGGATCGAGGGCGCGGCGTTCGAGTCCGGCGCCTCCCTCACGCCCGCCGTGGAGGACGCCGTGGGAAAGCTCGTGGACACGATCCTCGGCGACCTCGAGAGGGAGACATGCACGAGCGCGCGCTGATGACCGACCTCATGCGCGAGATCGAAGGAGTCGCGCGCGCCGACGGAGCGCTGCGCGTGACGCGCGTCGAGGTCAGGCTCGGCGCGCTGTCCCATTTCACCCCGGAGCACTTCCGGGAGCACTTCGTCGACGCCTCGCAGGGCACGCTCGCCGAGGGCGCCGAGGTCGCGGCCCGGCTCGAGACGAGCCTGGACGACCCGAACGCGACGGGCGTCGTCCTCGAGAGCGTCGAAGTCGAGGTGCCCTGATGTGCATCGGCTCCGTTGCCTACCTCGCCGACGTCTGGGACGACGACGGCGCCCGCGCCGGCCGGCTCACCGACGGCCGCGTCGTGGCGCTCGGGTTCCTGCCGGAGGCGCGGGCCGGCGACGCCGTGCTCCTCCACCTCGGCATCCCCGTCGAGCTTCTCGACCTCACATCCGAACAGCAGGAAGGAGTCGCATCATGAACGGACGCAGAGCGGGGATCTTCCTCGCCTTCGCCACCGCCTGCATCAGCGGCGTGGCGATCTGGACGAACGGCCACGCCGTCAGCCACTTCGGCGACGCCACCGTCTACACGACCGCGAAGGACGCGATCGCCGGCCTGCTCCTCTGCGTGCTCGCCGTGAGCCGGCCCGCGCGCCGTTCGGCCCCGACCGAGGTCCAGCTCTCGACGCGCACCCGGCTGCTCGGGCTGACTGCCGTCGCCGTGATCGGCGGCAGCGTCCCGTTCGTCCTCTTCTTCGAGGGGCTCGCGCGCGCCGAGGCGACGCAGGCGTCGTTCATCCAGAAGACGCTCGTCATCTGGGTCGCGCTGCTCGCCGTGCCGCTCCTCAAGGAGAGGATCCGGTGGCCGCATCTCCTCGCGATCGCCCTGCTCGTCGGCGGCCAGGTGTGGCTCGTCCCGGCGGTGGGCCGGGTCGCGTTCGGGACGGGCGAGGCGATGATCCTCGGCGCCACGCTGCTCTGGTCGGTCGAGGTGATCGTCGTGAAGAAGCTCCTGGCGGAGATGTCCTCACGGGCGCTCGCCGCGGCGCGGATGGGCCTCGGCACGACGCTTCTCTTCGGCTGGCTCGCCGTCACCGGCAAGCTCACGGCGCTCGGCTCCTTCGATCTCGCGCAGTGGCGCTGGGTCGTCCTCACGGGCCTGATCCTCACCGCCTACGTCGGGACGTGGTACGCGACGCTCGCCCGCGCCGGCGCGATCGACGTCACCGCCGTGCTCGTCTTCGGCGCCGTCGTCACGGCCGCCCTCGCGGGCGCGTTCGACGGCCTGAGCGCCAACCCGGGCGGCATCACGCTCATCGTCCTCGGGACGCTCCTCACCGCGGGGCTCGCGCTGAGGCGGAAGCCGGAGGAGGTGGGCGCGACGTGAGCGACGCGGCGGGAGCGCTGCTCTTCGCGCGCTACGCCTACCCGCCGAACGCGCTCGGTCTCTGCGGCGCCGACAGTCCGGCGACGCTGCTCGAGTACGGCGACGCGGGAGAGAGCGACGGCGGTCTCGCCGCGCTCGCGCGGACGTTCGACGGCGCCTGGCCGTACCTGACGCTGATCGCGGCGGCGAACGGGATCGAGGATCCGCTCGACCCGCGCGTCGTCGAGGCGTACTGGGTCGGCAATCCGCTCCTCTCGCGTGTGCCCGGGAGGAAGCTCGCGCGCCACGTGGAGGACCGCTTCCACGGCCGCCTCGGCCGCGCGGAGGAGACGGTCGGCACGATCGCCGCCGCCGGCGCGGTGCCGCACCACTGCTTCCACGTCTTCGCCGTCTATCCGTGGCTCGGCCTGCTCCGCGGCGGCATGGTCGAGCAGCCGCTGCACGTGCTCGACCAGTGCCGGACGACCGCGGCGCTCGTCGTCGCGCGCGAGGGGGACGAGGCGGACGTCCTCGCGCCGCCGCTGCTCTGGGAGGACGGCAGCCTGCGGCTCGGGGAGCCGGAGCTGCGGCGCGTGCAATGGCGGGCCGGCGGGCGCTCGTTCGTCGCGCCGCCCGAGCCGGGACAGCTCGTCTCGCTCCACTGGGACTTCGTCTGCGACGTCCTGTCTCCGTCCGGCGCCGAGCGGCTCGACCGGGTGACGCGGCACGTGCTCGGGCTCGTGAACGAGGGCGCGGGCCGAGGATCCCTGCTCGCGGCGTAGAATCGGGACCGGTGCTCGGCTCCGTCCTGACCGCGATGGTGACGCCGTTCCGCGCCGACGGCGCGATCGACGTCGAGCGGTTCCGCGAGCTTGCGACGTTCCTCGTCGACAACGGCTCCGACGGCATCGTCGTCTCCGGCACGACCGGCGAGTCGCCGACGCTGAGCGACAAGGAGAAGCTCGTCCTCTTCGCCGCGGCGGTGGACGCGGTCGGCGACCGCGCGACCGTGATCGCGGGGACGGGAAGCTACGACACCGCGCACTCCGCCCATCTCACGCAGCAGGCCGCATCGCTCGGCGTCGACGCGGTGCTCGTCATCACGCCGTACTACAACAAGCCGCCGCAGCGGGCGATCGTCCGCCACTTCGAGGCCATCGCGGCCGCGAGCGACCTGCCGATCGTCGCCTACAACGTCCCGTCGCGCGTGATCACGAAGATGGAGACGGCCACGATCGCGCAGCTCGCGGAGATCGACACCGTCGTCGCGGTGAAGCAGGCCCACGACGATCTCGACGACGCCCGCTTCATCGCGGAGGAGACGCGCCTCGACCTCTACTCGGGCGACGACCCGATCACGTTCGACTTCCTCGGGCTCGGCGCGGTCGGCGTCGTCTCGGTCACGTCGCACCTCTGGGGCAACGAGATCGCCGAGATGATCCGCCTCTACCGGGCGGGGGACGTCGAGGGAGCGCGCGCGATCCACGCGGAGCTGCAGCCGTCGTACGACCTCCTGCGGATCCAGACGAACCCGATCCCGATCAAGGCGGCGCTCAATCTGACCGGCCACGAAGCGGGCGGCCACCGGCTCCCGATGGTCGACGCGGACGATGCGGAGCTCGCGGAGATCCGCTCCTGCCTCGAGCGCGCCGGGCTCCTCGCCGCCGCCTCGGCCTAGCGCTCCATAGACTCCCGCGCGATGGGCGTCTGCCGGATCATCCCGCTCGGCGGCCTCGGCGAGGTCGGCAAGAACATGACCGTCTACGAGGCGGACGGCTCGATCGTCGTCGTCGACGCCGGTCTCGCCTTCCCGCGCGACGAGCATCTCGGCGTCGATCTGGTCCTGCCGGACTTCTCCTACCTGCGCGACCGCGAGGAGATGGTGCGCGCGGTCGTCCTCACGCACGGCCACGAGGATCACGTCGGCGCGCTGCCGTACCTCATGCGCGAGGTGCGCGTGCCGCGCGTGATCGCGACGCGGCTGACGCTGGCGCTCGTCAAGTCGAAGCTCGACGAGCATGGCCTGCTTCGCGCGGCGGAGCTCGAGGAGCTGATGCCGGGCGACGATCCGGTCGAGGTGGGCCCGTTCCGGATCGAGCTGGTGCGGATGGCGCACTCGATCCCGGACGCGGCCGCCGTCGTCCTCGAGACGCCGGGCGGCCGCTGCGTCCACACGGGCGACTACAAGCTCGACCACACGCCGGTCGACGGCCAGCGCACCGACGTCGGCCGGCTCGCCGAGATCGGCAGCCGCGGCGTCGACCTCCTGCTCGGCGACTCGACGAACGCGGAGCGGGCCGGGGTCACGGAGTCGGAGCGCGTCGTCGGCGAGGCGTTCCGCCAGCTCTTCCCGCGCCGCACCGGCCGGATCCTCGTCTCGTCGTTCGCCTCGAACGTCCACCGGATGCAGCAGGCGGCGGACGTCGGCGTCGACTGCGGCCGCAAGGTCGCCTTCGTCGGCCGCTCGATGCGCAAGAACGCCAACATCGCGCGCAATCTCGGCTACATGGACGTGCCGGACGACGCGATCCTCAACCCGAAGGATCTCGCCGAGCTGCCGCGCGACCAGCAGCTCATCCTCTGCACCGGCAGCCAGGGCGAGCCGATGTCGGCCATGACCCGGATCGCGTACGGCGACCATCAGGTCAAGGTCGAGCGCGGCGACACCGTGATCATCTCCGCGAAGCCGATCCCGGGGAACGAGCTCCGCGTCCACGACGCGATCAACCGGCTCGCGAAGATGGGCGCCGAGGTGCTGCACGAGGACAACGCCCCCGTCCACGTCTCCGGCCACGGCAAGGCGGAGGAGCTCCGCACGATCATCGGACTCGTCCGCCCGCGAGCGGTCATGCCGATGCACGGCGAGTTCCGGATGCTCGCGGCGCACGCGCAGCTGGCCCGCGACGGAGGCGTCCCGGAGGACCGGATCGTGATGGCCGAGAACGGCACCGTCGTCGAGCTCCGGGACGGCGTGCCGTCGATCGTCGGCGAGGTCGAGGCCGGCGTCACGTTCGTCGACGGGCTCGGCGTCGGGGACGTCCACGACGTCGCGTTGCGCGACCGCCGCCGGCTCGCCGAGGACGGCGTCGTCATCGTCGTCGCCACGCTCGCGGCGCAGGACGGGGGCGGGCTCACCGCTGCGCCGGAGCTGATCACCCGCGGCTTCGGCGAGGGCGCCGAGCCACTCGTCGACGAGCTGCGGGAGGAGGCGGGGCGTGTCCTGCGCGAGCTGCTCGGCGACGACGTGACCGAGATCAAGCTCCTCCAGGAGCACCTCCACGACGCGCTCGGCAAGGTCGTCTACGACCGCACGCGCCGCCGGCCGATGGTGCTCCCCGTCATCGTCGAGGTGTGACGGCCGGCGTCCGGGCGCCGTATAGCCACCGGATGAAGCTCCTCGCTCTCATCTGTCTCGTCTGCGCCGTCCTACTCGCCGGCTGTGGAGGCAGCAGCCGCTCGATCCTCTACGAGGGCGTCTCGAGCGGGCTCTCCCAGAAGCGGCTCGTCATCTCCGACGCTGCCGCCGTCCGGGACGGCAAGTCGGTGCGTGCCGAATGGCTCGCGATGGTGCGACGCGCCGAACGGCGGCACCCGGCTGAGCGGTTCGCGAACCTGTCGGTCCGCGAGTTCCGGTCGCGACTGGCGAGAGCGGCGAGGCGGGACGGCTTCGCCGTGAAGGAGATCCGGTTCCTCCACTCCCGGCAGGCGACGCCGTACGTCGTCGTCGAGACGAGCCGCTACCTCGCGTTCGCGAAAGCCGTGCCGGCGATCGAGCATTCCCTCGACCCGCACACCGGCCGGAGCGACCTCGAGGGCTGGAGCTACGCGGCGTTCTACCTCGAGGCGCTCGACGAGCGCGGCGTGCCGTTCCTCGTGGTGGACAACGTCGCGATCGACGGCAGCGTCGCCGGCGGCCAGTGGGCACGCAGCGACTCGCTCTTCCCGTTCACCCACGGCTAGCGCGGGCCGACTTCGTCCTCCTCGATCACGCGCCGGCGCGGGTAACCGCGGAGCGCAGGATCTGCCGGGTAGCCGGCGGGGCCCGCCGCGTACGTGCGGCGGCGGAAGTAGCGCGGCCCCCAGGACTCGACGATCAGGAGGTCGGCGACGAAGCCGATCAGGCCGACGACGACGAGGATCCAGCCGACGGTGTTGACGTTCACCGAGTGCGGATTCGTCGGGTGGACCGCGAGCGCGAGGATGAACCCGACGACCGTGATGATGAGGCTGACTCCGATGCCCACGGTCACGGCGTTCCCCGCCGCGCGAAATCGAACCCAGCGGCGGACGGCTCCTCGTCGTACGCCGTCAGTCGTCGTCGACGGGCTCGCCGTGGAGGTACTCGAGCCGCTCGATCCGGCCGATCACGCCGAGGCCGCGCCAGTGGATCTTCCGCGAGCGCGGGAACCACGTCACGTCGTTCGGATCGCGGGTGCCGTAGACGAGCATCTCGACGCCGTCCGGCCCGGCGCGGAAGGAATGCGAGACGCGCGAGCCGGCGGGGCGCGCGACGATGTGGCCGCGCTCGAGCTCCGTCGTCTCCTCGATCTCCGCGCCGGGCGACCAGAGCTCGAGCGTCGCCGTGCCCGCGAGGATGACGTAGATCTCCTCCTCGGCCGAGTGGCAGTGGGGGAGGTTGCCGCGGTGGCCGGGGTCGAGCCGCTCCCAGCCGAGGCCGGCGAGCTTGATCTCCTCGTCGTCGCTGAAGTAGACGTAGTGCTGGTAGCGGTGGTCGTGGAGCTCGAGCTCGTCGACGTTCCGGATGTTCGTCGGCCGCGGCGCGGGATCGCCGTACGCGAGCGGTTCGACCGTCGCCTCGACGTCCCACGGGTCGTCGTCGCGGCCCTCGACCCACGGCCAGCCGATCCGGATCGCGCGCGAGCGCGGCAGCCAGCCGATCTCCGTCGCGTGCCGCGTCCCGAAGACGAGGTACTCGAGCCCTTCAGGCCCGGCGACGAACGTGTGCTCGAAGTGGTCGGCCGGGTGGACGACGCAATCGTTCGGCCGAACCTCGTGCACCTCGCCGTCCTGCCACGCGAGCCCGGAGCCGCCGAGGACGAAGAAGTGCTCCTCCGACGCGCCGTGCGAGTGGGGAGGAGTCGGGAGCATGCCCGGCTCGACGCGGACGCGGTTGACGCCGACGCTCTTCGCCCCGGCGGCGTCGCCGAGCCGCTGCCAGGTCGCGTCCATCTCGCCCTTGGCCGGACGGAACGTCTCCACCTCGTCCCAGTGCGCGACTCCCACGCTCGGAGTCTAGGCTCGCGTCGTGCCCTGCCTCACCGTCGTCGGCTCGATCAACCTCGACCTCGTCGTCCGCGCCGCGCGGCTGCCGCGGCCCGGCGAGACGGTGACGGGAGCAGCGTTCTCGCGGGGGCCGGGCGGCAAGGGAGCGAACCAGGCCGTCGCCGCGGCGCGGCTCGGCGCCGCCGTCCGCATGGTCGGCTGCGTCGGGAGGGACTCGTTCGCAGCGGAGGCTCTCGCCGGCCTGCGCGAGGCGCGCGTCGAGGAAGGCTGGCGCGCGTGCGACGCGCCGACGGGCGTCGCGCTGATCACCGTCGACGCCGGCGGTGAGACGACCATCGTCGTCTCACCCGGAGCGAACGACGAGCTGCGCCCCGAGGACGTCCAGCTCGGGGAGGCGGACGCGGTCCTCTGCCAGCAGGAGATCCCCGCCGAGACCGTCACGCGTGCCGCTGAGCTTGCGCCGCGCTTCTTCCTCAACGCCGCGCCGGCGCGCGCCGCGGCTCCGCCGGGGGCCGAGCTGACGATCGTCAACCGGCTCGAGCTCGACGCGCTCGGCGAGCGGCGCGGTCTCGTCTGCCTCACGCTCGGCGCCGAGGGCGCCGTCCTGCTCGAGGACGGGGTGGAGGTGGCGCGCGCCGCGCCGCCGCCGGTCGAGGCGGTGGACGGGACCGCCGCCGGCGACGCCTTCACGGCCTGTCTCGTCGTCTCGCTGCTCGAGGGCCGGGACCGGGAGGAGGCGCTTCACCGCGCGTGTGTCGCCGGAGCGCTCGCCGCCTCGAAGCCGGGCGCCCAAAGCTCGCTGCCCACCGCGGAAGAGGTTGACTGTCTCCTGTGAGCACGAAGATCGTCATCGACTGCGACCCCGGCCACGACGACGCGATGGCGATCCTCCTCGCGCTCGCCTCGCCGGAGCTCGAGCTGATCGGCGTCACGACCGTCGCCGGCAACCAGACGCTCGACAAGACGACCCGCAACGCTCTCGTGACGCTCGAGATCGCCGGCCGGAGCGACATTCCGGTCGCCGCCGGCGCCGACGCTCCGCTGCGGCGGGCGCTCCGAACCGCGGCGCACGTGCACGGCGAGACGGGCCTCGACGGGCCGGAGCTGCCGGAGCCGTCCGCGCGGCCCGTCGGCACGCACGCGGCGGACTTCCTCGCGGAGCTGATCGAGCCCGGCGTGATCCTCGTCCCGACCGCTCCGCTCACGAACGTCGCGCTCATGCTCGAGCGGCACCCCGACGTCCGCGACCGGCTCGAGCGGATCGTCTGGATGGGTGGCTCGATCGGCGAGGGGAACGTCACGCCGGCCGCCGAGTTCAACGCCTTCGTCGACCCCGAGGCGGCGGCGCTCGTCTTCGCGAGCGGCATTCCGATCACGCTGATCGGGCTCGACGTGACGCACAAGGCGCTCTTCACGCGCGCGCACGCCGACGAGCTGCGCGACGCCGGTCGCGCCGGGCGCTTCGTCGCCGAGCTCTCCGACTTCTTCCAGCTTTTCCACGAGCGCCAGTACCGCTTCGACGGCGCGCCCATCCACGACGCGATGGCGGTCGCGCAGGTCGCCGACCCGACCCTCGTCGAGACAAGGCACGTCAACGTCGCGGTCGAGACCGCGTCGGCCTTCTGCGACGGCAGGACGGTCGTCGACCTCCGCGGCGTCTCCGGCCGCGAGCCGAACGCGGACGTCGGCGTCGACGTCGACGCGCCGCGCTTCCTCGACCTGCTCGTCTCCCGGCTCGCGTCCCTGCCGTGAGTCTCGTCTTCGGCTGCATCGCGCCGCACGGCGACGTCGATCTCGACCCCTCGCTCCGTCCCGCGATGGAGGAGCTCGGCCGGCGGGCGGCTGCAACTCGCCCCGACGTCGCGGTCGTCGTCACGCCGCACTCCGTCCACGTCGAGGGCCACTACGCAGTCGTGATCTCGGGGAAGGTCGGGGAGCACGAGACCGATCGCGCCACCGCGGACGCGCTGCTCGCCTGCGGCCTGCCGATCCTCGGTGTCTCGTACGGCGGCAACGACCCGGCGACGGCGGAGTTCCCGCTCGACTGGGGAGCCGAGATCCCGCTCGAGTTCGTCAAGGCGCCGAAGGTCGTCGTCGTCTCGCCGGCGCGCGACCGGCCGCTCGAGGAGCATCTGGAGCTCGGCAAGGCGATCGCGGCGCTTCCCGGCCGCGTCGCGCTGATCGCGAGTGCCGACCACGGTCACGCGCACACGCCGAACGGCATCTACGGCTACCACCCGGCGGCCGCCGAGTACGACGCGCTCCTCCAGGAGATCGTCGCCTCCGACCGCCTCGACTTCTTCCCCCTCGCCCCGCTCGCGGAGGACGGCAAGGCCGACTCGCTCTGGCAGCTCGTGATACTTCAAGGCGCAGTTGGAGACCGCGCCTCGGCGGACGTGCTCGCCTACGCGGCGCCGACGTACTACGGCATGCTCGTCGCCTCCGTCGAATAGCTCGCGAAGCTGCGCTTCGCTCGCTGGGTGACGGAACTCCGGCCTACGGCTAAGCCCAGCTGCGCTTGGTCGTAGCCTCCGGCCCTTGCTCTGAGCGCACTTCAACCGTTCGAACCACGCACACGCCCCGGCGGCGGCGTAAGACGAGAGGCTTACGACGACGCTAGCCAGCGAGCGGGCACGCCGAAGGCCTGCCCGCTCGCGACAGCAGAACCGCCCGAACCGCGCTCCTAAGACAAGCCCTACAGCACGAGCAGCCGGGAGACCGCGCTCTCCCGGCTGCGCAGTTCCTCTGTCCCTGCGTGAAGACCGCAGCTCTTCACGCAGAAAGCGAGTCCGCAGGACTCGCGAGCTATGCGGCGAAACGGCCGTCATGCCGCGGAAGCGGAAGACGAAGCTGCGTCCGAGGGTTCCGAGTCGCGTCAAGAAGACGCAGACGAAGCGCTCGCGTCCGCGGAACCACCATCCGGAGCTCTGGGGCCTCGGATCGGTGGCGCTCGGGCTCTTCCTCGGCGCCGTCCTCTACTTCGGCTGGAACGGGGGCTACGTCGGCGGCTGGCTCGGCGACGGCCTCCACAAGCTCGTCGGCGGGGCGATGTACGTATTGCCGGTCGTCCTCGTCGTGCTCGGCGCGCTCACGGTGACGAAGAGCGCGCTCGTCGACGTCCGGCCCTTCCGCACCGGGCTCGCGGTTCTAGCCGCCGGCCTGATGATCTCGCTCGGCAAGGACCAGGGCGGCTACGCCGGCCAGCTGCTCGGCGGCGCCGTCGGCGTCGCGATCGGCGCGACGGGGTCGCTCCTCTTCGGCGTCTTCCTGATGCTGATCGGCGCCCTGCTGCTGACCGGCGCCTCGCTCGGCGCGATCCTCCGCCGCTCGGGCCGCGGCCTTCACACAGTCGCGAGGAACGCGCGAGGAAGACGTTCCGGTGTCAGACACCGTGACGAGAGTGTGACGGCGCCGGCGCCCGTCGCCTTCCACACGCCGCCGGTCGACGCCGTCGAGGCGTATCCGGACGTCGTGAGCACCGCGCCGCCGCACGCGCTCTCCGCGCACGAGATCCTCCAGACCGAGCCCCCGTCCCTGCTCGAGGACCCGCCGACGCTCTTCGACGACGTGACCGCCGAGCACGCGGAGTACACGCTCCCCGACGCCGGCGTCCTCCGCAGCTCGCCCGAGCGGGACGACGAGTCGGGGGAGGCCGCCGCTCGTGTCGCCGACCTGCTCGTCCAGACGCTGTCCCACTTCGGGATCGAGGCGACCGTGATCGGGCAGATCTCCGGCCCGCGCGTGACGCGCTACGAGCTCCAGCTCGCGCCCGGCACGAAGGTCTCGAAGGTCGCCGCGCTCAAGGACGACCTCTCGTACGCGCTCGCGACGACGGAGATCCGGATCCTCGCGCCGATCCCGGGCAAGCAGGCCGTCGGCGTCGAGCTCCCGAACCTCGCGCCGAACCTCGTCACGCTCGGGGACATCTACGAGCCGCTGCCGCCGACCGCGAGCCCGGTCGCCGTCTGGCTCGGGAAGGACATCTCCGGCGCCGCCGTCTGGACCGACCTCGCGCGCATGCCGCACCTCCTCATCGCCGGCACGACCGGCTCGGGCAAGTCCGGCTGCCTCAACACCGTGCTCACCTCGGTCCTGCTGCGCGCGACGCCGGACGAGGTTCGCCTGATCCTCATCGACCCGAAGCGGATCGAGCTCAGCCACTTCGAGGCCGTGCCGCACCTCCTCACCCCGGTCGTCTCGAGCCCGAAGGAGGCGAGCGCCGTCCTCGCCAACTGCCTCGCGGAGATGGAGCGCCGCTACGAGCGCCTCTCCTCGGTGCGCGCCCGCAACATCAACGAGGCGAATCGCGCCTTCCGCCAGCGCGGCGAGCCGACGCTGCCGTACGTCCTCGTCGTCATCGACGAGCTCGCCGACCTGATGATGGTCGCGCCGCAGGCGGTCGAGGACGCCGTGATCCGCCTCGCGCAGAAGTCGCGCGCCGTCGGCATCCACCTCGTGCTCGCGACGCAGCGGCCGTCCGTCGACGTGATCACCGGGATGATCAAGGCGAACGTCCCGTCGCGGATCGCCTTCGCCGTCTCCTCACAGACCGACTCGCGCGTCATCCTCGACACCGGCGGCGCCGAGTCGCTGCTCGGCCAGGGCGACATGCTCTTCAAGCCGCTCGGCACGTCGCGGCTGCAGCGCGTCCAGGGCGCGTACGTGTCGGAGGAGGAGATCGCGCTCGTCGTCGAGCAGACGCGCCAGCGCGAGCAGGAGCTCGACGAGAGCTATCTCGAGCTGCCGGAGGTCTTCGCGGAGAGCAGCGACGACGCCGACCACGGCGAGTTCGACCCGGACGACGACCCGCTGCTCGACAAGGCGATCGAGATCGTCGTCCAGACGCAGACCGCTTCCGTCTCGCTCCTGCAGCGCCGTCTCCGGGTCGGCTACACGCGTGCGGGCCGGCTCGTCGACATGCTCGAGCGGCGCGGGATCATCTCCGGCTACGAGGGGTCGAAGCCGCGCCGCGTCCTGATCGACGAGAGCCAGTACCACACGTACGCGGCCGCGGAATAGCTAGCGCGCGACGCGCACGGCCTCGAAGCCGCGGATGACGAAGGCCGGCACGCGCTCCGGCTCGTCGACGAGGTGGAGCGTGGGGGAGAGCTCGGCGAGCGCCTCGAAGCTCGCCGCGAGCTCGATGCGGGCGAGCGGCGCGCCGATGCAGACGTGGATGCCGCCGCCGAAGCCGATGTGATCCGCCGCGTTCGGGCGCGCGACGTCGAGCCGGTCGGGGTCGGTGAAGACGCGCGGGTCGCGGTTCGCGGAGCCGAACAGGAGCGCGAGCTTCTCGCCGCGCGGCACCGGGACGCCCGCGACCTCGACGCCGTCCTCGAGCACCCAGCGCTCGAACAGCTGGAGCGGCGCGTCCCAGCGGATCAGCTCCTCGACCGCGGCTGCGGCGGGGACGTCGCCCGACACGAGCCGCTGCCACTCGTCCGGATGGGCGGCGAGGGCGCGGAAGCCGTTGCCGACCGTGTTCACCGTCGCCTCGTGGCCGGCGTTGAGGAGGACGACGACCGTCGAGACGATCTGGTCGTCCGACAGGCGCTCCCCGTCGACGCGGGCCGCGACGAGCCCGCTCACCATGTCGTCGCGCGGCTCGGCGCGCCGCTCCTCGATCAGGCCCTGCACGTAGGCGCGGAACTCGCGGGCCGCTTCGTTCGCCGCGGCCGCCTGCTCGTCCGTCGTGTCGAACTCGTACATCTTCACGATCGCGTGCGACCACGCGAGAAGGTCGCGGTGGCGGTCGGTCGGGACGCCGAGGAGCTCGCAGATGAGCGTGATCGAGTACGGCTGCGCGTAGTCGTAGAGGAGGTCGAACGTCTCGCCGAGGTCCTCGAGGAGCGAGTGCGCGAGTCGCGTCGCCGGCTCGCGCATGCTCTCGACCGCCCGCGGCGTGAACGCAGCGGCGACGAGCTTGCGGATCCGGGTGTGCTCGGGCGGCTCGAGCCAGAGGAGGCTCCAGCGCTCGCTCGCCCAGAACTCCGACCAGCGGGGATCGAGCGGCTCGGCGTGGAACTCCGCGTCCGTGCCGACGTGGCGGAAGTTGCGGCCGAGGCGCTTGTCGCGCAGACAGGCACGGACATCGGCGTGGCGGGTCACGAACCACCGTTCGAGGCGCTCGTCGTAGACGAGCGGCGTGTCCTCCCGCAGCGCGCTCAGGACGGGATACGGGTCGGCGATGAAGCTCGCGTCGGTCGGGTCGAACGGAAGCGTGCGCAGCTCGCTCGGCGCCATGGTTTCCACGCTATCGCGCCGCCTCGGGGCGTGTCCGCCCGTTGTCTCGACTCCCGATCTTCAGCGGGTTAGGATCGCCGTAGCGGGGTGGCAGCAACCAAATCGGTCTGAGGGAGGGTTTGTGAAGAGGTCATATCTCGTCGCGGCGGGTCTGGCGGCGGTGCTCGCCGGGCTCGTGCTCGCGGGGTGCGGTGGGTCGTCGAAGACCAACACGAATACGAACACGACGGCCGCCAGCAACTTCACGGCGGGACTCGTCAGCGACATCGGCAAGTTCAACGACAAGGGCTTCAACCAGAACCAGCTTGCGGGCTTGAAGAAGGCGAAGTCCCAGCTCGGCATCAAGATCCTCGAGGAGCAGTCGAACTCGAGCTCCGACTACCTGCCGAACATGACAACGGAGATCCGGCAGGGCGCGAACATCGTCTCCGCGGCGGGCTACCTGCTCGCGCCGACGGTCGCGAAGCTGGCGTCTCAGTTCCCGAAAGTCGACTTCACGATCACGGACGACTCGGTGTCACCGTCCTCCTTCGACTTCTCGAAGAAGGCCTTCAAGGCGGACCACGCCAAGTACTACACGAAGAACATCGAGGGGCTCGTCTACGCGTCGAACGAGTCGGGCTGCCTCGTCGGCTACCTCGCCGGCGAGATGGTCAAGGCGAAGGGCGGCAAGCAGGTCATCGGCGCGACGGGCGGCATCGAGATCCCGGCCGTCGACGACTACATCGTCGGTTACAACTACTGCGCGAAGCTCGCCGACCCGGGGATCAAGGTCCTCGTCGGCTACTCGAACGACTTCGTCGCACAGGACAAGTGCAAGACGCTGGCCCAGGATCAGATCGGCCAGGGCTCGCAGGTCGAGTTCCAGGTCGCCGGCGGCTGCGGTCTCGGCACGCTCAACGCCGCGGCCCAGGCCGGTATCTGGGGCATCGGTGTCGACGTCGACCAGTACAGCCTCGCGAAGAACGTGCTCACGAGCGCGCTCAAGCGGGTCGACACCGGCATCTTCACGGCGGACCAGCAGGCCGAGCAAGGCCACTTCAAGGGTGGCTCCGACCTGCTGTTCGACCTCAGGAACAACGGCGTCGGCGTGGGCACGATCAGCCCGAAGGTGCCGGCGGCACTCGTCACGAAGATGAACCAGCTCGAGGCGAAGATCAAGTCCGGCCAGATCCATGTGCCGGTCGCCGCGGGCTCCGACCTGCTCGGCCTCCTGCCGGGCGCGAAGGTCGGACCGACTCACTGAGAGCTCTGATGGAGGGGACGGGCGCAGGCTCGTCCCCTCCATTTCAGAGGCTTAGAATCGGCGGATGACGGACGAGATCCCGACGATCCTGCAGTTGCGGGGGATCACGAAGATCTACCCCGGGATCGTCGCGGACGACCACGTCGACTTCGACCTGCGACGCGGCGAGGTGCACGCGCTCCTCGGCGAGAACGGCGCCGGGAAGTCGACGCTCATGAACATCCTCTACGGCTTGACGAAGCCGGACGAGGGCGAGATCGTCATGGACGGCAAGACGGTCTCGTTCTCGTCCGCGAAGGACGCCATCGGGGCGGGGATCGGGATGGTCCACCAGCACTTCATGCTCATCCCGGTCATGACCGTCGCCGAGAACATCGTGCTCGGGGTCGAGCCGGTGCGGAACGGCGTCGTGCTCGACGAGAGGGGCGCCGAGGCGCGCGTCCGCGAGCTCTCGCAGCAGTTCGGTCTCGCCGTCGACCCGACCGCGCTCGTCGAGAACATCACGGTCGGCCAGCAGCAACGCGTCGAGATCCTCAAGGCGCTCTACCGCGGCGCCGAGATCCTCATCCTCGACGAGCCGACGGCCGTGCTGACGCCGCAGGAGGCGGCCGAGCTGTTCGAGATCGTCCTCAGCCTCCGCGCGGACGGCAAGGCGATCATCTTCATCAGCCACAAGCTCAACGAGGTGCTCGAGATCGCCGACCGCATCACCGTTCTGCGGCGCGGCAAGAAGATCGACACCGTGCCGCGCGAGGGCGCGACGGAGGAGGGTCTCGCGAAGATGATGGTCGGGCGGGAGGTGCTTCTCCGCGTCGACAAGACGGCCGCCTCGCCCGGCGGCGTGTCGCTCGAGGTGGAGGATCTCCACGTCCTCGACGACCGCCGCCTCGAGACGGTGCGCGGCGTGTCGTTCTCCGTACACGCCGGCGAGATCGTCGGGATCGCAGGCGTCGACGGCAACGGGCAGACCGAGCTCGTCGAGGCGATCACCGGCCTGCGACAGATCGACAGCGGCTCCATCACCGTCGACGGCCACCGCTTCGAGGGGCGTCTCGACCCGCGCAGGATGATCGAGGCCGGCATCGGCCATATCCCGGAGGACCGCCACAGGCGCGGTCTCGTGCTCGAGTTCAACCTCGCCGAGAACCTCGCCCTCCACGACTACACGGAGCCGCCGGACTCGCGGCACGGCTGGCTCTTCCCGAAGCGCCTCGTCGAGCGCGCGGTGCGCCTGATCAGGGAGTTCGACATCCGCGGCGGCGGCCCGTTCACGCTCGCGAAGGCGCTCTCGGGCGGCAACCAGCAGAAGGTCGTCGTCGCCCGCGAGGTCGCACGCAATCCCGTCGTCCTCATCGCGGCGCAGCCCACGCGCGGCCTCGACGTCGGCGCGATCGAGTACGTGCACCGGCGCCTCGTCGCCGAGCGCGACTCGGGTCACGCGGTCCTGCTCGTCTCCCTCGAGCTCGACGAGGTGCTCTCTCTGGCCGACCGCGTCCTCGTCATCTACGAGGGACGGATCGTCGGCGAGCACGGAGCCGACGCGGGCGAGGAGGAGATCGGCCTCGAGATGCTCGGCGGCAGGAAGCAGGCCGTGGCGTGAGCAGCAACGCGGAGCCCACGGCGAACGTCCCGCCCGAGCAGGAGCCGCATCCCGACTTCGCCGTCCGGCTCGGCGCGGCGCAGCGCGCCGGCGGGCTCATCGTGCCCGTCCTCACGGCGATTCTCGCCTTCCTCGCGGGCGGCATCGTCGTCGCCGCGACGGGCCACAACCCGTGGACCGCCTACCGCGGCATCTGGGACGGCGCCGGCTTCAACTGGCTCTTCCACATCCCGTGGGACACGAACACGATCCACATCGACGCCTTCAACCTCAGCCAGACGCTGCTGATCACGACGACGCTGATCCTCACCGGGCTCGCCGTCGCCTTCCCGTTCCGCTGCGGCCTGTTCAACATCGGCGGGCAGGGCCAGTACCTCGTCGGTCTCGTCGTCGCGAACTGGGTCGGCGTCGACTTCGCGAGCTGGCCGACGCTGCCGCACGTCCTGCTCGGGATCGGGGCCGCGGCTTTCGCCGGAGCGGCGTGGGCGGGGATCGCCGGCTTCCTCAAGGCGACGACCGGGGCGCACGAGGTGATCTCGACGATCATGCTCAACTGGATCGCGATCTGGGGCGCCCAGTACCTGTTCGGACAGGGAGGCCCGCTCCAGAACACGTACAACACGGCGGCGCCCGAATCAGGCCCCGTCGCCCAGAGCGCGCACATCCCGACCTTCTGGGGCAGCTCGCTCCTGCAAGGGCTCGACTACGGCTTCTTCGTCGCGATCGCGGCCCTCGTCGTCTTCTGGCTGATCCTCAATCGCACGACGCTCGGCTACGAGGTGCGCGCCGTGGGCTTCAACCCGGAGGCCGCGGCGTACGGCGGCATCAACGTCCGGAGGAAGTACATCCAGGCGATGGCCATCTCCGGCGCGTTCGCCGGCCTCGCCGGCGCGCTCGACATGCTCGGCTATCTCTTCCAGTTCGGTGTCCTCGACGTCCAGGCGTCGCAGATCGGCTTCTTCGGGATCGCGGTCGCGCTGCTCGGCCGGAACACGGCGATCGGGACGGGGCTCGCGGCGTTCCTCTTCGGCGGCCTCCTCTACGGCACGACGCGCGGCCTCGACCCGAACGTCTTCGACCCGAGCCTCGCCGGCAACCTCACGTCGATGATCCAGGGCCTGATCGTCCTCTTCGTCGGCGCCGACATCTTCATCCTCTACATCTGGAACGCACGCCGGAAGGTGAGACGCAGCGCGGGGTTTGTTCCCGACGGTGGCCGGCCGGTCGGCATGGTCCTTCTTCTGTCCTTCTTCACTTTCGGGCTCTACGGGATCTACTGGCTATACCGCTCATTCGCTGAGGTCCGCGCCGAACGCGATAGCGGGGTGGGCGGCGTTGGGGGCGTCCTACTCAGCGTTATCGGCGTAGGCGTATTTCTCCTGCCCTCTTACATCGGCAAGATGTTCACCGAGCGAGGCCGTCGCCCGCCGATCAGCGGTTGGACCGGCTGCTGGGCCATATTCCCATATCTCGGTGGACTTATCTGGATGGCCAAAATGCAGCTCGCCCTCAACGAGTATTGGGGTGCGGTTGACGTGCATCCCACTGAGACACCACACGTTGCCACACGCGAGGTGGCGACGTGACGACCGTCGGGTCGTTCCAGCAGACGCACTGGGCGTTCCGCCCCCGGACGATCGCGGTCTACGGCAGCGTGCTCGGCCTCGTCGCGTTCTGGAGCGCGATCCCGCCGTTCACGGCGCGCTCGCCGTTCGTGCCGATCGTGATCGGCATCTTCGCGATCGCCGCCGGCGTCTGGGCCGTCTCCCGCGGTGCGCGCCGCGTGGGGTGGGGTGCGGTCGCCTCGGGCATCCTCGGGATCGGCCTCGGCGTCCTCGCGACGCGCTCGAGCAGCGGCAACCTCGACACCGTCTTCACCGCGGATCTCATCGCCCAGGTGCTCGTCTTCGCGACGCCGCTGACGTTCGGCGCGCTCGGCGGCATGGTCTCCGAGCGGGCCGGCGTCGTGAACGTCGGGCTCGAGGGGATGATGCTGATGGGCGCCTTCTGGGGCGTCTACGGCGCCGACAAGGGCGGCAACTGGTTCGTCGGCATCCTCGTCGCGCTGGCCGCCGGCGGCCTGTTCGCGCTCATCCACGCCTACTGGGCGATCCACCTCCGCGGCGACCAGATCATCAGCGGGATGGCGATCAACTTCCTCGCGCTCGGGGTCACCGGCTACTTCTTCGAACAGTTGTACGGGAACAAGAACATCCCCGCCGGCGTCTCGACGATCCCGAACGTCGCGATCCCCGGCATCGACCATCTGCGCTTCGTCGGGCCGGCGATCGGCGACCTCAACCTGCTCATCTGGGTGGGGATCATCTTCGTGCCGCTCTCGTACTTCGTCCTCTTCAAGACGCCACTCGGCCTGCGCGTCCGCGCCTGCGGCGAGCATCCGCGGGCGGCCGACACGGTCGGGATCAACGTCTACGCCACGCGCTACGCCGCCGTGATCGTGTCCGGGATGCTCGCCGCGCTCGGCGGCGCCTTCCTCTCGATCGGCTTCGGCGGCGGCAGCTTCACCGAGAACATGACGGAGGGACGCGGCTTCAACGCGCTCGCGGCGATGATCTTCGGCAACTGGCGGCCGTTCGGCGCCTGGGGAGCGGCGCTCCTGTTCGGCTTCTCGACGGCGCTCGCCTTCCGCCTGCCGGTCTACTCCCCGCCGGCGGCGACGCTCTTCCAGGCGCTCCCGTACGTCCTGACGCTCATCGCCGTCGCGGGCGTCATCGGCCGCTCGATCCCGCCGAAGGCGGACGGGCAGCCGTACGCGAAGCAGTAGCTCGCGGGTGCTTTGCACCCGCTCGCTTTTGAAGGAACTCCGCGCGCCGGAGAGCGTGGTCTCCGGCGCGCTCCGTGCTGTTCTCGCTGGAGATGCTCGGGACGAGATGGTTGCCTTGTGCGCTCGCGCGCGGCGGAGGCCGGCGCGAGCGCGGTTCAGCCTGCGGCTAAGCCGCCGCTGAAGCGGACGGCTTAGCCTCCGGCCCTTCGTCTGAGCGCACTTCAACCGTTCGAACCCTCTTGACCGTCCCGGCGGCGGCGTAAGACGAAGACTTACGACGCCGCGAACCAGCGAGCGGGCGCGCACAGCCCGCACGCTCGTGACAGACGAACCCCTCCGAACTGCGCAACCCCGAGAAAGCCCTACAGCACGGAGCGGGCCGGGATCGCAATCCCGGCCCGCGGAGTTCCTTCACCCAGCGAGCGAGTGCGCAGCACTCGCGAGCTAGCACGAGCTAGGTGATCGAGACCATGCGGTCGATGGCGAGGCGAGCCTTTTTGGCGAGCTCCGGCTCGACCGTGACGACGTGCTTGTTGTCCCGCAGGGAGTCGCGGACCTTCTCGAGTGTCGTGACCTTCATGTAGCGGCACTCGGCGTCTTCGCGCACCGGTTCGAAGCGCTTGCCGGGGGCCTCCTTCTGGAGCCGGTGGATGATCCCCGTCTCCGTGGCGACGAGGAAGCGCTGCTTCGGGGAGCGCTTCGCGAAGTCGATCATCTTCTCCGTCGAGAGGATCTGCGTCCGCTCGTTGCCGAATGCCATCGCCTGGCTCGCGCAGCCGCACTCCGGATGGACGAGCAGCTCGGCGTCCGGCGCCTCGTTCTGCCAGCGCTCGATGTCGGCGGGACGGATGCCGGCGTGGACGTGGCACTCGCCCATCCAGATCTCGAGCTTCCGCCCGGTCACCTTCTCGAGCCAGAGCCCGAGGTACATGTCGGGGAGGAAGAGGATCTCCGTGTCGGCCGGGATCGCCTCGATCACCGACTTCGCGTTGCCGGACGTGCAGCAGTAGTCGCTCTCCGCCTTCACCTCGGCGGTCGTGTTGACGTACGACACGACGACCGCGCCGGGATGCTCCGCCTTCCACGTACGCAGCTGCTCCGCGTCGATCGAGGCTGCGAGGGAGCAGCCGGCGCCGAGGTCGGGGAGGAGGATCGTCTTCTCCGGGCTGAGGATCGCCGCCGTCTCCGCCATGAAGTGGACGCCCGCGAAGACGATCGTCGAGGCACCCGTCGCCGCAGCTTGCCGCGACAGCCCGAGCGAGTCGCCGACGTAGTCCGCGACGTCCTGCACCTCGGGACGCTGGTAGTTGTGCGCGAGGATCACGGCGTCCTTCTCCTCGGCGAGGGCGCGGACTTCTTCGTGCAGTTCCGTGAATGCGGCGACGGTCATGTGACCTCCAGTGAGACGTGGAGCGAGCGGGCGGAATGGGTGAGCGCGCCGACGGACACGAAGTCGACGCCGGTCTCGGCGTAGGCGCGGACGGTGGCGAGCGACATGCCGCCGGATGCCTCGAGCTCGGCGCGGCCGGCGACGGCGCTGACCGCCTCGCGCACCTGCTCGGGGCTCATGTTGTCGAGGAGGATCCGCGGCGCTCCGGCTTCGACCGCCTCGAGCACCTGCTCGAGCGTCTCCGCCTCGATCTCCACCGGGAGGCCTGCGGCGTTGCCGTTGAGGGAGGCGAGCGCCTGGCGGATGCCGCCCGCGACACGGATGTGGTTCTCCTTGATGAGGACGCCGTCGTAGAGACCGGCGCGGTGGTTCGTGCCGCCGCCGCAGCGGACGGCGTACTTCTCGAGCGCGCGGAGCCCCGGCGTCGTCTTCCGCGTGTCGAGGATCTTCGTGCGGGTGCCGTCGGTCAGCTCGACGAAGCGGCGTGTGAGCGACGCGATCCCGCAGAGCCGGCCGAGCAGGTTGAGCGCGACACGCTCGCCGCTGAGGATCGCGCGGGCGGGGCCGGCGATCTCGGCAAGGACTACCGGGACGTCTGCGACCGTGGCGCCCTCCTCGAGCTTCGGCTCGAGCGTCACGGCGGGGTCGAGCGCGCGGAAGACCGCGTCGACGACCGGAACGCCGCAGACGACGCCCGGCTCCTCGAGCAGCAGCTCGGCGCGACAGCGCGCGTCCTCGGGAACGAGCGCCTGCGTCGTGGCGTCGCCGCTGCCGAGATCCTCGGCGAGAGCCGCGGCGACGACGCGGTAGATGTCCTGCGCGGTCAGCTCCATCGCTCGAGCGCCGGCTCCCGGCCGGGTTGGACGACGAAATGGCCCGCGAGCTCCCCGCTCTCGACGGGGAAGTCCTCGCGGAAGTGGACACCGCGGCTCTCCTCGCGTGCGAGCCCCGACGCGGCGACAAGGCGCGCGAGCGGGTGCGGCGCGTCGAGCAGGCGCGTCAGGCCTGGCGCGCTGCGGATCAGCCCCGCGTCGCGCCACAGCGCGTCACCGGGCATTTCCCCTTCAAGTGACAACTTGTCACAAGCGTTGTCAAAGGCCGGGCCGTCGAGCGCGGCGAGGCCCGCGCGGCGGCCGAAGACGAGGCACTCGAGGAGGGAGTTCGAGGCGAGCCGGTTCGCGCCGTGGACTCCCGTGGCGGCGCACTCGCCGGCCGCGTAGAGCCCGGGCACGGTCGTCCGGCCCTCGAGGTCGGTCACGATGCCGCCGATCGCGTAGTGGGAGGCGGGGGAGACGGGGATCGGCTCGTCCGCGGGGTCGTAGCCCGCGCTCGCGAGCGTCGCCATCAGGGTCGGGTAGCGGTCGCGCTCGATCTCCCGCAGGTCGAGCCGCGCCGCCGTGCGCGCGGCGATCGCGCGCGCGACGACGTCGCGCGGCGCGAGCTCGTCGACGAAGCGCTCGCCGTCGTCGTCCAGCAGCGTCGCGCCGGCCCCGCGGAGCGCCTCCGAGAGGAGAAAGCCGTCGTGACCGTTGTCGTCGCGCAGCGCGGTGGGGTGGAACTGGACGAGCTCGAGATCGGCGAGCGCAGCGCCCGCGGCGTGGGCGAGGAGAAGTCCTTCTCCGGTCGCCCCGCTCGGATTCGTCGTCCGCGACCACAGCGCCGCATAGCCGCCGGTGGCGAGGACGACAGCCGCGCCGCGGAACGTCTCGAGCGAGACGACCCGCCGGCCTTCCTCGATCCGGATGCGCGGATGCTCGCGCGCCCGCCGGGTCAGAACCTCCGCGATCTGCCGGCCGGTGTCCGCGCCGCCGGCATGGACGACGCGCGGCCGGCCGTGCCCGCCCTCGAGGGAGAGGCCCTCGTCGAACTCGACGCCGAGCCCCCGGAGCCACGCGATCCGCGCCGGGGCGTCCGCCGCGAGCAGCTCGACGGCGCTCGTGCGGCAGAGGCCGCGTCCGGCCGTGAGCGTGTCGGCGACATGGAGCGAGGGATCGTCGTCCGGCCCGACCGCGGCCGCGACGCCGCCCTGCGCGGCGTAGCTGTTCGACGACGTGTGCGACGCCTTCGCGAGCACGAGAACGGACGCGCCGTCGTCCGCGGCGGCGAGCGCGGCGGAGAGCCCTGCGACTCCGGCTCCGACGACGACCGCGTCGCACCGGTGGCGTTTTTGCCTCACGAGCGATAACCTCTATGTCGAGTGTACACGGTTGCCGACTCCCAGGCGAAAACCGCGGCCCATGCCGTCCTCGCAGCCGTGCTCCAGGTGCGGGAGCGAGAGCTGCAGGCACTCCTCTGGCAGCGCGGGAGGGAGCCGTACGCGGGCTTGTGGGCGCTGCCGGGCGGCGCGCTCGCTCCCGACGAGACGCTCGAGGAGTCCGTGCGCCGGCACCTGGCGGCCAAGGTCGACGTCCGGGACCTGTCGCACCTCGAGCAGCTCGAGACGCTGAGCGAGCCGGATCGGAACCCGGCGCGGCGGGAGCTCGCGACGGCGTATCTCGGCCTCGTCCCGGCCGGGATCGATCCGAAGGTGCCGGAGGACACGTTCTGGCATCCGGTCGACGGCCTGCCCGAGCTCGCCTACGATCACGAGGCGATCCTCCTCGCGGCGCGCGAGCGGCTGCGCGGCAAGCTCTCGTACACGAACCTCGGCTTCGCACTCGCGCCGCCGCGGTTCACGCTCGCCGAGCTGCGCGACCTCTACGCAGCGGCGCTCGGGCACCCCGTGAGCGCGACGAACCTCCAACGCGTTCTGCTGCGCCGCCGTCTGCTCGACGACACGGGCGAGCGGCGCCACTACGGCAGCGGCGGCGGGCGCCCGGCTGCGATCTACCGCTTCCGGAGCCCCGCGCTCGAGATCACGGATCAGTTCGCCGTCCTCCGGCCCCCTACAATGGATCACTGAGTTGGCCGTACGGATCCAGACCTACGCGCAGCCCCGGCGGTCGAATCCGCGGGCTTGGCTCGCCGCCGTCTGTGGCCTCGTCGCCGCCGCGATCCTCCCGGTCGCGATCGAGCTGACGCGGAAGATCCCCGGCGCCGCCCTCCTCGACGCGGTCTGGGCAATCCCGGTCGCCGCGCTCGCGGCCGTCGCCGCGCTGATGTTCGAACGCGGCGCGCGCGGCGTCATGGCGCGAACGCTCGACCAGGCGGGAGGCGCACGCCTCGTCCGGCTCGGCCGCGTCCTCGCCGTCACCGGCATCTGCTTCACGCTCTCGTCGTCGATCGCCGTCGGCCTTTACGAGTTGCTGCTCCGCCTGGAACACTGAGCCCGTGTTCGAGATCGGCCACAGCCTGAGGTCGGCGCGCGAGCGCCAAGGGCTCGGCTACCCCGAGATCGAGCTCGCGACGAAGATCCGCGCGAAGTACATCCGGGCGCTCGAGGAGGAGGACTTCGACTCGCTCCCCGGCGACGCCTACGTGCGCGGCTTCCTGCGCTCGTACGCCGACTACCTCGGCCTCGACGGCGAGATCTACGTCGACGAGTACGCATCGCGCTTCCACCTGACGGACTACTGGTCGGACGAGCCGGCCCCGCGGTCTCGACCGCGCCGCACGCGGAGAGAGCGGACGATCGAGCGTCGCGCAGTCCTCCTCGCGCTCGTCGGCATCGCGATCCTCACGGCCCTCGTCTTCGCCGCGTGGCAGTACGGCGGCGCGACGACGAACGTCCCGGCGCTCGACAGGAAGCAGACGAACCGGAGCGAGCTCGTCGTGCGCGGTATCGGCAGCGGCACGTACGTCGTGATCCGCCGCGACGGCGTCGCGGGCGCGCTCGCGTTCCAGGGGACGCTCTCGGCGGGGGACGTCGAGCGAGTTCTCGGCACGCACTTCTACCTCGCGCTGCGCAAGCCGGCGGGAGCGAAGGTGACGCTCGGCGGCCGTGCCGTCTCGCTGCCTGCGGTGCACAATCTGCGCGTCCTCGTCACGCCGCAGCGGACGACACAGCTCGGTTGACTCGCCCGCGGGCCGCGATCGTCGTCACCGGTAGCGAGCTCGTCCGCGGCGAGCGCACGGACCGGAACGGCCCGTTCCTCGCGGCGGAGGCGCTGCGCCACGGGCTCGAGCCCGCACGGATCACGATCGTCGGCGACAACCCCGCCGAGCTAGAGACGGTCCTCCGCGAGGGACTGGACGCCGACGCGTGTCTCGTCTCCGGCGGCCTCGGACCGACCCACGACGATCGCACGGTCGAGCTGCTCGCCCGCGCGGCGGGCCTCGATCTCGTCGTCGACCCGGAGCTCGAGGCGGAGATCGAGGCGATCTCGCGCACCGTCGCCGAGCGCCTCAAGCGGCCCTACGCGGACTTCGCTCCCGGCGTCACGAAGCAGGCGACCCGTCCGGACGGCGCGGTCTCGATCGGGCTCGCCGGCACGGCGCCGGGGCTCGTCCTCCGCGCGCCGACGGGCTGCGTCGTCGTCGTCCTCCCAGGCCCGCCCTCGGAGTTGCAGCGTCTCTGGCCGAAAGCCGTCGCGAGCGAGGCGATGGAGAAGCTCCTCGCGCGCACGAGGCCGCCCGGCCGGCGGGTGTTGCGGCTGTTCGGAGTGAGCGAGTCGGCGGTCGCGCGCGTGCTCGCAGAGGCGGGCGGAGACGGTGGCGGCGTCGAGGCGACGATCTGTGCGCGTGACTTCGAGATCCACGTCGACCTCGTGGTCGAGCCAGGCGCGGACGAGCGGGCGGACGAGCTCGAAGGCGCGCTCGTCGAGCAGCTCTCGAAGTGGCTCTTCGCGCGCGACGAGCGGCGGGTGGAGGATCACGTCCTCTCGCTGGCGCGCGCGCGCGGACTGATGGTCGCGACCGCCGAGTCGTGCACCGGTGGGCTCATCGCGGCGCGGCTGACCGACATCCCCGGCTCGAGCGAGAGCTTCGCCGGCGGCGTCGTCGCGTACGCGAACGAGGTGAAGACGTCCGCCCTCGACGTGCCGGAGGAGCTCCTCGCCGAGCACGGTGCGGTCTCGGCGGAGACTGCGGAGGCGATGGCGGAGGGCGCGCGGCGCCGCCTCGACGCGGACATCGCGGTCGCCGTGACGGGAGTCGCGGGGCCGGGGGGCGGCACGGAGGGGAAGCCGGTCGGCCGCGTCCACATCCACGTGAGCGGGCCGGGGGGCGCGCGAGCCCGGCAGCTCGACATCCCCGGAGAGCGTGAGCAGATCCGCGCCAGGGCCACGGTCACGGCGCTCCACCTCGTCCGCAGTCTCCTGGAAGACGACACGAACCCTTGACGAAGCCGTACGGGGTCGGCGTCTAGCGTGGGCGGCGATGACCGGTTGCGGCTCTTCATCGCTCTCCGCCTGCCCGAGGACGCGCTCGACGACGTCGAGCGCTGGCAACGCGACGAGCTCCACGGCGTCCGGCTGCTCGGCCGTGAGCAGCTCCACGTCACGCTCGCCTTTCTCGGCCGCCGCCCTGTGGGCGAGGTGGACGCGATCGTCGCCGCGCTGCGCGAGGCAGTCTCGCGAGCCGGCGCGATCGGGCTCACACCCGTGCGCTACCGCGAGACACGGAGCGTGGGGATGCTCGTGCTCGAGGACGAGCGCGGGGCCGCGACGGCGCTCGCGAACGACGTGCAGGAGCGTCTGGAACGGCTCGGCGTCTACGAGCGGGAGGCCCGTGCCTGGCTGCCGCACCTCACCGTGGCGCGCTGGCGCGAGCGTCCGAGGCTGCAGCCGGAGGATCCGCCGGGTCGAACGTTCGTTCCGTCCGACGCGGCTGCTTATCTGTCACGGCTTCGACCCGGGGGCGCGGAGTACCGCGTCCTCGCATCGGTGGCCCTGGAAGTGAGTGGAGGAGGCGAATAGGTGGACAGGCAGGAAGCACTCGACGTAGCGCTCGGCCAGATCGAGCGCCAGTTCGGCAAGGGCTCGGTGATGAAGATGAACGACCACGCGGCCGTATCCGTGGGCGCGGTCTCGACCGGCTCCCTCGCGCTCGACCTCGCGCTCGGCATCGGCGGACTGCCGCGCGGCCGCGTCGTCGAGATCTTCGGCCCGGAATCCTCGGGCAAGACGACGCTCGTCTACCACGTCATCGCCGAGGCGCAGCGCCGCGGCGGCATCTGCGCCTTCATCGACGCCGAGCACGCGATGGATCCCGCCTACGCGAAGCGGATCGGCGTCGACATCGACAACCTCCTCGTCTCGCAGCCCGACACGGGCGAGCAAGCGCTCGAGATCTGCGAGCTCCTGATCCGCTCCGGCGCGCTCGACGTCGTCGCCGTGGACTCGGTGGCGGCGCTGACGCCGAAGGCCGAGATCGAAGGCGAGATGGGCGACAGCCACGTCGGCCTGCAGGCGCGGCTCATGAGCCAGGCGCTGCGCAAGCTCGCCGGCACGCTCAACCGCACCGACACGATCTGCCTCTTCACGAACCAGCTGCGCGAGAAGATCGGGGTCATGTTCGGGAGCCCCGAGACGACGCCGGGAGGCCGCGCCCTGAAGTTCTACTCGTCGGTCCGCCTCGACATCCGGCGCATCGAGACGCTCAAGGAGGGCGCCGAGGCCTACGGCAACCGCGTCCGCGTCAAGGTCGTGAAGAACAAGGTCGCGCCGCCGTTCAAGCAGGCGGAGTTCGACATCATCTACGGCTCCGGCATCTCCTGGGAGGGCACGGTCCTCGACACGGGCATCGAGCGGAAGGTCGTCCAGAAGTCCGGCTCGTACTTCAGCTTCGGCGACGAGCGGCTCGGCCAGGGCCGCGTCAACGCGACGGCGTTCCTCCGTGAGCACCCCGACGTGACGCAACAGATCCTCCAGCAGATCCAGGCCGAGCTCGGACCGGAGCAGGTCGTGTCGGCGCGGCTCCTGCCCGTCTCCGAGCAGGAGGCGACCGGCGCGACGAACGGCAAGGCCGAAGTGGCGGCAGAGACGCTCGCGGCGGCCGAAGCGGAGGCGTGACCCGAACCGTCACCGGCCTGAGGGACCGCGGGCGGGGCAAGGTCGAGGTCGCTCTCGACGGAGCAGCCTGGCGGTCCCTTCCGGCCGGCGTGGTCGTCCGGGCGGAGCTCCGCATCGGCCGGCCTCTCGACCGCGAAACGGCCCGACGCCTGGCGCAGGAGCTGCGGCGGGAGAAGGCGCTCGCGCGGGCCGCGCGCGCTCTCTCCTCGCGCGATCGCTCCCGCGGCGAGCTCGAGGCGCGCCTCGAGCGGGCCGGCGTTCCCACATCGGCCCGTGACGAGGCGCTCGCCTCGCTCGTCTCCTCGGGCCTGGTCGACGACTCCCGCGTCGCGGAATCCCGGGCGGCCGAGCTCGTACGCCGGGGCTACGGCGACCTCGCGATTCGCTCCGATCTCCGGCGCCGGCGGATCGACGCCGACGTCGTGACCGCTGCCGTCGAGGCGCTCGAGCCCGAGCCCGAACGTGCCCGCCGCCTCCTCGAGTCGCACGGCGCCGCGCCCGCCGTCCTCCGCCGGCTCGCCGCCCGCGGCTTCTCGCGGGACACGCTCGAGGAGCTTGCGCCGTCTGTTGCACAGGAGGGATGAGCCGCGCTACGATCGCGTCAAGTTCCACCGGACGTTTTGCCTGCAAACACCGTTTTTCCGAAACCGCCTCGCACGTGACCCGAATCCAGACCCCGAGAGCCCGGAGGACTCGCACGAGCTAGCGCACGGACTTCGCGCAGGCTGAGGCCTGCCGGAGAGCGGCTTCCGGAAGACCGTCGAGCGGGCTCGGCGCTGGCTGGGACGTGCCGCGTTCGCGCGGCTGTCACCGACGAGGGAGCCGCCGTGCTTGGGATCGGAATCGCCATCGGAATCGCGGTCGGCGCCGGTCTCGTGCTGCTCGCCGTCTCCGTCTTCGGCACAACCGGAGTGAGCAAGGCGCGGAGGATTCGCGACCAGCTCCTCGAGGACGCGAGACGGGAAGCCGACGCGGCGAGGCGCGAGGCGGAGGTGGATGCGCGCGAGCAGGCCGTCACGTTGCGCGGCGAGATCGACACCGAGCTCGCCGACCGGCGACAGCAAGTCCTCCAGATCGAGGAGCGCGTCCTCGCGAAGGAGCTCGAGGTTGAGCAGAGGCTCGTCGAGCTCGAGCGCCGCAACCAAGGACTTGCCGACCGGGAGGCACATCTCCGCGGGCTCCAGGAGACGGTGAAGAAGGCGCACGCCGACGCGATCGACGGCCTCGAGCGGGTCGCCGGCATGACGGAGGCCGAGGCGCGGGCGCACGTCCTCGAACGGGGCGAGGCGCAAGCGCGGCACGAGCTCGCGCGCCGCGTCCGGATGCTGGAGGACGAGGCGCGCGCGGAGTCGAAGCGACGCGCCCGGAATCTCGTGGCCGACGCGCTGCAGCGCGTCGCGGCCAGTCACGCGGCGGAAACGACGGTCACCGTCGTCGAGCTCCCCTCCGACGACATGAAGGGCCGAATCATCGGCCGCGAAGGACGCAACATCCGCGCGCTCGAGCATCTGACAGGCGTCGACTTCATCGTCGACGACACGCCACACGCCGTCGTCCTCTCCTCGTTCGACGGGCTGCGACGCGAGATCGCGCGCGTCACGCTGACGCGCCTGATCGAGGACGGCCGAATCCATCCCGCCCGGATCGAGGAGACGTACTACGAGTCGAAGGCCGAGGTCGAGGAGCTCGTCCGCCAGGCGGGCGAGCAGGCGGTCTTCGAGGCGAACTGCGGGCCGTTCCACGAGGAGCTGGTCGCTGTGCTCGGCCGGCTCCGCTACCGGACGAGCTACGGCCAGAACGTCCTCAAGCACACGCTCGAGGTCGTTCACCTCGCCGGGATCATGGCGACAGAGCTCGGCGCGAGCGTCCAGACGGCGAAGCGCGCCGCGATGCTCCACGACATCGGCAAGGCGATGACCCACGAGGTGGAGGGTTCGCACGCGGGCATCTCCGCGCAGCTCGCGCGCCGCTACGGCGAGTCTCAGGGCGTCGTCCATGCGGTCGAGGCGCACCACTACGAAGTGCAGCCGCAGACGGTCGAGGCGGTGCTGCTGATCGCCGCCGACGCGGCATCGGCGAGCCGGCCCGGCGCGCGCGGCGAGAGCCTCGAGCACTACATCAAGCGGCTCGCGGCGCTCGAGGAGCTCGCAGCGTCGAAGCCCGGCGTGGAGAAGGTCTACGCCCTCCAGGCGGGCCGCGAGATCCGCGTCATCGTCAGCCCCGGCGAGGTCGACGACGACGAGGCGGCCCTCCTCGCGCACGAGATCGCGCGCGAGATCGAGGACCGGCTCGAGTACCCGGGCCAGGTCAAGGTGACCGTGATCCGGGAGAGCCGCGCCGTCGAGGTCGCGAAGAACCACACGTCCGGCCAGCCCCAGCCGGCCGCAGACTCGCCGATCCAGGCGGCCTAGGCGGCCGGGCTACCCTACGCGCCGTGAAGCGCTACCACGTAACGACGTTCGGCTGCCAGATGAACGCCCACGACTCCGAGCGGATCAAGGGCCTGCTCGAGGAGCTCGGGCTCGGCGAGGCGCCGGCGCAGGACGAGGCGGACGTGATCGTCCTCAACACGTGCACGATCCGCGAGAAGCCGGACACGCGCTTCGCGGCGCACATGGGCAACGCGGCGAGAGCGAAGCGGGAGCGGCCGGGCACCGTCATCGCGGTCGGCGGCTGCTACGCGGAGGCGCAGCGGGAGCGGCTCTTCTCCCTCTACCCCGCCGTCGATGTCGCGTTCGGCCCGGGCACGATCTCCCATCTCGGCGACTGGCTCGGCGCCGGCGGCGACGGTGTCGCGCGGGGCAGCTTCGGGACCGGTGAGGAACGGACATTCGCCGCGACGTTGCCGATGCTGCGGGAACGGCGATTCCAGGCGTGGGTGCAGGTCTCGATGGGCTGCAACTCGGTCTGCTCCTACTGCATCGTCCCCGCCGTGCGCGGCCGGGAGATCTCGCGCCGGCCGGGCGAGATCCTCGCCGAGGTCGAGCAGCTGGCACGGGACGGCGTGCGTGAGGTGACGCTCCTCGGCCAGAACGTCAACTCGTACGGCCGTGACGTCGGCTCGAGCTTCGCCGAGCTCCTGCGGGCGGTCGACGCGGTCGACGGGGTCGACCGGATCCGTTTCACGAGCCCGCATCCGAAGGATTTCCGTCGCGACGTGATCGCGGCGATGGCCGAGTGTCCGGCGGTCTGCGAGCACGCACACCTGCCGCTCCAGTCAGGCTCGACGCGCGTCCTCAAGGCGATGCGGCGGACGTATTCCCGCGAGCGCTACCTGAAGCTCGTGGGCGAGCTGCGCGGGGCGATCCCGGACCTCGCGCTCACGACCGACATCATCGTCGGCTTCCCGGGCGAGACGGAGTCGGACTTCGCGGAGACGCTCGCGGTCGTCGAGGAGGTCGCCTTCGACGGCGCCTACACCTTCGTCTACTCGCCGCGCGCCGGCACCGAGGCCGCCGCCATGGAGGAGCAGGTGCCGGATGACGTCAAGCGGGAGCGGATCGAGCGGCTCGTCGAGGTCGTGCAGCGCGTCGCGGCCGAGGGGAACGCCGCGCGTGTCGGGCTCGTCGAGGAGGTGCTCGTCGAAGGGCCGAGCCGCACCGAGCCGGATGTTCTCCGCGGGCGCACGCGCCGCAATACGACGGTGAACTTCGCCGGCGACGCCGAGCCGGGGGAGCTCGTCCCCGTGCGCATCGAGAGTGCGACGTCGACGACGCTGGCTGGCGCGCGGCTCGCTTTCGCCACCGCCTGATCAGTGCTCGTCGTCGGGATCTTCGGCCCGACCGCGAGCGGCAAGTCCGACGTCGCCGCAGCCGTGGCCGAGCTCGTCACGGCCGAGGTCGTCTCCGCCGACGCGATGCAGGTCTACGCGGGGCTTCCGATCCTCACGAACCGCTCGCCACACCCCGAGCGGCTCGTCGGGATGTGGCCGCTGACCCATGAGGCGTCGGTCGGGGAGTACGCAGCGCTGGCCCACGCGGCGGTCGACGAGATCCTCGCTGCCGGGCGGACGGCGCTCGTCGTGGGAGGAACAGGGCTCTACTTCCGCGCCGCGCTCGCGCAACTCGAGCTGCCTCCGCCCGCGACGAGCGGCGACCGGGAACGCTGGACCGAGCTCTACGAGTCGTCGGGTGCGGATGCTGCGCACGCGCACCTGCGCGAGCTCGATCCCGCCGCGGCCGAGCGCGTACACCCGAACGACCGCCGCCGTGTCGTCCGCGCCCTCGAGCTCGCCGCGGCGGGCGCGTCGCTCGTCCCGCGGGAGGATCGGCTCTTCGCCGGCGGCTGGCGTCATCCAACGCTCGTCGTCGGGCTCGACGTGCCGAAGGACGAGCTCGACCGCCGCATCCTCGAGCGGACGCGGCGGATGTTCGACTCCGGCGTCGAAGACGAGGCCCGCGCGGCGCTCGCCGGCGGGCTCTCAGCGACGGCGCGCAAGGTGATCGGGCTCGACGAGGTGTCGACGCTGCCGCGGGAGGAAGCGATCGAGGCGCTCGCCGCGCGCACGCGCCGGTACGCGGCCTACCAGCGGAAGTGGATGCGCAGGCTCGGAGGGCTGGTTATGGTCGCTGCCGACCGGCCGCCGGAGGAGACCGCTCTTGAGATCGTCACGCTGGCACGCGCACGGGAACGTCTACCTCGTCCATGACGGCCCGGCCCGTGCGGCCGACGCCGAGGGCACGGACGGCGTGGTCGAAGTTCTCGCCGTCGATGGCGACGACGTGACGATCGGGATCCTCAATCCCGACGGCTCCCACGCCGAGATGTCCGGCAACGGGACTCGGATTGCGGCCGCGTGGCTCATGCGCGCGACGGGCTCGTCGTGCGCGCGCGTTCACGTCGGTGAGCGCGACACCGAGGTGCGGAGCGTTGGGGACGGGCTGTACGAGTCCGAGCTCGGTCCCGTGGACGTGTCGGCTCCCGAAGTCGTCGCCGGAGTGGAGGTGACGCCCGTCTCGGTCGGCAATCCCCATGCAGTCGTCCTCGGAGACCCGGATCGGATCGCAGAGCTCGGTCCGCTCCTCGAGACGCACGCGCGCTTCCCCGACCGCACGAACGTCCAGGTGGCGCGGATCGACAGTCCCGGTGAGGTGACGGCACGCGTCTGGGAACGCGGCGTGGGGGAGACGCAGGCCTCCGGCACGAGCGCGGTCGCCGTCGCGGCGGCGACACACGGCGACGGAGAGGTCGTCGTCCATTTCCCGGGCGGTGACCTCCGCGTTCGGCTCGAAGCCGACCGCGCGTGGCTCACCGGCCCGGCCGAGCCACTCGACGAATTGCCGGAGAGTCGCCACTGAGCCTCGACCACGGCGTCACAGGTTCCGCGATAGCGTCGACGCCGAGGGCGGAGGGACCGCGGCCCCACCCTTAGGGCGGGGGTGCGGGGTCCGGGGTCGCGGGGTCAGGAGCCGATCTCGAACGCGCGGAGCACGTCGTTGAGCGACATGCGGTCGTGCGACTCGTCGCGCCAGCCGACGATCAGAGGAGTTGGCAGGCCGTACGTCCCCGCCGGGAACTCCCGCTCGCGGACGCCCGGTATGACGACCGCACGCGGGGGCACGACGCCACGATGCTCGACCGGCTCGGCCCCGGTCACATCGATGATTGGGACGGAGGCCGTGATCACGACTCCCGCGCCGAGGATCGCCTGCTCCCCGACGATGCAGCCCTCGGTGAGCACGCAGCGCGAGCCGATGAACGCACCGTCCTCGACGATCACCGGCCGCGCATTGACCGGCTCGAGCACGCCGCCGATCCCGACGCCGCCCGCGAGGTGGACGTCGGCGCCGATCTGCGCGCACGAGCCGACGGTCGCCCACGTGTCGACCATCGTGTTCGGCCCGACCCAGGCGCCGATGTTCACGTAGCTCGGCATGAGGATGACGCCGGGGGAGAGGAACGAGCCGTAGCGCGCCGTCGCCGGCGGTACGACGCGGACGCCCGCCGCGGCGTGGTCGTGCTTGAGCGGGATCTTGTCGAGGTACTCGAAGGGGCCGACCTCCATCGGCTCGAGCTTCCGGACGCGGAAGTACTCGAGGATCGCCGCCTTCGCCTCCTCGTTCACCCGCCACTCGCCATCGAGCTTCTCGGCGACGCGTAGCTCGCCGCGGTCGAGCGCCGCGATCGTCTCGTCGACGTTCACGGGAGCCCCAGGATGATCTCGGCGGCGCGCTCGCACTCCTCGAGGGTCGGCACGAGCGCGAAGCGGACGTACCCCTCGCCGCTCGGCCCGAACATCGCTCCCGGCGAGACGATCACGCCACGGTCGAGGAGGACGTCCGGATCGGGGCCGACGACCCAGAGGTACATCGTCGCCTCGCTCGCGACGATCTCCCAGCCTCTGGCCTCGATCGCGGGGATTAGGACGTCGCGCTTGGCGCGGTAGCGCGCACGTGTCTCCTCGACGTGCCGCTCGTCGTCCCACGCTGCGACCGAGGCCCGCTGCACGAACTCCTGCGGGGCGGTGCCGACCGTCGGCCGGTACGCCTTCAGTGCCGCAACGATCTCCGCCGGCCCGGCGACGAACCCGGAGCGATAGCCCGTCATCGACGAGCGCTTGCTCAGCGTGTGGAAGGCGACGATTCGCGAGCGGTCGCCGGCCTGCAAAGCCGACGGCGGCGGCTCGTCGAACCAGAGCTCGGTGTACGCCTCGTCCGAGGCGATGACGAAATCGTGCCGCTCCGCAGCCGCCGCGAGCTCGTCGTAGAACTCGCGCGGCGCGACAGCGCCCGTCGGGTTGTGCGGGTAGTTGACCCAGACAAGCGCCGCGTCGTCGTCCAGCTCCGCCAGGTCAGGGAGGAAGCCGTTCTCCCGGCGCAGCGGCAGCGTCCGAACCTCCGCGCCGGCGAACAAGGCGCCTCGCTCGTAGACCGGATACGCCGGCTCCCCGAAGACGACGACGTGCCCGTCCGCATTCAAGACCTGCGCCAGGGAGAAGATCGCCTCCTTCGAGCCGTAGGTCGGGACGATCTCGCGGTCGGGGTCGACGGAGACGCCGAAGCGCCGCTCGAGCCAGCCCGCCGCCGCCACCCGCAGCTCAGGCAGTCCCTGCGCGAGCGGATACGGCGCGCGCTCGGGCAGCGCCGCCACGAGCGCCTCCCGGATCATCGGATCGGTCGGCTCGTTCGGATCGCCCTTGCCGAAGTCGATCACCTCGACGCCCGCCGCGAGTAGCCGGCGCTTCTCCTCCTCGAGCCGCACGAACGGATACGTCGCCATCTCCGCCAGAACCGGATTGATCACGAGAGGAACCTAGCCAGCACGTCGTACGCCGTGTGCAGATTCGCGACCGGCACCAGCTCGTCGACCTTGTGCGCGTACGCCGTCGCGCCCGGCCCGTAGTTGATCGCGTCGATGCCCTGCTCGGCGAACTGGGCGACCGGCGTCCAAGCCTGCTTCGGCGCGACCTCCGGCACGAGGTCGCGCAGCCGCTCCGCGAGGGGGTTCGAGAGAGCCGGCGGCGCGGCGGGGGAGTTGTGGAGGACGTGGAGCTCCCCGGCCGGGACGAGCTCCCGCAGTCGCGTCTCCGCTTCGACTGGCGTCCGTCCCGGCGCGTAGCGGAAGTTGAGCTCGGCGGAGGCGAGACCCGGCACGACGTTCGGCGCGATGCCACCCTCCACACGCACCGCACTCACGACCTCGCGGTAGACGAGACCGTCGAGCTCGACGTCGACGGGCTCGAGCGCAGCGAGCGGAGCGAGCCCTGCCACGAGCTCGTGGATCGCGTTCCTCCCTGTCCACGGCCGCGCCGAGTGCGCGCTCTCGCCGTGGAAGTCGACCCGCGCGTTCAGGTTGCCGAGGCAGCCGGCGTGGAGAGCGCAATCCGTCGGCTCGAGCACGACCGCGAACCGGGCGCCGTCGAGCGCTCCGCTCGCGAACACGGCGGGAAGCGGGCTCTCCTCGAGCGCCACCTCCTCCCGTGTGAAGAAGACGAACCGCGCCTCGGCTCCCGCGCGCGCCAGCTCGAGCATCACGGCGACGCCGCCCTTCATGTCGCTTGCGCCGAGCCCGTGCACCGCGTCGCCGTCGATCCGGCCCGGCAGGTTGCCCTGCGCCGGCACCGTGTCGAGGTGACCGGCGAGCACGACCGGGGCTGTCGCGTTCCCCCAGACGATCGCCTCGCCGTCGTCGTAGAGCGGTTCGCCCGGGAGAAGACCCCGCACGAACGCCATTGCCTCGGCCTCCGCGCGGCTCTCCGAGCGGACGTCGACGAGCTCGAGCGTGCGGGCGGCGAGGTCGGAAGACGGCACAGCAGAGGTCATAATGACGCGCGGATGACGGTGCCACAGCCCGATCGCTCGTCGGCGTCCGAGCCCGAGCGTGGGCTCGTCCTCGCCGTGCTCGCTCCCGGCGTCGACGCCGAGGACGAGCTCGCCGAGCTCGAGGAGCTCTCCCGCACCGCGCTCGTCGAGCCGGTCGGCCAGGTCGTCCAGCATCGCAGCCGTCCCGACCCGCGCACGTACGTCGGGAAGGGGAAGCTCGAGGAGCTCAAGCACGCGTACGGAGAGAGCTCGGCGGAGGTGCTCGTCGTCGACGACGAGCTCAGCCCCGTCCAGCAGCGGGCGCTCGAGAACGCGCTCCAGGCGCGCGTCGTCGACCGGACGCAGCTGATCCTCGACATCTTCGCCCAGCACGCCGTGAGCGCCGAGGGGAAGCTCCAGGTCGAGCTCGCGCAGCTCGAATACAACCTGCCGCGGATGCGCGGGATGTGGCAGCACCTCGAGCGCCTCGGCGGCGGCACCGGCGGGCTCGGCGCCGGCGTCGGGACACGCGGCCCCGGCGAGTCCCAGCTCGAGACCGACCGGCGGCTCGCGCGCCGCCGCATCACGATCCTCCGCAACCGGCTCAAGAGCCTCAGCCGCCAGCGCGACGTCCGCCGCAAGGAGCGGCGCCGCAGCGAGACACCCACCGTCGCGCTCGCGGGCTACACGAACGCGGGCAAGTCGACGCTCCTCAACGCGCTCACCGACGCCGGCGTGTCCGTCCGCGACCGGCTGTTCGAGACCCTCGACCCGACGACGCGCGGCTTCGAGCACGAGGGACGCCGCTACCTCGTCACCGACACGGTCGGCTTCGTCCGCCGCCTGCCGCACCAGCTCGTCGAAGGTTTCGCGGCGACGCTCGAGGAGACCCTCGTCGCGGATCTCGTGCTCCACGTCGTCGACGCCTCAGCCTCGGAAGAGCGGCTCATCGAGCAGATCGCCGCCGTCGACTCCGTCCTCCACCAGATCGACGCCGACGACCTGCCGCGCGAGCTCGTCCTCAACAAGATCGACGCGGTCGACGCGCTCGGCCGGCGGCGCCTCGCCAACCGCTATCCGCAGGCGCTGCAGATCTCCGCCCTGACGGGCGCGGGCCTCGAGGAGCTGCGGGCGCGGATCGCCGGGCGGTTCGCCGAGCGGTTCGAGCTCGTCCGGCTCCTGCTCCCGTTCGACGAGGGCGCCCGCCTCAACGAGCTCTACGCGCTCGGCGCGCCGATCGAGGAGCGGGAGGACACGCCGGACGGAGTGCTCGTCCTCGCCCGCCTGCCGCACAACCAGCTCGCGCGCTACGCGCCCTTCCTCGTCGCCGACTCCGCACCGGCGAAGAAGCGGAAGCACGGGTGACGGAGCTCCCCTTCAAGCGCCTCGACGCGGGGGCGACGCTGCCCGAGCGCGCCTACGACGGGGACGCCGGTCTCGACCTCGCCGCGGCGGAGCGTGTCGAGCTCGCGCCCGGCGCGCGCGCCGTCGTCGGCACCGGGCTCGCAGTCGCGATCCCGGACGGTCACGCCGGCTTCGTCCAGCCACGCTCGGGTCTCGCGGCGAAGCACGGCATCGCTGTCGTCAACTCGCCCGGCCTCGTCGACTCCGGCTATCGCGGCGAGCTCAAGGTCGTGCTCCTCAACACCGACCGCGAGGAGACGTTCGTCGTCGAGCCCGGCATGCGGATCGCGCAGCTCGTCGTCGTCCCCGTCGCGACTCCCCGACCGGTCGACGTCGACGTCCTGCCCGAGACCGAGCGCGGCGAGCGAGGCTTCGGCAGCTCGGCACACTGATGCCTCTCGAGCCGCGCATCCGCGTCTCCGCGATTCTCCGCTGGGAAGGGCGGGTCATGCTCTGCCGCCACGAGAAGGCCGGTCGCGGTGAGTACTGGCTGCTGCCGGGCGGCGGCGTCAACAGCGGCGAGAGCCTCGTGCAGGCGCTGCGGCGGGAGCTCGAGGAGGAGGTCGGCGTGGGGGAGGACCTGACGTTCGAGGGCCCCGTCGCCGTCGTCGACTCGATCGCGCCGAAGTTCTCGTTCAGCGCGCGGCACGTCGTCCACATCATCTTCGCGGCCGACCTCTCGGGACGCTCCCTCGAGCGCGTCACCTCGACCGACGCTGCGGTGCGCGGTCACCGGCTGTTCGATCCCGCCGAGCTCGACGACGTCGTCGTCCACCCGCCGCTGCAGCGGTTTCTCCGGCGCTGGCAGCCGGGTGACCCGGCCGTCTACCTCGGCGCGCTCTGGGCGCCGTGAACGCGCCCCTCCGCCGCGTCTCCATCCAGGGCTACCGCGCCGCGCGCGAGCTCGAGTTCTTCCCGGGGTCGGTCTGCGCGCTCGTGGGAGAGGCCTCGAGCGGCAAGTCGACGGTGCTCACGGCGATCTGGACGCTGCTGGAAGCGGCGGCGCCGCCGCCGACGATCGACGACGTCGCCCGCGAAGGCGGCGGCGGGCGCATCCACCTGGAGGCGGACATCGCCAAGGGGACGATCTTCCTCGACGCCCGGCCGCCGGACACGCTCAACCTCAACCGGGCCGGCGCGCCGCCCGTGCTCTTCCTGCCGGCCAATCTCCGCTCCCGGACGCTCGCCGCGCCGGCGACGGGCCGCGGCGCGGCGGACGTCGCCCAGCTCCTGCAGCCGCCGCTCGCCGACCACCACTGGGCGGCCGCCGACGGCGGGCTCGCGCTCGTCGCGGGGATGGAGCGCCTGCTCGCCTCGAACCTCCGCCACTTCGTCCTCCTCATCGAGGAACCGGAGCTCTACCTGAGCCCGCATGCGCAGCGGCACCTGTACAGCATCCTCCGCGCGCTCGCCCACCGGGGCAACCAGATCCTCTACTCGACGCACGCGCCGGTCTTCCTCAGCGTCGACCGGCTCGAGGAGCTCGCGATCGTCCGCCACTCGCCGACCGCCGGGACGTCGCTCCACCAGCCCGAGCCCCTCGCGGAGGCGGAGACGTTCCGTGCCCTCTCGGAGTTCGACAGCGATCGCGCCGAGCTCTTCCTCGCCCGGTGCGCGGTGCTCGTCGAGGGGCGCACGGAGAAGCTCATCTTCCCGCTCGTCTTCGACGCCCTCGGCGTCGACGCCGACAAGGAGGGGATTCTCGTGCTCGAGTGCGGCGGCAAGGGGAACATGCCGCTGTTCGCACGCATCTGCAACGCGTGCGACGTCCCATACGTCGTCGTCCACGACCGCGACGCGCCACGCGGCCAGCGGCCCGTCGAGTCCGAGCGCGTCGTCAACCGCCAGATCCGGGAGGTGGCGGGAAGCCGGCGGACGGTCGTCCTCACGCCCGACTTCGAGTCGGTCTCCGGCGTCAAGCCGAGCAGTCGCGGCCGCAAGCCGCAGAAGGCCTGGCAGCGCTATCGCGGCAACGGCGAGGTCCCGGAGGCGCTCAAGGTCGTCGTCGAGAAGGTCGTCAGAGCGGCGCGCTCCTAGCTAGTACTTGCCGCCGCGCTCGCGGGCGCGCTCCGCGGAGACCTCGTGCGCCTGCCGCTCGAGCTCGTCGGGCAGCGGATCGAGCGGCTGCGGCTCTCCTCCGGTGCGGTGCGCGAGCGCCTGGGAGAGGAGCCAGTCGGCGAGCCAGGGATTGCGCGGGAGAAGCGGCCCGTGGAGGTACGTGCCGACGACGCGGCCGGCGCGGCAGCCCTCGTAGCCGCTCTCGCCGTCGTTGCCGAAGCCGGCAAGGACGCGGCCGAGCGGCTCGGCGCCGGCGTCGAGGCGCGTCCGGCCGGCGTGGTTCTCGAAGCCGGCCAGCGTCCGCCGCTCGCCGGGCTCGAGCTCGCACTCGAGGAGGACGTCCCCGATCATGCGCCGCTCGCCCGCGACCGTCTCGAGCGGGAGCAGCCCGATGCCCGGCATGTTCTCGCCGTGGAAGCCGCGGTAGCCGCGGCCGAGAAGCTGGTAGCCGCCGCACACGGCGAGCATCGCCGCGCCGCCGTCGACCGCCGAGCGGAGCGCGTCCGCCTTCCCGACGAGATCCTCGGCGACGAGGAGCTGCTCGCGATCCTGTCCGCCGCCGACGTAGTAGAGGTCGTGCTCGCCGGGACGGACGGCGTCGCCGATTCCGAGCGCTGTCACCTCGAGCTCGTGCCCTCGCCAGCCGGCGCGCCGGTTGAGAACGGCGATATTGCCGCGGTCGGCGTAGACGTTGAGGTAGTCCGGATAGAGGTGGCCGACCCGGATCGCGGTCATCCCGATCGCTCCCAGTACGGCGTCGCGAGACCGCGTGACGTCAGGATCCGCTGCAGCCCGAGCATCGCGGTGTAGGTGGGGAGGAGGACGAGCTCGCC
>DASRED010000010.1:0-3249 GCA_035652255.1 Gaiellaceae bacterium | reverse complement strand
TCCCAGCCGGCGCGCGAGGCGAGCTCGGTGTCGAGGATCAGCCCGTCGAAGTCGAAGAGGAAGGCGCGGATCATCGCCGCCGCAGCACCCGTCCGTCGCCGACCCGGCGCGTCACTCCGTCCGCGTCGAAGCGCTCGAGGTAGAGCTGAGGTCTTGCGGCCGACGCCGAGCGCGTCCCGGAACTCGGCGAGCGTGATGCCGTCGCGGAGGATCGCGCGCGCTCGCTCGAAGGCGTCCACGGAGACGGCTTGCCCGCCGCCGAGCCGGACGAGCCGGCCCTGCTCCTCGAGGAAGCGGGCGAGAACGGCGTCCTCGACGGGGACGGGCTCGAGCCCGAGCGAGGCCTCCACCCCGGCCGCTGCTTCGGCGCGGTCGCCGAGCTCGGCCGCGGCGCCGGGCCGGTAGAGCTTCGCGCCGCGCAGCTCGAGGCCGAGCTGCGGGAGGACGGCCTTCGTCCACTCCGCGCTCGGCACCGGGACGCCGGGGTCGAGCGGGTCGGCGGCGTCGATGCCCCGCTCGAGCTCGGCCCGGAGCTCCGCGAGCCACTCCTCCGACCACGTCCACTCGCCGTTCGCGAGCACGGGCGCGTGGACGAACGTCTCGCCGCACGCGAGCGCCTCGAAGCGCGCGAGGTCGGCGTGGCGCGGCGGCGCCGGATCGAGCACGACGCCCCCGCCGACCGTCGTCCCGGCGCGCAGCACGACCCGGTCGCCGCGGGCGGCGACGACCGGCTTCGAGAGCCGCAGCTGCGCGAAGCGGTCGCCGGCCCGCGCGACGCGGGCGACGGTCTCGGCGGTGCCGTGGTGGAGCTGCACGCGCGCCGGGACCTCCTCCGTCGTGTCGAGCTCGACGTCGAGGCGGAAGCTCGGCCGGTACGCGCCCGGCGTGACGAGGACGTCGCCGCGCGCGATCTCCTGCCGCTCGACGCCGGGCAGCGAGACGGCGACGCGCTGGCCCGCCTCCGCCCGCGCGACCGGCGTGTCGTGCACCTGGACGCTCCGCACGCGCACGCCCCGTCCGCGCGGCTCGACGCGGAGCTCATCTCCCTCGCCGATCGCCCCCGACCACAGCGTCCCGGTGACGACCGTGCCGATCCCGCGCAGCGTGAAGGAGCGGTCGACGTGGAGTCGCGCCGGTCCTTCCGCGGTGTGCCGCTCGACCCGGCTGGCGACTTCGGCGAGTGCGGCGCGCAGCACGTCGAGGCCGGCGCCGGTGCGCGCACTCGTCGCGACGACGGGTGCGCCGGGCACGAGCTCCTCCGCCTCGAGCCGCGCGAGCCCGAGCGTCTCCTCGTCGACGAGATCCGCCTTCGTCAGCGCCACGACGCCGAGCTCGATCCCGAGCAGGCGGAGGATCGCGAGGTGCTCGCGCGTCTGCGGGCGCGCGCCCTCGCCCGCGTCGATGACGAGGAGAAAGAGGTCGATGCCGCTCGCGCCGGCGACCATCGTCCGGACGAAGCGCTCGTGGCCGGGGACGTCGACGACCGAGAGCTGCGTCCCGTCGAGGAGCTCGAGCGGCGCGTAGCCGAGGTCGATCGAGATGCCGCGCTCGTGCTCCTCCGGCAGCCGGTCGGTGTTCTTGCCCGTGAGCGCCTCGACGAGCGCCGTCTTGCCGTGGTCGATGTGGCCCGCCGTGCCGACCGTCAGGGGCACGGCCGCGCCTCGATCACGCCGTTCTCCCGGAAGCGGACCGGCTCCCAGCCCGCGCTTGCGAGCAGCTCCCGCCACTGCTCTTCCGTCCGCTCGCGGCCGCCCGAGACGACGAGCATCAGGAGGTCGAGCCACTTCGTCCCCGACTGCTCGTTGCCGGGCCCGACGACCGCCTCGACGAGGACGAGCCGGTCGCCGGCGGAGGCGCGGATCGTCTGGAGGATCCGGCGCGCGTCCTCGTCGGGCCAGTCGTGGAGGATCGTCGAGAGGACGTGGACGTCGCCGCGCGGCACGCTCTCGAAGAAGCTCCCCTCGACGAACGTCAGCCGCTCGGGGAAGCTCGCCTCGTCGCGCACCGTCTCCGGCAGGTCGAAGACGATGCCGCGCATCTCCGGATACCGCTCGAGCAGCGCGCGGAGGTGGGTGCCGTTGCCGCCGCCGACGTCGACGACCGTCTCGGCGCCGCGCCAGCCGGCGGAGTCGAGCCGCTCGACGCGGCGCTCCCAGCCCTGCTCCATCGCCGTGTCGAAAAGCGCCCGCTCGTCCGGATGGCTCGCGAGATACGACCAGAATTCGTCCCCGTGGACGCGCGGGAAGGACGCCTCGCCGCTCAGGTCGAGCGCCGCGACCGCCTCGAGCCAGGAGCCGCCGAAGAGCTGCGCGAACGCGCTCCAGCCGTCTTCGAGCAGTGTCTCCGACGCCTCGGTATTGGCGAAGACGCGCGGCTCGACCTCCGCGAAGATGCCGTCGCTCGCGAGCGCGCGCAGGATGCGGTGGAGGACGTCCGGATCGACGCTGCTCCCGGCCGCGAGCTCGTCGGCGCTGCGCGGCCCGTCCGCGAGCGCTTGTGCGATCCCGTGCTCGGCGGCGAGCCCGAGCGCACGCGTCAGCAGCCCGCCGCGGAGCGCGTCCCAGACGTCGGTCATGCGCGCGCGGCGGCGACGAGCGCGGCGGCCTGCTCGGCCTCCGCGTCCGTCAGCGTCAGGCAGTCGAGCAGCAGCCGGCCGTCGCGGACGACGCCGAGGAGCGGCGGCTCGCCGGCCCGCAGCGGTCCGGCCAGCGACTCCTCGAGCGCGCACGCGAAGCTCGGCAGCTCGGCGAGCGGCAGCGCGCCGCCGCCGACGCGGCCGACCGTCTCCTCGACCTCGCCGGCCGTCGCCGCAGCGAGCCGCTCGGCGCGCGCGCGAATCGTCGCCGCGTCCTGCGCGAGCGTGCGGAGGACGGGGATCCGCTCCGGCGCCTCGAGGTGGAGGAGCAGCGTCCCCTCGAGGGCGGCGAGCGAGAGCTTGTCGATGCGCAGCGCACGCTGGAGCGGATGTCGGCGCAGCTTCTCGACGAGCTCGGCGTGACCGAGCACGATCCCGGCCTGCGGCCCACCGAGCAGCTTGTCGCCGGAGAAGCAGACGAGATCCGCGCCGCCCGCGAACGACTCCCGCGCGGTCGGCTCGAAATCGCCAAGTAACACGGTGTTGCTAAGTGATCCGGAGCCGAGGTCGTCGACGAGCGGGAGGCCGTGCTTTCGCGCGATCTCGGCGACCTCCTCGAGCCGCGGGCGCTCCTCGAAGCCGACGACGCGGAAGTTCGACTGGTGGACGCGGAG
>DASRED010000009.1:0-15802 GCA_035652255.1 Gaiellaceae bacterium | reverse complement strand
TGACGAGCGACTTGCCGTCGGCCGAGAAGCTCTCGTCGAGGACGTAGCCGTGGTGGACGAGGACATGGAGGAGCTTGCCGGTGCGCGCGTTCCAGAGGCGCGCGGTGAGGTCGTAGCTGCCGCTCGCGAGCAGCCGGCCGTTCGGGCTGAAGGCGAACGACTTGATCTCTCCTTCGGGAAGGCGCCGGATCCGCTTGCCGGTGCGCGCGTCGACGAGCTCGGCGGTCGTTCCCTTGCCGTGCCGGAACGAGACCGCGAACACGCGGCCGTTCGGGTCGAGCGCGGCGGCGACGACGCCGCCGGGGAACGTGAGCGTCCTCGTCCCGCCGCCGATCCGGATGAGCCGGACGTGCCGGCCGCTCGCCGCGAGGAGGGTCGTCTTCGCGAACGCGAGGGCGACGACCGGCGAGCCGGTCTGGACGGTGCGGACGGGGAGGCTCCGCGTCGGCGTCCAGATCGAGACGGCGCCGGCCTTCGTCCCGCTCGCGAACAGCGTTCCGTCCGGGCTCCAGACGGCCGTCGTCAGTCCCGGCTGGTCCGGCTCTTTCGTCACGCGTCGTCCGTCGCCGTCGTAGAGGCCGAGCTTGCCGTCGCTGCTGCCGAGCAGCAGGAGCTCGTGCTGGGGGTCGAAGGTGTCCGCGACGATCGCGCCGCCGAGCCGGACGATCCGCGTCTCGCGCATCGCCAGGAGGCTCGCGCGGAGGACGCTCGCCGTCTGCGAGCCCGGCGCGAGCGAGGCGGCGCGCAGTGCCTGCTCGACGCTGACCTGCGGGTTGCTCGGGATCTCCGCGAGCGCCCGGGCGGCGAGCTCGCGGCCGCGGGCCCGCCCGGCCTGCGTCCGTGCGTCGCTGCGCTGCACGAGCGCGTAGACGGCGAGCGCGGCGACGACGGCGAGCGCGGCGAGCGTCGCGGCGATGACCGTCCGCAGGCGGCGGCGCTGGTTGCGCGCTCGCTCCCGCTCGCGCCGCAGCTGGTGGTCGTGTTGCCAGGCGAGGATCGGAGGCCCGAGGACGTCGTGGAAGATCTCGTAGCGCGTCGGCGCGCCGGGCGTCCCGTTGACGCCGCGGACGATCCGCTCGCGGCCCAGCCGCTCGAGCAGCCGGCGCAGCTGCGCGTCCTCGACATCCGCGTACTCCGCCAGGTCGCGCGCCTCGTGGGAGAGCTTCCGCCCCGACGGGGTGACGAGTTGCCGCACGACCCGCTCGGCGGCGTCCTGCTCCTCGACCGGCAGCCGGTCGAGCGCGCCCTGGACGTGGTCGCGGACGACGGCCCGCGCGCCGCCGATCTCGCGGAACGTCGCGAGCCGCAGCTCACGCGACCCGGCCAGCTGCTCGCGCGCCCACAGGCGCTCGAGGACGAGCTGGAGATACGGCGTCTCGACGCCCGCAGGGGTCGACGCCTCGTCGAGCACTGCCTCGACGAGCGCATCCTCGGCCGTGAACCGCTTGCCGCGCAGCTCGCTGTAGCGGGCGAGCGGCCCGACGATCGCGTCCCGGCCGGCCTCGCGGCCGAGCCGGTCGAGGCGGAGAAGGTTCCCGAACAGCTCCGGGATCCGCCCTGCAAACTCGTCGAGCTCCGCGAGCGCGTCGTCCCGGATCGAGATGAGGACGTTGACGCGCAGGCCCGGCCGGCGCAGCAGCTCGGGCAGCGCCGAGCTGAGCGGCCCGTCGAGACCGTGGTAGAGCATGTACTCCTCGAACTGGTCGAGCAGGAGGTGGAGCTCGCGGCTCCGCTGCGCGGCTGCCGCGACCGTGTCGACGAGGCCTGCCGTCGCGCCGAGCTCGCCGCACTCCGCGGCGACCGAGGAGGCGAGCGCGCCGGCCGGATCCTCCGCCCACGAGTCGTGGACGACGACGGGAGCACCGCTCGCATCGCGCAGTCGCTGCGCGACGCCCGCCCGGACGAGCGAGCTCTTCCCGACCCCGCTCGGCCCGTAGAGGACGGTCAGCCGGCTGGCGAGAACGTTCGCGACGACGGTCTCGCGCTCCCGCTCGCGCCCGAAGAAGAGGAGCGCGTCGAGCGCGGAGTCCTCGAACGAGGCGAGGCCCTTGTACGGGCTGTCGGGCACGGCACTCATCGCGTGGCCTTCTCCAGCGCCGCTTCGAGCTCGGCGACGTAGGCGGCCGGCGCCATGTCGACGACCTCGACGTCGCGGCGCCGCCAGAACTCCCGCTCGAGCGGCTGCGGCCCGGCGTGCACCGACCACGAGCGGTACGGCAGCGGCTCGCTCCCCCAGAACCGCTCGAGCACGACGCGCAGCGTCCAGGTGGAGAGCGTGTAGCCGAGCAGCAGGAGGTGCGTGCGGCGGAGACGGGCGCCGAGCGCGACGGGCAGCCGCCGCGCGATGTCGCCGTAGTGGATGAAGTCGTCCTCGGTGACGGCGAAGCTCTCCCAGGCGCGCTCGGTCGAGCGGTCGACGCGGCCCTGCAGGTGGAGGAGGACGGTGCGGCCGTCGAGGTCGAGCTCGCGCGTGTACGCGTTCGGCCGCTCGATCACGGTCGCGGCGCCGCCGGGCGCGATGTGGCAGAAGCTGCCGCGCATCTCGCCGCTCGCGAGGTAGCAGATCGTGTCGTACGTCTCGTCCCGTTCCTCGAGCGCCCGCTCGAGCGCGAGCTCGTAGCCGGTCGTGACGAGGAGCGGCTGGCGGGTGTCGCGGTCGCGCAGGCGGGACGGCAGGCCGGCGAGGAAGCGGTGGACGGCGGTCGGCTCCCCGTCGCTCTCGACGAGGCTGTGCAGCGTGTCGTAGAGCGGACCGGAGCCGTTGAGCACGGCGACGGCCTGGGAGATCCGCGCGAGCTCGGGCGTCGTCTCCTCGAGGCCGAAGCGGCGGGCGAGCTCGGACGCGAGCGGCTCCGCCTCCGAGCCGACGACGACCGTCACCCGCCCGGCGAGCAGCGCGGCAGCGACCTCGTCGAAGTGCTCGGCCTCGGGGATCGCGCCGCGCCCGACCGCGAACGTCTCCTGGCGGAGGATCGAGGCGTGGACGCCGCGCAGGAGCGGGCTCGGCTCGATCCCGAGCTCCTCGACGAGCCGCTCGCGTCCTTCGCGGTACACCTCGAGCGCTTGCGCCTGCTGGCCGGAGCGGTAGAGGGCGAGCATCAGCTGCGCTCGCAGCCGCTCGCGGAGCGGGTTGTGGCGGACGAGCGGCTCGAGCTCCGCCACGAGCTCGGCGTGCTCGCCGGTCGCGAGCTTCGCCTCGGCCCGCTCCTCGAGCAGCGTGAGCCTGAACTCCTCGAGCCGGGCGATCTCCTCCCGCGCGAACGCCTCGTAGCGGAACTCGTCGAGCGGGTCGCCGCGCCAGTGGGCGAGCGCCTCGTCGAGCAGCTCGGCGCGCCGCTGCGGCTCCCGCGCGCGAGCCTCGTCCACGAGGCTGCGGACGCGCGCGAGGTCGAGCTGCTCGGGCTCGAGCCGGACGAGATAGCCGGGCGGACGTGTCTCGATCGTCTCGGCTCCGAGCGCCTTCCGCAGTTGCGAGAGGAAGTTCTGGAGGGAGGCGACGGCGGTGGCCGGCGGCTTCCCGTCCCAGAGCGCCTCGACGAGCCGGTCGACGGAGACGACGTGGCCCGCCTCGAGGAGGAGCAGCGTCAGGAGTGCCCGCTGCTTCGGGCCGCCGAGCGAGATCGGCCCGGCGCTGTCGCGAGCCTCGAGCGGACCGAGGATGGCGAACTCGACCACCGAGGAGGTTCTAGCACTGTGGACGCCGCCGGACGGCACGGCCGTTAGCGGCCCGTTAGCGCGCGGTTGGCGCGGCCTCCGACGGTGCCGCAATGGTCACCGTCCGCCCGCCCTCACTCCGCCCGCTCCGGTTGCGGCAGGGAACGGCCTCGATCGCGTCCGGCGTCGCAGTCGCCGCCGCTCTCGTCGTCGTCTTCACGGCCGTCCTCACGCCCGCGGCCGCCGCGCCGCAGCCGCTCCTCGCCGGCTTCGACGCCCGCAGCTACCGGCCCGGCCAGGTCGCCGTCCTCAGGATCGACGGCGGGACTGCGAGCCGCGTCACGCTCCAGTTCTTCCTCGCCGGCGCCGCGACCGGAGGTCACGGCAAGGCCGGCTGGGACAGGACGACGTTCGGCACGCCCGTCTCCGCGCCGCAGGTGCTCCGGCGGCCGGCGAGCGGGGCGTGGGTCGCCCGCGTCCGGCTCGGCTCGACGTGGGCGAGCGGCGACTACGTCGCGCGGCTCCGCTGGGACGGGAACACCGACTACGCCCCGTTCGTCCTCCGGCCGGCGACGCTCGGCAGCGAGCCGGTGCTCGTCATCGAGCCGACGAACACGTGGCACGCGTACGACAACCTCGACGGCGACAGCTGGTACCTCACCTCGCGCGTCCACACGATCGACCTGACGCACCCGTTCACGGCGACCGACATCCGCGGCGGCCGCGTGCCCGCCGGCCTGCCGGAGCAGTTCTGGAAGCTCGACCTCGGCTTTCTCCGCTGGTACTGGCCGAGCGGCTTCAAGGCGGACTTCTTCTCCGACGACGACCTCGAGAGCATCCGCAGCGCGAGCGAGCTGAGCCGCTACCGCCTGATCGTCTTCGCCGGCCACGAGGAGTACGTCACCCGCCACGTCTACGACCTGATCACCGCCTACCGCGACGCCGGCGGCAACCTCGCCTTCCTCTCCGCGAACAACTTCTTCTACCGCGTCTCCGTGAGCGGGAACACGATGACGGGCCGCACGCGCTGGCGCGATCTCGGCCGGCCCGAGGCCGCGCTCGTCGGCGCGCAGTACGTCGGCTGGGACGAGGGCGAGTACACGAACCACCCGTTCCATGTCGTCGACACGGCGGCGGCGCCGTGGCTGTTCGCGGGCACCGGCCTGCACGACGGCGTCCAGTTCGGCCGGTACGGGATCGAGATCGACGAGCCGAACCTCTCCTCGCCGGCGGGCACGCACGTGCTCGCGGTCGTCCCGCGCGAGTTCGGGCCGCACAGGCCGGCGCAGATGACGATCTACCGGTTCGGCCGCTCGACGGTGTTCGACGCGGGCGTCTTCAACTTCGGCTCGAGCGCCCACTGGCCGACGGTCGCGCCGCTCGTCGACAACCTCTGGAGCCACCTGAGCGGCGAGACTCCGGGCTCGTGACGGCGGCGCGCGCCGTCCTCGCCGCCGGGGTGGCCGCGTCGGTCGTCTCCTGCGGCGGCCCGCGCACGCCGACGACGGTCACCGGTCCCGCACCGCCGCCGGTCACCGTCCCGAGCGAGCCGCGGGCGTCGCTGCCGTGGCCGACGTACGGCGCCGGCGACGCGCGGCTCCGCTCCGTCGGCTCGACGGGGCTTCGGCCGCCGTTTCGCCGCGTCTGGACGTTCCACGGCCGGGCTCTCCTCGAGTTCCCGCCCGTCGTCGGCTACGGCAGCCTGTTCGAGGAGGCGTTCGACGGGCGTCTCTACGCGCTCGACCCGGCGACCGGCCGGATCCGCTGGCGCTACTTCTCGCGCCGCTGCGGCTGGTCGTCGCCCACGCTCGGCGACGGCCTCGTCTTCGGCGCCTTCATCGCCCACCCGAGCTGCCACTCGCCGCTGCGGAACGGCCTGCTCCTCGCGTTCTCCCCGGCGACCGGCCGGATCCGCTGGCGGCGCGGGATCGGCCCGAGCGAGTCGTCGCCGCTCGTCGCGGACGGGACGCTCTACGCCGCCGACCAGCGGGGATACGTCTACGCCCTCGACGACCGCACGGGGGAGCTGCGCTGGCGGTTCGACAGCGGCGCGCCGGTCAAGGCGTCGCCGACGCTCGCCGGCGGCCGGATCTTCATCGGCAACTACGCCGGCGAGGTCTTCGCCCTCGACGCCCGCAGCGGCCGGATGCTCTGGAGCAGCAGCGGCCACGGCAACTTCTACTCGAGCGCCGCCGTCAGCGGCGGCCGCGTCTTCGTCGGCTCGCTCGACGGTCGCGTCTACGCGCTCTCGGCTCGCACCGGCGCCGTCCTCTGGAGCTTCGGGACGAACGGCTACGTCTACGCCTCGGCGGCGGTGTGGCGCGGCCTCGTCCTCATCGGCTCGTACGACGGCACGTTCTACGCCCTGCACGCCGGCAGCGGTGCGCTCGCCTGGCGCTTCGCGGCAGGCGGGGCGATCTCCGGCGCCGCCTCGGTCGTCGACGGCGTCGTCTACTTCTCGACGACCGCGCGCCGGACGTACGCGCTCGCAGCCTCGAGCGGCCGCGTCCTCGAGGAGTGGCCGGACGGCGAGTACTCCCCGGCCGTCGCCGGCTACGGCCGGCTCTACCTCGTCGGCCTCGGCCGGATCTACGCGCTCGTCCCCGGCTAGGCGGCGCGGACGATCTGCCCCCAGACCGTCGCGAGGCTGCCGTCGAGCGTGCAGGTGGCGATCGGCAGGCCGCGTTCCTCGTTCGCGGTCGGCATCGCGATCCGGCCGACGACGGTGTAGCCGTGGCAGAAACGCGGTGCCGCGAACCCGACGAGCAGCGCCCGGCGGCCGGCCACGCGGGGACGCCAGTACCGGAAGGTGACATCGCCGGTCGCGACGGGAGGCAGCCCGTGCCCGAACAGGTCGAGCGCTCCTGCTTCGCCGTAGTTCGAGGCGATCACGACGTCGCTGCCGGGCGCCAGTCGCTCGACCTGGCGCGCAAGGGCGTACCAGCCGAGCTCGTCCTGGTAGTCGGTGCGGTCCTTGATCACGCCGTGCTCGATCGCGGTCCGGAGCGGCAGCACCGGGAGCGTCAGCGGCAGCGAGAGGATCACGATCGCGAAGAACGCCGCCGCCGACACCGCGAGCCGCCTCGGCGTCGCCCAGCGCTCCGTCGCGGGCGCGCCCGCCGCGAGCGCGAAGAACACGACCGGCATCGCGTAGTACGACTTGCCGCCGAGGACGAAGTACGCGAGGACGGTGGCGACGACGGTCACCGCGAGCGGCCGCAGCCGCGCGTCGTGCCAGAGGCTCACGACACCCGCGAGCGCGACCGGCACGGCGAGGGTGTCGAGGCCGAGGTTGGCGAGGAACTGCGGACGCGTCTCGTCGCTCGCGCTCGGCGGCGGATGAAGGAACCAGTGCACGCTGATCCAGCCGTGGCCCGCCTCCCAGACGAGGTTCGGCACGAACACGAGCCCGGCGAGGACGAGCGCGACCGGGAAGCCGCGCGATCGCAGGACGTCCCGCCGCCAGGCTGCGAACGCGGCGACGAGGACGACGAGCACGACGGCGAGCGTGTACTTCGTCTCGAGGCCGACGCCGGCGGCGATCCCGAGCGCGATCCACGAGCCGCGGCCGAGGGCGAGCCGCAGCGCGAGCCAGAGGACGAGCATCGTCGCCGTCTGGTCGAACGAGACCGGCTGGAAGAGCCCGTTCGTGGCGAGCAAGACCGGCGCGAATCCGACCGCGACCGCCGCGATCGCCTGCGCCCGCCGGCCGCCGCCGAGCTCCCGCGCCACGAGCGCGGCGAGCACGATCGTCGCCGCTCCGGCGAGGACCGTGAAGAGACGCAGGCCGACGAGCGAGTACCCGAACAGGAGGTGCGACAGCGCGGCGAGCAACGCGGTCACCGGCGGGAACTCGACGTAGCCGCCCTGCAGGTGACGGCCGGCGACCGCGTAGTAGAGCTCGTCGCGCTGCCACCCGTACCGTCCGGCGACGGCGAGGCTGAGCGCGCAACGCGCGACGACGACGGCGAGGAGCGGCCGCACCGCGACCGCCGGGAGCGAACGGGCACTCACCCGGCCAGCCTCGACCGGTCCCGTCGCGCCGTCAAGCGGGGAAATCCGGAAAGGGACTTGACACGCGCGCCGTGAGATGGGAGAGTGCGCGCGTTGGGCCCGGAGGTCGCGCAAGCGGTCGACGGGCCCGACATCTTTCTGGAGTAGTTTCCGGCCGTGGCGGTCTCGTTCTGGATGGAGCAGCTCGGCCCGGCGCCCGAACGGCCGCCGCTCGACGGCACGGTCGAGGCGGACGTCTGCATCGTCGGCGCCGGCTACACGGGTCTGTGGACCGCGCTCGAGCTGCGGCGCGCAGATCCCTCCCTCGAGGTCGTCGTCCTCGAGAAGGAGACGGCGGGATTCGGCGCCTCGGGCCGCAACGGCGGCTGGGTGCTCGGCGCGCTCGTCGGCTCGAAGGCAGGCTGGATCGCGAAGGGCGGGGAGGCCGGCGCGCTGGCGCTCGAGCGCGCGATCCAGGCGACCGTCGACGAGGTTGGGGAGGCCGTCGCGCGGGAGGCGATCGACTGCGACTTCGTCAAGGGCGGCACGCTCACCGTCGCGCAGAGCCGGCTCGAGCTCCATCGTCTCCTGTCGCAGCGCGGGGAGGAGCGCCTGCTCGACGCGGAGGCGCTCGCCGAGCGCGTCCGCGTGCGAGACGGTGTCGGCGCGCTGTTCTCGCCGCATTGCGCGCGCGTCCAGCCGGCGAAGCTCGTGCGCGGGCTCGCGGCGGCGGTCGAGCGCGCGGGCGCGACGATCTACGAGCGGACGCCGGCGCTCGCGCTCGAGCCGGGCTCCGTCCGGACGCCGGCGGGAGAGGTGCGTGCCGGCTGGATCGTCCGCGCGACGGAGGGCTACACGGCGGACCTGCCGGGCCTGCGCCGCCTGCTCGCGCCGGTGACGAGCGCGATGATCGCGACCGAGCCGCTGCCGGACTCTCTCTGGGCCGAGCTCGGCTGGGACGGCTGCGAGACGCTGCTCGACGGGCGCAACCTCTACACGTACGTGCAGCGGACGGCCGACGGCCGGATCGCCCTCGGCGGCCGCGGCGTCCCCTACTACTTCGGTTCGCGCACGGCGCGCGAGGAGCGGCCTCCCGCCGAGTTCGTCGAGTCGCTACGCGGCCGCGTCCGCGACCTGTTCGGCGTCGACGCGGGCGTCGCGGCGGCGTGGCAGGGAGTGCTCGGCGTCAGCCGCACGTGGCGGCCGGCGGTCGGCGTGGACACCGCGCGCGGCCTCGCCTGGGCGGGCGGCTACGCGGGCGACGGCGTCGCCGCCGCGAACCTCGCCGGCCGGACGCTGCGCGACCTGATCCTCGGCCGCGAGACGGAGCTGACGCGGCTGCCCTGGGTCGGGCCGCTCGAGCGCTCCTGGGAGCCGGAGCCGTTCCGCTACGCCGGGATCCACGCCGTCCACGAGCTCCTCGGCGCCGCCGACCGGCGCGAGGCCAAAACCGGCCGGCCGTCCGTCTTCGCCCGCGTCGCCGGCACGATCTCCGGCCGCGGCCACTAGACCGCGGAGAGGAAGGCGAGCACCCGTTCCATGAGCAACTTCGCCGCGTCGGGGTCGTAGTCGGCGGTCGACGCGTCGGCGAAGAGGTGCTTGTCGCCGGGGTAGAGGAACAGCTCGGCGGCGTCGGTCGAGGCGGCGAGCTCCTCGGCGGCGGGGAGGTCCTCGATGAACCAGGCGTCGTTGTCCATCGCGTGGATCTGGACGGGGACGCCCGCCGGCCACGCCTCGCCGAACTCGGTGTACGGGACGACGCCGTAGACGAGCAGCGCGCCGCGCGCGCCCGGCCGCGTCTGCGCGAGCTGCTGCGCCGGCATCGCACCGAACGAGAAGCCGGCGTAGACGACCTCTGCGGGAAGGTCGTGAGCCGCCGCGACACCGCGCCCGGCGAGCTCGCCGAAGCCCTGCTCGCGCGCGAACGCGATGCCGTCCTCGATGGTCGGGAAGGTGCGGCCGTCGAACATGTCGGGCGTGTGGACGGTGTGGCCCGCCTCGCGCAGCTCGTCGGCGAACGCGCGCACCCCGTCGGTGAGCCCCTGGACGTGGTGGTAGAGCACGACCTCGGTCATCGCGGATCCTTTCGTCCGATTGATCCAATATCATGGAACATTCCATGAGAATAGTTCATTAGCGGATGGCCGGCAACCCGCAACCGCCGGACTACGAGCTCGCCGACCGGATCGTCCTCACCGAGCCCGCGCAGGTGAAGGCGATCGGCCACCCGGCGCGCACGACGATCCTCCACCTCCTCCACGAGCGGGCGGCGACGGTCTCCGAGCTCGCGGCGGCGCTCGAGCGGCCGAAGAGCACGGTCGCCCACCACGTCAAGGTGCTCGCGGAGAACGGGCTCGTCCAGGTCGTCCGGACGCGCCGCGTGCGCGCGATCGAGGAGCGGTTCTACGGGCGCACCGCGCGCCTGTTCTACGTCGGCGTCGAGCGCGGGCCGCAGGGTGAGGAGATGCCGCGCGACTTCAACGACTTCGAGGTCGCCGCGCGCGAGTCGGCCGCGGCGTTCCTCGAGGGGAAGCTGTGGGGCTTCATCCGCCACGCGCGCATCGCCGAGCCGCAGGTCTCCGAGTTCTGGGAGCGGATGGCGGCGCTGACCGAGGAGTTCGACCGGCTGCCGCGCACCGGCGAGACGATGTACGGCTTCGCGGTCGGCATCTATCCCACCGACCTGCCGACGCTGCCGCAGGGTTAGGCGAGGTCGCGCGCGGCCTCCTCGAGCGTCGCGACCGGGCCGACGCAGACGTCCTCCGCGTCGAACAGCTCGAGCCATTCCGCGAGCGGCCGGGCCGCGAAGACCGCTGCGAAGTCGGCGGCGAGCGCCTCCTGGTCGGCGTCGAACTGCCGCTCCGCGAGCTCGGGCCGGCCGAGCAGCTCCACCAGGCGCCGAAAGAAGACAGGCTCGAGCGCGGCGACGGTCAGGTGGCGGCCGTCCGCGGTCTCGAAGATGCGGTAGTAGGCGAGCCCACCCGTCAGCAGCCGCGGCACCGGATCGCCGCCGAGCCGGTGCGCGACGAGACGGTGGGAGCCGTGCGTCATCGAGACGACGAGCCGCGCCCCCTCCCCGGTTCGCTCCCGCTCGAGGAGCGCGGCGAGGATCCGCGTCACGGCGCCGAGCCCGCCCGCGGCGAGGTCGGCGATCTGGACGGGCGGCCACGCCGGCGCCGTGTCGTGGAGGACGCCGGCCCAGCCGAGGTAGTTGAGGTCGTGTCCGGCGCGCAGCTCGTGGCGGCCGCCGTGGCCGAAGCCGGTGATCGAGCAGTGGACGGCGCGCTCCGGGACGTCCGCCGGCCCGATCCCGAGCCGGGCGGCGACGCCGGGACGGAACGACTCGAGCACGACGTCCGCCTCGCGGACGAGCTCGAGCGCCGGCGCCGGGTCGTCCTTGAGGTCGACCTCGAGCGACTCCTTGCCGGCACGCAGCGCCGCGTCCCAGGCCGGCGCCTGGCTGCGCATCGGATCGCCGCCTGGCGGCTCGACGCAGACGACGCGCGCGCCGAGCTCCAGCAGCTCCCGCGAGGCGAAGGCGCCCGGGAGGTAGCGGCTGAAGTCGACGACGAGCATCCCGCGCAGCGGCTCCATCGCCGCCGAACCTACAGCTCCCAGGAGCTACGAGGAGCTCTGGAAGTACATGACGAGCACGAGGATGCACATGGCGAGCGAGGCGAGGACGAGCATTGCCAGGCCGAGGCGGAAGCGGTCGAAGCGGACGAGCAGCGGCAGCCGCCCCGAGCCGTCGTCGATCGCCTCCTCGCCGCAGAGCGGGCACCGGCCGCCGGTGTAGAGCGGCCGGAAGACGAAGCCGTCCTCCCGGCAGACCGCGTAGCTCTCCCGGCGGCCGCGCAGGCGGCCGCGGAACGAGGCGACCGCGCTGCTCACGTCACGCCCCCCGACCGCCAGCGCCAGAGACTCGCCCCGGTCGCGATCGCCAGCGTCTGCCAGAGGAGGTAGGCGACGAGCAGCCACATCGGCTTGCCGAGCACCGTCGTGAGCGAGGCCGGCGTCGTCTGCACGGTGTTTCCGCCCGATCCCGCCGTCCCGCCCGGCGAAGACGAGGAGTAGCTCGAGGAGCCGCCACCCGCGAGCCCGGAGGAGCCGCCCCCGCCCGTCGAGGAGAGCCCGCCGCTCGCCGACGAGCCGCCGACGGACGGGGCGGAGCTGCCGCCCGAGAGGTTGAGCTTCGGGATCGGCCCGGCCGGAGTCGCGAGTGAGTCGACGTACACCTCGCCGAGGATGTGGTCGGCGTTCTGCGCCGGCACGCCCGGCGCGTCGACCGGCTGGACGAACTGGACATGCACGCCGGTCGCCGTCACCGTCAGCTCGCCGTCGCTCTTGACGACTTCCGGGGCGACGGTGAACAGCTGGACGCCCGCCTGCTTGAGCGCCGCGTTGAGCGCGTCGTCCGCCTGCTGGTACGGCAGCGCCTGGTCCTGCCCCTGCACGTGCACGCCGTCCTGGTCGATCGTGACCGGAACGCCGCCGATCGAGGCGGCGCCGACGTCGACGGCGACCGTGTCGGTCGGCTTGCCGGTGTTCGTGATCGAGGCCGTGACGTCGATCTTCTTGAGGACGATCTGGCCGCCGCCGAGGCTGACGGTGCCGAGGCTCGACTCGCCGCTCGTCGCGAGCCCGCCGCTCTTGGTCAGGGAAGCCGACGTCGTCGCCTCGAACGCCGCGTTGTCCGGCGGCGCGGACGGCTTCGGCGAGGTCGTCGTCGGCGAGGTCGACGTCTTCGTCGTGCTGGTGGCCGAGGTCGTGGAGGAGCCGGACGTCGTCGTCCCCGGCCCGAGCCCGGTCGGCAGGGTCACGGTCGGCACGGGGATCGGCAGGGTCGTGCTCTTGTCCGAGCTGAACAGGAGGCGCTTCTTCAGATCGAGGTTGAGCGGAGCCGCCCACCTCGCCTTCCAGGCGGCGAGCGCGACGCTCAAGCGGCGGTTGAAGCCCTTCGGCGCCTGCATGCCGCTCGGGGCGCCGCCGGACGACGAGGCCTCCTGGCACTCCGCGGTCGCGTCGTACTCGCTCGCCTGGGCGACCGCGTACGGGCCTCCCTTGTTGCCGAACGACTCGTTGTCGGTTGCCTGCGAGCCCGGCCAGCGCGCGTCGGCGTACTGGGGTTGCGAGAAGTTGCCGGCCGCGGCGGTCTGGCCGAGCGGGCCGGTGTCGAACGGGCTCGACGTCCCCTCGGCGAACGGCGAGTTGTCCACGTGCGCGTGGGCCATCGAGTAGTAGTTGTCGACCGCTCCCGTCGTGTAGTTCGGGAAGGCGGTGCTGCCGAGGACGACGTGGACGGTCGCCGCGTTCGCCGTCCCGTTGACGACGGTGTACTTCGCCGCCGCCGAGCTCGCGGAGGAGTCGGAGCCGCCCGCCGACGCGGGAGGCGCGATGAGCAGCCCGGCCGCGAGCGCGAGCGAGCTCACCACCGTCGAGCCGATCGCGACGATCGCCATGTCCTTGCGCTTGCCAGCCGGCCTGCTCACGACGTACCTCCCTTGCCGTTCCCCTGTTTCGCTGGATTCCCAACCGCCTCCCGCAGCAACGTGAGGAGGACGTCGGCGGAGTTGCGCCCTTCCTTCGCCGCCCGCTCCTCGATCGAGCGCATCAGATCCGGCGGCAGCGACATCTCGTCGTCGTCACCGCCGAACGGCAGCTCCGCGAGGCCGTTCCCGCCGGCGGCCGCCTCGACGCCGCCCTCGCCGAGATAGCTCCCTTTGACGAACGACTCGTCGCGGGCGAGCTCCGCGGCGGGGCCGCTGAAGGCGACCTCGCCCTTCTCGAGGACGTACGCCCGCGACGCGACGGCGAGCGCATGGGTGACGAACTGCTCGACGATGAGGACGGAGACGCCCTGCTCCGGCAGCTGCCGCACGATCTCGAACAGTCCCTGCACGATCGTCGGAGCGAGGCCCTGCGACATCTCGTCGATGAGCAGGACGCGCGGCTGCATGATCAGCCCCCGCGCGATCGCGAGCATCTGCTGCTCGCCGCCCGACAGCGTCCCCGCCAGCTGCGTCCGGCGCTCCTCGAGCCGGCCGAAGACCGTGTACATCTCCTCGACCTTGCCGTTCACCTTCGAGCCACGGATCCCGGCCATCGCGCAGGCGAGGTGGAGCGTCTCGTCGACGCGGAGGTTCGGGAAGATGCCGCGCCCCTGCGGGATGTGGACGATGCCGCCGCGGGCGATCTTGTCCGCGGAGCTTCCCTTCAGCGACTTGCCGGCGAGCTGGACGTCGCCCGCCATGAGCGGCAGCATCCCGGAGAGCGCGCGCAGCGTCGTCGTCTTGCCCGCGCCGTTCGCGCCGAGCAGGGCGACGATCTCGCCCTCGCGCACCTCGAGGTCGATGTTGAACACGACCGGCAGCCGCCCGTACCCCGTCCGCAGGCCGCGCGTCTCGAGCAGCGCGCTCATGCCGCCACCGCCCCTTCGCCGAGATAGGCCCGCACGACGTTCGGGTCGTCGCGGATCTCCTGCGGCGTCCCCTGCGCGATGATCTGTCCGTAGTCGAGGACGTAGATGCGGTTGCAGATCCGCATGATCAGCGCCATGTCGTGGTCGACGATGAGCATCGTCACCTTGAAGCGCTTCCGCACCGCCGCGAGCAGCCGCGCCAGGTCGGCGGTCTCGCGCGCGTCGAGGCCGGCGCCCGGCTCGTCGAGGAGCAGGAGGCGCGGCTCGAGGCAGAGCGCCCGGCCGATCTCGAGGCGCCGCTGCAGCCCGACCGGCAGATCGCCCGCCGGCGTGTCCGCGTAGTCGCCGAGCTCCATGAAGTGGAGGATCGCGCGGGCCTTCTCCTGCGCCTCGCGCTCCCCGAACACCGTCATCGGCAGCCGCAGAAGGTCGCCGATCACGCCGCGCTCGGCGAACGCGTCGAGCGGCAGGAGAAGGTTGTCGAGCGCGCTCAGCTCGTCGAACAGCTCGAGGTTCTGGAAGGTGCGCGCGATCCGTAGCCGCGCCCGGCTGTGCGGCTTCAGTCCCCGCAGGTCGCGGCTGTCGTAGCGGATGTGGCCGGTGTAGCCCTGCAGGACGCCGGTGATGCAGTTGAACATCGTCGTCTTGCCGGCGCCGTTCGGCCCGATCAGCCCGAGGATCTCGCCGCCGTAGAGGTCGAAGGAGACGTTCTGGAGCGCGTTGACGCCGCCGAACCGCATCGAGACCTTCTCCGCCTGGAGGAGAGGAGCCATCAGACCTTCACCACCGTGGGCGAGTCCGCCGCAGGCTCGATGACCGGCAGCACGGTCGTCGGCGCCTCGCGCGAGCCGGGGAAGCGGGGACCCGGCGGGAAGCGCTTGCGGAACCGCTCCTGCCAGTCGACGACGACTCCCTGCGGCGTCAGCAGCACCTGGAGGATGAGGATCACGCCGACGATCAGCGGGAACCACAGGGACGACAGCGGCGTGTGGGTCAGGAGCTCCGGCCCGAAGATGAGGAAGATCCCGCCGACCGCCGCCGCGCTCACCGAGCGGACGCCGACGACGATCGCGATCGCCACGACGGTCAGGGACTGCTGGAACGTGTAGGCGCCTGCGCTCACCGAGCCGATCGCGGGAGCGAGCAGGCCGCCGCCGAGCCCGGCGAGCCCGGCCGAGATCCCGAACGCGACGAGCTTCCAGGCGGTGAGGTTGACGCCGCTCGTCGCGGCGGCGACTTCCGAGTTGCGGATCGCCCGCAGGACGCGGCCGGTCTTGGAGCGGCTGAGGTTCCAGACCGCGAGCACCGCCGCGAGGAACACCCCGAGCGTGAAGAGATAGAAGGCGTACGAGCCGGCGAGCGAGGCGCCGAGGAAGCTCGGGCGTCCGACCGTCCACGACGAGATCCCGCCCGAGAACGAGTCCCACGTGCCCGGCGCGAGCAGGTAGCGGTCGAAGAACAGCGCGACCGCGATCGTGAGGATCGCGAGGAAGAGGCCGGACAGCCGCAGGGCCGGGATCCCGACGAGCACGCCGACGCAGATCGAGGCGACGACCCCGACCGCGAGGGCGGGCCAGTAGCTCCAGCCCTGGCCGCCGACGAGCGACCCGACGGTGAAGGCGCCGATCGCGGCGAACGAGTACTGGCAGAACGAGACCTGGCCGACGAGGCCCGTCAGGACGACGAGCGACAGGACGATCAGCCCGACGATGAGCGCGTACGCCGCGAGCGACTGGT
>DASRED010000008.1:0-48972 GCA_035652255.1 Gaiellaceae bacterium | reverse complement strand
CTCGGCGGCGCGATCGTCGCGGACACCTTCGACCCGCAGCGCGAGCTCCTGCTGCTCGGCAGCAGCGACGGCAAGCTCGGCCTCTACAGCAGCGACGGCCGCCGCCTGACGAAGGAGCCGGACCAGCCGGGTCTGACGACGGCCGTCTGGAGCTCGGACGGGACGCTGTTCGCGAGCGGGACGAAGGCCGGCGTCGTCTCGATCTGGACGCCGACGCGGAGCCTGCCCATCCGCACCGTCAAGACCGGCTCGCCGGTCGTCGCCCTCTCCTTCGCGAAGACGACCCTGCTCGCGGCGAGCGGCCGGCACGTCCGGCTCGTCCGGATCGGCGCCGGGACGAAGACGCTCACGTTCCCGGGCGGCGTCGTCGCCGCCGCGCTCGACCCGAACGGCCGCGTGCTCGCGGTCTCGTTCCGGCACGGCAAGGGGACGACCGCCGAGCTCGTCGATGCGCGCACCGGCAGGCGGATCCGTCGCCTCCCCGAGGGCGAGATCAAGTCGTTCGCCTTCAGCCCGAGCGGCCGGCTGCTCGCGAGCGGCAGCTACGACCTCACCGCGCGCCTCTGGAACGCGCGCACCGGCAAGCTCCTCCATGTCCTCGTCCACCACGGCTACGTCCTCGACGAGAGCTTCTCGGCCGACGGCAAGTCGCTCGTCACGGCGAGCTCCGACGGCGCCGGCTACGTCTGGGACGTCGCGAGCGGCCAGCGGCAGGTCCTCCTCGTCGGCTCGGCCGGCGGCGTCGACGCGGCGGCCTTCAACCCGGACGGCAGCGAGGTCGTCATCGGCTCGGTCGACCACTCCGCGCGTCTCTACTACAGCCAGGACGGCCGCCTGCTCGCAGCGCTGCCCGGACACGGCAACGCGGTGACGAGCGTCGGCTTCGATCCGCACGGGCGGACGCTCGTGACCGGCTCGCTCGACGGGACGGTGCGCATCTGGGAGGCGCTGCCCGCCGGCACGCTGACGGTGATCGACCGGGAGAAGTCGCCCGTGCAGTCGCTCTGGCTCGGCGGCGACCCCGTCAGCGTCTCCGGGCACACCGCGCGGATCCTCACGACGTCCGGCCGCCGGCTCCGGACGCTGCGGATGTCGACGCCGATCGTCTCGGCGGCCGCGAGCGGGACGACGCTCGCGCTCGTGGACAGCGGCGGCGACCTGCTCTTCGACGAGAACGGCCGCCTCGGGAAGATCCGCGGCGAGCACGTCACGGCGGTCGCCGTCCCGCACCCGAATGGGTCCGTCCTCATCGGGCGCGCCGACGGCGATGTCGAGTACCTCGGCGTCAAGGCGCTGCTCGCCCGCACGGGCGCGCCCGTGCTCGGGCTGGCGACGGGCGGCGACCGGATCCTCGTCCGCACGGCGAAGCAGCTCCGCGCCTACACGTTCCAGGGAGCGCTCGTGAGCACGATCCGCACGGCCGCGCAGCACGCGACGATCTCCCCCGGCGGCCTCGGCGTCGCGACCGCGGAGGGCAAGGTCGCACAGCTCTGGGACGCGACGACCGGGAAGCTCCTCCACACGCTCGTCGGGCACACCTCCGCGATCACCGACGTCGCCTACGCGCCGAACGGCCTCGACCTCGTCACCGTCAGCATCGACCACCGCGGCCTCGTCTGGAGCGCCCGCAGCGGCCGCCGCATCCACCAGCTGATCGGCCACTTCTTCCCGGTCTACGCCGGCAACTACAGCCCCGACGGCCATTGGATCGTGACCGCGAGCCAGTTCAAGGCCGGCCTCTGGAACGCGGCGACCGGACAGTTCATGTTCTACCTCGGCGGCCTCGCCCGCCCGCCTCTGGCCCCGCTCACGAGCGTGAGCTTCAGCCCGCGCGGCTACTGGATCCTCACCGGCAGCCGCGACGGCACCGCGCGGATCTACCGCTGCCAGATCTGCGAGCCGCTGCCGAGGCTCGAGGCGATCGCGCGGCAGCGGCTCTCCTCGCTGAGCGGCTAGCCGGAGAGCCTCGCGAGCACCGCGTCGACCCGCGCGAAGCCGCCCTTCGCACCCTCCTCGACGCCGTAGCTCATCGTCGTGTCCCGCTGCTCGGTCGTCTCGAAGCGCATCGTCTGCGTGAGCTTCGTCCGCCCGCCGAGCTCCTCGAACTCGAGCGTCTGGAGGTGGTTCTGGAACGTCTGGACGAGACGCGCCGGCGGCTCGACCTCGCGGAACTCGCCCTCGACGACGCCGAAGCCGGTGTTGAAGCGCCAGCGGCCGCCGGGGCGCACGTCCATCTCCTCGACGACGGTGCCGTCTCCCCACCACTCGGGGATCAGCTCCGGGTTCGTCCAGACGGAGAAGACGTGCTCGCGTGGCGCGTCGAAGACCCGCTCGACGCGGATCTCGAGCTCGCTCGGCTGAGTGACGACGGTCTCGTGCATCAGCTCACCGCCTGCTCGACGAGCCTGGCGATCCGCGCCTCGTCGGCCTTCGTCAGCTTCGTGAGCGCGTAGACGACCGGCCACATGGAGCCGTCGTCGAGGTTCGCCGCGCCGTTGAAGCCGAACTCCGAGTAGCGGGCCTTGAACTTGCCCGCGTTCTTGAAGAAGCAGATGACCTTGTCGTCCTTGTTCGCGTAGGCCGGCATGCCGTACCACGTCCGGGGTCTCAGCTCCGGCGCCGTCTTCTTGACGATCGCGTGGATCCGCTCACCGATTGCGCGGTCGTCCGGCGCCATCTTCTTGAACGCGGCCTGTACTGCCTCCTCGCCTTCTGCGTCCTTCAGTGCTTCCTTCGCCGCGGCTTTCTCCTCGGCTGTGAACTTCCGTGCCATCAGGTTCCTTTCGTTCGCTCGACGACCTGGGCGAAGCGGTCGAGCCGCTGCAGCCACAGGCTGATCCCTTCGAAGGCGTACGGCGCGAGCGTGCAGCGCCGTACCCGGCCGATCTTCTCCGTCGTCACGAGCTCCGCCTCCTCGAGCAGCCGGATGTGCTTCGTCATCCCGGTCAGCGACATCCCGAACGGCTCGGCGAGCTCGCTCACCGATGCCGCGCCCGAGCCGAGCCGCTCGAGGACGGCGCGGCGGGTGGGGTCGGCGAGGGCGGAGAAGGCGCGATCGACGTTTCGCTTATCCTGAACCATTCGGTTCACTATAACACGAGACGGTTCCCACTTGACAACCCGACCGACACATGAGAGAGTGGCCATGTCGAAGCCCGTGGACTGCGCAAGCGGTTTGCGGGTTTCGGCATTTCTGTAGGGAATGTCGGGGTCGGACCGGATGCGCCCGACCCGCGCCGGGGCCAGGCTTGAAGCGTGGCCGAGGAGACGCACACCGACGAGCTCGACTCACTCCGCGCCGAGTGGCGCGCCGCACTGTCGACCGCGCGCGAGGCGCTCGAGGCGAACGAGGACGAGCTCGGCCCGACGGAGCTCGCATCCGAGAAACGCCATCTCAGGGAGGAGTACGCGCACGCGGCCGACTCCCTCCGCAGCTACGCACTCGACGAGGGTCTGCCGCCGGAGCTAGCGCAGCCGTTCCTCCCGCGCGGGCTGACCCGCCGCGCGCTCGGCCTCCCGCCGACGATCGAGGCGTGCGTCTTCGAGCTCGACGGCGTGCTCGTCGCGAGCACGAACCTCCACATGGAGGCCTGGCGGCGCGCCTTCGACGAGCTGCTCGGGCCGCGGATCGAGGCGACGTACCGCCGCCTGACCGCGCCATTCGACCCCCACCTCGACTACCCCGCCTACGTCGAGGGACGGACGCGGCTCGACGGCGTCCGCAGCTTCCTCGCCAGCCGCGGCATCCGCCTCCCGGAAGGCTCGCCCGGCGATCCGCCGGGCAGCGAGACCGTCCACGGCGTCGCCAACCGCAAGCGCGAGCAGTTCGACCTGCTCCTCTCCCACCACGGCGTTCGCGCCTTCGAGGGCTGCCGCCACTACCTCTCCCTCGCCCACGACGCGGGAATCGCCGCGGCCGTCGTCTCCGCGAGCGCCCACACGCACGAGATGCTCGAGCGCGGCGGCCTCGCCAGCCTCGTCGACGCGATCGTCGACGGCGAGACGTTCGACGCCGACCGCCTCCGCGAGGCGTGCCGGAGCCTCGACGTCGAGCCGGAGCACGCCGCCGCGTTCGTCGCGGGCCGCGCCGGCGTGGAGGCCGCCCGCGCCGCCGGCTTCGGCTACGTCGTCGCCATCGCGCCCGACACGCAGGCCGCCGTCGTCCGCGAGCTCCACGGTCTCGGCGCCGGCGCCGTCGTGCCGGCACTCGCGAGCTTCCTCGAGCGCAGCTAGCCCTCTTCCTCCACCGGGCCCGGATTTATCCGTTTTGTAAACGGCGGTTCGGCCAGGACTAGAGAGCACCGTTCCGGGTAATGGCCGGGTGTCCGCTGCGGCAACGCGGCGACAGCGCTGGCAACGAGAAAGAGGAGGAATTGCAGATGTCCGTTGGATCAGGAAAGCGGAGCGCTCGGGGACTTGCGGCCCTCGGCGCGCTCGCGATCGTCGTCCTCGCCCTGGCAGCGTGCGGCGGCTCGGGTTCGGGCGGACCCAACGGGAACACGACGAGCAGCGGCACCGCGGTCAAGGGCGGCACCGCATACATCTCTGAAGGAACGCAGGCGACCGTCAACTGGATCTTCCCCTTCGCCTCGCTGCAGGACTTCAGCACGACGAACTTCCAGGGATTCATGAACCTCATGTACCGGCCGCTCTACTGGTTCGGGAAGGGAGCGACGCCGGACATCAACTACTCGCTGTCGCTCGCCAACCCGCCGAAGTACTCCAACGGCGGCAAGACGATCACGATCACGATGAAGCCGTACAAGTGGTCGAACGGTGAGACGGTCACCGCCCAGGACGTCATCTTCTGGATGAACATGCTCAAGGTCGAGAAGCTCAACTGGGCGGGCTACGCCGCCGGGACGATCCCGGACGACATCTCGACGATCACGACGAGCGGCAACACCATCACGATCAAGCTCAACACGAACGCGAACTCGAACTGGTACACGTACAACGAGCTCTCGCAGATCACGCCGATGCCGATGGCGTGGGACGTGACCTCTGCCGGCCAGTCCCCGCAGGCGTGCGGCAAGGCCGACTACCAGTCGGTCACCGTGAAGACGAGCGGCTCCACCGTGACGCCCGTCTCGGCCGCCGCGCAGTCGTGCGCAGCCGTGTACACGTATCTCACCGGCCAGGCCAAGAAGCTCTCGTCCTACGCGACGAACCCGCTCTGGCAGGTCGTCGACGGGCCGTGGCGCCTCTCCCAGTTCGACACGAGCGGCCGCCTGACCATGGTCCCGAACCCCAAGTACTCCGGCCCGGTGAAGCCGAAGCTCGCGAAGTTCGTCGAGCTGCCGTTCACGTCGGACTCGGCCGAGTTCAACGCGCTGGCGGCGGGCAAGCTCGACGTCGGCGGGCTGCCGGCCTCGGAGATCACCTCGAATGCGACGACGAGCGGCACGTGCGGGCTCAAGCCCGGAGCGAACAACGTGCGTCTCTCGTCGAACTTCAACCTCGTCACCGGCGGCACGTGGCAGGCGAACTACTTCCCGCTCAACTTCAACTCGAACGGTGACGGCGGCCAGGCCGGGAAGATCTTCAAGCAGCTCTACTTCCGGCAGGCATTCCAGACGCTCGTCGACCAGCCGGCGCTCATCCAGCACGTGTTCAAGGGCTACGGCGTCCCGACGTACGGGCCTGTGCCGGTCTGCCCGACGAACAACTTCGCGAGCGCAGAGGAGAGCCTCGGCAATCCGTACACGTACAACGTCGCGAAGGCCAAGCAGCTCCTGCAGTCGAACGGCTGGACGATCAAGCCGGGCGGCACGGACACCTGCTCGAACGCCGCGAAGTGCGGCGTGCCGGCGGGAACGCCGCTCAGCTTCAACCTCCAGTACGTCAGCGGCAGCCCGACCGAGGACCAGCTCATGCAGGCGGAGAAGTCCTCGTGGGCCCAGGTCGGCATCCACATCACCACGACGACCGGAACCTTCGACACGGTCCTCAGCAACGCGGTTCCCTGCAAGGCGTGCAGCTGGGAGTTCGCGAACTGGGGCGGCGGCTGGATCTTCGCCCCCGACTACTACCCGTCGGGCGAGGACCTCTTCCAGACCGGTGCGTCCTCGAACTCGGGCAGCTACTCCGACCCGAAGATGGACAGCCTGATCAAGGGCACGACGGTCGGCAACGCGAGCCTCAGCCAGTACGAGGTGTACGGCGCGAAGGAGATCCCGGTGATCTGGCAGCCGATCGAGCTCGGCGCGACCGAGATCAACAAGAAGCTCCAGGGCGTCACGCCGTTGAACGCGCTGACGAACATCAACCCGGAGAACTGGTACTTCACGAAGTAGTAGGCGACGGAGGAGGCAGAGCAGGGACGGAGCAGTGACGGGCTATCTCATACGCCGAGTCGGCCAGGCGATCCTCGTCGTCTTCGGTGTCGTCCTGCTGACGTTCCTGCTCAGCCACCTCTATCCGGCCAACGCGGCCGCGCGGGCGGCGCTCGGGCCGAAGGCGAACGCGCAGCAGATCGCGCAGTTCAACCACGAGAACCACTACGACCTGCCGATCTACCACCAGTTCTGGATCTACGCCTGGAACATCGTCCGGCACGGCTACCTCGGCTACTCGTACAAGTACAACCAGTCGGTCCGGTCACTGATCGACGAACGGATCCCGAAGACGCTCGTCCTGATCGGGCTGTCGACGGTGTTCGCGCTGCTCGTGGCGATCCCACTCGGGATCCTCCAGGTGGTGCGGCGCAACAAGATCGAGGACTACACGCTCACCGCCGTCTCCTTCGTCGGCTACGCGATGCCGGCGTTCCTGCTCGGCGAGCTCCTGATCCTCTGGTTCGCGATCGACCTGCACGTGTTCGAGTTCGAGGCGCCGCAGTCGAACTCGACCTGGGGGATCCTCGCCGACCCGCGCGGCTGGATCCTGCCCGTCTTCAGCCTGTCGGCGATCACGATCGCCGGCTTCAGCCGCTACATGCGCTCCTCGATGATGGAGGCGCTGACGGAGGACTACGTCCGCACGGCCCGCGCGAAAGGCGCCTCCGCGTCGCGGGTGCTCTTCCGGCACGCGCTGCGGAACGCGCTCATCCCGATCATCACGCTCCTCGGCCTGACCCTGCCCGCGATCGTCGGCGGCGCGATCATCACCGAGACGGTCTTCAACTACCCCGGCATGGGGCTGCTGACGACGAACGCCGCGACGCAGAACGACGTGCCGCTCCTGATCGGCACGACGTTCATCGCGGCGATCGCCACCGTTGTGGGCAACCTCGTCGCCGACCTCCTCTACGCCGTCGTCGACCCGCGGGTGCGCTATGCCTGAGCAGGAGCCGACATGAGCGCGAACTCGGCCGTCGAGCCCGGCGCACCGGCGCCCTCGGGAGGCGAAGCCCAGCAGCAGACGGGCGGCGGATTGACGATCCAGATCCTGCGGGTCTTCGCGGAGAACCGGCTCGCCGTGTTCGGCGCCGTCCTCATCGTCCTGATCGTCCTCTTCTGCTTCCTGGGGCCGGTCTTCTACCACACGAACCAAACCGACACGCAGAAGGCGCTCCTCACGGCGCCGGCGAACGCCCCGCCCGGCGGGGCCTACCCGCTCGGAACCGACTCCAACGGCTTCGACATGCTCGGCCGGATCATGTACGGCGGCCAGATCTCGCTCGAGGTCGGCTTCGCCGCAGCCGGCATCGCGACGCTCCTCGGCGTCCTCGTCGGCGCCGTCTCCGGGTTCTTCGGCGGCGTCGTCGACGCACTGCTCATGCGGTTCGTGGACGTGCTCCTCTCCGTGCCGCTCCTCTACCTGCTCATCGTCCTCGCGGTGATCTTCCACCCGTCGGTCGAGATCCTCATCCTCGTGATCGGGTTCACGGCCTGGCTCGTGCCCGCCCGACTTGTGCGCGGCGAGACGCTGTCCTTGCGCGTGCGCGAGTTCGTCCAAGCGGTACGCGTGATGGGCGGCGGTGGCGGCCGGATCGTGCTCCGCCACATCATCCCGAACACGATCGGGACGATCATCGTCAACGCGACCTTCCAGATCGCGGACGCCATCCTCCTGCTCGCCGCGCTCGGCTTCATCGGGCTCGGCGTCCCGTCGCCGCAGACCGACTGGGGCTCGATGATCTCGCTCGGCGTCAACTACGCGGACGCCGGCGACTGGTGGGAGATCTACCCGACCGGGCTCGCGATCGTCCTCGTCGTCGTCGCCTTCAACTTCGTCGGCGATGCTCTGAGGGACGCTTTTGAAGTACGACTTCAAAGGCGTTAGAGACGGAGCTCCGCGGGCCAGAAGCGCGGTTCCGGCGCGCTCCGGCCCGTGGCCGAGGGGTTAGACCTGCGGATTTACCCGTAGCTCGGTTCCGAAGCGCCTACCGATTACGTGACGCCCTCCGGCGTCGAGCATGCGCGAAACGGTGGAACCGCGAAAACAAGGAGTCGCCATGAAGACCTTCGCCATCTCTCTCGTCGCTGCTCTCGCGCTCGTCGTGGGCGCCGGCCAGGCGCTCGCCGCGACCCATCACCACGCCGCGGCGAAGTCGACGCTCGTCGTCGCGATGCACGACCCCGGCTGCCACTGGTTCCAGATCCAGGGCAAGTTCACGAGGACGGCGGCCGTCGCCGGCCCCGTCCGGGTCGAGAATCGCGACGAGGCGACGCTGAAGATCGCGTCACGGACGACCATGCGGTACGTCAAGGTCGGCAAGTCGCTCGTCCTCGCGCCCGGCAAGTACGTCGTGATGATGGTCGGCCAGGCGGTCGACGACAACTACCTGAAGCTCACCGTTCGCTAGCTCTTCCGCGCGCGAGTCCTTCGGACTCGCGCTCCGTTCAGCCAGGCTGCGCTTGCGAAGCAATCGCAGCCTCGGTCGTCTCCTCCGGCTCCTCGAGCGGGAAGTGGCAGGCCGCGCGTTGGCCGCCACCGAAGGAGCGGAGGGGCGGCTCGACCTCGGCGCAGACGTCCTGCGCGAGCGGGCAGCGCGTCCGGAAGCGGCAGCCCGACGGCGGGTCGATCGCCGACGGCAGCTCGCCGCGCACCGCGACCGTCTCGCGCTGCTTCTCGAGAACGGGATCAGGGATCGGCACGGCGTCGATGAGGCCGCGCGTGTACGGGTGCGCCGGCCGTTCGTAGACGCGCGCAGCCGGGCCGATCTCGACGAGCTTGCCGAGATACATGACGCCGATCGTGTCCGCGAGATAGCGCACGACGGCGAGATCGTGCGAGATGACGATGTACGTCAGCTCGTGCGTCTGCTGGAGGCTGCGCATGAGGTTGAGGATCTGCGCCTGGATCGAGACGTCGAGCGCCGAGACCGGCTCGTCCGCGACGATGAGCTTCGGGTTGAGCGCGAGCGCGCGCGCCAGCCCGATCCGCTGCCGCTGGCCGCCGGAGAACTCGTGCGGGTACAGGCCGGCGGCCTTCGCGGACAGGCCGACCTCGGAGAGCAGCTCGGCGACGCGCTTGTTCCGCTCGCGCCGCGACCCGACGCTCTGGATGTTGAGCGGCTCGCGGATCGTCGGCCCGACGCGCATGCGCGGGTCGAGAGACGCGTACGGATCCTGGAACATGAGCTGAAGGTCGCGACGGGCCCGGCGCAGCGCGCGCCAGCGCAGCGTCGAGATGTCGCGGCCGTCGAACAGGATCTCGCCGGAGGTCGGCCGGTGGAGCGCGGTGACGAGCCAGCCGATCGTCGTCTTGCCGCAGCCGGACTCGCCGACGAGCCCGAACGTCTCGCCCCGATGGACGTCGAACGAGACCCCTGAGACCGCCTTGACCGTCCCGATCTTGCGCTGCAGAACGGCGCCGGCCGTGACCGGGAACTCCTTGACGATGTTGTCGAGCCGGAGCAGGACATCGCGTCCGGTCACCGCCTCGACGCTCGCGGGCGCCACCTCGGTGACGGAGATCGGGACGCCCGTGTCGAGCTCCTCCGCGGGCGGGCGGTCGAGCAGGTCGACCGCTCCAGGCGTCGCGGCCGCCTCGACCTCCTCGGCCGTCGGCTCGCTCGAGGACGAGACGTCGACCGGGAAGAAGCAGGCGAAGACGTGCTCGCCGGGCCGGAGCGCCTGACTGGTGCCCGGCGTCTCCGTGTGCTCGGTGCCGGCCCCCGGCCGCGACCCGTCGCCCGTCTCCGGCGCGAGCAGCGGCTCCTCCTCGACGCAGCGCGTCTGCGCGTTGCGGCAGCGCGGCGCGAAGCGGCAGCCGGGCGGCGGATCCATGAGGTCGGGCGGGACGCCGGGGATCGAGAAGAGCGCGCGCGTCCGGTCCTGGTCGAAGCGCGGGATCGAGCGGAAGAGCGCCTCGGTGTACGGGTGGCGCATCGAGCCGAACAGCTCCTCCGTGCCGGCGCCCTCGGCGATCTTCCCGGCGTACATGACCATGACGCGGTTCGCGCGCGCCGCGATCACGCCGAGGTCGTGGGTGATCAGGATCACCGCCATCTGCAGGTCGCGGCGCAGGTTGTCGATCAGGTCGAGGATCTGCGCCTGGATCGTCACGTCGAGCGCCGTCGTCGGCTCGTCGGCGATCAGGAGCCTCGGCGAGTTGACGAGCGCCATCGCGATCATCACGCGCTGGCGCAGGCCGCCGGAGAGCTGGTGCGGATACGCGCGCAGGCGCTCGGCCGGGCGCGGCAGGCCGACGAGCTCGAGCACCTCGCGGGCGCGGGCGAGCGCTTCCTTCTGCGAGCAGTCGTTGTGGAGCCGGTACGCCTCGGCGATCTGCCGTCCGATCGTCCAGGTCGGATTGAGGGACATCATCGGATCCTGGAAGATCATCGCGGCGTCGTTGCCGCGGACATGCCGCATCTCGCGCTCGCTCAGCGGGCCGAGATCCTTGCCGAGCAGGCGAATCGAGCCGCCGACGACGTGACCGACCGTCGGCAGCAGCTTCATGATCGAGAGGCCGGTCGTCGACTTGCCGCAGCCGGACTCGCCGACGAGGCCGACGCACTCGCCGGCCTGCACCGTGAAGGTGACGCCGTCGACGGCGCGGACGTTGCCGGAGCGGAGGTGGAACTCGGTGCGAAGGTTCTCGACCTCGAGAACGACGTTCCCGCTCGCGGCGGGCTCGGTCTCCTCGCGCTCGATTGTCGTGGAATCGGTGCTCAACTCCTGTCTGTTTTCCACTCAGGCGCAAACGCAATCCGGGCCGTCGAGGCGGGCGTAGTGAAGATTTGGTGAGCACGGCGTCTTCCGGCAGCGGAGTGCGGAGCTCCGTGTTCCTCGGCGCGGTGGTCGCCTCGATCGGCGGGCCGCTCGCGCTCGTCGCGCTGCTCCTCGCCGACACCGCCGGCAGCGCCGTGCACGCCTCCGGGCTGACGACGCTGCTCGCGATCGTCGTCTTTCTCGCCCCGCTCGCCGTCTGGCTCGGCTTCTCGGAGCGGATCGCCTCGGCGGGCGGCCTCGCGGCATTCGTCGAGGCGGCGGCGGGCAGGACGGCCGCGCGGATCCAGGCTGCGATCTGGATCGTCGCCTACTTCCTCTACCTGCCCTACACGGTGACCCAGATCGTCTACGACGTGCTCGCGCCCGCCTTCCCCGGTCTCGTCGCGTACCGCAGCTCGCTCGAGCTCGTCCTCCCGGTGGCGATCTCCCTCTTCGCGCTGCTGCCTCTCGCGACGAGCCTCGGCGTGCTCGGAGTCGTCGCCGTCGTCCAGCTCGCGCTCGTCTCGGTGCTCGGCGGGGTCTACTTCGCGCACGGCGGCGCCTCGAGCTCGACGTTCACCGCCCATGTCGGCGCGGCGGATCTCGGGCGCGGCGCGGGCGGGATCGCGCTGCTCTTCGTGTGCGCGAGCCTGCCGCTCTTCTTCGGCGCGGAGGTCGCCGGCGCGCAGAGGACGGTCCGGCGGGGGCTCGCCCGGGGTTACGGGATCGTCGCCGCGTTCGTCCTGTTCGCCGCCGTCCCGCTCGCGACGGGAGGAGCCGCGCAGCTCGGGCGCCCGCTCACCGTCGCGGTGACGCTCGGGGCGGCGGCGAGCGTGGCGGGGCTGATCGTCCTCGAGCTGCTCGCGCTCGGGCGGCTCGTCCACTGGCTGATCGGCACGCCGGTCCGCCCGACGCTCGCCGCCATCTCCGTCCCGTTCGTCGTCCTCGACGCGATCAGCCTCGTCGATCCGGAACGCTTCTACAACGACCTCTCGCGGCCGTCGCTCGTCGCGCTGTTCGCGTCGCAGATCCTCGTCTTCGCCGTCTACCCGCTGTTCCGCCGCGGAGAGCGGCGGCGGCTCCCCGCGGCGGTGTCCGTCGCCGTCGTGGCGGCGGCGCTGGCCGGCTACGGCCTCTGGCTGGCGATCACGAGCAGCGGCTCCTCCTAGGAGCTAGCCCCAGCTGCTGCCGCCGGTCGTCGTCGTGCCGCCGGTCCCGCCCGTGCTGCCTGCCGTGCCGCCGCCGACCTTGATCGACGTCTTCATCCCGAGCGCGACATGGAGCGGACAGATGAGGCTGTACGTGCCCTTCTTGAGCGTGACGGTGAGCTGCTTCGTCTTGCCGGGCGCGATCAGCCCGGGGATCGACTTCGAGAGCCCGGGGCCTGTGATCTTGAACTCGTGCGCCGTGTTGCTCGCGTTCTTGACGACGAAGGTGACCTTGCCCTTCGCGAAGGAGTGCTTCGCGAGGACGATCCGGTAGTTCTTCTCCGTGACCTTGACGGTCACCGTCTTCGTCGCCTTGTGCGCGGCCATCGCCGCGAGCGCTCCGCCCGCGAGCGCGGTCGCCGCGAGGACGACCGCGACGAGAGCGATGCCCGCCTTGCCCCCGAATCTGCGTTGCGTGTTCTTCATTCAGAGCTCCTCGAGTTGGACACCTTCCATTACGCGGCTCTCCTGCGCGCGGATTGCCTCACTCACTCGGCCCAGTCCGGCAGGTCGAGGCCCTGCTCCTCGATCATCCGGCGCACGCCGGGCAGGGCGAGCGTGCGGAGGAAGTGCTCGCGGAGGCTCGGCCGCTCCCACGCCGGCCGCTCGAGCCGGCGCGACCAGCGGGTGAGCATGAAGAGGAAGAGGTCGGCACCGGTGCGGTGCTCGGCGGCGATCCATTCCCGGCCGGCGAGGGCTCGCTCGAGCACGTCGAACGCCTCGCCCGCGTCACGGACCGCCGCCTCGGTCACCGCGTCGCCGCTCCCGTATCGCTCCGGGTAGAACCAGCGCAGCATCGCCGTCTGGACGGTGTTCGTGAGGAAGACGAGCCAGCGGTAGTAGTCGGCGCGGTCGGCCGGCGCGAGCCGCGAATCCGGGTAGCGGTCGCCGAGGTGGAGAACGATTGCGGCCGACTCGGTGAGGACGAGACCGGACTCCTCGTCGAGCAGCGTCGGCACGACGCCGAGCGGGTTGAGGGCGCGGTACGCCGCGTCACTCTGCGCCTCTTCCCGTCCGATCTCAATCAGCCGGTAGTCGACGCCGATCTCGGCGAGCGCGGCGTGCGGCGCCATCGAGGCGGTGCCCGGCCGCCAGTAGAGGACGAGGCTCACGCGGCGACCCTACTCCGTCGTCCAGCGGACGGCGACCCCGCGCTCGGCCGCGGCAGGCGAGGATCTGCGCGCGGCTGAGCTCCAGCTCGGTCAGGCCGGAGAAAGCGCCGGCGCCGGCGCCGGGCGCGCCGGTGCGGCGCGCGGGACGAGCAGGCGGTAGAAGGTCAGGCAGAGCACAGGGCCGGCGGCGAGGACGGCGGTCGCCGCTCCCCCGAAGCCGCGCAGGTCGGTGCCGGTGAGCAGCGCGTGGCCGAGCGCGAGCCAGAAGGCCGCGAAGCTCGCGTAGTGGAGGCGGCGCCAGCCCTTCTGGCCGATCCACTTCTTCGCCTTGAACGAGGCGGCGAGGGCGAGGCTGAGCCAGCCGGCCACGATGCCGAGGGCGACGGCGCCCGGCCGCCAGGCCGCCGCGCCGGGCACGAGGACGGAGAGGGCGTTGAAGTGGAGGAACGGGTCGAAGAGGAGCGCGCCCGCGTGGAGGACGAGCATCGAGAGGCCCGTCCAGGCGAGCGTCCGGTGCAACCCAAGCAGTGTCTTCGTCCGCTTCGCGGGCAGCAGGCGCGTGCTCATCGCGAGGCCGAGCCAGACGGACAGCGTCAGCAGGCCGAAGGCGGTGAGGCCGGCCGCCCGCGCGATCAGCCACGCGATCGGGAGGCTCGTCGTCATGCGAGCGACACCACGAGCCGCGGCGTCTCGCGAGGCAGCGGGCCGAGCGGGACCGGCATCCCGGCCTGGGGGACGTAGAGCGCGGCGAGCTGCGGTCTCGCGGCGACGTACGCCTCGGCCTCCGCGAGGCCGGCGATCGCAAGCGTCGTCGAGTGCGCCTCTGCCTCCGCCGCGTCAGGCGCGACGACGGTCACCGTGAGCGGCCCGGCGATGGCCGACTCGCCCGTCTCCGGGTCGATGAGGTGGTGGAGCGATCCGCCCGGCCCGAAGCGGCGGGCGTCGCGTCCCGACGTTGCCACGCCGCCCGCGGCGAGCGCGAGATGGGTGAGCGTCTCACCGGGGCGGCGCGGATCGCTGACGGCCACCTGCCAGGGCCCTCCCTCCGGGGTCTCGCCGCGCACGGCGATGTCTCCGCCGAGGTCGACGAGACCCCCGGGCAAGGCCGGCACCCGCGCGAGCATCGCGTCGAGCGCGCGGTCGGCGGCGTAGCCCTTGCCGATGCCGCCGAGATCGACGGCGGTGCCCGGCGCGAGGCGGGCACGCCCGCGCCGGCGGTCGAGCTCGACCTCCCCGCCCGCGCGCCAGCCGTCCACCCGCTGGGCCGGGCGTTCCTCGAGCCGTTCGAACGTCTTGTCGTAGCCGGCGGCGACGAGCGCGGGCAGAACCGTCGGGTCGAAGCGTCCGCCGGTGTCCTCCCGGGCGCGGAGGGCGAGCCGCAGCGCCTCGAGCAGGCGCCGGCCGACCGGAGTCCAGGAGCCGGCGCGCGCGTTGAGCCGCGACAGGTCCGAGGCGGGGTCGAAGCGGGAGAGCTCGCGCTCGCAGGCTGCGACCTCCTCCTGCGCGGCGGCGAGGGCGATGCGGGCGCGGAGCTCGTCGCCGGCGCCGGTCGTGGCGGCCGCCGAGCACGTCGTGCCGACGGCGCGCCACTTGATGCGGGTGAGGGTGCTCATCAGTGCACCGCGTGCGAGGTCGAGGTGGTCGCGTGCGTCGCGGTCTTGAGGACGACGACGTGCGACTTCCCGTTCGCTCCCTTCACCACGACCTGCTGCGGCGCGAGCTGCGACGTCGCGGTGGTCGTGGGACGGGACGCCCAGGCGAGCACCGCGACGATCGCGAGCATCGCCCAGACCGACATGACGACTACCCAGACGCGTTGCATGATCAGTCACCTCCGTCGTGCCAGGTCGGCGCCGCCGGCTGCACCTGCTGGACGACCGCGGCGGGCGCGGCCGCCGGCGCGGGCCGGTGCGCGATGCCGAGGATCGCCGCGCCGCCGGTGAGGACGGTGGCGGCGAGAACCGCGGCGAGTCCGAGTGCGTGCTTGTTGGCGTTCATGCCGCCGTTCTACGCCCGCGCTCGCCAAGGGCGGGCGAGGCCGCGGGCAAGCTTCGGTAAAGGTTCAGGCAGGACGGAGCCGGACGACGGCGTCGACCCCGCCGCCGGGCGCGTCGCGCAGCTCGACCTCTCCGTCGTCGGCCGCGACGAGGCGCTTGACGATCGCCAGCCCAAGCCCCGAGCCTCCTTCGCCCGAGCCGGCGCGCCAGAAGCGGTCGAAGGCGCGGGCGCGCTGCTCGGGGCTCAAGCCCGCGCCGCGATCGACGACGTGGAGCTCGATCCAGGGCGGTTCGGCGCGGGCGGCGAGCGTGACGGTCGCGCCGGCGACGGACGCCTCGAGCGCGTTCGCGACGAGGTTGTCGAGCACCTGCGTCAGCCTTCCCGGCGCCGCCCGCGCGGCGAGCGGGCCGTCGAGATCCGCGGCGAGCGCGACCTCCTGCTCGGCGGCGACGGGGAGCCAGGCGTCGAGCCTCTCCCTGACGACCGCCGTGGCGTCGACGCGCTCGCTCGTCTCCGTGCCGGAGTCTGCGCGCGCCAGGGCGAGGAGGCCGTCGACGAGCTCCGAGAGGCGGCGGCTCTCCTGCAGGGCGGCGTCGCGATCGGGGCCGGCCGGCAGGCTCTCGAGCCGCAGCCGCAGCGCCGTGAGGGGCGTCCGGAGCTCGTGGGATGCGTCGGCGACGAACTCCTCCTGGGAGCGGAGCAGCCGCTCGAGCTTCGCGACCGTCTCGTTGAAGACCGCGGCGAGCGAGCGCACCTCCGGCGGGCCGTCCGCCGCGGGGGCGCGCGTCTCGAGACGGCCTTCCCCGACGGCGGCGGCCGCCTCCTCCAGCCGGTGCAGCGGCCGCGTCACGAAGCGGGAGAGGCCGAGGCCGACGAAGGCGGCGCCGGCGAGGACGAGGCCGCCGACGAGCCCGAGGATCAGCCAGTAGTGGCGGACGCGGGCGTCGACGGCCGAGAGCGGATACGTGATCCGGACGGCGCCGCGGACCCGGCCCTCCGAGCTGATCGGCACGGCCACGTAGAGGAGCCGCTCGTGCAGCGTCCGCGAGGTGCGGACGCCCCGTGGATAGCGGCCGGCGAGCGCGTCCCTGATCTCCGGCCGCGAGGCGAAGCTCTCGGCGCCGCGCACGCGGCCGCTCGTGTCGACGAGCGCCCGCGCGTGGCTGTTGACGACCACGACGCGCCCGTCGGTGCGCTTCGTGTACGCCGCGGCGAGCGCGGCGAGGGAAGCATTCGAGCGATCCTCCGCGTCGGCGGCGAGCACCATCGCGTCGTGCGAGACGTTCGCCATCAGGTCGCGCTGCTCCGTCCGCTGGTTCTGGACGCCGAGTGGGATCTCGAGGCTGAGGAGGACGAACAGCGTCACCCCGAGGTAGCCGAGCAGGAGGCGGCGGGTCACGGCTCGCGGAGACGGAAGCCGACGCCGCGCACGGTCTCGATCCACTGCGGGTCGCCGAGCTTCTTGCGCAGCGCTGCGATGTGGACGTCGATCGTCTTCGCCGAGCCGTACCACGTCGTCTGCCAGACGTCGGCGAGCAGCCGCTGCCGGCTGACCGCCGCGCCGGGATCCCGGGCGAGCGCCGCGAGCAGCTCGAACTCCTTCGGCGTCAGCTCGAGCCGACGGCCGTCGAGGCTGACCTGGCGCGCGCGCTCGTCGACCTCGAGCCCGCCGACGCGCAGCGGCTCCCCGTTCGTGCCGGCGGCCGCCGCACGGCGGGAGACGGCCCGGATCCGCGCGATCAGCTCCCGCAATCCGTACGGCTTGACGACGTAGTCGTCGGCGCCGAGCTCGAGCCCGACGACGCGGTCGGCCTCCTCCCCTCGCGCGGTGACGACGATGATCGGCACGCGCGATCGCTCGCGCAGGCGCCGGCAGACGTCGAAGCCGTCGAGATCGGGCAGGCGGAGGTCGAGCAGGACGAGATCCGACGCCGGCGCCTCGAGCGCCGCCGCGCCGGTCGCGACGCGGGAGACCTCGAAGCCCTCGCGGCGCAGGCCGTTCACGAGCGGCTCCGCGATCGCGTCTTCGTCCTCGACGACGAGGATGTGCATGCTCCGAGTGTCGGGCCGCAGCGGGTGGGCGGCATCAGGAGTTAGCCGAACCTTTACCGCGTCTTGGGCGAAGCCTCGCCGTTCGCTCGCCCGGCCCACATTCGCCCCGGCCTAGCGTCGGCGGCATGAACAAATTCCACGTCACCGTCCTGGCCGTCCTCTTCGGGGGCGCCGCCGTGCTCGGGGCCGTCGCGGTCACGCGCACGATGCACCTCGGGGCCGCGGCCAGGCACGCGAACGACAACGCCGTCGCCGCGCAGGCCAGGCAGCTGACCGCCTACGCGGCGAAGCTGCGACAGGAGCTCAAGGCGCGGCCGCCGGCCCTGCCGAAGGTGCCGAAGGCGGCCCCCGCCGCCCCCACGGCGCCCGCCTCGGCGGCTGCGGCCGCGCCGCGAGTCGTCTACCAGCAGCCACCGCCGATCGTCGTGACGATCCACAAGCACCACGGCGACGACGGCGGCGGCGACGGTGGAGGCGGAGGTGGCGGAGATGGCTAGCCACCACGCCCGGCTCTACGGCCTGGCCCTCGCCGTCGTCGTCTTCTTCCTCGCCTGGGCGGTCGTCGCCGCTCATCCCTGGGCGACCGCGAAGAGCGATCCCCGTCTGCGCGTCCTCGGCGCCCGCGAGGCGCAGCTCCGCCGCGAGGCGAAGGCCGTCCAGAGGATCGTCGCCGTCCGCTGGGCGCACTACCGCGTCCAGCTGAAGGTGCGGCAGGCCGAGATCGCCCGGGTGACCGCCTCGAACGCCGCTGCCGCGCAACAGGCCGCCGCGACGGCCGCCGCTCCGGTCGCCGCCGCCGCCCCCGTCCAGGTCGTGAACCTGCCGGCACACGTGATCACGAGGACGTCGTGAAGAACGACCCGACCTTCTGGCTCTTGGCCCGCGCGAGCGGCCTGACGGCGTACGGGCTCCTCACGGCCTCGGTGCTCGCCGGGCTCGTGCTCAAGTCGCGGCCGTTCGGGCGGTCGCTCAAGCCCGCCTCCGTGACGGACATCCACCGCTTCCTCGCCCTGCTCGGGCTCGGGATGCTCGGAGTGCACGGCGTCACGCTGCTGCTCGACCAAACCGTCCGGATGCCTCTCGCCGGCCTCGTCGTTCCGGGCGCCTCGCCCTACCGCGCCGCCGCCGTCGCGACCGGAGTGGTCGCCGCCGAGCTCATGGCGCTGATCTACGCGTCGTTCTTCCTGCGCCGCCACATCGGCGCCCGTAACTGGCGGCGGCTCCACTGGGCGACGTACCTCGTCTTCGTCCTCGCCACGATCCACGGCTTCGCCTCTGGCACCGACTCGACGCAGCCGTGGGCGCGCGATCTCTACCTCGGGGCAGTCGGCGCCGTCGGCTTCGCCACCGCCTGGCGGACGCTCGGCCGCCCCAATCGCACCGCAATCGAAAGGAGCACGTGATGTACCGCATCTCGATCGACCGCTCGCTCTGCAACGGCTACGGCGTCTGCGAGGCCGTCGCTCCGGACGTCTTCGCGCTCGCGGACGACGGGCTCGCCGTCCTCCGGAGCGGCGTGAGCGAGGACGAAGCCGTCCGCGAAGCCTGCGATGCCTGCCCGATGGGGGCCATCTCCATCGCCAGGGTCGAAGCGGCATGACCCGGACGCTGCTCGTGCTGGTGATCGCGGCGGTCGCCGCCGCCGCGATCGCCGCCAACGTCCTGCTCCTCGGCAGCGCGTCGGCGACGAACGACCCGGTCGGCCAGCTCCAGCCGCGCGGGCACCTGCCCGCCGCTCCGTCCTGGACGATCCGGCCGAGCAGCGGACGGCCGCACGACGGGGGAGCCGACGACTGATGCCGGAAGGCGGTTTTACGGCGGCCTTACACGACGCGCCCGAATCGCTGCCGAACTACAGAGTGTGCGCATCCTCGCCCTCGCAGCTGCACTGCTCTTCGGCCTCGCGGCGGGCGTAGTCCTCGACCGCGCCGCGCAGGTTCCGCTGCCGGCCGCAGCTCCGGCCCTCACCGCGCCGCCGGACGCGAGGGTCGTCGTCGCGCCCCCGCCGGCGCACCGCTCCCACCGCACCGGCCCGGCGACGGTCGCCGCACCGGTCGTCCAGCAGCCGGTCCTCGCTCCCGTCCGCGCCGTGTCGCGTCCCTCCTCCCGGCCCGTCACCCGGCCTGCGGCCCCGACTCCGGCTCCGGCTTCCGCTCCCGCGACCGCGCCGACGCCGCCGGCTCCGGCCACGACCCCGGCTCCCGCGCCGACTCCTGCGCCCACCCCGGCTCCTGCTCCGGCGCCGGCTCCGGCTCCGAAGGCGACGGGGAAGGCGCCCGCCGCGCCGCAGCCCGCTCCGGCAAAGCACGTGGACTCTGACCACATCCCGCCGGGGCAGGCGAAGCACGAGGAGACCCGCCACGTCCCGCCGGGACAGGCGAAGCGGGAGAGCGCCGCCCTGCCGTCCCCGTCCCCCTCTTCCTCTCCGCCGACGAAGCCGGACCACGCGCCGCCAGGGCAGGCGACGCAGGACGCCGGCCCGCCGGAGCACGCGCACGGCCACGGCCGCCACTGAGCCGATGGATCCCACGCTCGGTCTCCGCCTGCGCCTGATGCTGACCCTCGGCGCAGTCGCGGTCCTTCCTCTCGCCGGCGTCGCCTACGTCGTCGCGCACGACGAGGTCGCGAACGTCGACAGCAGCCTCGCCTTCCAGCGGCACGACGCGGAGCTCGCCGCGCAGGCGAAGGCCACGGCGCGCCTGTCCCGGCGGGAGCTGAGCGTCGTGACGGCCGCGGCGGCGACACGCCTGCGCCGCAACGAGCTCCGCACGTTCGCGCGCCGGCACCACGTCGTGCTCGAGGTCGGCGGACACCGCTACGGCCGCCTCCTCCCTCACGCGCTCGCCGCCCGCCTCCGGCTCGTGAGCGGCGGGCATCGGATCGGCACCGCGATCGTGCAGGTCGCCGCTCCCCGCGCGCACCTGCCGGCCGGAATCGGCGCGCGGCGCACCGCCGCCGTCTACCGCCGCGTCGAGGAAGGAAGCCTCCTCGCGCTCGCGGCGCTCATGCTCCTCGCCTTCTTCCTCGCCCAGCCTCTGCTGCGGGCGCTGCGGTGGACGGAGCAGCGGGCCGGCGAGTCCCGGGTCGACTCGCTCACCGCCATCCCGAACCGCCGCGCGCTCGAGGAAACGCTCGCCGCCGAGATCTCCCGCGCCGAGCGGTTCGGGCACGAGCTCGCCGTCGTCCTCCTCGACCTCGACCACTTCAAGCGGATCAACGACACCCACGGCCACGCCGCCGGCGACCGGCTGCTGCGCGAGGTGGCCGGGCTCCTTCACGCGAGCGCGCGCCAGGGCGACACCGTCGCGCGCTGGGGAGGCGAGGAGTTCGTCGCCGTCCTGCCGGAGACGAACCTGGCGGGAGCCGTTCAGCTCGCCGAGCGGCTGCGGACGGAGATCGGCCGGATCTCGCTCGGCGCGATCCGGGCGAGCGCGAGCTGCGGCGTCGCGACGCTCGTCGCAGGCGACGGCACCGAGACCCTCCTCGCCGCCGCCGACGCCGCGCTCTACCGCGCGAAGGAGAACGGCCGCGACCGCACCGAGGTGGCGACGCGAAACGGCATCGATGATTTTCCGCTCCCGCGGGCGTCTTAGCCTCGACACCAACGCGAGGAGGCTCGAAGATGTCGACCATGACATCGCAGCTCAACATCAGCAAGGTCGGCCGGGTCACGATCACCGTCGCCGACACCGACCGGGCCATCGACTTCTACGTCGGGACGCTCGGCTTCGAGAAGGTCGTCGACGTGCCGATGGGCCCGGACATGCGGTGGGTCGAGGTCGCCCTCCCGGGCGCCGAGACGACGATCGCGATCGCACCGCCGCCGCAGGGCCGGGAGGCGGGCGGAAGCCAGACCGGTATCTGCCTCGACACGAGCGACGTCGACGGCGACCACGCAACGCTGAAGGCCGCGGGCGTCGACGTCGACGACGAGGTCACCCGCTTCGGCGGGCCGGTGCCGCCGATGTTCTGGCTCCGCGATCCGGACGGCAACTCGCTCATCGTCGTCCAGCCGTCGGAGTAGTGCAACGGCCACATACGACCTGCGCGTCGTGGACGGACTGGCGCGTCTCCGTCTCCGGACGGGGGCGCGTCTGGTCCGTGCGCCGCGCGAGCTCTCGGAGCTGCTCGAGCTCTGCGGCTTACGCGAGGTGATCGGGAAGACCGAACAGCGGGAACAGCCGCTCGGTGTCGAGGAAGAACGTCAGCTCGGTGATCAGCCCGTCTGAGACGGCCGGGACGATCAGCGCCCACGGCGCGTAGCCGTCGCCGTCCTCGGCCGGCTTGAACTGCCCCCACGCCGGCATCCCGTTCGCGAGCCCCACCGGCACGAGCTTCGAGCCCTTGCAGCCGATCCCGGCCCCGAGCCACCAGGCGAAGACGTCGTCCCTGCCCTGCAGCCAGAGGCTGTACGGCGGCATCGACTGAATCGCGTCCTCGTGGAGCAGGTCGGTGAGCCTGTCGATGTCGTACGCCTCGAAGGCGGAGACGTACCGCTCGAGCAGCGCGAGCTCCTCCGGACCGAGCTCGGACGGCGCGCCGACGTCGGCGCTCGCGAGCGTCGCGCGGGCGCGCTGGAGGGCGCTGTTGACCGAGGCGACGCTCGTCTCGAGCAGCTCGGCGGCCTCGCTCGCCTGCCACTTCAGCACCTCGCAGAGGATGAGCGCGGCGCGCTGCCGAGGCGGCAGGTGCTGGAGTGCGGCGACGAAGGCGAGCCGCAGCGACTCGCGCTGCTCCGCGAGCTCGTCCGGCGTCGGCAACGGGGTGATCCACGTGACCTCCGGCAGCTCGGCGAGGTTCTCGAACAGCGGCTCCTGCGCCGGCCCGAGATCCATCGGCCGTGCCCGGCGGTCGCGTCCCTCGAGCGAGTCGAGGCAGACGTTCGTCGCGATCCGGTACAGCCACGACTTGAGCGCCGAGCGGCCCTCGAACCGCTCGAGCGACTTCCAGGCGCGGAGCATCGTCTCCTGCACGGCGTCCTCCGCCTCGAAGGCGGAGCCGAGCATCCGGTAGCAGTAGCCGACGAGGTCGTGACGGTGCTGCTCGAGATCGGCGGCTGTCGCGGACTGAGCGGTGGCCACGGCCGGAATCCTAGGCGAGGAGGGAAGCGGCGGCGAGCGCTCGGCCCGCCGCCGTCCCCGTCAGTGCAGCGCCGCCGAGACGCCGTGTGGCACCGCGGATCTCGGCTGGACCCAGACGTACGACGACGAGGCCGCGTACTGCGATCCCGCCACCGTCTGGATCGAGAACGACGGCTGGGCGTGAGCGGTCGTGACCGGTGCGGTTCCCGGCTGCTGCCAGTGGTACGACAGGACCGGAGCACCGCCCGCTGCTACCGCAACGCCGACCCACAGGGCCGCCGTCGCAACCGCCGCCAGCGCTAGGAGACGCGCTCTCATGGCTGCCTCCTTTCGCGCCCAGCCTCGCAGCGCCGGCACCGCCGCGCATCGGTAGAAGCGGGCCGCCCCCTCGGTAGAAGCTGGCACGGCCCGCGAACCCGGGGATCCACGGACGCGGCTCGACGCAGGCCGCGGCGACGATTCGACCATGCTCGTCCTCCCCGCCGTGCTCCTCGCCCTCGCCGCCGTGCAGCCCGGCGGGACGGCGACGGTGGACGTCTCCGTCGCGACGCTCTGGCGCGCGCCCGGCATCGCCAGGGCGATCGACGCGCCGGCGCTCTCCAACCCGGTCGACCTCGACGCCTGGAACCGCAACCTCGCCTCGACGCGCGCCCGGGCCGGCCTCGACCCGCTCGTCGTGACCCAGGCGCTCTACGGCGAGCAGGTGGAGGTCCTCGCCGTGCGCGGCTCCTGGGCGAAGGTCGCGGTGCCCGACCAGCCGAGCCCGCTCGATCGCCGCGGCTATCCCGGCTGGCTGCCGCTCCGGCAGCTGACGACCACGCGGCGGGGCTCGACCGGCCTCGTGCTCGTCTCGAAGCAAGGCACCGTGAAGGCTGGGATGAAGGCGATCGAAGTGAGCTATGGGACGCGGCTGCCTTCAGGCGTGGTGGCGACGGCCGGCGACTGGCGGAAGGTGCCACCTCCCACCGGTGCGTCGATCGTCGCGAGCGCGAAGCGGTTCCTCGGCCTCCGCTACCTCTGGGGCGGCGTCTCGTCCTGGGGCTTCGACTGCTCCGGGCTCGTCTGGGACGTCTTCCGCGTCCACGGCGTCGTCGTGCCGCGCGACACGGGCCCGCAGTCGCGCGGCGGGACGCGCGTCTCGCCGGGCGCCCTGCGACCGGGCGATCTCGTCTTCTACGGCTCGCCGGCGACCCACGTCGCGATCGCCGCCGGCCACGGGAAGATGATCGAGGCGCCGGACTCCGCCCACGCGGTGCGCCTCGTTCCCCTGCGGCCGGGCTTCACCGCGGCTCGCCGCTACACGCGCTAGCCGAGGCCGGCGAAGCCGTGCGTGAGCGCGAGGAGGAGCGCGGCCTCGGTCGGCATCCGGTTCGCCGACTGCGCCCAGACCGCCGACTGCGGCCCGTCGATCACGGCGGAGGTGACCTCCTCGCCACGCTTCGCGGGCAGGCAGTGGAGGAAGATCGCGTCCGGCCGCGCGAGCGCCATCAGCTCCTCGGTCACCTCGTACGGGCCGAGGAAGCGGGCGCGCATGTCGTGCTCCCCCTCCTCACCCATCGACGCCCAGACGTCCGCGTAGACCGCGTCCGCGTCGCGCACCGCCGCGCGCGGATCCTCGACGACGTCGAGCGTCGCGCCGCTCTCCTGCGCCAGCAGCCGCGCGTCCGCGAGGATCTTGCGGCTCGGCCTGTACTCGGGCGGGCAGGCGATCGTGACGTCGAGCCCCGCGAGCGCGCCGGCCTCGAGCAGCGACTGCGCGACGTTGTCGCCGCCGTCGCCGACGAAGGCGAGCTTGCGCCCGCGCAGCCCGCCGCACGCCTCCTCGATCGTGAGCAGGTCGGCGAGCGCCTGGCACGGGTGGTGCTCGTCGGAAAGCGCGTTGATCACGGGGACGCTCGCCCACGCGGCGAGCTCGTCGACCGTCCGCTGGAAGTGGCTGCGGATGACGATCGCGGCGCAGTAGCCGGAGATGGAGCGGGCGGTGTCGGCGAGCGTCTCGCCCCGTCCGAGCTGCAGCTCCTGCGGCGAGAGCGTGACCGGCATCGCGCCGAGCTCGGCTGCCGCCGCGGCGAAGGAGACACGCGTCCGCGTCGACGGCTTCTCGAAGATGCAGGCGACCGTCCGGCCGTGGAGCGCGCCCTCGTAGCGGGCAGGCTCTTCCTTCAACCGTCCCGCGAGCTCCAGCAGCAGCTCGAACTCGTCGGGGGAGAGATCCGAGACACGCGTGAAATGGCGGACGGTCGTCGCGACGCTCGTCACGCGGGAACCCTCCCCGCGGCGGCGACGGTCGGTGCGAGGACGTCGGCGATCGTGGGATGCCCGAGCTCCTCGAGCTCGTAGCGGACGTGCCGGATCGGGTGGCGCGACTCGATCAGCCGGCCGAGATCGATCGGCGTGCCGGTGACGACGACGTCGCAGTCGACCGCGTTGATCGTCTCCTCGAGCTCGTGCAGCTGCTCATCGGAGTAGCCCATCGCCGGCAGCGACGTCGTCAGCTGCGGCCAGCGCGCGAAGACGTCGCGCAGCGAGCCGACGGCGTGCGGTCTCGGGTCCGCGATCTGCGCCGCCCCCGCCTTCCGCGCAGCGACGAGCCCTGCGCCGAACGGCATCTCGCCGTGCGTCAGCGTCGGCCCGTCGTCGACGACGAGGACGGTCTTGCCGCGGAGGTCCGGCCCGTCCTCGAGCACCGGCGGCGACTCGGCGAAGACGACGGTCGCGAGCGGGTTGACCTCCCGGATGTTCGCGACGACCGTCTCGACGTCGTCCGCCGCCGCGGAGTCGACCTTGTTGACGACGACGACGTCCGCGAGCCGGAGGTTCGTCTCACCCGGGTGGTAGCGGAGCTCGTGCCCCGGCCGGAGCGGGTCGACGACGACGATCGTCAGATCCGGCTTGTAGAAGGAGAAGTCGTTGTTGCCGCCGTCCCAGATCACGACGTCGGCTTCCTGCTCGGCCTGCCGGAGGATCGCCTCGTAGTCGACGCCGGCGAAGACGGTCATGCCGAGCCGGACGGGCTCCTCGTACTCCTCGCGCTCCTCGACGGTCGGATGCGCGGCGTCGATCTCCTCGAGCGTCGCGAAGCGCTGCACGCGCATCGCCTCGAGGTCGCCGTACGGCATCGGGTGCCGGACGAGCGCGACCCGCAGCCCGGCCTCGAGCAGCACGCGCCCGACCTTGCGGCTCGTCTGGCTCTTGCCGCAGCCGGTGCGCACGGCGCAGACGGCGACGACCGGCCTGGAGGAGCCGAGCATCGTCGCGTCCGGCCCGAGCAGGCGGAAGTCGGCGCCGGTCGAGAGGACGAGCGAAGCCTTGTGCATCACCGTCTCGTGGGCGAGGTCGGAGTAGGCGAGGATCACCTCGTCGACGCCGTGTGCCCGGACGAGCTCGGCGAGCTCCTCCTCGGGGCGGATCAGGATGCCGTCCGGGTAGAGCGGGCCGGCGAGTCTGGGGGGATACACCCGGCCCGCGATACCCGGAATCTGGGTCGCCGTGAAGGCAACCACCTCGGTGCCGGGGTCGTCACGGAAGACGACGTTGAAGTCGTGAAAGTCACGACCGCCCGCTCCCATGACGATCACCCTGCGCACGCCTCCATCGTCGACAAGGCCGACGCGCCCGGCATCCGGTGATCCCCGCAGGCCGTTTGCGGGTCGAAAGGCATGGGGATCAGCCGGGAAATGGCGCAGACGAAGGCGGAGCTCGTCGAGGAACTCGAGGCGCAGGCCACGAAGGCCGATCTCGTCGACCTGCTCCAGTCCAAGCTCCTCAAGGACGACCTCGCCAAGCTCCTCGACGACGACAGCGGCGCGACGAAGGAGGAGCTCGTCCACAAGCTCGGCTCGCTCAAGAAGGACGAGCTCGTCGAGGCCGTCGCGAGCAAGCTCACGAAGGACGACATCGAGAAAGTCGTCGAGGAGAACCGCGACGACGAGGAGCAGGACGAGGACGACTCCCGTGGCGCGCCGCGGCAGCAGGAGCGGCGGCAGGACGACGAGCCCCAGCGGGACGAGAGCACCGACATCGACTGGTCGGCCGAGCTCGAGTGGTCGCCGCCGCCGCGTCCGACGCCCGCCCCGGTGCGGTTCACCGGCGCCGCCCCGTTCCAGCCCGGCCAGCGCGTCCGGGTCGACGTCGCCGGCCTGCCGATGCTCGGCGTCTTCGCCGGCAAGGGCGCCTCGGCGGCGGGGACGATCGTCGGCGTCGACGCGCAGGCACGGCAGGTGCGGGTCTACCTCGACGCGGTCTTCGACGGCGAGAAGGAGATCGTCGTGCCGCCGGAGCGCGTCCTGCCCGACGGATGAGCCGCACCGCGAAGGCGGCGCTCGGCATGGTCGTCCTGGCGGCGGTCGCGGTCTCGCTCCTGCGCCGGCGGCAGCAGAGCGATCCCGAGCAGCTCCTTCGCTCGTACTACGACGCGTGGACGGACGGGGACGGCGACGCCGTCCGCGATCTCCTCGCCGAGGACTACTGCGGCCACGTCCACACGATCTCCGGCACGGAGGAGCACGGCGCGGACGAGCTCGCCGCGCGCGTGGCGAGCCACGCGGAGGCGTTCGAGAGCGTCGAGTACGAGCTCGAGGACGTGCTCGCGTGCGACGGCGAGGTCGCCGCGCGGGTCACGATGCGCGCCCGCCACCGGGAGACGGAGCGCGACGCCGAGACGACGGGCATCGTCATCCTCCGGCTCGAGGACGGCCGGATCGCCGAGGAGTGGTCGAGTTGGGACTACCTCGGCCTCGCCGAGCAGCTCGGACTGTCGAACTCCTGAGTTTGCGGGTCATTCGCGCCGGGCACCCCGCACCACATGGCTGTGATGCAACGTGAATCGTCCGCCGGGTACATCACCCGCGCGCCGCGCTCGAGCGGCCTCGCCGACGTCCTCGAGATCCTGCTCGACCGCGGTCTCGTCGTCGATGCGTTCGTCCGCGTCTCGCTCGTCGGCATCGAGCTCCTGACCGTCGACCTGCGGGTCGTCGTCGCGAGCGTCGACACGTATCTCCGCTTCGCGGAGGCCGTCAACCGTCTCGACCTGCAGGCGGTCGACCAGTCCAAGAGCGTGCCCGACCTGATCGGAGGCGCCGAGGAGGATGGCGCCGAGCGCAAGACGAAGGGCGCCGTCGAAGGCGGCATGGACGCGATCAAGGAGAAGATCGGGCTCGGCGGTCGCGGCAGCGACGACGACGACGACAACGAGGATTGAGCGCGCTCTACCTCTACGGCGTCACCCGGCCGCGGGAGCTGCCCGCGCGCCTGAGCGAGCGCGGCATCTTCCTCGTCGAGTCGGAGGGCCGCGCGGCGATCGTCTCGGAGCTCGACGCGGCCCCGGTGCAGCCGAGCCGCCACAACCTCCTCGCCCACGCCGACGTCGTCGAGGAGCTCCACGAGCAGTCCGTCGTCCTCCCCACCCGCTTCGGCACCGTCCTCGACGACCACGCCGCGGCGCTCGAGCTCCTCGCGCTGCCGGACATCGAGCAGCTGCTCGAGCTGCACCGCGACCGGAGCGAGCTGACGCTGAAGGGGACGTACGAGGAGTCCGTCCTCGAGGAGGTCTCCCGGCCGCTCGCGCCGCTGCGCGACGCGTACCGGCAAGCGCCGACGCTCGAAGGCGGGATCGCGCTCGGAGAGGCCGTGACGGAGGCGCTCGCCGACCGCCGCGACCGCGACCTCGCGCGCGTCCTCGAGCGGATCGAGCGGCACGTCGAGGACGTCGTCGTCTCGAAGCCGGTCGGCGAGTACGGCGCGCTCGACCTCGCGCTCCTCGTACGGCGGGACGCCGTCGAGGCGCTCGAAGCGGCCCTCGCGGAGGCGACGCAGGAGCTCTCGCCGCCGCTCCATCTCCGTCTCGTCGGGCCGCTGCCGCCGTACAGCTTCGTCTCCCTCGAGCTTCCCGTGGCCGCCTGATGGGACTGGTCGGGGGACTCCTGACGCTGCCGCTCGCACCCGCACGCGGCCTCGCCTGGGTGCTCGAGCAGGTCGTCGCGGAAGCCGACGCGGAGCTCAACGACCCGCGCCGGATCCGCGCCGAGCTCGCCGACGCCGCGGCCGCGCTCGACCGGGGCGAGATCGACGAGCCGACCTACGACGAGCTCGAGCAGGAGCTCCTGGTGCGTCTCCATGGCTAGCACCGCGGACCGGAAACAGAGTCCGGCCGAGGCGGCGCGCCTCGCGCGCGAGCAGGTCGAGGAGCTGTTCGAGAAGCCCGTCGAGTCCGTCTCCGCAATCTCCCGCGGCGAGGACGGCTGGTCGGTGACGCTCGAGCTCCTCGAGCTGCCCCGCATCCCGGACACGACGAGCGTGCTCGGGAGCTACGAGGCGCTTCTCGACGAGAACGGCGACCTGCTCGAGGCGAAGCGCGTCCGCCGCTACGCACGCAACCAGACGGACGCGCAACAGCGAGGAGGCGGGCAATGAGCGCGCTCGAGCCACGCAACTCCGTCCACCCGAGCAGCGCCTCGCTCGCCGACATCCTCGAGCGCGTCCTCGACAAGGGCGTCGTGATCGCCGGCGACGTCACCGTCCAGCTCCTCGACGTCGAGCTCCTGACGCTGAAGCTGCGCCTGCTCATCGCCTCCGCCGATACGGCGCGCTCGATGGGGATCGACTGGTGGGAGCACGATCCGCGGCTCAGCTCGTCCGCCCGCGACAGCGCGCTCAGTCGCGAGAACGAGGAGCTGCGGGCGCGACTCGACCGGCTCGAGCGGATGCTCCAGAGCGGGAACGGGCGCTCGTGAGCGGCGACGACGCGCTCGCCCGCGCCGTCGCCGAGCGGCACCTCGAGGTCGGCGAGCTCGTCGCGCGCGCCGAGGCCGAGGCGCGTGAGGAGGTCCTCGCGACGCTGCGCCGCCTCTTCGCCGACGAGCTGCTCCGACGCGTCCGGCAAGAGCTCGAGCCGGGCAGCGTCGTCGCCCTCGCCGGCATCGCCGAGGGGTTGCGACCGCTCGTCCTCGAGCTCGACCGCTCCGCGCTCGACGACGAGACGCAGCTCGAGCGGCTCGTCCGCCGGCACAACGACCTTCTCCTCGAGGCGCTCGCGGACGGCGTCGTCCTCCCGTTCCGCTTCGGCACGACGTTCGCCGACCGTGCCGCGCTCGACGACTGGCTCGAGCGCCACCGCGGCCCGCTGTCGCTCGAGCTCGATCGGCTCGACGGCCGCGCGGAGTGGAGCGTCGAGGTCGTCGCGCCACCGCGGCCCGAAGGCGGCCGCTACCTCGAGGAGCGGCTCGCGACCGCCGTCCTGCCGGACGTGCGGGCGCGTCTCGCCGACGTCTCCGAGGAGCGCTCCGGCGACGCGTACCTCGTCGCGAAGGAGCAGCAGGACGCCTTCGCCGCCGCGCTCGCGGAGCTCGAGGCCGCCGGCCACGAGCTGCGCGTCACCGGCCCGTGGCCGCCGTACTCGTTCGCGCGGCTTCCGGCATGAGCGTAGGCTCGACGGAGCTCATCAACGAGCGGAGGCGCCGGCCTGTACGGCGCCGGAGCGGGAAATGAGCGACTCCCTCGTCGACCTCCTCGACCGCATCGTCGACACCGGCGTCGCGGCGACCGGCGACGTGACGATCTCGCTCGCCGACGTCGAGCTGATCAGCCTCCGCCTCCAGCTCCTGCTCGACTCGATCGGCACCGACGACGCGCCGCCGCTCTCCTTCCCCAGCCGCAGCCGCGCCCGCCCGACCCGGACGGTGCGGCTCGACGGCGACGAGGACTCGCTGCAGCGCGGCCTCGCCCAGCTCGTGCTCGTCCTCGTCGAGTTGCTCGGCGAGCTGCTCGAGCGCCAGGCCCTGCGGCGAATGGCGGCCGGCTCGCTGCAGGACGACGAGGTGCGCAAGCTCGGCAACGCCTTCGCGGCGCTCCACCGGCGGCTCGACGAGCTCCACGAGGAGCTGCTCGCCGCGCCTGCGGAGACGAAGAAAGGGCGGCCCCTCGCGGAGCCGCCCCTTCCTGCCGTCAGGTAACTGCGGCCGCTACGACGGGACGGTGAAGCTCGCCGTCGCGCTGCCCGCCTTCCCGCTGCTCGTGACGGTCGCCGTGCCGGCCTTGGCGCCGGACGGGACCTTCGTCATGAGCGAGAACTGGCCGCTCGAGTTGGCGGTCGCCGACCCGAGCGCCCAGAGGCGGCCGGCGTCGAGGAAGCTGCTCGCGACCTTGTCGCCGACGTTGAAGAACAGCCCGGAGATCTTGAACGGCGCCGTTGGGTAGCCGACGTTCGGCGTCAAGGAGATCTCGGGGGTGTCGTAGTTCGGACTCGACGTCGGGTTGCCCGAGGAGTCCGAGCCGGGACAGCCGTTCGTCGTGTTGTCCCACTCGAGCTGCATCAGGTAGTGGTCGCCGTTGATCGTCTCGTTGTACTCGGCGTTCGCCGGCCCGTACGTCGTCCCGAAATCCCACGCGCACATGTCGCCGTTCTCGTCGCCGTACGCGCTGTCGTTCGGGTTGCTGTCCCACCAGCCGGTGCCGAACGGGTCGGTGATCGACTCGTTGTGCTCGTGGCTCGTGACGCTGATCTCCGGATCCGACGGGTTCCCGTTCGGGTACTCGCCGAGGTCGCAGGTCACCGGGTTGCCGGCGGTCTGGGCCGCGTACGGCATGTTCGCGTAGATGACCTGCGAGTTCGGATTCAGCGTCGAGTCGTAGTACGCGCTGTGGTAGGCGCAGAAGTACGAGAACGAGCAGAGCGGCGCGGTGACCGTCGTCTCGACGCCGCCGACCTGCTCGCCGACCTGCGCCGGGAAGCACGTGCCGATGTTCGGCGCGGTGAACATGAAGAACTCCGTCGTGTTGTTGACCGGCCAGCCCTCACGCCGGACGACGGTGGAGATCTCCTGCTGCACCTGCGCGTCGGTCACGCAGCCCGCCGTCGTCGACTGGCTGCCGTTGACGCCGCCTGCGGCCGCGACCGGAGTGTCCGGGCAGTTGACCGGATCGAGCGGGGGCAGCGGGTCCGTGTCGAGCGCCGTGCCGCCGAACGTCGAGTGCTCCTGCACGTACGTCTTCGCGCCGGAGCTGCTCTCCTCGTAGTACTGCGTGCCGTTGACGTACGGGTTGGAGTCCTTCCCGTTGTCGGCCTGCAGATCCGTGAAGTACCGGTTGAGGTTGGCGCTGTACCCGTCCGGGAACTGGTAGCCGGAAGGCGCCCAGTAGATCGTGTAGACGGTGTTCGTCGGCATCACGGGGCCGCCGTTGTAGTCGAGCGAGCCGCTCGCCGGCGCCGAGTTGCTGACCTGCGTGCCCGTCAGGTTGAGGGGCGCGATCATTCCGAAGATCTTCCCGATCCGCGAGTGGAACGGGATGCTGCCGGAGTCGGTCGCCGACGCGGTGCCCATTGGCGCCGCGATGAACGCTCCGACGATTACTGCAACGGCAAGGAGGCGTCGCATGCCTTCTCCTTTGTGCGGTTGGGTCCCTGGTGTCGCCGCACGCGAGAGGCCTTGGAAAGGTCTGCCGCCCGCGACCGGTCGGTCATTTCCAGGACGCCGATTACGGAACGTGCCGGCCGTCACGATTTACGTTCGGCTTACGGGGCGCGCTACTCTGGTTTTCGATCCGGGCCGTGCCGGCGTAGCCGCCGGCCGGAGGCCCGTGACGCCGGGCGAGGTGCTGCCGCAGGTGTCTCGCCCGTGCTTTTCCTCGTCGCGACCGATCGGCTTTTCCCCGGCGCCCGGTCCTCCTAGACTGCGCTCGATGGACGCCGCCGTCGACCTTCCCGCCGACGCCGCGACCTCCGTGCCGGCCGAGCGCCGGGGCGAGCGGCTGCAGCGCCTGCTACGCGAGATCGACGTTCTCATCGAGGACGACGAGACCGCCGACCGGCAGATCACGGGCGCCTGGCAGACGTTCGACGACATCGTCGCCGCCGCGAGCGTCCACACCTGGGACGCGTACAGCCTCGACCTGAGCCAGGACGCCGCGAGCTTCCGCGCGCTCGACCACCGCCGGCAGGAGGCGGTCCGGCGCGTCTTCGGGACGATCTACCGCGCCGAGTCCGTCGTCGACGACTGGATGGACCGGATCGTCGCCGCGGTGCCGCGCGAGCCCGGCTACGCGTCGATGCGCGCGGCGCTCCTGACGCAGGAGCACGACGAGCGGATGCACCGCGGCAGCCTCCTCCGCGTCGCGACCGAGGTGCTCGGCATCGCGGCCGAGGACGCCGACCGCTTCGCCCGGAAGTACGACAACTTCGTCGCCGAGATCCTCTTCGCGCGCTTCGAGGACAAGATGCGCCACCTGCTGCGCGCCAACCGGCCGCTCGAGGATCTCTACACCGCGATCTTCCTCTACGGCGTGATCAGCGAGGACGTCGTCGCGAACAGCGACGTCGTCATCCGGCGCGCGAAGGGCAAAGGCCTCTACGACACCTTCCACCTGCCCGGGATGAAGGAGGGACAGACGAACGTCCGCCGCGACGAGGGCCGCCACGTCCGGATCGCCGTCCTCGCGACGAAGCGGTTCCTCGCCGAGCACGCGGCCGCCAAGGAGATCCTCCTCGCGGAGACCGTCTACTACATGGATCTCGCCGACCGGATGGTGCGCCGCGCGAAGGCCTCCCGCGGCCTGATCGACCTCCACCTCGCCGAGTCGTACGGCGCCGACGTCGACTCCCTCTACTACTACGTGATGAACATGAAGCGGCTCGCGGCGCGCCTCGACGAGCTCGGCCTGCGGGAGGGAGTGCTCGAGGTGAAGCGGCGCGTCGACACGGCGATCGCCGAGCTGAGCGGCGACGACGGCGAGCCGATTCTCGAGACGCCGAGCCGCTGGCTCCGGCTCGTCGGCCCGCGGGTGATGCGGCTCGCGGGCGCCGCGCGCCTAACCGTCTAGCACCCGCTCGTAGCAGTCCTGCAGGCGCCGCGCGAGGAGCGGCCACGCGTACGTGCTCGCCGCGAGTTCGCGCGCGGCCCTGCCGAGCTCGACGCGCGCCGGCTCGTCCGCGAGGACCCCGGCGATCGCCACGGCGAGCGCTTCCGGGTCGTCGGGCGGCGCGAGGACGCCGACCGCCGGGGTCATGACCTCGCGGTAGCCGGGGATGTCGGAGGCGACGACGGGCGTCGCCGAGGCGAGCGCGCGCGTGATCGTCATCCCGAAGCTCTCGTTGCCGAGCGACGGAGCGACGAGGAGCTTCGCGGCCGCGAGCTCCGCGGTGAGCGTCTCGTCGTCGAGGTAGCCGAGGACGTCGATGCCGTCCTCCGGGATACGCAGCCGCGTCAGCAGCAGCCGCACGGCGAGCGGGTCGGCGCCCGCGATTCGCAGGCGGAGCCCGTCGCGGCGGAGGAGCGGCCAGGCCCGGAGCAGGACCGGCAGGCCCTTCCGTGGGTCGTGGCGGCCGGCGAAGACGATGTGCTCCTTCCGGTCGGCCGGGTCGACGCCGTCGGGGAGGTCGACGCCGTTCGGGATCACGTCGTACGCCCCGGGGAGATAGGCGGCGGCAGCGAGGCGGGCCTGCTCCGAGACGGCGATCCGGAGATCGACGCGCTCGGCGACGAACCCGAACAATGGCTGCGCGAACATCCGCCACGAGGAGTCGCCGGCGGCGTGGAAGGTCGCCACGGCCGGCCCGTTCCAGAGGGCGAGGGCGGCGGGGCTGACGATCGGCGCGAGCGGCTCGTGGACGTGGAGGAGGTCGAATCCCTCCGTCCGCAGCGTGCGCCGGAGCCGCGGCAGCGTCGCGGGGCTGAGCACGAGGTTGGACAGGGCGCCGTTGCCGGGCACGACCACCGAGCGGCCGAGCGGGACGACGTTCGCGGGCGGCTCACCGTGCCGGCCGGTGCGCGGGTGGAGGATGCGGCTGAACGAGCCCGGCGGGTCGTTGCCGATCAGGAGCCGCGTCTCGATCCCGAGCTCGGCGAGGGCACGCGCCTGCGCCTCCGCGTGATCGACGACGCCGCCGCCGAACGACCACGAGTACGGCACGACGATGCCGACCTTCACGCGCGGCGCCGCCCGAGCAGGAAGCCGACGATCGCGCCGGCGAGGAGGAGCTGCGCGTCGGTCGAGATGCCGCCGCCCTCCTGCTCGCCTCGGTGGAAGAGCTTCCGCCCGCCCGGCCGGAGGAACGGCAGGACGTGCTCGAGGTCCGGCGCCGCCGCCGTCGCGCCGCCGAGCACGGCGGGATCGAGCGCGCCGCGGCGCGCTGCAAGGAGCGCGAGCGCGGCGAGGCCGCTGCCGGTCTCGAACGCGAGGTCGGGAATGTCCTCGTGGCGGACCATGTCGGCCGCGACGTGCAGCACCGGGCCGAGCAGGAGCGCGGCGGGCCGCGAGCGGACGAGCGCGCCCGCCGCTGCCCCCGTCGCCACGTGAAGCGAGACGATCACGGACGGATCTTCGCGCAGAACCCGAGTCCGGCAGTACTGTCACCCGCATGAGCGCCGTCTGCACGCACCTCGACAGCGTCACGGTCACCGAGCTTCCCAGCGAGATTCCCGGCTGCGAGGACTGCCTCGCGAGCGGCGGCACCTGGGTGCACCTGCGGATGTGCCAGTCCTGCGGGCACATCGGCTGCTGCGACAGCTCTCCGAACCGCCACGCCACCGCGCACGCCGGCGCGACCGGCCATCCGATCGTCCGCTCGGCCGAGCCGGGCGAGGACTGGAGCTGGTGCTACGTCGACGAGGTCGCGTTCGTCCTCTCGCCCTGACGCTTTCGGTCCGGTGAACGCCGTGTGACGGAGCGGCGACAGCGGTTTCCGTGTCGCCGTGAACGGCAACGGCTGCTTCGTGCCGGACACGCTCACGCGCAAGCAGTTCGTCGGAGGAGGCCTGGCCGCGGGAGCGTTCCTCTTCTCGCCGTGGCGGACGCTGCAACGGGCGCTCGCCGCGCCCGCCGCGTGCGGACCGCTGACCGAGATCGAGCACGTCGTCTTCCTGATCAACGAGAACCGCTCGTTCGACAGCTACTTCGGCACGTACAAGGGCGTGCGCGGCTTCGCCGACGGCACGAACCGGAAATCCTTCTCCCAGCCATTCCCCGGTGCGGCCGGGGCCGCGTACGGCGGCAAGCTCCTGCCGTTCCACTTCGACACGTACCACCAGGGCGAGTGCGTGAACGACATCGACCACTCCTGGGGGCCGATGCACGAGTGCTGGGACGGCGGACGCAACGACGCCTTCCTCACGACCCACCTCGCGACGAACGGCCTCCGCGACGGGCCGAACACGATGGGCTACTACGAGCGCGCCGACCTGCCGTTCTACTACGCGCTCGCCGACGCCTTCACGATCTGCGACGGCTACCACTGCTCGGTGATCGGGCCGACCGACCCGAACCGCCTCTACTCGATGAGCGCGACGATCGACCCGGCCGGCGTCTCGGGAGGGCCGATCCTCTCCACGAGCTCGACGCGCGCGGAGCGGCTCGGGACGCTCACGTGGACGACGATGCCGGAGCAGCTGAACACCCGCAGCATCAGCTGGAAGGTCTACGGCGGCCCGGACGCCAACTTCGGCGACAACGTCCTCCCCTACTTCCGCAACTACCAGCTCGACGCCGGGCTCGCCGCGAACGCGTTCACACCGACGTTTCCCGGGACGTTCGAGGCGGACTGCGCCGCCGGGACGCTGCCGCAGGTCTCCTGGATCCTCGCGCCGCTGCTCGACAGCGAGCATCCGCCGGCGCCCGTCAGCTACGGCGAGTGGGCGACGGCGCAGGTGCTCGACGCGCTCACCTCGAACCCGGCCGTCTGGGCGAAGACCGCGCTCTTCGTGACCTACGACGAGAACGGCGGCTTCTTCGACCATGTGCCGCCTCCGGTCGCGCCGAAGGGAACGGCAGGGGAATGGCTGACGGTCGATCCGCTTCCCTCCGACGCCGCCGGGGTGACCGGGCCGATCGGGCTCGGCTTCCGCGTGCCGCTCCTCGTCGTGTCGCCGTACTCGCGGGGCGGCTTCGTCTGCTCGGACACGTTCGACCACACCTCGCTCCTCCGCTTCCTCGAGACCCGCTTCGGGACGGAGGTGCCGAACCTCAGCGCGTGGCGCCGCTCGGTGACGGGCGACCTCACGTCCGCCTTCAACTTCGGCACGGCGCCGAACGCCTCCGTGCCGGCGCTTCCGGCCCCGTCGCTGGCCGACCCGCGCGTCCTCGCGAGCGACTGCCCGACGAACGCCCCCGACACGGGCGACGAGAGCTTCCCGACGGTCACCGGCTACCCGCTGCCGGCCCCGCCGCAGCGGATGCCGGCGCAGGAGCCGGGCAGGGCGCGCCGGCCCAGCGGGCTGCACTGCTGATCCAGACCGCCTATTCTCCAGCCATGAGCATCAGCGGATGGTTCAAACGGCTCTTCTCCCCGGCCCCAACCGACGCACCGCTCGACGTCGCCGCCGCGACGGACGACGAGAAGTCGCTCGACGAGGCGCGTATCGACGCCGGCGGCGGCGGAGCGCTCGGCCTCCCCGGGGATCCCTCCTCGCACGCGAGTCCCGGCGAGGAGATCGCCGAGTCCGCATCCGAAGGGGAATGAGCGTCCGGCAAGGCACGTCGCGGCCGGGCGCCTGAGCTAGCGTTCCACCCGGTGTGCCGGGAAGTCTGGTCGGCGTCAACCGATGACGCCCACGGCCGCCATTCCCGTCTTCCTCGCCTCGATCGCGCTGATGCTCGGCGCCTCGGCGCTGTTCGCGGGCCGGCTCGACCACATCGGGATGCGGCTCGGGATGCCGGAGACGCTCCTCGGCCTGCTCACCGCGCTCGCCGCCGACGCGCCCGAGCTCTCGTCCGCGATCACGGCCCTCGTCTCGCACGAGAAGTCCGTCGCGGTCGGCGTCGTCGTGGGCTCGAACGCGTTCAACCTCGCCGCGATGCTCGGGCTCAGCGCCGTCGTCGCCTCGCGCGTCCGGGCTCGTCACGAGGCGCTCGAGCTCGAGGCGTTCGTCGGGCTCTGGCTCGTCGCGGTCGCGCTCGCCGTCGTCGCCGGGGGAATCGGGGGCCGCGTCGGTGTCGCGCTCGTCGCGGTCGTCGTCGTTCCCTACGTCTTCCTGCTCGGCCGCGGCGAGCCGCCGGAGCACCGGCGCGAGCGCGGCGTCGACTCGCGCCGTGAGATCGCGCATCTCGTCCTCATCCTCGTCGTCGCGCTCGCCGTGATCGTCGGCGGCAGCATCGGCGCCGTCCACTCGGCGACCGACCTCGCGCGCGCCTGGTCGGTGCCGCAGATGCTCGTCGGCGTCGTCGTCCTCGCCGTCCTCACGAGCCTGCCGAACGCGTGGACCGGCGTGCGCTTCGGGCTGCAGCGGCGCGGCTCGGCACTGATGAGCGAGACGCTGAACTCGAACTCGATCAACCTCGTCGTCGGGCTCGCGCTCCCCGTGGCGCTCGGCAGCCTCGGCGCCTTCGGCGGTCTCGACGTCTTCGACCTCGCGTGGCTGCTCGGGATGACGGCGATCGCCGTCGTGCTGTTCGGGCGGCGCGGCGGCGGCGGCCGGCCCGCCGGCGTCCTCCTGATCGGGCTCTACGCGGTCTTCCTGGCGGTGCAGCTCGCCGTCAGGTGAGGAGGCCGCTCTCGCGGCCGACCTCGACGAACGCCTCGAGGGCGCGCTCGAGGTGGACGGGCTCGAGCGCAGCGGACATCTGGACGCGGACCCGCGCCGTCCCTTCCGGCACGACGGGATAGCCGAATCCGGTCACGAAGACGCCTCGCTCGAGCAGCTTCCGCGAGAGCTCGATCGCGCGCGCCGTCTCGCCGACGATGATCGGGATGATCGCCGCCTCGCCCGGCAGCGGGTCGAATCCCGACTCCCGCAGCGCGCCCCGGAACCAGCGCGTGTTCTCGCGGAGACGGGCGACGAGGTCGGGCCGCGTCCGAAGAACGCGCACCGCGGCCCGGGCCGAGCAGGCGACCGTCGGCGGCAGCGCGTTGGAGAAGAGCTGCGGCCGCGACCGCTGCGCGAGCAGGTCGCACACCTCCTCCGTCGAGGCGACGTAGCCACCGGCCGCGCCGCCGAGCGCCTTGCCGAGCGTCCCGGTCATCACGTCCACCTGGCCGAGGACGCCGTAGTGCTCGGCGACGCCGCGGCCGGTGGCGCCGACGACGCCGACGCCATGCGAGTCGTCGACGAGGACGACCGCGTCGTGTGCGCGCGCGAGCTCGAGGATGTCGGGGAGCTTCGCGAGGTCGCCCTCCATCGAGAAGACGCCGTCGGTGAGGATCAGCTTCCGCTGCGCCTTCTCGCACGAGCGCAGCGCCTCGCGCAGCTCGCCCATGTCGGAGTGCTTGAAGACGAGCTTCCGCTGCGGCTTCGAGAGCCGGACGGCGTCGATGATCGACGCGTGGTTGAGCTCGTCGGAGACGATCACCGTCTTCTCGTCGGCGAGCGTCGGGATCGCCGCCTCGTTCGCGTTCCAGCAGGAGACGTATGTGAGCGCGGCCTCCGTCTCCGAGAGCTCGGCGAGCTCGCGCTCGAGCTCGAGATGGGGCGCGAACGTCCCGCAGATGAAGCGAACGGACGCGGTTCCCGCGCCGTAGCGGTAGAGCCCGTCGATCCCCGCCTCGATCACGTCCGGGTGGTCGGCGAGGCCGAGGTAGTTGTTCGACGAGAGGACGATCACGTCGCCGCGGCCGGCCATCTGCACGACCGGCCCCTGCGGCGACTCGAGCACGTTGAACTGCTTGTACGTGCCCGCCTCCTGCAGGGCGTCGAGCTCGGTCCGGATGTCCTCGTCGAGGGCCTTCATGCCGCCACCTCCACTGCTGCCGTGTTCGGATGGATCACGATCTTGCAGGCGTCGCCGCTCGCGAGCAGCTCGAAGGCGTGCGCGAAGCCGTCCAGCCCGACCTCCGCGGTGATGAGCGGGCGGAGGTCGACGACGCCGTGCTCGAGCAGCCAGCGCGTCCGGTACCACGTGTCCCAGACCTGGCGCCCGCTCACGGCGGAGACGTCGAGATTCTTGAAGATGAGCGCCTCCGCGACGTCGATCTCGACCGGGTGCGCGGGGATCCCGAAGAGGATGACGCGGCCTCCGTTGCGCGCGATCCGGAAGGAGTCCGCGATCGCCGCCGGCGCGCCGGACATCTCGAAGACGACGTCGACGTGCTCGCCTTCGTTCTCCGCGACGAACGCCGCCGCGGCGTCGCTCACATGCGAGACGTCGAGCGCGACGTGCGCGCCCATCCGCCGCGCGAGGTCGAGGCGGAAGAGGCGCGTGTCGGAGGCGAGGACGCGGCCGGCGCCGGAGGCGCGCGCGATCGAGATGCTGAACAGGCCGACCGGCCCGCAGCCGAGCACCGCGACGCTCTTGCCGGCGAGGTCGGCGTGGTGGAGCGCGAAGACGGCGTTCCCGAACGGCTCCTGCAGCGTCGCGATCTCCGGCGGCAGCTTCGTCCGGTCGTTCTGCCAGACGACCGATTCCGGCACGGCGACGTACTCGGCGAAGGCGCCGTCCCGCTCGACGCCGAGGATCTGCGTGTGCTCGCACGTGTGGGCGCGGCCGGTGCGGCAGTTGGCGCAGGCCCCGCACGTGATGTGGCTCTCGGCGGATACGTAATCCCCGACGCTCGCCTGGCGGACGAGCGGCCCGGTGGCGACGATCGTCCCCGCGAACTCGTGGCCGAGCGTGAGCGGCGGGTGGATCCGCTGCTGCGCCCACTCGTCCCAGTTGAAGATGTGGAGGTCGGTGCCGCAGACGCTCGCGGCCTCGACGCGGACGAGAACCTCGTCGTCGCGGATCGCCGGCACGGGGATCTCGACCAGGTCGAGACCCGGCGCCGCACGGAGCTTCCGCACCGCCCACATGGTCGACTCCATGCGAGGAGCGTGCGCCGGCCGCACCCGGGCGACATCCGCGCCGGTCCGGAACGGTCTTGCGGCCTTTCCCCGTCGCGACCGGCGCACCGCGCGAGCAGACTCGGAGCATGAGCTCACTGTCGAGCCTCGAGATCGCCCAAGCGGCACAGCTCCGCCCGATCGCAGAGATCGCGGAGGCGGCCGGCATCGAGGAGGGCGAGCTCGAGCTCTACGGCCGCTACAAGGCGAAGGTCTCCCACGCCGTCCTCGACCGGCTGAAGGACGCGCCCGACGGCAAGCTCGTCGCCGTCACCGCGATCACGCCGACCCCGGCCGGCGAGGGAAAGACGACGACCGCCGTCTCGCTCGCCGAAGGGCTCGGCCTGCTCGGCGAGCGTCCGATCCTCTGCCTCCGCGAGCCGTCGCTCGGCCCCGTCTTCGGGATCAAGGGCGGCGCGGCCGGCGGCGGGCACGCGCAGGTCGTGCCGATGGAGGATCTCAACCTCCACTTCACCGGCGACCTCCACGCGATCACAGCCGCGAACAACCTCCTCGCCGCGATGCTCGACGCGCACGTCCTGCAGGGGAACGCGCTCGGCATCGACCCGCTCACGATCACGTGGCGTCGCTGCCTCGACATGAACGACCGCTCGCTGCGCCAGGTCGTCACCGGCCTCGGCGGCAAGGCGAACGGGATCCCGCGCGAGACCGGCTTCGACATCACCGCCGCGTCCGAGGTCATGGCGATCCTCGCGATGGCGCGCGACGTCGAGGACCTCCGCAGCAGGCTCGGCGCGATCACGGTCGCGTCGACGTACGACGGCGAGCCCGTCACCGCCGAGCAGCTTCACGCCGCCGGCTCGATGGCCGTGCTCCTCAAGGAGGCGGCCAAGCCGAACCTCGTCCAGACGCTCGAGGGCGAGGCGGCGTTCGTCCACGCCGGCCCGTTCGCGAACATCGCGCACGGCAACAGCTCCCTCGTCGCGACCCGGATGGCGCTAAAGCTCGCCGACACCGTGATCACCGAGGGCGGCTTCGCCTCCGACCTCGGCCTGGAGAAGTTCCTCGACATCGTCGCCCGCAGCGCCGGCCTGAAGCCGAGCGCGATCGTCCTCGTCACGACCGTCCGCGCCCTCGAGCACCACGGCGACGGCGATCTCGACATGGGTGCGGACAACCTCGAGCGCCACCTCGGCATCGCGCGCGCCTTCGGGCTGCAGGCCGTCGTCGCGGTCAACGCCTTCCCGGACGACTCGACGCAGCAGCTCGACCGGGCCCGGAAGCTCGCGCTCGAGCGTGGCGCCTTCGCCGCGGAGATCAACTACGGCTTCGAGCGCGGCGGCGCCGGCGCCGCGATGCTGGCGGAGACGGTCTCCGAGGCGGCGCGGCAGCCTTCGAGCTTCGAGCCGGTCTATCCGCTCGACGTCCCGATCAAGGAGAAGATCGAGGCGATCGCGACGCGCGTCTACGGCGCCGCCGGGATCGAGCTCCTCCCGGCCGCGAAGAAGGCGGCCGACCGCTACGAGAAGCAGGGGCTCGGCGGGCTGCCGATCTGCATGGCGAAGACGCATCTGTCCCTCTCCCACGACCCGAAGCTCAAGAACGCGCCGACCGGGTTCACGGTGCCGGTGCGCGACATCCGCGCCTACACCGGAGCCGGCTGGCTCGTCGCGCTCTGCGGCGACATGCAGACGATGCCGGGCCTCGGCAAGCAGCCGGCCGCGTTCGAGATCGACCTCGCTCCCGACGGCCGCACGGTAGGGCTCTTCTGATGCAGGAGATGCTGATCACCGGCCGCGGCGGCGAAGGCGTCGTCCTCGCGTCGCAGCTGCTCGCGGACACGTTCGCGCGCGCCGGCTTCTGGGTGCAGAGCTTCCCCGAGTTCAAGGCGGAGCGCCGCGGCGCGCAGATCTCCGCCTTCCTCCGCTGGGACGACGAGCCCGTGCGCCGCCGCTACAAGGTGCGCGAGTGCGACGTCCTCGTCTCGATCTCCCCGTCACCCCCGCCGGCCCGCACGGTCGCGACACTGCGGCCGGGCGGGCTGCTTCTCGTCAACCGGGAGACGCGCTTCCCGCACCACGGCGACTGGCACGTCGCGCACGTGCCCGGCTCGGCGATCGCGCGGCGCCACGGCATCCTCTCGGCCGAAGGGCGCCCGATGGGGAACATCGCCGTCCTCGGCGCCGCCGTCAGTCTCCTCCTCCCCGACGGCCTCGAGTTCCTCGAGCAGGCGATCCGGAACCGGATGGGCCCGAAGCTCGCCGAGCCGAACATCGTCGCCGCGCGCGAGGGCTATCACCGCTGCGCGCGCCAGCACACCGTCGCCGCGGACACGCTCTACGAGCCCGAGCCGGCCGTCGCGCGGCCGCCGCTGCCGGTCTTCTCCGCGAGCATCATGGACACGCGCGTCAACGACACGGGCTCGTGGTCGCTCGAGCGCCCGGCGCTCCTCGAGGCCTGCAACGTCTGCGGGCTCTGCGCGCTGTTCTGCCCGGAGGGCGCGATGCGCCGTGTCGACGGCGTGATGGAGATCGACTTCGGCCACTGCAAGGGCTGCGGGATCTGCGAGGACGTCTGCCCGGTCAAGAACGCGATCGTGATGGAGGAGGTTCCCGTATGAGCGTAGGCTCGACGGAGCTCATCAATGAGCGCAGGTGCCGGCTCTGCCGGCGCCGGAGCGGGAAATGAGCCCCGAGCTGCCCGTCGGGCGCACCGTCCTGACCGGGAACGAGGCGGCCGCGGTCGCCGCGGTCCTCGCCCGGATCCAGCAGGTCGCGTGCTACCCGATCACGCCGCAGACGCTGATCGTCGAGAAGCTCGCCGAGCTCGTGGCCGAGCGCGACGACATCGTCTTCGCGAACCTCGACAGCGAGCACTCGATGTTCGGCTACGCGCTCGCCTCCGAGCGGGCCGGCTCCCGCTGCTTCGCCGCCACGTCGTCCCAGGGTCTCCTCTACTCCCACGAGCAGCTGCACCGCGCCTCGCGCGAGCGCATCCCGCTCGTGGCGGTCAACGTCAACCGGTCGGTCGTCGCGCCGTGGAGCCTCGAGCCCGACCTCGCGGACAGCATGAGCGAGCGCGACACCGGTTGGATCCAGCTCTACTGCTCCTCGGCGCAGGAGCTACTCGACAGCATCCTCTCCGCCTACCGGATCGCTGAAGAGGCGATGCTGCCGGTGCTCGTCTGCGCCGAGGGGTTCCTCGTCTCCCACACCGCGGAGGTCGTCGACGTCCCGAGCCAGGAGGCCGTGGACGCCTTCCTGCCGCCGTTCCGTCCGGCCGAGGACTGGCTCCTCGACCCGCGCCGGCCGCGCGCCTTCAGCGGGCTGCCCGAGCCGAACGACTACGCCTGGTACCAGCGGAACGTCGCGGAGGCGCACGACCGCACGCGCACGCTGCTCGCCGAGGCCGCCGCGGACTTCGCCAAGGCCTTCGGCCGGAGCAAGGTCGCGTCGCTCGAGATCACCGGCGACCCGGCCGCGGAGACGGCGATCGTCGCGATCGGGACGATTGGCGAGACGGCGCGCGAGCTGCTCCACGACGACGATCCGCCGCTCGTCGTCCGCGTCCACGCCTATCGACCGTTCCCGGGCGAGGAGCTCGCCGCGGCGCTCGAGCACGTTCCGCACGTCTGCGTCGTCGACCGCGCTCCCGCGTTCGGCAGCGTCGGCCCGCTCGGCCAGGACGTCCGCGCGTACGGGATCCCCGCCACCGACGTCGTCTGCGGCCTCGGCGGCAGTGACGTGACGCCCGACACGCTGCGGCGCGCACTCGCCGCATCCGGCCGCGAGGCCGTCTATCTGATCGGAGGAGGCGCGTAGCCATGGCCGTCTGGCTCGACGAGGTCATCCAGGAGGAGCCGCTCCTCTTCCCCGGACACGCCGCCTGCGCAGGCTGCGGCCCCGCGATCAACATGCGCCACTTCCTCGGCGCCCTCAAGGCGGCGACGCCGGACCGCGAGATCGTCATGGTCATCCCCGCCTCGTGCTGGACGATCATCGCCGGCGCCTGGCCCGTCAGCGCCTTCGGCGTCTCCGTCTACCTCACCCCGTTCGCCTCCGCCGCGGCCGAGGCGTCGGGCATCAAGGCGGCGCTACGCCAGCGCGGCCTCGGCGACACGCACGTCGTCGTCTGGGGCGGCGACGGCTCGACGAACGACATCGGCTTCGCGACGGTCTCCGCCGCGGCCGAGCGGAACGAGGACATCATCTACGTCCTCAACGACAACGAGGCGTACATGAACACCGGCGTCCAGAAATCCGGTGCGACGCCCGAGGGAGCCTGGACGACGACGACGCCGACGACCGCACCGCGCCGCGGAATCAAGAAGGACATGGACCGGATCATGGCCGCGCACCGCATCCCGTACGTCGCGACGCTCGCGGCGGGCTCGCTGCCGCTGCTCAAGGACTTCCGCGGCAAGGTCGCGCGCGCCGCCGAGATCGAGGGCTTCCGCTTCCTCCACTGCCTCGGCGCCTGCCCGCCCGGCTGGCGCTACCCGACCGGCGACTCGGTCGAGATCGTCCACCGCGCGATCGACTCCCACTACTTCCCGCTCCTCGAGGTCGACGACGGCGTCTGGAAGATCACGAACCGCCCGAAGAAGCCGCTGCCGGTCGCCGAGTTCCTCGCGACGCAGGGCCGCTTCGCGCACCTCGGCGAGGCCGAGATCGCGCTCGTCCAGCAGCACGTCGACGAGCGCTGGGAGCTGCTCGAGCGCCTCGAGCAGTCCTCCGCCGCCGCGGTCTAGTCGAGCGGCTGCTCGAGCGCCGCGGTCTCGCGGCCGACGACGCGCGCGCCGCGCGACCACGAGGCGAGCGCCGCGACGAGACACGCCGCGATCGAGAAGGCGAACGCCTCGTGGAGTCCGCTCTGGAACGGGGCGGAGATCAGGTGGGGGAAGAAGCCGCGGCCGTTGATCGCCGCCGCGTCGTGCGCAGGCAGCGTCTTGAGGACGTGCGGGCCGAGCAGCTCCTTCGCCGGGTTGTAGCCGAGGAAGGCGGCGAAGAGGACGGACACCGGCGGCAGGTGGCTGACCTTCGTCGCCGTCGCGGCCGAGACGCCGTGGGCGCGCAGGCCGGTCGCGAGCGCGTGCGGCAGCGTCCCGGCGAGCCCGACGATCATCAGCGTGAAGAAGATCCCGATCGACAGCACCTGCGCCGAGTTCTGGAACGTCTGGTTCATCCCGCCGCCGGCGCCGCGGTCGCGCGCCGGCAGGCTGTTCATCACGCCGGCGCGGTTCGGCGAGGCGAACGCGCCCATCGAGATCCCCATCAGCAGCAGCACTCCCGCGAAGACCGGATAGGAGAAGTCGACCGGCAGCAGCTGGAGCAGGACGAACGTGACGGCGGACATGAGCATCCCGCCGGTCGCGAACGGCCGTGCGCCGTAGCGGTCGGAGAGGATCCCGGCGAGCGGCCCGGCGACGAGGAAGCCGATCGTGAGCGGCAGCATCCGGATGCCTGCCCAGAGCGGCGTCGAGGCGAAGTCGTAGCCGTGCTCCGGGAGCCAGATCCCCTGCAGCCAGATGATGAGCATGAACATCAGGCCGCCACGCGAGACGGCCGAGAGGAAGCTCGAGAGAACGCCGAACGTGAAGGCGCGGATCTTGAACAGCTGCAGCCGGAACATCGGCGCCTTCGAGCGCAGCTCGAGCCGGACGAAGAGCGCGAGGATGGCGACGCCGGCGGCGAGGCAGACGTCGACGAACGGCGACTTCCACCCCATCGGCGAGCCGCCGTACGGCCGGATCCCGTACGTGATCCCGATCATCACGAGGATCAGGCCGGTCGCGAAGGTGAGGTTGCCGGCCCAGTCGACCGGCTCCCGGCTGACGATGCCGATCTCGCGGAGGCTGCGGTGCGACCAGACCCAGCCGAACAGGCCGAACGGCACCGAGACGAGGAAGATCAGCCGCCAGTCGATCGGCGCGAGGACGCCGCCGAGCACGAGGCCGATGAACATGCCGCTGATCCCGACGACGTTGTTGATCCCGAGCGCGAGCCCGCGCTGGTTCGCCGGGAACGCGTCGGTGAGGATCGCGACGGAGTTCGCGACGAGGAACGCGGCGCCGATCCCTTGCACGATTCGGAAGCCGATCAGCCAGTCCGCGCCGGCGCGGCCGTGCAGCCAGTCGATCGTCAACAGCAGCGACGAGAGCGTGTAGACGGCGAAGCCGAGGTTGTACATCCGCACGCGGCCGAACTGGTCGCCGAGCCGGCCGAGGCTGACGACGAGGACGCTCGAGACGACGAGGAAGCCGAGGATCATCCAGAGGAGGTAGAAGCTGTTGCCCGGCTGGAGCGGGTCGAGATGAATGCCGCGGAAGATGTCCGGCATCGCGATGAGCACGATCGAGCCGTCGATCGTCGCGAGCAGGACGGCGAGCGTCGTGTTCGAGAGCGCCACCCACTTGTAGGCGGGCTTGCTCACCCGACGGCCTCCTCGACCGGGATCGGCTCGACGGAGCGGTGGGCGGACTCCTCGACGTGGACGTACTTCCCGCCGCGAAGCAGCGAGGCGACCGCCGCGACGACGCAGGCGACGATCGCGAACGTGAACGCGTAGACGAGCGCCGTGTGGAACGGGCCCGAGATCAGGTGCGGGAAGAAGCCGCGGCCGGTGAGCGTCCGGGCGTTCGCAGCCGAGAGACCGCCGAGGATGTGCGGGCCGAGCAGGGTCTTGACCGGGTTGTAGCCGAGGAACGCCGCGAAGAGCGTGGCGACGGGCGGCAGGTGCGAGATGCGCGTCGCGTCGACGGGTGCGACGCCGTGCGCGACGAGCCCCGACTGCGTCGCGTGGGGCAGCCCGGCGGCGAGGCCGACGATCATCAGGGTGAAGAAGACGCCGATCGAGAGGACGCTCGACGAGACGTTGAACGTCGCGAGCATCCCCGCTCCGGCGCCGCGCTGCGCAGGCGGCAGGCTGTTCATCACGCCGGCCGTGTTCGGCGACTGGAAGAGGCCCATGCCGATCCCGTTCAGGAGCAGGATCAGCGCGAACCAGAGGTAGCTGAAGTCGACGGGCAGGACGATCAGGAGCACGAAGCTCGTCGCGCCGATGAGCACGCCGCCGGTCGCGAACGGTCGCGCCCCGAACCGGTCGGAGAGCCACCCCGAAGCCGGCCCGGCCACGAGCAGGCCGAGGATCAGCGGCAGCATGTAGATGCCCGCCCAGAGCGGCGTCCGCGCGAAGTCGTAGCCGTGCTCGGGGAGCCAGATCCCCTGTAGCCAGATGATGAGGATGAACTGGAGCCCGCCGCGCGCCATCGCCGCGAGCAGCGCGGCGAGGTTGCCGGCGGCGAAGGCGCGGATGCGGAAGAGCTCGAGGTGGAACATCGGCTCGGCGACGCGCACCTCGATCGCGCAGAAGAGCGCGAGCAGTCCGAGCCCGCCGAGGAGGCACACGAGCACGAGCGGAGACGTCCAGCCCATCGTGTGCGCGCCGTACGGCTGGATGCCGTACGTGATCCCGACCATCAGGAGGACGAGGCCCGCCGCGAACGTGAGGTTCCCCCACCAGTCGACCTTCCCGGCCTTGCGCACGCCGAGCTCCCGGAGCGAGCGGTACGACCAGACCGTCGCCGCGAGCCCGATCGGCACGGAGATGACGAAGACGAGCCGCCACTGCACGGGCGCGAGCACCCCTCCGAGCACGAGGCCGATGAACGAGCCGGCGACCATCGAGATGCTGTTGATGCCGAGAGCGAGGCCGCGCTCGTCGTGGGGGAACGCGTCGGTGAGGATCGCGCTCGAGTTCGCGAAGACGAGCGCGCCGCCGACTCCCTGTCCGACCCGCATCAGGATCAGCCAGAGCGCCCCGGCCCCGCCGTGCAGCCACGTGATCGAGAGCAGGATCGAGAAGACCGTGAAGACGGCGAAGCCGAGGTTGAACATCCGGACGCGGCCGTACATGTCGCCGAGCCGGCCGAGGCTGACGAGCAGCACGGCGAGCACGACGAGGAAGCCGAGCAGCAGCCAGAGGAGATAGCTCGTGTTGCCCGGCTGCAGTGGGTCGATGCCGATGCCGCGGAAGATGTCCGGCAGCGCGATCAGCAGGATCGAGCTGTTGATCATCGCAAGGAGGGTCCCGAGCGTCGTGTTCGAGAGCGCCACCCATTTGTAGTCCAGGCTCCGCAGACGGAGTCGCACCGCCTACCTCCATCCATAAACTAACGTTTACGTAAAGATTAGCGGATCTGGACGAGCCTGGACGGCGCGTGCTCGACCTGCAGCGTCGTGTGGTCCAGGTCGAAGCGGTCACGAAGCAGGCCCTCGAGCTCGCGTCGGATGCCGTGGCAATCGGCGCCCGGCTCGACGAGGACGTGCGCCGAGAGCGTGGGGAACTCCGTCGTCACCTCCCAGACGTGGAGGTCGTGAACCTCGACCACACCGGGATGCGCCGCCATGGCGTTCCCGATCTCGTCCACGGTCAGGCCGGCCGGCGCGATGTCGAGCAGGACGCGCCCCGAGTCGCGCAGCAGCCTCCACGAGGCCCGCAGCATGAGCGCCGCGACGACCAGCGCAGCGACCGCGTCGGCGCGCACCCAAGCAGTTGCGAGGATCACGGCCCCCGCGATCGCGGTCGCGACGAACGCGAAGAGGTCGTTGAGCACGTGCTGGAAGCTGCCCTCGACGTTGAGCGACTGCCGATTGGCTCCGGCGAGCTGCCAGGTCGCGAGCGCGCTGACGGCGATCCCGACCAGGGCGACGACCAGGATC
>DASRED010000007.1:0-4392 GCA_035652255.1 Gaiellaceae bacterium | reverse complement strand
GACTGGTCTTCGGCGTTCTCCGCCTCGTCAACTTCGCGTACGGGCAGCTGATCATGGCCGGCGGCTTCGCGCTCGCGTACGGCTCGCAGTGGAACCTGCCGAACTGGCTCTCGATCCTCTTCTCGTTCGGGGTCGTCCTCGTGCTCTCCGTCGCCATGGACCGGCTCGTCTTCCGGCCGCTGCGGACGCACTCGCCGGCCGTGATGCTCGTCGCGACGTTCGCCGTCGCGTTCGTCCTGCAGAACATCGCCCAGCTCGCCTTCGGCACGTTCGGGAAGTCGGCGGGGGCGCTCGCGTCCCTCGACGCGCCGTGGGACTTCGGCGGCGTCGAGATCAAGAAGATCGCCGTCATCGCCGTCGCGACGGCCGCCGTCTGTCTCGTGCTCCTGCAGCTCCTCCTGACGCGGACGTCGCTCGGGCTCCACATGCGCGCCGCCTCGATGGACTTCCGGACGGCGCAGCTGCTCGGCGTCCGCGCGAACCGTGTCATCCTCGGAGCCGTCGTCATCTCCGCGCTCTTCGCCGCCATCTCGGCCGTGTTCCTCAGCGTCGAGGTGATCCAGGTCACGAGCACGTTCGGTCTCTCCGACACGATCTTCGTGCTCGCGGGAGTCGTGCTCGGCGGGCTCAACCGCCCGATTCCGGCAACCCTCGGCGGCTTCTCGATCGGCTTCGCGAGCGGGATCCTCGGCGGCACGCTGCCCGCGAATCAGAGCCAGTACCTGCCGACGTTCCTCTTCGCGGCAGTGATCGTCGTCCTCCTCGTGCGGCCGAACGGCCTGTTCACGCGGGCCGGCGGCGGGGTGGTGGAACGCGTATGAGCACGCTGCGGCGGTTGCCCGAGCTCCTCGTGCCGGCGCTGCTCGTGCTCGGCACGACGCTGCTCGGGCTGTCGGTCTCGAGCTACCTCCAGGCCTACTTCCTCGACACGCTGATCAAGGTGGCGATCGTCGTCGCGCTCTACGTGTTCATCGGCAACTCGGGAGTGCTCTCGTTCGGGCACGTCAGCTTCGTCGCGCTCGGAGCGTGGACGGCCGGCGTGCTCACGGTCCCGGCCGACCAGAAGGGCGCGATCATGCCGGGCCTCGCACATTTCCTCCTTCACACGAACGTCGGCAACGTCGCGTCGCTCGCGGTCGCCGCCGCCGTCGGCGCGGTCGCCGCGTTCGCGGTCGGCCTCCCGCTGATGCGTCTCTCGGGGCTCGCGGCCGGCATTGCGACGTTCGCCGTGCTCGAGATCACGAACAACCTCCTCACGTACGACCAGTCGATCGGCCCGGGCGAGAACGCCTTCTCCTCCGTGCCGCAGACGACCGGGATGTGGCAGGCCGCGATCGGCGCGCTGCTCTGCGTCGCTGTCGCCTTCGTCTACCGCAGCAGCCGCTTCGGGAGGATGCTGCGCGCCACGCGGGAGGATCCGGCCGCGGCGGCCGCGACCGGCATCTCGATCTACCGGCAGCGCCTTCTCGCCTTCGTCATCTCTGGCGGGCTCGCCGGCTTCGCCGGCGGGATGTACGTCCACCTGCTGCCGCTGCAGGCGGCCGGCCTCCATCTCGATTTGACGTTCATCACCCTCGCGATGCTCATCGTCGGCGGCTCGGGAAGCCTGCTCGGTGCCGTCGCCGGCGCGCTCGCCGTGAGCGGTTTGTACTCCTTCTTCTCCGCGGCGACGAACGGCGTCGACGTCCTCGGCTGGAACCTCACCGTGCCCCAGGGCACGGCTGAGATCGTTCTCGGCGTGCTCATGGCGTTCGTTCTCATCGTCCGCCCGGCCGGCCTCACCGGCGGCCGTGAGCTCTCGCTGCCGCGGCGCGACGTCAGGGTGGAGGCCGAGCCGTGAAGATCGTCGTCGCCGGAGCCGGCTCGATCGGCTCGCTCCTCGCCGCGCACCTCGCGCGGGTCGCAGACGTCACGGTGCTCGCGCGGCGGGAGGAGCACGCGGCGGCGCTCCGCGAGCACGGGTTGCGTGTCTCCGGCCGCTCCGACTTCGCCGCCCGGCTCGCCGCGACCGCCGACCCGGCGGGGCTGCCGGACGACGCCGAGCTCGCGATCCTCGCCTGCAAGGGACTCGACCTCGGCCCGCTGCTCGCCGGGCTCGAGGGTCGCCTGCCGCGCGCGACGGTGATGACGATCCAGAACGGGCTCGGCGCGGAGGACGTCGTCGCGCTGCACGGCGAATGGCCGCTCCTCTCGGCCGTGACGTTCATGAGCGGGACGCGCCACGCCGACGACCACGTCGAGTACGTCCTCGACACCGCGACGTGGATCGGCCCGTTCCGCGGCACGAACGAGGCGGATGCGCGCCGCGTCGCCGAGCTGATCGAGGCGGGCGGCCTGAAGGCGGAGGCGTTCCACGACCTGCGGCCGGCGCAGTGGTCGAAGCTCATCTTCAACGCGACCGTGAACGGCGTCGCGGCGCTGACGTGCCTGCCGCACGACTTCCATTTCGCGGCGACCGCAGAGCCGTCCGACCTCGGCCACCTCGTCCACGACCTCGTCGACGAGGGGAAGGCGGTCGCCGAGGCGGCCGGCGTCGAGCTCCACGACGATCCGTGGGAGATGAACGTCCTCGCGACGCAGCGCGGCCACCGGCACTTCCCCTCGATGCTCGAGGACGTCGAGGCGAAGCGGCCGACCGAGCTCGAGTCGATCAACGGCGCCCTCGTCCGCGAGGCGCGCCATCGCGGCGTGCCCGTGCCGCTGCACGAGGCCGTCTACCGTCTCGTCAAGGCGAGGGAGGCGAGTTACTCCGAGTGAGGATCTGTGTCGTCGGCTGTGGCGCGGTCGGGTCGCTGTTCGCGGCGCATCTATCCCTGCTCGACGACGTCGAGGTCTGGGCGTTCGACCTCAACGAGCTCCACGTCGCTGCGATCAACCGCGGCGGTCTGCGGCTCTCCGGCGCCGGCGACGTCGTGGGGCATCCGCGGGCGACGGCGGACGCGGCAGAGCTTCCTCCCTGTGACTTCGGGATCGTCGCGACGAAGGCGATGCACACCGAGCCTGCGATCGCCGCCACCGCGCATGCGTTCGCGGACGGCTCCGTCGCGACCGTCCAGAACGGGATCGGCAACGAGGAGACGCTCGTGCGCCACGTCGAGCGCGTCATCCGCGGCACGACGTTCCCCGCCGGCAAGCTCCTCGAGCCGGGGCACGTGCAGTGGGACGTGCAGGGCGACACGACGCTCGGGCCATACGACGAGCGCGTGCCGCTCGCCGAGGTCGAGCGGCTGGCCGAGGCGTGCACGCGGGCCGGGATGCCGGCGAGCGCGGTCGCGGATGCCCGCGGCCCGCAGTGGCGGAAAGTGATCTTCAACGCCTCGACGAACCCGATCGGCGCGCTCACCGGCCTCACGCACGGCCGGGTGTGCGAGCGCCCCGACCTGCGCGCGCTCGTGTCCGGCCTCGTCGACGAGGGGAAAGCCGTCGCCACGGCGCAGGGAATCGAGCTCGACGCCGATCCCGAGGCGCTCATCAACCACGCCGCGAAGCCCGAGGTCGCGTACGACCACAAGGCGTCGATGCTCCAGGACGTCGAGGCGCGGCGGCCGACCGAGGTCGACTTCCTCAACGGCGGCATCGTCCGCTTCGGCCGCGAGCATGGCGTCCCGACGCCGCTCAACGAGGCGATCTGGGCGCTGGTGAAAGGAGTGGAGGCGAGTTGGACGCAGAGCTGACGTCGCGGCACACGCGCGTGCGGGCCGCGCTCGAGCGCGACGGCCTCGACGCCGCGCTCGTCTGCGGCTCCGAGTACACCGGCTTCGAAGGCGCGGTCACGTACCTCTCCGGGTTCCAGATCGTCCACCGCTACGCGTATGTCGTCCTGCCCGTGGCCGGTGACCCGGCGATCGTTTTCCCGGTCGAGGCGCGGTACGTCGGAGAGCACGGCGACTCGCAGATCGCCGAGCAGGTGTTCGTCGACCGGCCCGGCGACTGGCTCGCGGACACGCTGCGCGGCAAGCGCGTCGGCGTGTACGGGCTCGACTACGTGATGACGGTGCGCGACTACGCCCCGATTGCGGCGGCGGCGGATCTCGTCAACTGGGACGCGGGCTACGACCTCGCGCGCGCGGTGAAGTCCGCGGCCGAGCTCGAGTCCGTGAAGGAGAGCGTCGCGATCAACGTCGCCGGCTTCCACGCCTTCCGCGAGGCCTGGGCGCCGGGACGCGACGCCGCCGAGGTGCTCGCCCCGGCGGAGCGGGTCTTCGTCGAGCGCGGCTGCGGGCGACTGACGATGAACATGGTGCTGGTCGGCGCGGAGTTCGCGATCGCGCGCAGCGACACCGTCCTCGGCGAGCTCTGTATCCCCTCGCTCGAGGTCGCGGGGCCGGGCGGGCACTGGGTCGAGGTCTCGCGCGCGCTCGGAACTCCGAGCAGCGAGGTGACGCGGATGCT
>DASRED010000006.1:0-61387 GCA_035652255.1 Gaiellaceae bacterium | reverse complement strand
GTGCTCGGACGCGACCCAGACCGAGATCATCTCGGACATCGAGGGGGAGAAGCTCGACGGTCTCGTCGTCGCCTCGTGCTCGCCGAAGCTCCACACGCTCACCTTCCAGGCCGCGGCTCGGCGTGGCGGCCTGAACCCGTATCAGTACACGCAGGTCAACATCCGCGAGCAGGACTCGTGGGCGCACACGGACGACCGCGACGGAGCGACCGACAAGGCCATCCGTCTCGTCCGCGCCGGGATCAACCGCACGCGCCTCACGTCTCCGCTCGAGCCGCTCGTCGTCGAGACCGCGCAGCGCTCGCTCGTGATCGGCGGCGGCGTCGCCGGCCTCCGCGCCGCGCTCGGCCTCGCCGAGATCGGGCTCGGCGTCTTCCTCGTCGAGCGCGAGGCCGAGCTGGGTGGCCGCGTCGCCGGCTTCGGCCCGATGTTCCCGCACGACACCGTCGGTCACGAGCTCGTGACGCGGCTCGTCGAGGCCGTGCGCGCCCGGCCGGACGTCACGGTGCTCACGAACGCGCGCGTCGTCGGCAAGTCCGGCAGCTTCGGCAACTACCGAGCCGAGATCGAGGTGCAAGGAGAGACCGGTCCCGAGAAGATCGAGGTCGACGTCGGCTCGATCATCGTCGCCACCGGCGCCGACACGTACGAGCCGGACGCGGGCGAGTACGGCTACGGGATGGACGGCGTCCTGACGCTCCCGCAGTTCAAGGAGCTCGTCGACGGCGGCGACAGCCCGCTCGAGTGGAGCGGCCGCCCCGTGCGGAGCATCGCCTACGTCTACTGCGTCGGCAACCGCAACGAAGAGCACGCCTACTGCTCGCGCTTCTGCTGCCCGGCCGCGATCCACGCCGCGCTCCAGGTGAGCGCGCGCGATCCCGGCGTCCGCCAGTACCACCTCTATCGCGAGCTGCGCGCCTACGGCAAGCACGAGCTCTCCTTCACGGAGTCGCGGAAGCAGGGCTCGGTCTACCTCCGCTTCGCCGACGACGATCCGCCGGACGTCGCAGCCGGCGACGACGGGCTCAGCGTTACCGTGCGCGACCTCCTCACCGCAGGCGAGGAGGTGACGATCCCGGTCGACCTCCTCGTTCTCGTCACGGGGCTCGTCCCGCGCGAGAACGCCGAGCTCGTCGATGTGCTGAAGCTCCCGATCGGACGCGACGGCTTCTACAACGAGATCCACCCGAAGCTGCGTCCGGTCGAGACGATGGTGGACGGCGTCCTCATCGCCGGCGCCTGCCAGGCGCCGAAGACCTCGTCGGAGAGCGTGACCTCCGGCCTCGCCGCGGTCGCGCAGAGCGCGGCGATGCTGCGGCTCGGGCACGCGGAGCTCGATCCGCAGGTCGCGGAGGTGGACGCGGACGCCTGCACGGCGTGCGGCGACTGCATCCAGGCTTGTCCCTTCGCGGCGATTGCGGAGGTGTCGCTCGACGGGCGCACCGTCGCGCGGATCGATCCCGCGATCTGCAAGGGCTGCGGCGCGTGCGCGCCCGCGTGCCCGGAGGCCGCGATCGACCTGCTCGGCTACACCGATGCGCAGATCCGCGCCATGATCGACGGCCTTTCCGAGGCGGTCGCGGTATGAGGGACACGCGCGAGGTCATCCGCGAGGAGCCGCTCCACCGCGACGCGATTCTCGCCGCGCTCGCCGACGGGCCGCTCACCGTGCCGGAGATCGCGGCGACGATCGGCGAGCCCGAGCGCGAGGTGATGTTCTGGATGATGGGGATGCGCAAGTACGGGCGCGTCGCCGAGCTTCGCGAGGAGACCGACGGCTACTTCCCGTTCAAGGCGGTGGGATCGTGAGCGCGGTCGTCTCGCCGGGCTTGAGCGAGCGGGTGCATGCCTTGGGCGCGTTCGACGCCGAGGCCTGCATGAACTGCGGCGTCTGCACCGCGATCTGCCCGCTCGGCCTCGACGTCCTGCCGCGCCGCATCTTCCGCTACGTCGAGCTCGGGCTCGAGGAGCAGGTGCTCGCGGAGGCGGAGACCGTCTACTCCTGCCTGCTCTGCCGGCTCTGCGAGGCGACCTGCCCCGCCGGCGTGCACATCGCCGGCAACGTGCGCACGCTCCGCCGCCATCTCAACCGCTCGCTCTACGGGATGGAGGTCTAGCCGTGGCGCTTCCGACCGGCGCGGTGATCGGGATCCTCGGCGACAACCTCCGGCTGCGCGGCTCCGTCCTGCCGATCCCGGAGCGCGACGTGACCCGCTGGACGGAAGGGCTCGACCTCGACCGTGGCGGCGCGACCGTGCTCTACACGGGCCAGATGTACCAGCTGATGCCGTACATCGAGCGACTGGTCAAGGCGGAGCAGCGACTCGGCGACTCGCCGCTCGTGCGTCTGAACGGGCTCGGCCGCCGCATCAACCGGATCGTCAGTGTGGCCGCTTTCCTCGGTCGGCCGCCTCTCCGCGAGCGAGAGGAGGCGGCGCGGGTGCCGCGCGCGGTCGCCGCGCTGCTGCGTGAGGCCGGCGTCCGGTTCGGCTCGCTGTTCGAGGACGACCTCTACTCCGGCGCGCTCGCCTACGACCTCGGGCTCGACGCGGCGGTCGCGGTGCAGGCGCGCCGCGTGTACGAGCGGCTGCGCGGGAACGGTGTCCGGCTCGCGATCACGATCGACCCGCACACGACGCACATGCTGCGCACCGTCTATCCGCGGGTGCTGCCGGCGTGGGACATCGAAGTGCGGAGCTACCTCGAGATCCTCGCGAAGCGAGCAGGCGCCGCTCGGCCGGTGCACGGCGAGGTCGTCCTGCACGACTCGTGCCTCCTCGCGCGGGCTGAGGGTGTCGTGGACGAGCCGCGTCGTCTCCTCGCGGGCGCCGGGTTCGCCGTCCTCGCGCCGCAGCAGAGCGGGACGCTGACGTGGTGCTGCGGCGGGCCGGCCGAGTCGCTCTATCCGGAGAAGGCGCTCGCGCAGGCGCAGAGGCGGGTCGCGCAGCTCCGGGTGGAGGGCACGGAGTGCGTGACGATGTGCCCGCTCTGCCTCGTGAACCTCTCGAAAGCCGCCGCCGGCGAGCTCGCCTTCCGCGACATCTCGGAGCTCCTGCTCGAGGCGCGGACTACAGCGTCTGCCTGACGCCGGCCTCGTCGGCGATCCGCTCGAGCTGCGTCGCGAGGTCGCCCTCGATCGAGTCGCGGGAGCTGCCTCGCCTGAAGACGGGCAGCACGGTCTCCTTCTTCACGTCCTCGAGGAGGAACGCAAGGCCGCCGTACGCGGCGGCGAAGAAGAGCGCGACCGCGATCCAGGCGGACGCCGTCTCGAGCGTGTGCGGGGCGCCGAACTCCCAGGCGCCGCCTAGCGCGCCGCGGACGGTCGCGAGCAGGAGGAGCAGCCCGATCAGCGGCTTGCCGAGCCACGCGGCGATCGCGAGGCAGCCGACCATGAACGAGAAGCCGAGGAGGTAGAGCCCGATCGCCCGGCTTGGCTCGCCCGCCGGGCCGGTGAGGTCGGCGAGGCCGAGCGTCAGCCACGAGGTCGAGAAGAGCCCGAGCCCTGCCGCGCCGAAGGCGTCGCGGGCGAGGAAGGCGAAGACGACGGCGATCGTCTCGAGCGGGAAGACGAACGCGGCGAGCAGCAGGCCGACGGTGTGCTGGTCGGAGACGGGCAGCCAGCCGTTCCCGAGGCCGCCGAGCAGGAGCATCCCGACGCCGAAGGAGAAGAAGCCGAGCGGCAGCGCCGTCGCGTACGGCCGGACGACGATGCGCAGCTCGCGGGGCAGCTCGGCAGGCATGGCGACTGCCTGCCGCGCCGGCCGATCGTCAAACGCGGCGCAGCAGCAGGAGCGAGTGCTCCTGCACCGGCACGAGCGCCCGCGCGCCGAGCCGGTCGGGCGGCGCCTCGCCGGTCGCGAGCTCGACCTCCCACCAGGCGCCGAAGCGGCGCGCCGGCAGCGTGAACACGACCGGCTCCGCGTGGGTGTTGAACAGCAGGAGGAACGAGTCGTCGGAGATCGGCTCGCCGTGCGTCGTCCGCCGCCGCAGCTCCGCGCCGTTGAGGAAGACACCGAGCGTCCGGGTCTCGGCGGCCGTCCAGTCCCGCTGCGTCATCCGCCGCCCGTCGGTCCGGAACCACCAGACGTCCGGCAACCCCGACGCGCCGGCGCGGCCGCTGAGGAAGACGTTGCGGCGGAAGACCGGGTGCGCCCGCCGCAGCGCGATCAGCCGCTCCGCGAACTCGCGCAGCTCGCCGTCCGTGCTCTCCCAGTCGAGCCAGGAGATCTCGTTGTCCTGGCACCACGCGTTGTTGTTGCCGTTCTGCGTCCGACCGAGCTCGTCGCCGCCGAGCAGCATCGGGACGCCCTGCGAGAGGAACAGCGTCACGAGGAAGTTGCGCTGCTGCCGCGCGCGCAGCGCGAGGATCGCAGGGTCGTCCGTCTCCCCCTCGGCGCCGTGGTTCCACGCGCGGTTGTCGTCGGTGCCGTCCTGGTTGTCCTCGCCGTTCGCCTCGTTGTGCTTGTCGTTGTACGAGACGAGGTCGCGCAGGGTGAAGCCGTCGTGGGCGGTGACGAAGTTGATCGACGCGAACGGCGCCCGGCCGTCGTCCTGGTAGAGGTCGGCGGATCCGGTGAAGCGCTGCGCGAACTCGCCGACCGATCCTTGCCCGCGCCAGAAGTCGCGCATCGCGTCGCGGTACTTGCCGTTCCACTCCGCCCAGAGGACGGGGAAGTTGCCGACCTGGTAGCCGCCGGGGCCGACGTCCCACGGCTCGGCGATCAGCTTCACCTGGGAGAGGACCGGATCCTGGTGGATCGTGTCGAAGAACGCCGAGAGGCGGTCGACGTCGTAGAACTCGCGCGCGAGCGCCGAGGCGAGGTCGAAGCGGAAGCCGTCGACGTGGCAGTCGAGGACGAAGTAGCGGAGCGAGTCCATGATCAGGCGCAGCACCGAGGGGTGGACGGGATTGAGCGAGTTGCCCGTCCCCGTGAAGTCCATGTAGTGGCGCTCGTCGCCTGGGACGAGCCGGTAGTAGCTCCGGTTGTCGACGCCGCGGAAGGAGAGCATCGGCCCGAGGTGGTTGCCCTCGGCGGTGTGGTTGTAGACGACGTCGAGGATCACCTCGATGCCCGCCCTGTGCAGGGCTTTCACCATCCCCTTGAACTCGCGCACCTGCTCGCCGCGCGTGCCGGTCGCCGCGTAGAGCGCATGCGGCGCGAGGTAGCCGATCGAGGAGTAGCCCCAGTAGTTCGTCAGGCCGCGGTCGTGGAGGAAGCCCTCGTCCGCGATGTGGTGGATCGGCAGGAGCTCGACCGCGGTGACGCCGAGCTCGCGGAGATACGCGAGCGCCGGCTCCGAGGCGAGACCCGCGTACGTGCCGCGCAGCTCGTCCCGCACGTCGGGATGGCGGCGCGTGAATCCCTTCACGTGCGTCTCGTAGATGACGGTGTCGTGCCACGGCGTCGCCGGCGGCCGGTCGTCCTCCCAGTCGAAGGACGGATCGATGACGACGCACTTCGGCATCGCCTCGGCGTCGTCCTCGTCGTCGAGCTCGAGGTCGGCGTCCTCTCCGGCGCCGGGGACGTACGGGAGGACGTTCGCGCGATCCCACTCGACCGGCCCCTCGATCGCCTTCGCGTACGGGTCGACCAGCAGCTTGTGCGGGTTGAAGCGGTGGCCGGCGGACGGCTCGTACGGGCCGTGGACGCGGAAGCCGTAGCGCTGTCCCGGCCCGACGCCCGGGAGATAGACGTGGAAGTTGTGCGCCGTGACCTCGCGGAGCTCGACCCGCGTCTCCGCGTCCCCGTCGAACAGGCAGAGCTCGACGCGCTCCGCATGCTCGGAGAACAGCGCGAAGTTCGTTCCCTCGCCGTCCCACGTCGCCCCGAGTGGAAACGGCCGACCCGGCCACACCTCCATCTACTCGGGCACGAGCCAGACGGCTCCGAGCGGCGGCAGCGTCAACTCGGCGGAGAAGGGCTGGTCGTTCCACGCGACGGCCTCCGCCTCGACGCCGCCGAGGTTGCCGACGCCGCTGCCGCCGTAGAAGGCCGAGTCGGTGTTGAGCGCCTCGCGCCAGCGGCAGCAGACGGGCATCCCGACGCGGTAGTCGTGGCGCGGCACCGGCGAGAGGTTGAGGACGCAGACGAGGGGCGGCTCGTCGCCCACGCCGAGCCGCGTGAACGCGACGACGTTGTCCGCGGCGTCGTTCGCCTCGAGCCAGCGGAACCCCTCCGGCTCGAAGTCGCGCTGCCAGAGCGCCGGCGTGTCGCGGTAGACGCGGTTGAGGTCGCGGACGAGCGTCCGGACGCCGTCGTGCTCCGGGTGCTCGAGCAGGTTCCAGTGGAGCGAGCCCTCGGCGTTCCATTCCTCCCACTCGCCGAGCTCGCCGCCCATGAAGAGGAGCTTCTTGCCGGGATGCGCCCACATGTACGCGTAGAGCGCGCGGAGGTTGGCGAACTTCTGCCAGCGGTCGCCGGGCATCTTGTCGAGCAGCGACTTCTTCCCGTGCACGACCTCGTCGTGCGAGAGCGGCAGGACGAAGTTCTCGCTGAACGCGTACATGAGCGAGAAGGTCAGGGTGTGATGGTGGAAGCGCCGGTAGACCGGATCCTTCTGGAAGTACGAGAGCGTGTCGTGCATCCAGCCCATGTTCCACTTGAAGCCGAAGCCGAGCCCGCCGGCGTACGTTGGGCGTGAGACGCCGGGCCAGGCCGTCGACTCCTCCGCCGCCGAGACGATCCCCGGCTCGCGGGCGTAGAGCACCTCGTTGAGCTCCTTGAGGAAGGCGACCGAGTCGAGATCCTCGTTGCCGCCGTGGACGTTCGGCACCCACTGGCCGGCCTTGCGCGAGTAGTCGAGGTAGAGCATCGAGGCGACGGCGTCGACGCGGATCCCGTCGGCGTGATGCTCGCGCACCCAGTAGAGCGCGTTCGCGAGGAGGAAGTTCCGCACCTCGGTGCGCGCGAGGTTGAAGACGAGCGTCCCCCAGTCGGGATGCGCGCCGCGCCGCGGGTCGGCGTGCTCGTAGAGGTGCGTCCCGTCGAACGTCGCGAGCGCCCAGTCGTCGCGCGGGAAGTGGGCCGGCACCCAGTCGAGGATCACGCCGATGCCGCGCTCGTGGAAGCGGTCGACGAGGTAGCGGAAGTCGTCGGGTGTCCCGAAGCGCGACGTCGGCGCGTAGTAGCCCGTCACCTGGTAGCCCCACGAGCCGGAGAACGGATGCTCCATCACCGGCAGCAGCTCGACGTGGGTGAAGCCGAGGTCGGCCACATAGTCGCCGAGCTCGTCCGCGAGCTCCCGGTACGTCAGCGGCCGGTCGCCCTCGAGCGGGTTGCGGCGCCAGGAGCCGAGATGCACCTCGTAGACCGACATCGGCTCGCGGAGCGGATCGGAGGCTCGCCGCCGCTCGAGCCACTCCTCGTCGCGCCAGGCGTGCTTCGCCTCCCAGACGACGGAGGCGTTCGCCGGCGGGACCTCGGTGTGGAAGGCGAGCGGATCGCTCTTCAGGCGGAGCCGCCCGTCCTGCGTCCGGATCTCGAACTTGTACTTCGTCCCCTCCTCGACGCCGGGGACGAACAGCTCCCAGATCCCGGACGAGCCGAGCGAGCGCATCGGGTGGAGGCGCCCGTCCCAGGAGTTGAAGTCGCCGACGACCGCGACCGAGCGGGCGTTCGGCGCCCAGACCGCGAACGCCGTGCCGACGACGCCGTCGATCTCGCGCACGTGCGCGCCGAGCCGCTCGTAGAGGTGCTCGTGGCGGCCCTCCATCGCGAGGTGGAGGTCGAGCTCGCCGAGCGTGGGGAGGAACGAGTACGGATCGCGGAGCGTGAACGTGTTCCCGTCCTCGTACTCGACCTCGAGCTCGTACTCGAGCGGCAGCCGCGCCTTCGGGAGGAGCGCCTCCCAGAGGCCGGCCGGGTCCTTCAGATCCGCTTGTGACAACTTGTCACTTGTGCGAATCCGGACGGCGCGCGCCTCGGGGCGGAAGGCGCGGACGACGACGCCGTCCTCCGCCTCGTGGGCGCCGAGGACGCCGTGCGGATTTGCTCCGAGCTCGACGCTCACAGCGCCTCGGCCGCCTTAGGCACGGGGGAAACCATGTTTCCCCCGTGAGCCCCCTTCTTCGAGTTCTCGGGGCAAGCACTGCAAGCGCCACGCGAGAGCGCGGTCTCGCGTGGCGCGAGAGACAGGGCGGCTCGGCGTAACAGGAGAGGGCTCACAGCGCCTCGGCCGCCGCTTCCATCAGGCGCTCGATCCCCGCGACCGGAATGACCACCCAATCCGGACGGTTGTCGAGCTCGTAGCGCAGCTCGTAGACGGCCTTCTCGAGCTCGAAGACGGCGAGGAGCCGCTCGATCGCCGCGTCGCCGGCGGGGAGGAGGGTCGGGTCGACGGCGGCGAGGTAGCTCTCGAGGAACCGCCACCGCGCGCGCTCCTCCCAGTCGTCGGGCACGTCGGCGTCGCGCGTCAGCGCCGCGGCCGTCGCCGCGTAGGCGAACGAGCGGAGCATCCCGGCGACGTCGCGGAGCGGCGAGCGCTTGCGGCGGCGCTCGGCCAGCGTCCGCGCCGGCTCCCCCTCGAAGTCGAGGATCACCCAGTCGTTCCCCGACACGAGCGTCTGGCCGAGGTGGTAGTCGCCGTGCGTGCGGATGACGCGGCCCGTCGTACCGGCGTGGGTCAGGAGACGGAGCTGCTCGCGCACCTCCTCGCCGCGGCCGGCGATCGGCGCGAGGCGCTCGTCGTCGTCGGGGAGCGAGAGGAAGACGCGCGCAATCTCCTCGTCCACTGTCGCCGTGAGCAACCCGAGCGACTCGACGCTTGGCTCCTCTGGACAGAACGCGGCGTCGTTGAGATCGGAGCCGAGCGCCGTATGCATCTGCGCGGTGACCTCGCCGAGCCGGCCGAGCCGGTCGAGGAACCGCTCCGGCGCGTCGGCGATCTCCTCGAGCGCGAGCTCCCACCCGTCGACGCCGTCCGCGACGTACTCCTGCAGCAGGCCGAGTGTCGCGGTGAGCGGCCCGCCCGAGTACTCGTACCAGCCGCCGAGCGCCGGCACGTTCCGGAAGCCGTGCTCGCCGAGGAAGCGGAGGAGCTCGAGCTCCGGGTTGATGCCCGGCTCGAGCCGGCGGAAGACCTTGAGGATGAGCGTGTCGTCGAAGACGACGGAGCTGTTCGATTGCTCGGACGAGATGAGGCGCGCCTCGCCGAGCTCGCGGCCGAGCGGCGTGAAGTCCTGCGCCGGCTGGAACGCGGCGGCACCCTGCGAGCCCTGCAGCGTCAGGCTCGAGCGCATCGCGCTCACGAGCTCGCGCGCGAGCCCCGCGTCCTCCGCGAGACCGTCGATCTCGCCCGCGTCCGCGCTCCCCGAGAAGAGGAGCTGGTAGATGTCGTGCGCGCCGGTGTCGTACGTGAGCTCGACGAGCGCGAGCGTCAGCTGCGGCTCCGCCTGCCGGATGACGACGGTGTCGAGGACGTCGGAGTGGATGACCGTCCGCGACTTCGCGCCGTACCAGCGCTGGCGCGTCACGTACTCGATGAGAGCGTTTCCGTCCACGGTCACGGCGTCTGTTCCGCCTGTCGGAGCTGGAACCAGAAGAACCCGCGCGGCGCGAGGGTGAGGAGGTACGGCAGCTCCCCGATCGGCGGGAAGGCCGTCTGGCCCAGCATCTCCACCGGCACCGTACCCGCGTACCCGGGCAGGTCGAGCTGTACCGCCTGGGCCGACCGCGCGAGGTTGTGGACGCAGAGGAGGACGTCCTCCTCCCACGTGCGGATGTGCGCGAAGACGCGCGGATTGTCGCCGCGGAGCGGCTCGTACGAGCCGAGCCCGAAGACGGGATGCTCCTTCCGCAGGGCGATGAACCGTTGCAGCCAGCGGAGGAGCGAGCTCGGCGTCCGGAGCTGCGCCTCGACGTTGACGGCCTGGAAGCCGTAGACCGGATCCATGAGCGGCTGGAGGTAGAGCTGCGCCCAGTCGGCGCGCGAGAAGCCGGCGTTGCGGTCGCCGGACCAGTGCATCGGCGTCCGCACGCCGTCGCGGTCGCCGAGGTAGACGTTGTCCCCCATCCCGATCTCGTCCCCGTAGTAGAGGACAGGTGAACCCGGCAGCGAGAAGAGGATCGCGTGGAGGAGCTGCGTCTCGTCGAAGCCGCCGTCGAGCAGCGGCGCGAGGCGGCGGCGGATGCCGAGGTTGAGCTTCATCCGCGGGTCCTTCGCGTACTCCGCGTACATGTAGTCGCGCTCCTCGTCCGTGACCATCTCGAGCGTCAGCTCGTCGTGGTTGCGGAGGAACAGTCCCCACTGGCAGTTGTCCGGGATCGCCGGGGTGCGGTCGAGGATCTCGTAGATCGGCGTCGCGTCCTCGCGGCGGAGCGCCATGAACATCCGCGGCATGACCGGGAAGTGGAAGGCCATGTGGCACTCGTCGCCGTCGCCGAAGTACTGGACGACGTCCTCCGGCCACTGGTTCGCCTCGGCGAGGAGGACGCGGTCGGGGTAGCGCGCGTCGACCTCGGCCCGGACCCGCTTCAGGTACTCGTGCGACTCCGGGAGGTTCTCGCCGTTCGTCCCGTCCCGCTCGAAGAGGTACGGCACGGCGTCGAGCCGGAAGCCGTCGATGCCGAGGTCGAGCCAGAAGCGGAGCACCTCGAGCATCGCCTCCTGCACCTCGGGGTTGTCGAAGTTGAGGTCGGGCTGGTGGTGGAAGAAGCGGTGCCAGTAGTACTGGCCGCGCAGCGGGTCGAGCGTCCAGTTCGACGGCTCGGTGTCGATGAAGATGATCCGCGCGTCCTGGTAGCGCTCGTCCGTGTCCGACCAGACGTACCAGTCCCCCTTCGGCCCGGCGGGGTCGGCGCGCGACTCCTGGAACCACGGGTGGTCGGACGAGGTGTGGTTCATCACGAGGTCGGCGATGACGCGCATGCCGCGCTGGTGCGCCTGGTCGACGAACTCGCGGAAGTCCTCCACCGTCCCGTAGTCCGGGTGGATGGCGAAGAAGTTCGAGATGTCGTAGCCGCCGTCGCGGAGCGGCGACTCGTACATCGGCAGGAGCCAGAGGCAGTCGACGCCGAGCCACTCGAGGTAGTCGAGCTTCTCGATCAGGCCGCGGAAGTCCCCGGAGCCGTCGTCGTTGCCGTCGAAGAAGCCGCGGATGTGGATCTCGTAGAAGACGGCCCGCTTGAACCAGAGCGGATCTCGCTCGAACCACTGCTCAGACATGGCCCCTCCAGACACGTCCGGTGCCAGGCACCGGACGTGTCCTGAGTGGACAACCGATGGCGTGGATGCCGCTTGGCTGCGTCAGCGTTGGTCCGCAGCGGACATGTCCGGTGCCTGGCACCGGACATGTCTCTCCAGGACGCGTCTCGAAGGTCATGCGCCGATCCTCAACACATGACTCTGACCCGGCGGCAGCTTCACGTAGTTGCGCCCGATCCGCCACGTGTACGCGTCGCCGGTGAGGAGGTCGCGCACGGGATACGCCGGCGGGAAGCCGGTGGAGACGGGAAGGACGCAGACGCCTTCCTGCTCCGCGCGTGGATCGAGGTTGACGACGGTCACGACCGCGTTCTCTCCCCGCCGCTTGAGGAACGCGAACAGCTGCTCGTTCTCCGTCTCGAGGATCGTGAGCGGATCGAGCCACTGCAGCGCCTCGTTCTCGCGCCGCACCGCGTTGAGCTTCGCGACGAGCGGGAGCAGCGCGCCGTCGAGCGTCCGCTCCTTCGCCTCGTACTTCTCCGAGTTGAGGTACTCCTCCGAGCCCGGCCGCACGGGGACGTTCTCGCACGACTCGAAGCCGGAGTAGATGCCGTACGACGGCGCGAGCGTCGCCGCCAGGACGAGCCGGGCCTCGAAGGCGGGGCGGCCGCCGCTCTGGAGGTACTCGTGGAGGATGTCCGGCGTGTTCGCGAAGCAGTTCGGGCGGTAGTACTCGCGCCACTCGAGGAGCTGGCCGAGGAACTCGAGCAGCTCCCAGCGCGTGTTCTTCCACGTGAAGTACGTGTAGCTCTGCGCGAAGCCGGCCTTCGCGAGCGTCGTCATCGGCGCCGGCCGCGTGAACGCCTCGGCGAGGAAGATCGTCTCCGGGCGCCCGCGCCGCACCTCGCGGATCAGCCACTCCCAGAAGGCGACCGGCTTCGTGTGCGGGTTGTCGACCCGGAAGACGGTGACGCCGCAGTCGACCCAGTGGAGGACGACGTCGAGGAGCGCCTGCCAGAGCCCCTGCCAGTCGTCGCAGTCGAAGTTGACGTTGTAGATGTCCTGGTAGCGCTTCGGCGGGTTCTCGGCGTACTTCAGCGTCCCGTCGGGCCGGCGGTGGAACCACTCCGGGTGCTCCTGCAGCCAGGGATGGTCGGGCGAGCACTGGATCGCGAAGTCGAGCGCGACCTCGATGCCGTGCTCCTTCGCGTCCGCGACGAGGCGCCGGAGTTCCTTCTCCGTGCCGAGCTCGGGATGGACGGCGTCGTGACCGCCCTCCTCGGAGCCGATCGCCCACGGGCTGCCGGTGTCGCCCTTCTCCGCCCGCTCGGCGTTGTTGCGTCCCTTGCGGTTCGTGTGCCCGATCGGATGGATCGGCGGGAGGTAGAGGACGTCGAAGCCGAGCTCCGCAAAGCGTGGCAGCTGCTTGCGCACTCCCGCGAAGCCGCCCCACGAGCGCGGGAAGAGCTCGTACCAGGAGCCGAAGCGCGCGAGGACGCGGTCGACGTCGACGTCGCACGTGGCGGACGCCGTCTTCTCCGAGCGGTCGCCGGCGGCGGCCGCGAGCGCGTCGTCCACCGTGAGCTCCTCCCGCTCGAGCAGCACCGCGCCCTCGGAGAGCTCGCTCGCGAGCTCGGTCTGCCCGCCGGCGACCTTGCGGCGCAGCTCCTCCTGGAACGAGGCGATCCGGTCGACCCAGGCCTCGACGCGGAAGCACCAGAGCCCGGGCCGGTCGACCACGAAGGAGCCGCCCCAGAGGTCGTTGCCGAGCGGCTCGAGCGGCGCCTCCGCCCAGCGCGTCGAGCCCGGCCGCCGGTAGCGGACGGCGGCGCCGAGCGTCTCGTGGCCGTCGCGGAAGATCCGCGCGGTCACCTCGACGCGCTCGCCGGCGGTGCGCTTCGCCGGCCAGCGGCCGCAATCCACCTGCGGCGCGACCTCCTGGATCTGGATCCGCGCCGGACGTGTCTTCGGAAGAGCCACGCGCCAAGTCTCACCGATGCGGAAGGATCGAAGCGTGAGGCTCGAACGCTCCGCCGGAATCCTTCTCCACCCGACGTCGCTGCCGTCCGGGAAGCTCGACCGCGAGGCGTACCGCTTCGTCGACTGGCTCGCCGCGGCGGGCCAGTCGTGGTGGCAGGTGCTGCCGCTCGGACCGCCGGACGAGTTCGGCTCGCCGTACCGCTCGCCCTCGGCGTTCGCGGCGTCGCCTGAGCTGCTCGCCCGTCCGCGCGCGCGCGTCACATCCCGCGAGATCGAGCTCTTCGTCGCCCGCCACTCGTTCTGGATCGGCGACTGGGAGCGGTTCGCCGGCGAGGACGCGATCGCGAACCAGGTTCGGTTCGAGCGGGAGTGGACGGCCCTCCGGGAGTACGCCGCCGAGCGCGGCGTCCGGCTCATCGGCGACCTGCCGATCTACGTCTCCCCCGCCGGAGCGGACGTCGCCGGCCGGCCCGAGCTGTTCCAGCACGGCGACGTGGCGGGGGCGCCGCCGGACGCGCTGAGCGCGACCGGGCAGCTGTGGGGGAACCCGCTCTACGACTGGCCGGTCCACCGAGCAAGCGGCTACCTCTGGTGGCGCGAGCGGTTCCGCCGCACCTTCGAGCTCGTCGACCTCTGCCGCGTCGACCACTTCCGTGGCTTCGTCTCCTACTGGGCGGTGCCGGAGAGGAACAAGACGGCGCTGCGGGGACGCTGGCGCCGCGGGCCGGGCGCGGACCTGTTCCACGCCGTCGAGCGGGAGCTCGGCGACCTGCCGGTCATCGCGGAGGATCTCGGCCGCATCACGCCGGCCGTCTACCGGTTGCGGGACGAGCTCGGCCTGCCGGGGATGGTCGTCCTCCTCTGGGGCTTCGGCGGCGCTCGCGGCAATCCGCACCGGCCGGAGAACCACCGCCGCAACGCGGTCGTCTACACGAGCACGCACGACACCGACACCGCCGCCGGCTTCTTCGGCGGCAGCCCGTCCAACTGGCAGCTGATCGAGACGGCGTATGCCTCTCCCGCCGCGCTCGCGATCGTGCCGGCCCAGGACGTGCTCGGTCTCGGCAGCGAGGCCCGAATGAACCGGCCAGGCACCGCGCGAGGGAACTGGGAGTGGCGGCTCGAGCCGGGCCGGCTGACGCCGGCGCTCGCCTCGCGCCTGCGCGAGCTGGCCCGGGCTCACAGCCGCTAGAGCCCCTTGATCGCCGTCTTGTCCTTCGCGACGACGTTTTTCGGCAGCGGCGCGAAGTCGAGCGGTGCCGCGTCCTTCTGGCCGGCCGTCACGGCGTACGTGAGGAACTCCTTCAGCGCGGCGAGCTTCGAGGAGCTACGCGGGACGATGACGTACGTGAAGGTCGAGATCGGATACGCGGTCTTCGCCGACGCCGGCGGGTCGACGATCGAGGCGGCGTTGTCCTTGGTGAAGCGCGCCGTCGCCGCGGCGGCCGCGATCGACGCGGTCGACGGCTTCACGAACGTCCCCGCGCTGTTCCCGATCTCGGCGTAGTCGAGCTTCGACGCGACTGCCTGGCCGATCGCGACATAGCCGACCGCGCCGGGCGTCGCCTCGATCGCCGCTGCGACTCCGGCGTTGCCCTTGCCGCCGGTTCCCGTCGGCCAGCTGACGGTCGTCGCGTAGCCGACCTGCGACTTCCACTGGCTGCTCACGTCGGAGAGGTAGCTCGTGAACGCGTACGTGTCGCCGGAGCCGTCGCTGCGGTAGACGACGTGGATCGCCATGTTCGGCAGGTTGAGGCCGGGGTTGAGCTTCGTGATGGCCGGGTCGCTCCAGTTCGTGATCTTGCCGAGGTAGATGCTCGCGAGCACCGGGCCGGTCAGGCGCAGCGGCTTCGTCAGGCCCGGGACGTTGTAGGAGACGGTCGTCGCGGCGAGCGCCCAGGGAATCTGGACGCAGCCGCTGCACGCCTTCGCCTGGTCGGACGTGAGCGGCGCGTCGCTGGCGCCGAAGTCCACGGTCCTCGCGGTCATCTGCGCGATGCCGCCGCCCGAGCCGATCGCTCCGTACGTGATCGTGACGTTCTTGGCGGTCGAATACGGGGACTCCCATTGGGCAACGAGGGGAGCGACGAGCGTGCTGCCGGCGCCCACGAGCGTCGAGGAGCCGGTCTGCTGCGCGCCGGGGCCGTTCGTCGAGGTCTGGCCCGAGCCGCCGCAGCCGGCGGCGGTAAGGCCAAGGACGAGCAGGGCGGCGAGTGCCGCCGCAGTGTGTGTTCTGTTGATCCGCATGCAGTCCGTCTCCCCGGCGAGCCGCGTCTCTCACCGGAAACGGGTTACAGGTTGGTGACAGTCGCGCTACAGGGCGAAATAGATCGCCGCTGCAGTTCCCGCGCAGAGGCAGTAGATCGCGAACGGCGTCAGCGTCCGCGTCTCGAAATAGCGCATGAGGAAGCGGACGGCCAGGTAGGCGGTGAGCGCGGCGCAGAGTGCGCCGACGAGTGCCTGGCCGCGGACGCCGTCCCCCTGCGAGCCGGCGAGCTGCGGCAGCTTCAGCACGCCGGCGGCGAGGATGATCGGCGTCGCGAGGAGAAAGGCGAAGCGGGCCGCGTCCTTGTGCGAGAGGCCGACGAGGAGCCCGCCGCCCATCGACGCGCCCGAGCGCGAGAAGCCGGGGATGAGCGCGATCGCCTGCGCGGCGCCGACGGTGAACGACTGCCACCAGCCGACCGTGCGCGCGATCCGCGTGTCGTCGTCCTCCTCCGTTCGCGGCGCGCGCCGCCGCAGCGCCTCGGCGCCGAAGAGGAGCAGGCCGTTGAGCGCGAGGAAGATGCTCGCGTACTCCGGCGAGGCGAAGAGCTTGCGGAGGTAGTCCTGCAGCGTCAGTCCGAGGATCCCGGCCGGGATCGTGCCGACGACGAGCAGCCAGCCGAGCTTCGCGTCGCGGTCGGCGCCGATCTCACGGTCGCGCAGCGAACGGCCGAGCCCCTTGACGATCCGGACCCAGTCGCGCCAGAAGAAGCCGAGCAGCACGAGCGCCGTGGCGATGTGGAGGGCGACGAGGAACGTCAGGAAGTACGGCGCGCTCTGGTGGATGTTCCAGCCGACGAGCTTCGGGAGGATGACGCTGTGCCCGAGGCTCGAGACGGGGAAGAGCTCGGAGACGCCCTGCAGCAGGCCGAGCATCGCGCCCTGGAAGTAGCTGATCGGGTGCACGCGGCGAGGCTACGCGCTGCGCTTCTTCGGCCCGGAGTTGAACCAGGCGAAGGCGAAGCAGGCGAGGCCGACGAGGAACGACGCGATGCCGTGCTTCGCGTGATGGTGGTTCGAGCCGGCCTGGTGGCCGGGAAAGAACGACGGCAGCGACTTCGCCGGCTCCACCCAGTAGACGACCGCGATCGCGATGAGGGCGATCCCGAGGACGATCGCGAGCGGGACGAGGTATCTCCGGTACGCGGCCATGTCGGACTTCTATCTAGCTGTTCGGATGTGAGGCGTCGGTGAACTCGCGGAACTCCGCCGTCAGCAGATAGGCGGTCTGCTCGCCGATGTCGACGGCGCGGTCGCCGATCCGCTCGATCGTCCGGGCCACGACGACCATCCGGAGGCCCCATTCGCGCATGTCCTCGGCGGCCATGATGTCCACGAGCCGCTCGACGAACCGCCGGTTCGCCCGGTCGATCAGCTCGTCGAGCTCGACGAGGCTCTCGGCGCCGGCGATGTCGCGCTGGCTGAAGGAGTCGAGCGCGACTCGGAGCATCTCCTCCGCGCGCTCGCCCATCTCCGTCAGCACGTCGACGAGCGCGGGATCGGGCTCGACGTCCGCGACGAGCTGGGAAAGCTTCGCGATCGTGACGGCACCGTCGGCGCTCCGCTCGAGCAGGAGATTGATGTGGATGATCGCGAGGATCAGCCGCAGGTCGCGCGCGACGGGCGTCTGCAGGGCGAGGAGCGCCTGGATCGCATGCTCGATGCCGAGAAAGTGGTTGTCGATCTCGTCGTCGAAGGCGATGACCTCGGTCGCGAGCTCCTTGTCGCGCTCGCCGACGCACCGAATCGCGCCGCGCACGGAGCTCAGAACGCGCTGCCCCATCTCCTGAATCTCGGCTTCGATTTGAGAAAGGGCGGCGTCGATCGCCATGCGCCCAGCGTACTAGCTCGCCTCGGGGGGCGCGCCAGCCCCTGTCACCACTCCGTCTCCACCTCGCAACCCGGGCGTAGCCCACGTGCGCGGAACCCCGCCGTACTTTGGGCGGCGGAACCCCCAAGAGGGAAGAGGAGGAAAACACTGATGCCGAAGCACGGCATGCTCATTCGCTCGATTCTCGTTCTCGCCGCTGCGGCGCTGCTCGCGTCGATCGCGGTTGGCAGCGCGGCCGCCGGCCACAAGAGCCGCCAGGGCGGCACGCTCAGGGGTGCCGGCTCTTCGCTCGTCGCCCCCGCATTCTCGATCTGGGCCCCGGCCTACCAGTCGGCCAAGGGTGTCACGGTCAACTACTCGTCCGTCGGCTCGGGCGCCGGGATCGCGCAGATCAGCGCCCGCACCGTCGACTTCGGCGCGAGTGACGCACCGTTCTCGACCGCGCAGGCCCAGGGCTGCGTCGTCAACGGCGTCGGCTGCATCAACATCCCGTGGGCGCTCGCCGCGACGGGACCGGTCGTGAACATCCCCGGCGTCGGGACGCTGCAGCTCAAGCTCACCGGCCCGGTCCTTGCCAAGATCTATCTCGGCCAGATCACGAACTGGAGCGACCCGGCCATCACGAAGCTCAACCCGGGCCTCAACCTGCCGAACATGGCGATCCACGTCGTCTACCGCAGCGACGGCTCCGGCGACACGTACGCGTTCACGAACTACCTCTCGAAGGTGAGCAAGCAGTGGGCGTCGCAGGTCGGCTACGCGACCACGGTCAACTGGCCGACCGGGACGGGCGGCCACGGCAACAACGGCGTGGCTGCAGTCATCGGGGCCACGTCCGGCTCGATCGGGTATGTGTCGACCGCCTACACGATCGCGAACCACCTCCGGATCGCGAGGCTCAAGAACGCCTCCGGCAGGTACGCGGCCCCGACCGTGAGGGCGATCGAGTCCGCGGCGTCGCTCGTCAACAGCAGGAAGATCCCGAAGAACTTCGTCGGGGGGCTCTCGATCGTCAACCCGCCGAAGACGAAGACTCACAAGTACACGAACGCGTGGCCGATCTCGACCTTCACCTACGTGCTCGTCCCGCTGAAGACGCCGCAGGCTGCACTGATCAAGTCCCTCATCAAGTGGGTTCTGCAGCCGGCGCAGCAGAAGTCGATCCAGCATCTGGTCTTTGCGCCGATGCCGACGGTCGTGGTCAAGGCTGCGGAGAAGGCGCTGAACAAGATCTCGTCGTAGGAGATACTCCGCCCGACTCGTGAGCACGCTCGACACGACTTCGGACGTACCCCGCCGCCCCTTCTCGGGGCGGCGGGTACGTCTGGGCGACCTGCTTCTCCAAGGGGTCGCAGGCCTCGCGGCGCTCGGCGCGACGGTCCTCGTCGGGCTGATCGCCTACAAGATCGTCGAGGGCTCGAGACTCTCGATCTCGACCTTCGGCCTCGGCTTCCTCCAGCGCGTCGGCTGGGACCCGGTCCACAACCTCTTCGGGGCGGAGACATTCCTCTTCGGCACGGCCGTGACCTCGATCGGCGCCCTGATCCTCGCGACGCCGCTCGCGCTCGGGATCGCGCTGTTCCTGACGGAGCTCGCGCCGAACTGGGTCCGCGGCCCGGTCACCGCGCTCGTCGAGACCCTCGCGGCAATCCCGAGCGTCGTGATCGGCCTCTGGGGAATCCTCGTGCTCGGCCCCGTCCTGCTCAACGACGTGATGCCGGCCCTCCACTCGGCCCTCGGGTTCATCCCGCTGTTCGGGCCGACGAGCACGGGAGCGAGCGTGTTCACGGCGATCATCGTCCTGACGATCATGATCCTGCCGATCGTCTCGAGCATCTCGCGCGAGCTCTTCCTCGGCGTGCCGTCCGAGCTGAAGGAGGCGGCGCTCGGCCTCGGGACGACGCGCTGGGAGATGGTGCGCGGGGTCATCCTGCCGTACACCCGGGGCGGCGTGGCCGCGGCGATGATCCTCGGCCTCGGCCGGGCGCTCGGAGAGGCCGTGGCCGTGGCCCAGGTGATCGGCTCGTTCTCCGGAAACGGGATCAGCTGGAACCTCTTCAATCCGGGGAACAGCATCGGGAGCGAGCTCGTCAACGAGTTCCTCAACTACTCGACGACGCTCGAGCTCTCGTCGCTCTTCTACCTCGCCCTGATCCTGCTCGTCTTCTCGCTCGCCGTGAACCTGCTCGCGCAGGTGATCGTGCGCCGTGTCGCCCGCCGGCAGGGGTTTGTCTCATGAGCGCCGCCGACGCGACGCAGCTGGGGCGCCGCAACGACCGGCTCCGCCGCCGGCATGCCGTCAATCGCGGCATGGAGCTGCTCGCCTGGCTCGCCGCCGCGATCGCCGTGGCGATCCTCGGCATCGTCGTCGTCTCCGTCGCCAAGCGCGGTGCGAGCCAGCTCAACCTCGACCTGTTCACGAAGACCCCGACCGCGACGGCCTTCACGCTCCACCCCGTCGCGCAGGGAATCTCGAACGCCTTCGTGGGCTCGCTCGTGATCGTCGGGCTCGCGACGGCCTTCGCCCTCCCGATCGGGATCCTCATAGCGATCTACGTGAACGAGTTCGCCCCGGGCGCGGTGAAGAACGGCATCGGTCTCGTGCTCGACGTGCTCAACGGCGTCCCGGCGATCGTGATCGGGATCTTCGTCTTCGGGCTGCTCGTCGTCGGCCACGGCCAGAGCGGGATCGCCGGCGCGTTCGCGCTCGCCGTGATCATGCTGCCGCTCGTCGCGCGATCGACGATCGAGGTGCTCGCCCTAGTGCCGAACACACTGCGGGAAGCCGGCCTCGGGCTCGGAGTGCCGCGCTGGCGCACGACGCTGGGGATCGTCGTGCCGCAGGCGGTCGGAGGCATCGTCACCGGCGCCGTCCTCGCGATCGCGCGCATCGCGGGCGAGACGGCTCCGCTCATCCTCGTCTCCTCGATCGCGGGCAGCTCCGTCGCCTGGAACCCGATTCACGCCCTGCAGACCGTGCCCGTGGCGATCTTCCAGCTCTCGGAGGAGCCGGACCCGCAGGCCCACGCCCGCGCCTGGGCGGCCGCGCTCGTGCTCGTCCTGTTCGTCCTCGTGGTGAGCCTGGTGGCCCGCTGGTTCGCGACGCGAAGCCGGCGGAAGCTGCAAGGGGCGCGTTGAAAGGAGAATCGTGAGCGTCGTGTCCAGTAGCATCGAGCCCACCGTGCGCGTCGAGACCAAGCGGCAGCCGTTGCCTCCGCGCGAACGCCTCGAGACCGTGTTCGAGATCGAGAATCTCGACGCGATCTACGGGTCGAAGTCTGCGCTCAAGGGCGTCTCGCTCGAGGTCTACAAGAATCTCGTCACTGCGATCATCGGCCCGTCAGGGTGCGGCAAGAGCACGTTCATCCGCTGCCTCAACCGGATGAACGACCTCGTCCCGAGCTTCCGGCAGACCGGGACGATTCGCTACCACGGCCAGGACATCGCAGCGCGCGACGTCGACCCGGTCGCCGTCCGCCGCACGATCGGCATGGTCTTCCAGCGCCCGAATCCGTTCCCGAAGTCGATCTACGACAACGTCGCGTGGGGCCTGCGCGTGCTCGGGATGAGGGACAACCTCGACGATCGCGTCGAGCGGGCCCTCACGCAGGCTGCGCTCTGGGACGAGGTCGGCGACCGCCTCAAGGCGAGCGCGCTGTCGCTCTCCGGCGGCCAGCAGCAGCGCCTCTGCATCGCGCGCGCGATCGCGGTCGAGCCGGACGTCGTGCTCATGGACGAGCCCGCCTCCGCTCTCGATCCGATCGCGACGCAGAAGATCGAGGAGCTGATGCACAACCTCAAGACCGAGTACACGTTCGTGATCGTCACCCACAACATGCAGCAGGCGGCGCGCGTTGCCGACATGACCGCGTTCTTCTCCATCTCGCGCGGCGAGGAGGGAGCGCGCTGGGGCGAGCTGATCGAGTACGACGCGACAGAGAAGATCTTCACCGCTCCGTCCGACAAGCGGACGGAGGACTACGTCACCGGCCGTTTCGGCTAGGGACGAGCCGCCAGACCGGCGCGAGCAGCGGGTCGCTGAGCCGCTCGACGCCCCGCACGACCCGGTCGACGAGCCCCGGCAGGAGACGAACGACGATGCCGGCGGCGGCGAGGCCGACCGCGAAGCCCGTCAGGACGTCCCCGGGGTAGTGCGCCCCGATGAAGAGGCGTCCGACCGTGATGATCGCCGCAACGACGAGGAAGACCGCGCCGGCGACGCCGTCGAAGGAGAGGACGGCGAACGCGATCGCGAAGGTGACCGTCGCGTGGTCGCTCGGGAACGACGCGTCCGTCGTGTTCGACCACGGATGGGCGATGTGGTGCGTCATGTAGGGGCGCGGCCGCGCCCAGATGTGATGGATGACGGAGGCGATCCCGAACGCGAGCGCGGCGGCTGCGAAGGCGCTCCCACACGCGAGCTTCCACTTGCGGCTGCCGCCGGGACGGCTGAGGAACCACAGCGCCGTCGTGAGCACGACCATCGCGGGGATGCTCGCCTGCTCGACGGCGTTGAAGAGCGTCCCGACCCAGTGGTGGTGGAGCGACACGCCGTAGACGGCCTTGTAGAGACGCCAGTCCATGCACCTCCTATCCCCGCTTCGCGCGGGGTTATGTCGCCGGGAAGCCGATCCGGATCGAGAGGCCCTCGCCGGGCTTGCTCGCCGCCTCGACCTCGCCGCCGGCGGACGTGACGATGTGCTTGACGATCGCGAGGCCGAGTCCCGTGCCGCGGCTCGTCCGCGCCTGGTCGCCGCGGTAGAAGCGCTCGAAGAGGCGCGGCAGGTCGGCCGGCGGGACGCCCGGCCCGTCGTCGGCGACGGAGAGGGAGCTGCCGGCGAGCTCGATCGTGCACGTGCTTCCCTGGCCGGCGTAGCGGATCGAGTTGGCGAGCAGGTTCTCGAGCACGACCCGCAACATTCGCGGCCGCAGCGGCAGCTCGACGCCCTCGTCCGTCCGGACGACGAGCGTCACGCCGGCGTGGTCGGCCCGGTCGGCGAGCGAGTCGACGACCTCGTCGACGACGGGCTTCGCGGCGGTGTGGCCGAGCGACACGACCTCGCGCCCGGTCTCGAGCTCGCCGAGGAAGAGGACGTCGTCGATCAGCTCCCGCGCCTGCTCGACCTCCTGGCGTGCCTGCTCCATCAGCGTGTCGACGTCGGAGCCCGGCAGCGTCGCGTTCTCGAGCAGCACGAGGAGGCGCGCGAGCGGCGTCCGCAGCTCGTGCGAGACGGCGGCGGTGAAGCCGATCCGCAGCTCCTGATACGCCGAGAGCTCGGGCAGGGAGTCGAGGAAGAGCACCACGACCTCCGGGTGAGCAGCGAGCGTCTCCTCGGTGAGGCGAGCGCCGGCGATCGCCCCCTCGAGCTGTGCACGGGCTCCGTCGCTCGCTCCGACGATGTGCCGTTCGCTGTCGAGGATGACGACGGCCTCGTTCGACGTGTCCGCGATTCGGCGCGCCTGCCAGACCCGCGTGTTGTTCACCACTCCTTCACCATCCAGCTACCCTCTCCCAACCGGGTCTCGACCGATAATGAGGCAAGCATGCCGAAGGTTCTGATCGTCGAGGACGACGAGGTCATCGCGGAGGGAATGGCGCGCCATCTCGGCGCCGCCGGCTTCGACCCCGTCTCCGTCGGCAACGGCACGCAAGGCCTCGCCCGGCTCCGCTACGAGAAGCCGGACGTCTGCGTCCTCGACCTCATGCTGCCCGGCATCGACGGCTGGAAGCTGATCGAGACCGCGCGGCAGGAGGGGATCGGCACGCCGATCGTCGTCGTCTCCGCCCGCGGCACCGAGCACGACCGGATCCACGCGCTCGAGATCGGCGCCGACGACTACCTCGTGAAGCCGTTCTCGATGAAGGAGCTCGTCGCGCGCGTTCGCGCAGCGGCGAGACGCTCGATCCGGCGCGAGGAGACTCCGCGCGGCGAGCCGATCGAGATCGAGGAGCTCCGCATCGACCCGCTCGAGGTGCAGGCCTTCGTCGACGGGATCAGCGCCGAGCTGACGCCGACGGAGTTCCGCCTCCTCTACCAGCTCGCGCTCGACCGCGGCCGCGTCGTCACCCGGGACGAGCTGCTCCAGAAGCTCTGGGGACGGCGGGAGTCGCATCGCGACCGCACCGTCGACGTCTTCGTCCGCCGGCTGCGGGAGAAGGTCGACCGCCGCTCGTCGCGGCACACGTTCATCCAGACGCGCTACGGCGTCGGCTACCGGCTCGAGCCCGTCTCGAAGGAGCGGGCAGACGCCGTGCAGCCCGCATAGTCAGCGGCGTAGCGGCTCCGACACCACCGCGTCACCGCATCGACCCCCACGCGCGCGGCCCGCGTCCGCACGATCTCGGCATGAGATTCGCCGTCGTCGCCCATCGGCGCAGCGCGACGAACGAGGCGCTCGTCGCCGCGGCTCGCGCCTGCGGGCTCGAAGCGGAAGTGCTCGTCCCGCACCGGGCTCTCACGCTCCTCGAGCCGGGCGACGTCGCGCTCGCCCGGCTCGACGTCCGCGACGGGCTCGACGGCATCGAGAGCGGCACCGGCGAGCTGGAACGGCTCGCAGCAGAAGGCGTCGAGGTGCTCAATCCTCCGAGGGCCCTCGTCGCAGCTCACGACAAGCTGCTGACCGCTCGGGTTCTCCGGCTCGCCGGCCTGCCGCATCCGCACACGACGCTCCTCGCACCGGCGCTGCTGGCGGCGGTGCCGGAGCTGCCGCTCGTCCTCAAGCCGCGCTTCGGCAGCTGGGGCCGGGACGTCGAGCTCTGCTCGTCGGCGCAGGAGCTCGAGGATGCGCTGCACGCGGCGCAGGGACGTCACTGGTTCGCCGAGCACGGCGCGATCGCGCAGGAGCTCGTCGAGCCGCGCGGCTGGGATCTCCGCGTCGTCGTCGCGGGCGGCCGCGTCGTCGGGGCGGCGCGCCGTGTCGCCCTGCCCGGCGAGTGGCGGACGAACGCGGCGCTCGGCGCGAACGTCGAGCCGGCGGACGCCCCGGCGCTCGCCCGGACGCTCGCTCTCGCCGCGGTCGAGGCGGTCGGCGCGGACCTCGCGGGCGTCGATCTCCTGCCGACCGGCAACGGCTACGTGATCCTCGAGGTGAACGGCGCGGTCGACTTCCGGCCGCTCTACGCGCCGGCCGGCAACGTGTTCGCGGACACGCTCGCCGCGCTTCTCGGCTCCGTCGCGCGCCGCCGGCCTGCAGCGCTCGCCGCCGTCTAGCCCTCGTAGGGCTCGGGCTCGAGCCCCGTCTCGACCGCGCGCCGGCCGCCGCTCTCGTAGACGACGTCGACCGTCTCGTGCTTGCGATACGAGCCGGCGATCCCGAGCCACATCGACGCCCAGCGCCAGAATCCGAGCTTCCCTTCCTGGGCGAGCGGGCGCGGAAAGACGAGCGATCTTCCCTCCAGCTCGAAGTCCCGGCCGGGCTCCTGGCGGACGCCGTTGACGAAGACGTCGAACGTCGAAGGGACGTGCGGCGGCAGTTCCACGCGCGTGCGCTGAGACACGCTTCATAGAATGCCCGGCGGGTGCGCCGGAAGCTGCCGACCTTCGTTCTCGCCATGCTGGTCGCGCTCGCGACGGCGAGCGTTGCCGCAGCTGCGAACGGCGGCTTCACCCCGGTCACGCCGGAGTCGCCGAACGCGAGTCACACGCAGACCGCGTACTACGTCATCCTCGCCTTCACGTCGGCGATCTTCCTCATCGTCGAAGGACTGCTCGTCGCCTTCATCGTCAAGTACCGTCGCCGCGGCCGCGCCCGCACCGTCGAGGGCGCGCAGGTGCACGGTCACACGCGGCTCGAGCTCATCTGGACGGTGATCCCGGTGCTCATCCTCTGCGTGATCGGGATCGTCGTCTTCTTCGAGCTGCCGCAGATCTCGAGCGCGCCCGCCTCGCCGGATCCGATCCACATCACGGTGGAGGGCCACCAGTTCTACTGGCAGTTCGACTACCCGAACAAGGCCCGCTCGATCGGGACGCTCTACGTGCCGGTCGGCGCCGTCGTCGAGCTCAATGTCACCGCGCAGGACGTCATCCACAGCTGGTGGGTGCCGGCGCTCGGCGGCAAGATCCAGGCGATCCCCGGCCACCCGAATCGGTTCTGGTTCCGGGCGGAGAAGGCCGGGACGTACACCGGGCAGTGCGCCGAGCTCTGCGGCCTCTACCACGCCTCGATGACCGCACGGGTCGTCGCCGAGTCCCCGGCCGCCTACAACGCGTACGTCTCGAAGACGGCGGCGACGACACTCGGCAAGCAGGAGTGGGCCGGGGTCTGCGCGACCTGCCACGGCAATCTCGGCCAGGGCGGCTACGGGCCGAACATCGCCGGCGACTCCGTCCTCGCGACCCGCTCCGCGCTCGTCGGGCTCCTGCGGAACGGCCTCGACACGGCGCGGGCCGGCGCGATGCCGCCGGTCGGCGACACGTGGGACGGCGCGCAGATCGACGCAATCGCGGCGTACGTCAAGCAGCACGTCTACAAGGCGGCCCCGATTGGCGGCTAGATCCGAAGCGGTCTACCCGGTCGGCTGGAAGAACGGCCGCGTGGCGAGCTGGCTCGTCACGGTCGACCACAAGCGGATCGGGATTCTCTACATCGCGACCGCCCTCATGTGGTTCGTCGCCGGAGGGATCCTCGCGCTCCTCATGCGCTCGCAGCTCGCGACGCCGGGCGAGCACTTCCTGACGAAGAACTCGTACAACGAGGTCCTGACGATGCACGGCACGACGATGATCTTCCTCGTCGTCGTCCCGATCCTCGCCGGCTTCGGAAACTTCCTCGTGCCGCTGATGATCGGCGCGCGCGACATGGCCTTCCCGCGCCTGAACGCGCTTTCGCTCTGGCTCTACATGCTCGGCGGGATCGTCCTCTGGCTGAGCTGGTTCGCGAAGGGCGGCACGGCGCACGCCGGCTGGTGGTCGTATCCGCCGCTCTCCGAGGCCGCGCCGTGGGCGAGCCCCGGCCACGGCCAGGACTACTGGATCCTCAGCATCCACATCCTCTCGCTGTCGTCCCTCCTCGGCGCCATCAACTTCATCGTCACGATCCACAACATGCGCGCGCCGGGGATGACCTGGATGCGCATGCCGCTCTTCATCTGGGCGATGGAGACGTACGCGATCCTCCTGCTCGTCGCACTGCCCGCGCTCTCGGCGGGCGTGACGCTGCTCCTGCTCGACCGCAACTTCGGGACGCACTTCTTCCTCCCGTCACACGGCGGGAGCGACGTCCTCTACCAGCACATGTTCTGGTTCTTCGGGCACCCCGAGGTCTACATCATGGTGCTGCCCGTCTTCGGGATGATCTCGGAGATCCTGCCGGTCTTCGCGCGCAAGCCGATCTTCGGCTACAAGGCCGTCGCGTTCTCGACGATCGGCATCGCGTTCTTCTCGATGCTCGTCTGGGCGCACCACATGTTCACGACGGGGCTCGGGACGGGCCTCGACAGCTTCTTCATGATCTCGTCGATGGTCATCGCCGTCCCGACCGGCGTCAAGATCTTCAACTGGCTCGCGACGACCTGGCGCGGCAACCTCATCTTCGACTCGCCGATGCTGTTCGCGCTCGCGTTCATCGCGCTGTTCACGATGGGCGGCCTGTCGGGGATCTTCCTCGCGGCGTTCCCCGTCGACTGGCAGCTCAACGACTCGTACTACGTCGTCGCGCACTTCCACTACGTGCTCTTCGGCGGCTCGGCGTTCGGCCTGTTCGGCGGGCTCTACTACTGGTGGCCGAAGATGTTCGGGCGGATGCTCGACGAGCGGCTCGCGAAGCTCCACTTCTGGCTGATGTTCGTCGGCTTCAACCTCACGTTCCTGCCGCAGCACATGCTCGGGCTGCTCGGGATGCCGCGCCGCATCTACACGTACCACCACGGCGGCCTGTGGGAGGTCTACAACTTGATCTCGACGATCGGCTCCGGGATCATGGCCATCTCCATTGCCGTCTTCCTCGTCAACGTCTGGATGGCCCATGTCCTCCGCAAAGGTGTGCGAGCCGGAAACGACCCGTGGCTCGCGGACACGCTCGAGTGGTACACGACCTCGCCGCCGCCGGCGTACAACTTCGACACGGTGCCGTACGTGACGAGCGCGCGTCCCCTGCGGGATCTTCGCCAGCGGCTCGCGGAGCAGCCGGGATGAGCGATCTCGTAGGGAACACCGTGTTGCCAAGTCGGACCCGGCCGGGCCCCTGGCTGCGCCTGTCGGCGCTCGCCGCCGCGGGAGGGACGCTGCTCGCGGTCGTCTCCGGCGCCGAGAACCTCGGCACCGCGCACCGGCTGCTCGCGGCGCTCGTCGTGCCTCCCCTTGCCGCGCTCGTCGTCTCCGCGTGGTACGCGCACCGCAGGCTCGTCCCCTTCGCGCTCGTCGCCTCGGCGCTCTTCGCCGCCGCGGCCGCCGTACCCGGCGCCCACGCCCACTCCGGCCTCGCAGCCTTCGCGCTCGCCGCGCTCGTCGTCGTCGTCGCGGAGAGCTTCCGCGGCGAGACCGTGCCGTGGGGATCGTGGCGCGACTACGTGACCCTGACGAAGCCGCGGATCATGACGCTCCTCCTGACGACGGGCTTCTGCGGGATGATCGCCGGCGCCCGCGGCTGGCCCGGAACCGGCACCGCCGTCGCCGCGATGGCCGGCCTCGCGCTCGCCTGCGGCGGCGCCTCGGCGCTCAACCACGTCCTCGACCGCGACATCGACCCGCTGATGGGGAAGCGGACGAAGTCGCGACCCGTCGCCTCGGGCCGCGTCCCCGCGAGCCGCGCGCTCGAGTTCGGGCTCGCGCTCTCGGCCTTCTCCTTCGTCCTCCTCGCGAGCGTCGTCAACGTCCTCACCGCGGTGCTCGCGCTCGTCGGGAACCTCTTCTACGTCCTCGTCTACACGCGCTGGCTGAAGCGCTCGACGCCGCAGAACATCGTGATCGGCGGAGCCGCCGGCGCCGTGCCGCCGCTCGTCGGCTGGGCGGGCGCGACGAATCACATCGGGATCGCCGCCCTCCTCCTCTTCCTGATCGTCTTCGTCTGGACGCCGCCGCACTTCTGGGCGCTCGCGATCCTGATCAAGGAGAACTACGCCGCCGCGAAGGTGCCGATGCTGCCGGTCGTGCGGGGCGAGCGAGAGACCGCGCGGCAGATCGTCCTCTACTCGGTCGTGCTCGTCGGGGCGACGCTCCTGCCGTGGGGGTGGGGAGGCGCCGGCCCTGTCTACGTCGTCTGCGCGCTCGCGCTCGGCGCCGTCTTCGTCTGGCTCGCCGAGGAGCTGCGGCGGGACACGACGCCGCGCCGCGCGATGCTCCTCTTCCACTACTCGCTCCTCTACCTCGCGCTGCTCTTCGCAGCGCTCGCCGTGGACGCGGTCCTCTGATGGATCCGGAGCTCGCCCGCAGGAACGTCCGCCTCGGCTGGCTCCTGTTCGCCGTCTTCGTCCTGCTCTTCGCCGGCTGCATCGGGATCGCGTTCCTCTATCTCCATTTCCAGTAGCGACGGGATCTGGCTCGCGCGGCCCGAGGCGCTCGGCCCCGGCACGCCGGTCGCCGTCAAGGACCTGCTCGACACGGCCGGACTGACGACGACGTACGGGTCGGCGCTCTTCGCCGACCACGTCCCGGCCGAGAGCGCCATGGCGGTGCGGCGGATCGAGGCGGCCGGCTACGTCGTCGCCGGCAAGACGAACCTCCACGAGTTCGCGTACGGGATCTCGTCCCAGAACCCGCACTACGGGACGGTTCCCAATCCCGCCGCGCCGGGCCGGCTCGCCGGCGGCTCGAGCGGCGGCTCGGCGGCGGCGATCGCGGCCGGCGACGTCGAGCTCGCGCTCGGCAGCGACTCCGCCGGCTCGATCCGGATCCCCGCCGCCTGGTGCGGCGTCGTCGGCTTCAAGCCGACCTACGGGCTCGTCCCCGCGGACGGCTGCTTCCCGCTCGCCCCGAGCTGGGACGTCGTCGGCCCGCTCGCCTCGTCGGTCGAAGGCTGCGAGGAATTGCTGCGTGCCCTCGCGCCGAACTACGCAAGTGACAACTTGTCACAAGCGTTGTCAGAGCTTGTCGTGGGAGTCGCGTGGCTCGAGCACGCCGAGCCGCTCGTTCGGGAGCGGGTGGCGGCGGCGGCGGCGTTCTTCCCGCAGCGGCGCGAGATCGACCTGCCGCTCGCTGCGTCGAACCGCGCCGACTTCATGCGCGAGGCGGCCGACGTCCACCGGGCGCTCTTCCCGGGGAACGAGGAGCTCTACGGCGAGAACGTCCGCGGCAAGATCGAGCGCTGCCTCGCGGTGACGGACGCGGACGCGGCGGCGGCCGCTCGCGAGAGCTCGGAGTACCGCGAGAGATTCGCGGCGGCGGTCGACGGCCTCGACCTGCTCCTCACGCCGACCGTTCCGTGCGTCGCGCCGCCGGCGGACGCCGACGAGATCGCACTGCGCCTGCCGGCGACGGAGTTGACGTATCCGTTCAGCCTGCTCGGCTGGCCGGCGCTCGCGCTGCCGTGCGGCACAGCCGAGGACGGACGGCCCGCGTCGGTGCAGCTCGCGGGACGCGCCGGCGACGACGCGCTCGTCCTCGCCACGGGCCGGCTCCTGGCATCCCTCCTTCGAGGGACGACGCCTCCCTAGGCGGCTGGGCTCTGCCGAAAACGAGGGGGACGATGCGCTTCGTCCGTCTTGTCACCGCTCTGGCCGCGTTCGCCGCACTCGGAGCCGGCGGTCTCGCCGGTCCGTCGACCGCTGGAATGCCGGCGCCGACCGGGCTGCACGGCTTCCTTCTCATGGCGAACGAGTCCGCGACAACCGTCTTCCACCGGACGCCGTCCTTCGCCTGGAAGCCGGTCCCCGGAGCGGACAGCTATGAGCTGCAGCTCTCCGTCAGCTCGACGTTCCGCGACAGCGGTCTTCTCTACGACGGCACGAAGCTCCTCACGCCGGTCGCCGCGCCGCCGCTGACGTTGCCGTGGATCACCGGCTCGCCGCACTCGCTCTACGCGCGGGTGCGCGCGATCTTCGGCGGCGGGAAGGTGTCGCCGTGGAGCGCGCCGTTCGGCTTCGACGTCGTGCCGCCCGCTGCGCCGACGCCGCTCGCGAGCTATCCGGGGCTGCTCCGCTGGACGACCGTCGACGGCGCGGACGCGTACGAGGTCTGGCTCGTCGACAAGCTGCCGGTGACATCGCAGATCGAGATCGTGAAGACGAACGTCCTCGACGAGCGCGACTTCTACGGCAACGGGCCGTGGCCGGCGACCGTCCGCTGGCGGATCCGCGCCCTGCGCACCGACGTGTTCGGCCGCCTCAACGGGATGCCGGCGTCGAGCTACGGCCCGTGGAGCGCCGTCTACCGCACGAACAACACGGCGCCCGTCGACGGGCCGATGCAGCTGAGCGGGACGGTCTCGGACACGTTCTCGGACGGCTCGCGGACCTCGGCGCCGCACGAGCTGATGCCGGCCTTCCTCTGGACGGGAGACACGACGCTCTCCGGCGCGACGGCCCCGTTCTTCCGCGTCTACGTCTTCACGGACAGCTCCTGCCTCAATCCGGTCTACGTCGGCCCGGCCGTCGCCTCGCCCGCGTACGCGCCGCGCGTCGCCGGGCTCGACCTCGGCGCGGACGCCGCGAACGTCTACGTCGACCAGGGCACATCGACGGGGGACGTCACCGCGGACGGCGACGTCGTCGTCCCGAACGAGCAGCTCCCCGCCGCGACGCCCACGCTCGGCCCCTCCGCCTCCGGCACCACCGTGACGGCGGCCGCGGTGATCGGGCCCCCGCTCGACCTCTGGGACGTGAACTGGCCGAGCAGCGGCTACTACTGGACGGTCGTCGGCGTCGACGAGATCGCGAAGGACGTGTACCAGGATCTCGAGCTGCCGCAGGACGTCTGCGCGGCCGGGCGGATCCAGCGTCTCGGGATCTCGAGCGAGCCGTCGCTGACGGCGAAGAGCGGGCCGTTCGCGACCGGCCTCTCCTCCCACGGCCGGCTCGTCTCGGCGGCCCAGACGCCGAAGTTCTACGGCCAGCCGCTCGTCGCGTGGACGTCGGCGCTCGGGTCGGGCAACTACGAGGTCGAGTGGGCGCGTCACCCCTATCCGTTCCGCGCGGTGGGAAGCCGCTACACGTTCGGCACCTCGGCCGTCCTGCCGCTCAAGCCGGGGACGTGGTACTACCGTGTCCGCGGCTTCGACTACAACCTGCCGACGGGCGCGCAGGCGATGGCATGGTCGACGCCGACGAAGCTCGTCGTCACCGCGCCGAAGCTCCGGGTGACGTCGATCCGGCAGCGCCGCCCGAGCCACTTCAAGGTCGTCAAGAAGTAACGGCGAGCACCGCGGCCTCGTAGACCGGGTCCGGGGTGAAGCGCTCGAGCTCGTCGGAGAGGACGTCGCTCGGCGCCGGCGGATCGCCCGGAGGGAGCGGCACGGCGTTCCCGTCGAGCGAGACGCCTTCGAGGGTCTCCGCCTCCTCGTGCTCGAGCTCGATCTCCGGCTGTCCGAGCCGGGAGCGGAGCCAGCCGCAGAGGAGCCACGCCTGCGCCGCGGTGCCGCGCACGCGCACCGTCCCGACGCCGGCGATCTCCGGCCAGAGCGTCGCGAGATGCGCGCGCCAGCGGGACGTCCGCGCCCACGCGATGTCGGAGGCGGCGCAGCGCGGGAAGAGCTCGGCGAGACGGCGGTAGGGATACGGCAGGTCGTCCCACTCCGTCGAGTCGACGATGAGGCGGTCGGTGACGCCGACGAGCTGCTCGAGCTCCGTCGCTCCCCACGGCGGCTCGCCACGCCAGCGGAGGAAGACCGGCAGGTCGGAGACGAGCAGCTCCTCGACGATGCTCGCGGGCGCCTTCGCGCGCCTGCCGTGCAGCGTCAGCTCGATCGTCTCCGTCACGATCCCGCGCCCCGTGTCGGGAACCTCCCAGCGCTCGACCATCGCCCGCGCGTCGATCGTGCTCGTGCCGGCGTCGGGCTCGGGGAAGAGGAGGATCGTCCGCGACGGATGGCGCTCGGCCATCCCCTCGAGCGCCGCGCGCGCCTTCTCCCTCCAGCCGTGCGGCACCCAGGCGATGTGCGTCATCACCGACGTCCGCATGCTCGGCGCGTCGGCCGCCGCTTCTCCCCGCAGCTCGGCGAGCGCCGCCTCGACGTCGGCGAGCCGGACGTCCTCCTTCTGCCAGCTCAGTGCCGTCGCCACGAGCGTCCGTCCCGGTGCAGGAGGTCGTCCGCGCTCGGCGGCCCCCACGAGCCGGCCGGATAGTTCGGGAACGCCGGCCGGTCGCGCTCCCAGCCGGCGACGATCGCGTCGACGAGCGTCCACTGCTCTTCGACCTCGTCCGTCCGCGTGAACAGCGTCGAGTCGCCGAGCATCGCGTCGAGGATCAGCCGCTCGTACGCGTCCGGCATTCCGGTGCGGAAGGCGCCGCCGTAGAGGAAGTCCATGTGGACGGTGCGGATCGTCATCCCTTGTCCGGGCACCTTCGCGCCGATCGCGAGCGAGACGCCCTCGTCCGGCTGGACGTGGACGAGGAGGACGTTCGGGCGCAGGCCCTCCGACGCCGTCTCCTCGAACGGCGGATGCGGCGCGCGCTTGAACTGGATCGCGATCGTCGTCTCGCGTCGCGCGAGCCGCTTCCCCATCCGGACGTAGAACGGCGTGTCCGCCCAGCGCCAGTTGTCGACGTACAGCTTCGCGGCGACGTACGTCTCGGTCATCGAGTCCGGCGCGACGCCCTCCTCCTCGCGGTAGGCCGCGACCTCCTCGCCCTCGACGAAGCCGCGGCCGTACTGGCCGCGCACGACCGACTTCGGCCCGGGCGTGTGGAGCGCGCGCAGCACCTTGACCTTCTCGTTGTGGACGGCGTCGGCAGTGAACTCGATCGGCGGCTCCATCGCCGTGAGCGCGAGGAGCTGCAGGAGGTGGTTCTGAAAGATGTCGCGGACGGCGCCCGCCTGCTCGTAGTAGCCCGCGCGGCCCTCGATCCCGATCGACTCGGCGACGGTGATCTGGACGTGGTCGACGAACTGCCGGTTCCAGATCGGCTCGAAGATGCCGTTCGCGAACCGCAGCGCGAGCATGTTCTGGACGGTCTCCTTGCCGAGGTAGTGGTCGATCCGGAAGATCTCGTCCTCGCTGAAGTACTCGAGGAGCTTCGCCGTGAGCTGCTTCGCCGACTCGAGGTCGTGGCCGAACGGCTTCTCGACGACGAGGCGCGTCCAGCCCTTCTCGTCCTTCCGCTTGCCGAGCGCGTCGACGATCGTCGGGAAGGCCGGCGGCGGGACGGCGAGGTAGAAGACGCGGTTGCCGCCGAGCTGCTCCTCCTCGTCGAGCTTCTCGATGAGCTTGTGGAGGGTGTCCTCGCCGCCGGTGTCGGCGAAGTCGGTCGTCACCCAGTGGAGCTGCGCGGCGAGCTCGTCCCAGACGTCCTGCCGGAACGGGTCGCGCGCGTGCTGCTGGACGGCTCCCTGCATGTCCTTGCGGAAGGTGGCGTCGTCGCCGTCGGTGCGGGCGACGCCGACGATCGCGAAGTGCTCGGGGAGGAGGCGGCGGACGGCGAGCGCGTACAGCGCCGGCATGAGCTTCTTGTGGGTGAGGTCGCCGGAGGCGCCGAAGATCACGAGCGCGCAGGGATCCGGGGTGCGCCGCAGAGCGAGCCCGTCCGCGAGCGGGTTCTCCTCCTGCTGGGCCGGCGCCGTCTCGGTCACTGCCCTGTTCTCACTGTTCCGGGCTCTTCTCCAGATGGCCGCCGAACGCCTTGCGCATCGCGGAGAGGACGCGGTTGCCCCAGTCGGCCTCGCCGCGCGAGGCGAAGCGGTCGAAGAGGGACGCCGCGAGGACGGGAGCGGGCACGCCTTCCTCGACGGCCGCCTGCACCGTCCAGCGTCCCTCGCCGGAGTCGCTGACGTGGCCGGCGTAGTCCTCGAGGTCGGGTGAGTCGTGGAGCGCCTGCGCCGTCAGGTCGAGGAGCCACGACGAGATGACGGAGCCGCGCCGCCAGACCTCGCTGATCGCCGCGACGTCGAGCTCGTACTTGTAGTGGTCGGGGTCGCGGAGCGGCGTCGTCTCGGCGTCCGTCTCCTGCGCGTGGAGGCCGATGTTCGCGTGCTTGAGGACGTTGAGGCCCTCGGCGTACGCCTGCATGAGGCCGTACTCGATGCCGTTGTGGACCATCTTCACGAAGTGGCCCGCGCCGGTCGGGCCGCAGTGGAGCCAGCCCTGCTCCTCCGGCGCCGGGTCGCCGGAGCGGCCGGGCGTGCGCGGCGCTTCGCCGGTGCCGGGCGCGAGCGCCTCGAAGACGGGGACGAGCCGCTCGACCGCTTCGTCGTCGCCGCCGATCATCAGGCAGTAGCCGCGCTCGCGTCCCCAGACGCCGCCGCTGACGCCGACGTCGACGTAATGGATCTTGCGGTCGCGCAGGTCGGCCTGGCGGCGGAGATCGTCGACGTAGTACGAGTTGCCGCCGTCGACGATCGTGTCGCCCTCCTCGAGATGCGGGGCGAGCTCGCCGACGACCGAGTCGACGATCCCGGCCGGCACCATGAGCCAGACGGAGCGCGGCGCGTCGAGCTGGCCGGCGAGCTCCTCGAGCGACTTCGCGGTCGACTCGACGTTCGGGTCGAAGGTCTTGACGTCGTGGCCGGCGGCGGCGAGGCGCTCGGTCATGTTCGCGCCCATCCGTCCGAGGCCGACCATCCCCAGCTGCACGACTAGATCTCCTCCGCGTTGATCCGCGCGACGCGGCGTCCGCGTGCCTGGAGGAACTCGAGGTCGCCGAACGCCTGGGACTTGATGAAGCGGCGGAAGCCGAACGGCTTGCCTGGGATCGGCAGCTCCTCGCCGGGGTCGTCGACGACCTGGAGGAAGAGACCCGTGTTCGGGCCGCCCTTGTGGAGCTGGCCGGTCGAGTGGAGGAAGCGCGGGCCGTAGCCGTGCGTGACGACGAGGCCGCTCTCGTTCCGCAGCCGCTCGACGAGTGGGTCGAGGTCGGTCGTCGGATCGACGAACGCCTGCACGCAGACGTAGTCGCCGTCCTGCTTCTGCGCGAGGAGCTCCTCGATCGAGCCGACCGGCTCGAGCTCCGGCTCCTTGCCCGTCGCGAGCACCTCGTTCGTCTTGTCCTTCGCCGCCTGCACGTCGGGCTGGTCGAACGGATTGATCTCGAGGTAGGCGCCGGCGACGGCGATCGCGAACTCCCAGCGGAAGAACTCCGCGCCGAGCGCGTACGGATCGGGGATCTCGGGTTGCGCCGCCTGGCGGTCGGGCCCGTCCGGCGACTCGCCCGGTGCCGGGATCAGCCCCTTCCCCTGCTTGCCGGTCGACTCGGCGATCAGCTGCTCCGCCCAGAGCCCGAACTCGCCGGGGCTCTCCGCGATGCAGATCTTGTCGCGGCCGTCGCGCCAGCCCTCGCCGAACCGTGAGCCGAGCTCGTAGCCGGGATTGCCCGCGCCGGAGCGGCACGCCTCGCGCATCTCGCTCGCCCGCTCGAGGAGCTGCTTCGCGTCGATTCCCATCAGCACCGCCGGGACGATCCCGAACGGCGAGAGGGCGGAGTAGCGGCCGCCGATCGACGGCTCGCCGGCGAAGACTGCGCCGAAGCCGCGCTCGCGCGCGAGCTTCTCGAGGTCGGAGCCCGGGTCGGTGACGGCGGCGAAGAGGGGCGCGTTCCTGCCGCTCTTCTCCCAGAAATACTCGAGGTGGGAACGCGTCTCGAGGGTCGTGCCGGACTTCGAGGAGGCGACGAAGCACGTCCGCTGCAGGTCGAGCTGCTCCTCGAGGCGGCGGATCGCCTTCGGATGGGTCGTGTCGAGGACGTGGAAGCGGTCGGCGCCGAACGTCTTGCGCAGCACCTCCGGCGCGAGCGACGAGCCGCCCATCCCGAACAGGACGACGTCGTCGACCTTCTCGTGCAGCGACTCGGCGAAGCGGCGGATCGCATCGAGCTGCTCCTGCATCCTGAGCGGCTCGTCGAGCCAGCCGAGCCACTGCGCCTCGTCGTGGCCGGTCCAGATCGCGGGATCGCGGCCCCAGATCCCCTCGATGAGCGCGTCGCCGTCCACCGTTCAGGCGGCGACGGCCTCGCGCTTCGCCCGGACGCCTTCGAGAAGCTCGGCGAACGAGTCGGCGAACTTCTGGACGCCCTCCTGCTCGAGCGTGAGGACGACGTCGTCGTAGTCGACGCCGGCCGCCGCGAGCTGCTCGAGCAGCTCGTGCGCCGCGGCGACGTCCTTCGTCACCGTGTCGCCCTCGACCTTGCCGTGATCCTGGAACGCCTCGATCGTCTCCTCCGGCATCGTGTTCACCGTCTCGGGTCCGATCAGCTCCTCGACGTAGAGGACGTCGCGGTACTCGGGATTCTTCGTCGACGTGGAGGCCCACAGACAGCGCTGCGGGTGCGCGCCCTTGCCGGCGAGGAACTCCCAGCGCGGGCCGGCGAACGTCGCCTTGTAGTTCTCGTACGCGATCCGCGCGTTCGCGACGCCGAGCTTGCCGCGCAGCGCGAGCGCCTCCTTCGTCCCGATCTCCTCGAGCCGCCGGTCGGTCTCGGTGTCGACGCGGGAGACGAAGAAGCTCGCGACGGAGTAGACCTCGCTCGGCTTGCCGCCGCTCGCGACGAGCCGCTCGAGCCCGCGCAGGTACGCCTCCATCGTCTCGCGGTGGCGCTCGAGGGAGAAGATCAGCGTCACGTTGATGTTCTTGCCGTGCGCGACGCAGTCCTCGATCGCCGCGAGGCCGGGCTTCGTCGCCGGAATCTTCACGTAGAGGTTCGGCCGCTCGATCCACTCGTGGAGGCGCATTGCCTCGTCGAACGTGCCCGTCGTGTCGTACGCGAGCGTCGGGTCGACCTCCCACGAGACGAAGCCGTCCTGGCCGTTCTTCTCGTGGACCGGAGTGAGGAGATCGAGCGCCGCCTCGACGTCGCGCGCCGACAGCTGGAGGAAGACCTCCTTCGGATCGGTCTCGTCCGCGAGGAGCTCCTTCAGCTGCTCGTCGTAGGCGGTGCCGTGCGAGATCGCCTTCTGGAAGATCGTCGGGTTCGAGGTGACGCCGACGACGGCGTCCTCCTTCGTCATCCGCTTCAGCTCGCCCTGCTCGAGCATGTCGCGCGAGAGGTAGTCGATCCAGACCGACTGCCCGCGCGCGCTGAGCTTGTCGAGTCTCGACTCAGCCATTGAGCATCCCTTTCTCCATCTCCTTCACCTTCTCCAGTCTGGCGACGTAGCGATCCCCTCCGTCGAACTGCGCAGCGAGGAAGGCGCGGACGAGGTCGGACGCGAGGCTCGGCCCGATCACCTCGGAACCGAAGCAGATGACGTTCATGTCGTCGTGCTCGACGCCCTGGTGGGCGGAGTAGACGTCGTGGCAGATCGCGGCGCGGATGCCGGCGATCTTGCTCGCCGCGACCGAGGCGCCGACGCCGGAGCCGCAGACGAGGACGCCGCGCTCCGCCCGTCCGTCCGTGATCGCCGCCCCGAGCTCGGCCGCCTTGTCGGGATAGTCGATCCGGATTGCGTCGGTGTCGGTGCCGAGGTCGACGACCATGTGGCCGTCCTGCTGGAGCGTCTGGAGGATCCTGTCCCGCAAGTGGACGCCGCGGTGGTCGAAGGCGACGGCGACGTTCATCAGCCCGAGACGCGTTCGCGGAGGCCGGCGGCGATCGCGACGACGTTGTCGACCGTGTAGCCGAGCTTCTCGAGGACGGTCGGGCCGGGCGCGGATGCGCCGTACCGCTCGATCGAGAGCGAGTCGCCGTCGTCGCCGACCCACTGCTTCCAGCCGAGCTTGACGCCGGCCTCGATCGACAGCCGCGCCTTCACGTCGGGCGGCAGCACCTCGTCGCGGTAGTCCTTCGTCTGCGCCTCGAACAACTCCCAGCACGGCATCGAGACGACGCGGGTGGGGACGTCCATCTGCTTCGCCGCCTCCACCGCGAGCGAGACCTCGGAGCCGGTCGCGATGAGGATGAGCTCCGGATCGTCGGCGTCGTGGACGACGTACGCGCCGCGTCCGACGCCGTCGACGCTCGTCGTCTCCAGGGTCGGGACCTTCTGCCGTGTCAGGGCGAGAGCGACGGGCCCGTCCTCCCGCTCGAGCGCGACCTTCCACGCCCCGACCGTCTCGGTCGCATCGGCCGGGCGGACGAACCAGAGGTTCGGGATCGCGCGGAGCGACGCGTAGTGCTCGACCGGCTGGTGGGTCGGCCCGTCCTCGCCGAGGCCGACCGAGTCGTGCGTCCAGACCCAGACCGACGGCAGGTGCGAGAGCGCCGACAGCCGCACGGCGTTTCGCATGTAGTCGCTGAAGACGAGGAACGTGGAGCCGTACGGCTTGACCATTCCCTCGTGGAGCGAGATGCCGTTGACGATCGCGCCCATCGCGAACTCGCGGATGCCGAACGGGATGTTGCGGCCGGCGTGCGTGGCGGAGAAGACGCCGCCGCCCTTGAACTCGGTTTTCGTCGACTCGACGAGGTCGGCGGCGCCGCCGATCATCGTCGGCGTGTGGTGCTTGATCGCCTCCATCACCGCGGCGCCGGCGTCGCGCGTCGCGACCTCGCCGCCCGGCTCGAACGTCGGCAGCGCCTCGACCCAGCCGGGGAGCGGCTTGCCGGTGTGGACCTGGCCCCACCGCTCGCGCAGGCCGGGGTACTTCGCCGACCACGCCGCGAGCTTCTGCTCCCACTCCGCCTCGAGCTCGATCCCGCGCTCCGTGACGTTCATGTGCTCGGCGACCTCCTGCGGGATGACGAACTTCTGGTCCGGATCCCAGCCGAGCGCCTCCTTCGTCGCGCGCACCTCGTCTTCGCCGAGCGGACTGCCGTGCGCCTTCGCGGTGTCGACCGCGTGCGGCGCGCCGAAGGCGATGTGGGAGTGGATGACGACGAGCGACGGCTTCTCCGTCTCGGCCTGCGCGTTCGCGATCGTCTCCCGCAGGACGTCGAGGTCGTTGACGTCGTCGACCTCCTGCACGTGCCAGCCCTGCGCCTCGAACCGCTTGGCGCGGTCCTCCGTGAAGGAGATCCACGTCGTGCCGTCGATCGTGATGTGGTTGTCGTCGTAGAAGTAGATGAGCTTGCCGAGCCCGTTCGTCCCGGCGATCGACGCGGCCTCGTTCGAGACGCCCTCCATCAGGTCGCCGTCGGAGCAGATCGCGTAGACGCGATGGTCGACGATCTCGTCGAACGGACGGTTGAAGAGATCGGCGAGGAACCGTTCCGCGAACCCGAAGCCGACGCCGTTCGCGAAGCCCTGTCCGAGCGGTCCCGTCGTCGCCTCGATGCCCGCCGTGTGATGGACTTCGGGATGGCCGGGTGTCTGCGACTCCCACTGCCGGAAGCGCTTCAGCTCCTCGAGCGAGAGGTTGTAGCCGGCGAGATGGAGGGCGCAGTACTGGAGGATGCAGGCGTGGCCGGCGCTGAGCACGAATCGGTCACGGTCGACCCAGTGCGGGTTCGCCGGGTTGTGCCGCATCACCTCGGTGTAGAGGAGGTACGCGAGCGGCGCGAGCGCCATCGCGGTACCGGGGTGGCCCGCGTTCGCCTGCTGGACGGCATCCATCGACAGCGTCCGGATCGTGTCGATCGAGCGCTGCTCGAGCTCGGTGTTCGGCATCGGTCCAACGATAAGGGTCAGCGGACGACTGCCGCGCCGTCCTTCCACTCCCGAAGGTGCACCTCTTCCTCTGCCGGATCTACTCTGGCCGCGCCATGGCAGTCGTCATCGCCTCGAACCTGCGGAAGGAGCTCGCGGGGAACGTCCTCTTCGACGGCGTCTCGTTCTCCGTCGAGCGGCGCGACCGCGTTGCGCTCTCCGGGCCGAACGGCGCCGGCAAGACGACGCTGCTCCGCATCCTCGCCGGCGAGACGGAGAAGCACGGCGGCGAGCTCGCGTTCCAGAAGGGGACGCGTGTCGCGCTCCACGACCAGCGGCCGCCGCTCGAGCAGGAGCTGACGCTGCGCGAGTACGTCCTCTCCGGCGCGCGGGACCTCGTCGCGACGGAGGACGAGCTCAGCCGGCTCGAGCAGGCGATGGCCGGCGGGGCGCACGACCAGGCGACGCTCAATCGCTACGCCGAGGCGCAGGCGCGGCTCGAGCACGCGGGCGGCTACGGCTGGCGCGATCACGCGGCGTCGGTCGTGCGCGGGCTCGGTTTCGCGGCGGAGGATCTCGACCGGCCGCTGCGGACGTTCTCCGGCGGCGAGCTGACGCGTGCCTCGCTCGCGCGCGCGCTGGGCGGCGATCCCGACCTGCTCCTCCTCGACGAGCCGACGAACCACCTCGACGTCGCGAACCTCGAGTGGCTCGAGCGCGAGCTCGCGTCGCTCGACGCGGCGGTGATCCTCGTCGCGCACGACCGCTGGTTCCTCGAGGCGGTGACGACGGCGACGCTCGAGATCGAGGCCGGCCGCGGCACGTTCTTCCCCGGTCCGTGGCATGCCTGGCGGCGCGAGAAGGCGGCGCGGATGCTGCACGCGCAGAAGGAGGTCGTCCGCGTCCAGGCCGACATCGCGCGCCTCGAGCGCTTCGTCGAGCGGTTCCGCGCGAAGAAGGACAAGGCGAAGCAGGCGCAGGCGAAGCTCACGCAGATCGGGCGGCTCGAGCAGGAGAAGGCCGTCCACGCCGACCAGGTCGCGCTCCTCTCCCGCCGCTCGCGCGGGCTCGGCTTCGAGTTCCTCAAGCCGGCGCGCAGCGGCCGGATCGTCGTCGAGGCGGAAGGTCTCGACGTCACCGTCCCAAGTGACAACTTGTCACAAGCGCGCTCTTTGATCCGAGGCGCGACGTTCGCGGTCGAGCGGGGAGAGCATGTCGCGCTCGTCGGGCCGAACGGCTCCGGCAAGACGACGCTCCTCTCGAAGCTCGTGCAGGGGGACGGCGTCTCGATCGGCTACGGCGTCCAGATCGGCTACTTCTCGCAGCAGGAGATGGAGCTCGACACGCGCGGCTCCGTCCTCCAGTGCGTCCAGACGATGACCGGCCTGCAGCGCCCCGACGCGCAGAGCCTCCTCGGACGCTTCCTCTTCTCCGGCTGGGACGCGCACGAGAAGCCGGTCAGCGTCCTGTCGGGCGGCGAGCGGCGGCGCCTCGCGCTTGCCGTCACCGTGGCGAGCGGCGCGAACTTCCTCGTCCTCGACGAGCCGACGAACCACCTCGACCTCGAGAGCCGCGAGGCGCTCGAGGCGGCGCTCGACGCGTTCCCGGGGACCGTGCTGCTCGTCTCCCACGACCGGGCCCTGCTCGACGCGATCGCCGAGCGGACGCTCGCGATCGAGGCCGGCGAGCTGCGCTCGTACGACGGCGGCTGGGCGGAGCTCCTCCGCCGCCGTGAGGAGCGCGCCGAGCGCGAGGCGCAGCAAAACCGCGCAAGTGACAAGTTGTCACAAGGGAAGGTTGCGAAGGGGAAGCCGAAGCCGCCGGCGCCGAAGAAGCGGCGGCCGTCGGAGCTCGAGCGCCTCGAGGCGGAGATCGCCGGGCGTGAGGCCGAGGTGGCCGAGCTCGAGAAGAAGCTCGCCGAGGACTGGACGGACGTCGACGTCCTCGCCGCGCACAAGCGGAGCCGTGACGCGCTCACGGCGCTCCTGGAGCGCTGGGAAGAGCTCTTCGAGCAGGCACAGGCCTAGAAACTCGCGGCTACCCTGCCGGCGTGCGCCGAATCTCCATCATCCTCCTCGTCGCCCTGGTCGCGGTTGCGGCCGCCGCAGTTGCGCGCGCAGCGCAGTCGCCGAAGAAGCTTCGCTCGTCGATCCAGCACGCGGTCTTCTCCCAGGCCGGCGTGCACTACTCCGAGACCGCCAGCGCCAAGGGGCTCAAGCAGACGACGGTGGGCGACGCGGCGACGGATCGCGGCAGCCAGGACATCACCGTCCACCTCGGCGGCAAGACCGGCCACTTCACGGTCATCGTCATCGTGAACACCGCGTATCTACGTGCCGACGCCACGGCTCTCAACGCCTACCTCGGCTTCCCGTCCACGGCGGCCCGCAAGTACGCCGGGCGTTGGATCTCGATCCCGCGGACGAGCGCGGCGTTCGGAACCCTCGCCGCCGACGTGACGGTGTCGTCGCTCGTCGCCGACCACGTCGCGACCCGCAAGACGTCGATCGTCGGGGGGACGCTGGGAGGCCGGAGCGTGATCGGCCTCCGCGGCGTGACGACCGTCGGCGGAGTCTCGAACACCTCGACCGTCTACGTGCGGTCGGCGAAGCAGGCACTGCCGATCGAGGCGACCGACTTCTCGTCGAAGCACGGCTTCCGGGACACGATCGAGTTCAGCCGCTGGAACGAGACCGTCAGCGTGAAGGCGCCGCGGCACGCCGTCTCGATCTCGAAGCTCTCCTAGGCCCAGAACCGCGCGAACGCGGAGTCGAGCGGGACGGCCGTCACGTCCTGCCACATCCCGTCGCGGATCCGGATCACGAGCGCCTGCTCGACGTCGAGCTCGATCCCGTTGCGGCTGCCGGTCGCGCGGTAGATCGCGACCGCCCACTCGTCGTCCGCGAAGACGGTGTGGAGCGCGCTGCGGTACGTGCCGCCGGTCTCGATACCGGTGCGGCGGAGGAACTCCATGACGCCGACGCGCCCGTGGTACTCGCCGGACATCACCGTCTCGCCGGGGACGCGCCAGACGATCTCGCGGTCGAACGCCGCTGCGATCGCCTTGGGGTCGCGGCCGAACGCTGCGAAGACGCGGCGGACGAGCGCGGCGTTCGGATGCTCGCTCGCGCTCACGCCGGCTCTCCCGTCAGCGTCGCGACGACCGCCTCCGCGATCGCCTTGAGCGGCCGGCCGGACGCCTGGCTCGCCTTGCGCAAGCGCGCGAACGCCTCCTGCTCGCTCAGCTGCTCCTTCTCCATCAGCAGCCCCTTCGCCTGCTCGATCACCTTGCGCGCGGCGAGCGCGTCGGCGAGCGATTCCGCCTCCGCACGCAGCGCCTGCAGCTCCTCGTGCCGGGCGCGGGCGGCGGCGATCGCGGGGAGGAGGTCCTGCTCGCGGAACGGCTTGACGAGATAGCCGAACACGCCCGCCTCGACCGCGCGCGACACGAGCTCCTGCTGGCCGTACGCCGTCAGCATCACGATCGGGACGGGGCGCTCCTCGAGGATCCGCCGCGCCGCTTCGATCCCGTCGAGCTTCGGCATCTTCACGTCGAGGATCGCCAGCTCGGGCTCGGCGGTGCGGGCGAGCTCGACCGCCTCCTCGCCGTCCTTCGCCTCCGCGCAGACGTCGAAGCCGGCGCGCTCGAGCAGCTGCTTGAGGTCGAGCCGGATGATCGTCTCGTCCTCGGCGATCAGGATCCTCATGCGCGCACCGCATTCCGCAGCCGGATGCCGCTGTACTCGAGCGTCGACTCGACGACCTTGTCCCAGAGCGGGTAGAGGGATTCGGCGTCGCGGAGGTCGATCCCGGCGGCCGCGTGCCGCGCGAGCAGGTCGCCGATCTCGACGCGCTCGATCGCCTCGACCGGCGTCGACGCGATGTAGAAGCGCTCGTCCTGGACGATGTCGAACGGCTCGGCCGGCAGGCGGTACGCGTACAGCGTCACCGCGCGAACACGCTCGAGCCACACGGTCTCGATCACGGCGACGCGCCGGCCGCGGTCGCCGTCCAGCCACCACTCGACGTCGTCGTCCGTCGTCGACTCGACCGCCCAGAAGCAGGCGCGGGGGCAGTCGCGCGGGAACCAATAGAGCCAGCTGTGCGGCTCGTCGATCGCCCAGACCTTGCCGTCCCGGGGGACGAATCGCCCGAGCGAGGGATCCTCGCTGAAGTGCCAGAGGTCGCTCACGGCAACGCTCGCAGGAGCTGGGCCGGCTCGGGCCAGAAGAGGAGCTGTTGCGCGTCGTCGCGCGAGCACCAGCGGTAGTCGTCGTGCTCGTGGTCGAGCTGCGGCTCCCAGTCCGGCGGAACGTCGGCGAGGAAGCACTCGACATGGACGCGGAGGCCTGGCTCGGCCTCCCACGCCTCGCGCGTGTAGGCGAACTCGCCGATCGGCTCGAGCCGCGCGACCGCGAGGCCGGTCTCCTCCTCCAGCTCCCGCACCGCCGCCGCGTGGAACTCCTCGCCCGGCTCGACCCCGCCGGCGATGACGTGCCAGTAGCCGCCGTGGTCGGGCGCGCGGTGCGTGCAGAGGAACTCGTCGCCGCGGCGCACGTGGATCAGCACCTCCGACCGCTCGTTCATGCCGGGAACACGACCTCGGCGCGCGGGCCGCTGAGGGCGAACGAGCCGTGCAGCTCGTCGGCGACGAGCGCGCGGACGATGGAGAGCCCCGTGCCGTCGGCGGCGCCCTCCGTCCCGTCTCCCTCGTCGGCGATCGCGAGGACGACCTCGCCGTTCCGCCGGGCGAGCTCGATCCTCACCGCCCCGGCGCCGTGCTCGAGCGCGTTCTGGAGGAGCTCGGAGAAGACGAGCGCGAGCGCCGTCGCGCGCGAGCCGGCGAGGGAGACCCGCTCGAGCCGCGCCTCGACCTCCCGGCCGGCGCCGAGCCCCTGCACGAGCATCGCACGCAGTCGGTCGATCAGCTCGGCGAGCTCGACGTCCTCCTCCCGCTGCTCGGTGAGCGCCTCGTGCACGGCGGCGATCGCGAGGATCCGGTTGACGGAATGCTCGAGCGCCTCGCGCGGGTCGACGCCGTCCGCGCTCGCCTGCAGGCGGAGGAGCGACGCGACGGTCTGGAGGTTGTTCTTGACGCGGTGGTGGATCTCCTGGGCGAGGACGCCGCGCATCACAGCGCGCCCGTGCTCGAGCGCGACGGCGGCGTGGTGGGCGATCGCCTCGAGCAGCGCGCGTTCCTCGTCGGTGAAGGGGACGTCCTTGTCCGCGACGAGCTCGCCGATCTCGCGGCGCTTCCAGCGGAGCGGCGTGCGGACGGCGTGCTTGCCGGCGCGGCCCTCGGGCCAGGCGATCCGGCCGTCCTCGAGGACGAGCGCGGCGCCCGTCGCCGCGACCGCGTCCATCGTCGTCTTGACGATCGCCTCGAGCGACTCCTCCAGGTAGAGCGACTCCGAGACGGCCTCCGAGATGCGCGCGAGCGCCTCGAGCTCGGCGACGCGGCGCTGCGCGTCCGCGTAGAGCTTCGCGTGGACGATCGTCTGCGCGACCTGGCTCGCGATCGCCTCGAGCAGCTCGATCTCGTCCGGGCGGAACTCGCGCGGCGCGCGGGTGCGGACGTTGAGCGCGCCGGCGAGCTGGTCGCGGGCGACGATCGGGACGGCGAGGATCGACTCGTACTCCGACTCGGGGAGGTTCGGGAACTCCTTCCAGCGCGGGTCGAGGTGGGCCTCGGCGGCGATCGCGACGGGACGGAGCTCGGCGGCGGCGGTGCCGGTGATCCCTTCGCCGGTGCGGAGCCGCGGCCGGCGCGTCATCTCGTCGAGCGGCGTGCCGCGCGTCGCGCGGAGGACGAGCTCGCCCGACGCCTCGTCGTAGAGGTAGACGAAGCACGCGTCCGCCTCGAGCGCGGCCGCGACCTTCTCCGCGACGAGGTGGAGGACCTCCTCGAGGTCGAGCGTGGAGTTGACGGCGGCGCTCGTCTCGGTGAGGAGCCGCAGGTGCCGTTCGGACGCGTCCATGCCGCCCTATCGTAGGAGGGTCGTGGCGTTGACCCACGTTCTCCTCTTCTTCCACCTGCTCGGCGCGATCTGCTTCTTCGCCGGCGGCGCGGTCGTGGGAGTCCTGCAGCTGGCGGCGATCCGGCGGGAGCGGCCGAGCGAGATCCACGCGCTGCTGCGTCTCGCGCCGTTCGGCGCCGCGCTCGTCGGGAGCGGGGCGCTGCTCACGCTCGGCTTCGGGATCGGGCTCGCGGAGCACGAGGGGCTCGGCCTTTCGCCCGCCTGGATCGAGGCGGCGCTCGGGCTGTGGGTCGCGGCGATGGCGCTCGGCGGCTACGGCGGGAGGACGGCGCGGCACGCCCGCCATCTCGCCGAGAAGCTCGCCGCCGAGGGGGACGCTCCGAGCCCGGAGCTGCGCGAGCTCGTCGGCGCGCGGGGACCGCTCTACGCGAGCTATGCAAGCTTCCTGATGCTCCTCGCGATCCTCGCCCTCATGGTCTGGCAGCCGGGCGCGCCGAGCCGCTTCTCGATCCCGGCGCCGCTGCGTGCGCAGATTCTCGCTGGGGACAGGCGAGTCGCCGACGTACCGACCCGGGTTCCGGCGGGATACTCGCTCGCCGACGACGCCTATGACTTCAAGGCGTACACCCTCTCGTTCGTGAAGGCCGGGAGTGCCTTTGCGTCGGTGGATTTCTCCGTTCAGATCGGCTGTTCGTCGGAGAAGCCGTTCTGGGCGCAACGGCGGCTCCGGCTGAACGGCGCCGTTCTCCTCGACCACTTCGGCGAGGACGGCCAGCAGGTCTGGGAATGCCGCAACGGCGTCCTGCTCGAGGCGGCCACGCCCGACTACGGCGTCCCGGCGCGCGATCTCGCGACCCTCGTCGCCTACGCCGAGCCGCTCCGCTAGCCGTGGCCGACGAAGAACAAGCCGGCGATACCTATCGCGAAGACGGCGAGCGCGAGGAGCGAGTCAGGCCCCAGTCTCGCGCGGCAGCGGTCCGGCCGGATGATCACGCCGAAGCCGTAGATCGCGGTCAGCGCGATGCCGAGTGCGGCTAGGAGGGCGTTCTGGGGGCCGGCGGACTGCAGAACGGGCTGGCCGGCGACGATGTCCGCGACGAGGAAGAGGCAGACCTGGAAGGCGTTGCCGCCGAGGATGTCGCCCATCGCGAGTGCGTGGTCACCGAGTGCCACGGCTGCGACGCCGGATGAGATCTCGGGCAGCGCGCTCGCCGCCGCGAGCACCGTCGCGCCGAAGATCACGCCGTTCACGCCGACGCGGTTCGCGAGCTCGTTGCCGCTCTCCTCGAGCATGACGCCCGCGCCGAGAGTGACAACGGATGCGAGCCCGAACAACGCCCCGACCCGCGCGGTCGTCCAGCTCGCGAACGGGTGCGGCTGGGCCGGATGCGCGCGCTCGTGGCGGTGACGTCCGGGCCTGCTGCCGGGCATCTCGACGTTCCAGCGCGGGTTCTTGGAGGCGCGATTGATGACGAAGATGCCGACGACCCAGACGACGACGATCCCGATCGACGCCGGGTTGATCCGCCCGGCGATTGCGGTGGAGGTCTTGAGGAGCGACCCCATGTCCACGCCCGCGACGAGGATGATCACGAGCAGCCCTTCGAGCACCGGCGTGAGACGCCCTACGAGGTACGTCAGAGGCCGCTTCGGCCCGACCGCGTAGTCGCAGATCAGGAGGACCATCGTCTGGATCGCGATCCCGCCGATCAGGTTCCCCGCCGCCAGCCCGAGATTGCCCGCGGCGGCCGCCGAGATCGTGATCGCGAGCTCCGGCAGGCTCCCTGCGAGCGAGAGGAAGATCAGCCCCCCGATGTCGTCGCCGAGGCCGAGCCGCGCGTCGAGCGCGTCCGTCGTCTTCGAGAGCATCGTCCCGGCGGCCCACGTCGCGGCGGCGCCGGCGAGGAAGATGACGAGGAGAAGCGCGGAGGAAAGTCCGCCCACGCGTACAGACTGCGGGCCGCGGCGGACGGAGGAGGCTGCCCGCCGCGGCCCTATCTCAGCTGGACGCGCCTGTTACAGGACTGCGAGGTACTTCTTCATCTCCCACTCGGTGAGCTGGACGCGGTACTCGTCCCACTCCTTGCGCTTCAGCTCGACGTAGCGGTCGAAGATGTGCGGGCCGAGCGCCGTGCGCATGAGCTCCGACTGCGAGAGCTCGTCGATCGCCTCGCCGAGCGTCTCGGGGAGGGAGACGATGCCGCGCTCGCGCCGCTGCTCCGGCGTGAGGTGGTAGAGGTTCGTCTCCATCGGATCCGGCAGCTCGTAGCCCTTCTCGATCCCCTCGAGGCCCGCGTGGAGGAGCGCTGCGAAGGTGAGGTACGGGTTGCAGGCGGGGTCGGGACAGCGGATCTCGGCGCGCGTCGCCTGCTCGGAGCCCGGCTTGTAGAGCGGGATCCGGATCAGCGCGGAGCGGTTCCGCTGCGACCACGCGACGTAGACCGGCGCCTCGTAGCCCGGCACGAGCCGCTTGTACGAGTTGACCCACTGCGCGAAGACGGCCGAGAGCTCGCGCGCGTGGCGGAGCTGGCCGGCGATGAACGCCTTCGCCGTCGCGGAGAGGTGCCACTTGTCGTCACCGTCGAAGAACGTGTTGTGGCCGTCGGTGAACAGCGACATGTGGGTGTGCATCCCCGAGCCGTTCTCGCCGAACAGCGGCTTCGGCATGAACGTCGCGTGGTAGCCGTGCTGCTTCGCGACCTCCTTGACGACGAGCCGGTACGTGAGCATGTAGTCGGCCATGTCGAGCGCGCCCGCGTAGCGGATGTCGATCTCGTGCTGCGACGGCCCGACCTCGTGATGGTGGTACTCGACGGGGATCCCCATCGACTCGAGCGCCCGGATCGTGTCGCGGCGGACGCCGGTCGCCGCGTCGAGGGTCGTCTGCGCGAAGTAGCCGCCCTCGTCGAGCGTCTCCGTGCCGTGCTCGTCCTTGAAGAGGAAGTACTCCGCCTCCGGGCCGACGTTGAACGTGTCGAAGCCCATCTCCGTCATCCGCTCGAGCGCGCGGCGGAGCGCGAAGCGCGGGTCGCCGGCGTACGGCTGGCCGTCCGGCGTGACGACGTCGCAGATCATCCGGCCCGTCTGGCCGTCCGGCAGGACCCGGAACGTCTCCGGATCCGGGATCGCGACCATGTCCGACTCCTCGATCGCGTTGAAGCCGGTGATCGACGAGCCGTCGAAGCCCATACCGTCGTCGAGCGCGCCCTCGACCTCGCTGACGCTGATCGAGAAGCTCTTCAGATGCCCCTCGAGATCCGTGAACCAGAGGAGCACGTCGTCGATGCCCCGGGACTCGATCTCCCCGAGCACCTCCTTGCGCTTCGCCGGATCCGATGTCGCCCGGTCTTTGCTCTCCACGAAACTCATCCTTCCTCCTCCCCGGATTGAGAACCCAGAAAAACAAAAAAGCCCCGGCCGCCACATCCACCGTGGCTGCCGAGGCCTCGTCGCCTCAGAAACTCGAAGGTCAGTGTACACGGGGCTCGGACGGAGCCGTAAATGTCCTGTAAGAGCAGGGATTGCGGCGATCCGCCCCGAAGGAAGAGACGCTACGTTCCTCGACAGGACGCGCTTCCGCATGCATCGCCGCAGTCTCCTCGCCGCCGCTCTCCTCGTCTCCGTCGCCGTGCTCGCGCCGGTGACGCAGGCTGCGCACGCGCCGAAGCAGCAGTACGTCGCGCCCGCCGGCTCGGGCGCGCTCTTCCTCGTCAGCGGCCACGGCTGGGGCCACGGCGTCGGGATGGGGCAGTGGGGAGCCGAGGGCTACGCGCTGCAGGGCTACACGTACGACCAGATCCTCTCCGCCTACTACCCCGGCACGACGCCGGCCCAGACGACGGTCAAGACGATCCGCGTCCTCGTCGCGTCCGGGAAGAAGCAGTTGCTCGTCTCCTCCGACGCGCCGATCGCCGTCGCCGACGCGACCGGCGCGAAGCACACGCTTGCAGCGGGGAGGACGAAGCTGACCCGCGCCTTCAAGCTCGCGGTCGACGGCGGGCCGGCGACCGCCCTCGAGCCGCCGCTCACGCTGTCCCCGGCCGCCGGCTCGTCGCTGACGCTCGGACGCGCCTACCGCGGCAAGCTCGTCGTCGACGTCGTGAACGGGAAGCTGCAGGCGGTGAACATCCTGCCGCTCGAGCAGTACCTCGACAGCGTCGTCGCCTCGGAGATGCCGTCGACGTGGCTGCCCGACGCGCTCGAGGCGCAGGCCGTCGCCTCCCGCTCGTTCGCCGTCGCGGCCCGCCGGCCGGGCGGCCCGTTCGACGTCTATCCGGACGGGCGCAGCCAGGCGTACCTCGGCCTCTCGGCCGAGACGCCGGAGGCGACCGCCGCGGTCGAGGCGACCGCCGGCGAGGTGCTCATGTACGGCGGCAAGGTCGCGACGACGGTCTTCTCCTCGAGCACCGGCGGCTGGACCCAGTCGGCGCAGGATGCGTGGGGAGGGGCGCGCCCGTATCTCGTCTCCGAGGCCGACCCGTTCGACGCCATCTCGCCGTACCACAACTGGGGGCCGGTGCCGGTGACCGCGAAGACGCTCGGGAAGGCGCTCGGGATCGCCGGCCGGCTCGTCGACGCGACGGTGACGCGCAACTCCTCGAAGCGCGTCGCCGACCTCGACGTGACGTCGCTGCGGAACGGGGCGGACACGGACGCGACGGCGACCGGCGCCACGGTGGCGGCGAAGCTCGACCTCCGCTCGACGTGGTTCAGCGTCGGCGTCCTCGCTCTCCTGCCGCCGCTTCCCAACGTCCCCGTCTCCGCCGGCTCGACCGTGACGCTGACGGGAGTCGTGCGCGGCCTGAGGAACGTCGTCCTGCAGCAGCGGACGCCGGGAACCGCCGGCGCGGCCTGGGACACGATCGAGACCGTCACGCCGGAGCCGGGGACGGGCGCGATCAGCGTCGACGTCACGCCGTCGGTCACGACGGACTACCGGCTCGCCAACGCGGCGGCCGCCGCCGCGTACGTCCGGATCCACGTCGAGTAGCCGGAGACCGGCTACCGTGACGCAGTGAGGGTGAGGTTCAGGCTCGCGGTGGCCGGCGCCGTCGCTGCTGCCCTCGTCGGGGCCGCTCCGGCTGCCGCGTTCACGCCGCCGAACTCCTTCTACGCGAAGCAGTGGTACCTCGCGCAGGACCACGCCTTCGACGCCTGGACGTCCCCGCCGACGACGCTCTCACCGGTGAAGGTGGCGATCGTCGACTCGGGAATCGATTGCTCGCTGCCGGACTTCGCCGACCGCATCCTCGCCGCGGAGAGCTTCGTCGGCGGCAGCGTCTGCAACGACACGGAAGGGCACGGGACGATCGTCGCCGGTGAGATCGCCGGCGACCTCGGCTCGAACGGCGTCGTAGGCATCGCCTACACGGCGGAGCTCCTGATCGCGAAGGTCGTGACCGCGGACGGGACGATTCCGCTCAAGGCGGAGGCGAACGCGATCCGCTGGGCGGCGAACCAGGGCGCGCGGGTGATCAACCTCAGTTTCGGCGCCGTCCGCGATCCGAAGGATCCGAGCATCGACACGTACTCGCAGGTCGAGGCGCAGGCCGTCGCGTACGCGCAGCGGAAAGGTGCGCTCGTCGTCGCGGCAGCGGGCAACTCCGACGAGGCTCCGTCCACGCCGTGGCCGTACGCGAGCTGGCCGGCGGCGCTGCCGCACGTGATCGGCGTCGGCGCGCTCTCCCGCTCCGGGGACGTGCCGGACTTCTCCGACCGCGACCCGACCTACGTCGACCTCGCCGCGCCCGGCGTCGACATCTTCTCCACCTTCCCCGCCGATCTCACCGCGGCGCAGCACGGCTGCGCGGATCAGGGCTACACCGACTGCGCGGCCGGCGAGTTCGCGCACCCGCAGGGGACGTCCTTCTCGGCTCCCCAGGTCAGTGCGGCGGCCGCCGTGCTCTTCGCGGTCGATCCGGCGCTCACGAGCAGCCAGGTCGGGACGCTTCTCGAGCGCAAGAGCGACGACGTCAACGCGGCGAACGGCTGCTCCCAGTGCGCGACCGGACGCGACCGGCTGACCGGCTGGGGACGGCTCGACGTGGCGCGGGCGGTGGCGGCCGTCCAGGCCTTCGCCATCCCGGCCGCCGACCGCGACGAGCCGAACGACTCCTTCGAGGAGGCGTGGGCGCTCCAGGCCCGCAAGAAGATGACGCTCAACGCCACGCTCGACTACTGGGACGACCCGCTCGATGTCTACAAGGTCAAGCTCCAGAAGGGCGCCCGGATCACGACCGTGCTGCATGCGAGATGGCACGGCGCCGGAGTCCACTTCTGGCTGCTGAGCCGGACGGGCGCCGTCCTCCGCGGCGGGCACACGAAGCCGAGCGCGGCGCAGCACTTCTCCTTCCGGGCGCCGAAAGCCGGCTGGTACTACCTCGCGCTCCGCGACATCCGGCACGGCGGCGGGGCGTACACGCTGAAGATCGCGCGCACGACGCCGAAGCCGCAGCGCTAGCTACTGGTTCTCGAGCAGCTCGTCCTCGGCGACGGGGCGGAGCACCCGCGCCGGGCTGCCGACGACGACAACGCCGGGGTCGACGTCCTTCGTCACGACCGCGCCGGCTCCGACGAACGCCTCCTCGCCGATCTCGATTCCCGGCAGGAGGATCGCGCCGCCGCCGATCCGCGCGCCGCGGCGGATCGTCGGTCCCTTGACGAGCTCGTGGCGCCGCTCGGTCCGTCCCATGAAGTTGTCGTTCGTCGTCACGACGCATGGCGCGATGAAGACGTGCTCCTCGAGCGTCGAGTACGCGGTGATGTACGCGTCCGCCTGGATCTTCGTCATCGCCCCGATCGTCGTGTCGTTCTCGACGAGGGAGCCGCGGCCGATCACGACGTCGTCGCCGACGACGACGCGCTCGCGCACGCACGACTGGTCGCCGAGGATGACGCGCTCGCCGACCTTCGTGCCGGCGAAGACGACGGCGCCGGTGGAGACGATCGTCCCGGCGCCGATCTCGGCCGGCGCAAGCGGCTCGCGCTTCGCCGTCGAGCGCGGCGAGAGCGACGGCTGCTTGCCGACGACCGCGTACTCGAGCACCTTGACGCCGTCCCCGAGCACCGTGCCCGGATGGACGATCGCGGTCGGGTGGACGTCAGCTGCCATTGAGCGACTCAGTCAGGAGCTCGAGCGCACGGACGACCTCGAGCCCGTCGCGCATCTCCCGTCCGTCCCAGCCGTCCTCGACGAGCCGGAGGAAGTGCTGGCACTCGAGCTTGAGCGGCTCGGCGTTCGAGATCTTCGGGCTGAACGTGTCTCCGGTTCGCGTCCGCCACTCGCCGTACGAGTCCGACGGCTGCTCGGGCGCCTTGTCGTAGACGGTGATCTTGTGGTCGAGCTCCATGTCGTCGAACACGGCCATCTTGTCCCGCCCGACGACGGTCAGCCGCCGCATCTTGTGCGGGTCGAGCCAGGAGAGATGCATGTGCGCGATCTTCCCCGACGCGAAGCGGAGGTAGCAGAAGACGACGTCCTCGACGCCCTCGGTGAGGAAGGCGTGCCCGTGCGCCGAGGCCTCGACGATCTCCTCCTCGATCAGCCAGAGGATCACCGAGAGGTCGTGGACGCCGAGCGACCAGAGCGCGTTCTCGTCCTTGCGGATCTTGCCGAGGTTCTGCCGGTTGCCGTAGACGCAGAGCAGGTCGCCGAGCTCTCCCGCGTCGACGAGCTCCTTCAGCTTCTGGACGCCGGGGTGGTAGAGGAGCAGATGGCCGGGCATGAGGACGCGGCCGTTCGCCTCCGCGAGCCCGACGAGCTCCTCCATCTCGGCGACGCGCATCGCCGGCGGCTTCTCGACGAAGACGTGCTTCCCCGCCTCGAGCGCCTGCTTCGCGAGCGGATGGTGCGACGGAACGGGAGTCGCGATCACGACCGCGTCCAGCTCGTCGTCCGCGAGCATCTCCACGAAGTCGCCGGTCACCCGCGCGCCGGGATAGCGCTCCGCGAACTCTGCGCGCCGCTCCTCGCTCGCGTCGCAGAGCCAGCGGAGCTCGGCGAGGTCGTCGAAGTTCCGCGCGAGGTTCCGGCCCCAGTAGCCGAGCCCCGCCTGTCCGATCCGGACGCGACTCACAGCTTGTAGACGTGCTCCGCCGCGGTGCCCTTGTCGCCGGTCGCGTTGCGGAAGTCGACGACGAGCTGCGCCTCGTCGACGAGCGCGTCGTAGTCGAGGGACGAGTGGTCGGTGACGACGACGACGCAGTCGTAGGCGGCGGGCTCGTAGGCGACCGACGCGAGCTCGTCTCCGTTCACGGCGATGCTCGAGACGTGCGGGTCGTGGTAGGCGACGTCGGCTCCGGCGTTGCGGAGGAGGGAGATGATCTTCAGCGCCGGCGACTCGCGCACGTCGCCGATGTCCGGCTTGTACGCGACGCCGAGGACGAGGATCCTCGATCCCTTCATCGCCTTCTGCGCGCCGTGGTTGAGCGCCTGAGAGACGAGCGAGCGGCAGAAGTACGGCATCTCCTCGTTCACCTTGCCGGCGAGCTCGATGAACTCCGTGTAGAAGCCGAACTCCCGCGCCTTCCAGGTGAGGTAGAACGGATCGACCGGGATGCAGTGGCCGCCGAGGCCCGGCCCCGGGCTGAAGCGCATGTAGCCGAACGGCTTCGTCGCGGCCGCGTCGACGACCTCCCAGATGTCGATTCCCATCCGGTCGCAGAGGATCGCGAGCTCGTTGACGAGCGCGATGTTGACCGAGCGGAAGATGTTCTCGAGGAGCTTCGTCAGCTCCGCGGCCTCCGGGCTGGACAGCTCGTGGACGGTGTCGATCGCCTTCCGGTAGACGTCGGCCGCGCGCTTCGTGCTCTCGGGGCCGACACCGCCGAGCACCTTCGGCGTCGTCTTCGTCGTCCAGTCCTCGCGGCCGGGGTCGACGCGCTCGGGCGAGAAGGCGAGGAAGAAGTCCGCGTCGGCCTTGAGGCCGCTTCCCTCCTCGAGGATGGGCTGGAGCACCTCCCGCGTCGTGCCCGGCCACGTCGTCGACTCGAGGACGACGACCTGGCCCTTGCGGAGGACGCCGGCGAGCCGGACCACGGCGCCCTTGACGATCGAGAGGTCGGGCTCGCGCTGGTGCGAGAGCGGGGTCGGGAGGGCGATGAGGATCGCCTCCGCGGCGGGAAGGTCGTCGTAACTCGTCGTCGCGTGGATGAGCCCCTGCTCGACGAGCGCGGCGAGGCGCTCGCTCGGGACGTCCTCGATGTGCGACTCGCCGCGGTTCAGCGCGGCGACGACGTCCTCGACGACGTCGAGAACGAGGACGCGTTGTCCCGCCTCTGCGAACGTGGCTGCGAGCGGTACGCCGACGTAGCCCGCGCCGATTACCGCAACGTCGAAGTGTCCCTCGCCCTCCGTCAAGCCGCGGCAAGGCTAGCGACAACCCGTTCGGCGGCGTGACCGTCCCCGTAGAGCGGCGGCCGCTCGTCCGGCATCCGCGCGGCGGCGACCGCGGCCGCGAGCGCGGCGGGATCGTCGTCGACGAGGACGTTGGCGCCGAGCTCGACGGTGTCCTTCCACTCGGTCGACGGCCGCGCGGTGACGCACGGGACGCCGTACCAGTACGCCTCCTTCTGCAAGCCGCCGGAGTCCGTGACGAGGACACGCGCGAGCGAGACGAGCGCGGCCATGTCGAGGTAGCCGAGCGGGGAAAGCACCTCGACGTTCGGCGGCGTCCCGATCTCTCCGAGCGTCGTCCGCGTCCGCGGGTGGGCGGGGAGGATGACGCGCTCGCCGGTGCGGCCGAGGCCGTCGACGATCCGCGCGAGCCGCTCGGGCCGGACGTTCGCCTCGCGGTGGATCGTCGCCGCGACGTAGCTCCCCGGCTCGAGCTCGTGGCGCTTGAGGACGGTGGAGCGCTCGCGCGCGATCGGCGCGAGCCGGAAGCACGCGTCGGCCATCACGTCGCCGACGACCTCGATCCGGCCGGGGACGCCCTCTCCGCGGAGGGTCTCGCGCGAGCGCTCGTCGGGACAGAGGAGGAGCGCCGCCACGGCGTCGACCGCGATCCGGTTGTGCTCCTCCGGCATCGAGAGGTCGCCGCTGCGGAGCCCGGCCTCGACGTGAGCGACCGGGACGCCCGCGTCGCCGCTCGCCTCCGTCCCCGCGCGGGTCGAGTTCGTGTCCCCGAAGACAAGCGTCCAGTCGGGACGCTCGCGCTCGACCGCCTCGGCGATCCGCGGCCGCATCGCCTCGGCGTCGGCGGTGTGGAGGTCGAGCCGGTAGCGCGGCTCGGGCAGGCCGAGCTCGGCGTAGAACACGTCGGAGAGCTCCGGATCCCAGTGCTGCCCGGTGTGGAGACCGACCTCCTCGATCCCGGCGGCTGCGAACGCGGCCGACAGCGGACCCGACTTGATGAACTGCGGACGGTTGCCGACGACGGTCAGGACCTTCACGAGCACGAGGCTACAATGGCCGCCGCTTCGGGCCGTTAGCTCAGCTGGTAGAGCAGGGGACTCTTAATCCCAAGGTCGCAGGTTCGATCCCTGCACGGCCCATACGAGAAAGGCCTGCAGACCGGGCTCTTGTGTTTCCTGAACCGGAGACGACTCGGCCCGGGTGTCAACGAAAGTGATAACACGAGCTTTCGCCTAGGGTCCCGGCGGCCCGCGGTGCGCACCTCCGCAAAGGGTGTTCCCGCGACCATGTGCGAACATTTGTTCGTGACAGCGCAAGGGACCGCCCGCACGCAGTTCAGGCGCGCTCTCGAGCGGCGGAACCTGCTCGGAGCGGAGATGGCGCTGCGCGAGATGGGCTCAGTCTCGCTCCTTGAAGCACTCGACTATCTGGCGCTACTCGCCGAGCTTCGCCCAGATCGGCTCGAAGCGGCGGCCGTTCGCTGGCACGGCCGGCTCGAGCTCGAGTCGTCCTGGTTGACCTTGGCCGAATCGCAGCTCGCGCTGGCTGCGCTCGCCAACCTCAGCTCCAATGCTGAGACGATCGAGATCTTGCGGCGGCTCGTCCGACAAGCCCAGCCAACGCTCGTGCCGAGGCTGTCTTAGCACTCCCGTCGCATGCGGCCGGCCAGGGCCGGGCTTCGCGAACGCCTCGAGGACCGCTGAACCTGCTCGACCCTGGCCAGCTCCGAAGGTAGCCCCGTCGGGATGGCAGCAACAAGTGTCCGTAAAGGACATCGGCGGGGCCAGAAAGATGTCGGGCCCGTCGACGCTTGCGCGCCTCCGGGCCCAACGCTGCAAATCTCCCACATCCGCGGGAGGGCTGTCAAGTCCCGAGCAGTGAGTTCGTGGACCCGGTCAGCGGCTAGCCGTAGGCCGACTTCTGAGACGGCCCGCGGCTCGAACCGCGTGCGATTCCCGTGGCGGCGAGCGGTTCGGTTTTCGCCCTCCCTCTGGCGTACGCTTCAACTCTCAGATGGCGCTGAACGAGACTCCAGCAGAGGACGAGCCGCCCGAGCCGGACGCAACCGGCGAGATGCCGGTCGAGATCGAGCCCGCCGACTTCGTCGCCGGCGGAACGCCGCTCGACACGATCGCCGTCAACATCAATTTCGGGATAGTCGAGCAGTTTTCTGAGGGCCTTTACTCGTCGCCGAACAAGACGTTTGAGGAACTCGTCACCAACTCATACGACGCCGGCGCGACCTGTGTCTGGGTCCGCATCCCCGACAATCTCGCTGACCCGAGCGCGATCCTCGCCGTGATCGACAACGGCGAATCGATGGACCTCGGTGGCTTGCGCGATCTCTGGCAGATCGGAGACTCGACACGGCGCGACCGCCCGCCGGCGCGGGCCGGCCGAAAGCCGGTCGGGAAGTTCGGAATCGGGAAGCTTGCGACCTATGTGCTTGCCAACGAGTTCACGTACGTCTGCAAGCGTGGCGACGAATACCTAGCAACGACGATGGACTACCGAGAGGTAAAGGGCCGCCTGGCAGAACAGGGGAGTGTGCTGCTCGACGTCGTCGCGTTGGCCGAGGAGGAAGCCAGAAAAACGCTCGTCGACGCCATCGGCGACGAGGAGCCCACGGCAACGCTGTTCGGCCCAGAAGCGCCTCCAAACTGGACAGCGGCGCTGATGAGCGACCTGAAGGATCGAGGCCGCCGGCTCGAGCGTGGCCGCCTGCAGTGGATCTTGAGCGTCGCGCTGCCACTCAACCCGGAGTTCAACCTCTGGCTGAACAGTGCCAAGGTCACATCAAGCAAGGCCGCTGGGAAGAAGATCTGGACGTTCAAGGTCGGCACTGACGACCTGAAGAAGAAGACTGCCTACGCGGAGCGCGCAAGCGAGGCGGGCGTGTTACTCGAGCACGCAGGCCTCGTCACCGGCGTAGCTGAGATGTACGAGCTGCCACTCCCGCGCGGCAAGGCCGAGGAACTCGGCCGTAGCCATGGGTTCTTCGTCTCGGTGCTCAAACGGCTAATCAACATCACCGACGAGACGTTCGGGATCGACGTTGAACTCCACCATGGCGTATTTACGCGTTTCCGCATGGAGGTCAACGTGGATGGCCTCGACGAGGTGATCACCGCGACGCGCGAATCGATCAAGGAATCGCCGGCGCTTGGCGAGATCCGCGACTACCTGCTCTCTGTCTTCAACGCGGCCCGCTCGGCGCGGACTGAAATGGAGAAGGCACATCCGCAGACGCTCACGGCGTCGGAGCGGATCGCGAATCCGCCACAGGCGCTCTCACAGGCGCCGCTACGGCGGATCGTGACGCGAGCATTCGAGGACGCCGGCGAGGATCGCCTGCTCGCCGAGCTCGTGACCGGCACGGACGAGATCGAAGGCGAGCAAGTCGACCTCGATGCCTCGATGAATCTGCTCGAAGGAATCATCATCGAAGCGCAGGGAACCGACGAGCGCATCGCGAGTTACGACCTGTCGAGGCGGATGATCGTCGTGAACCGAGATCACCCCTTCATCGACAACTACATCGACGACAAGGGCGCCGTCGAGCCCCTGCAGCTCATCGCTGCGACGGAGCTGTTCACAGCGGTGTATCTGCTCGACGAAGCGACGCCGACACACGTCGTCCGCGACGTCCTCGATCGGCGCGACGCATACCTACGTGCGCTCGTCAGCATCTACCCCCGCTCGGCGCCGATAATCGCTCGCCAGCTTCGCGACGCCGTGCACACCGAGAAAGAACTCGAGGACGCGATCGGAGACGCTATGGCATTTCTCGGTTTCCGGGTGCGCCGCAAGAGCGGCTCCGGGAAGACCGACATCCTCGCGATCGCTCACCTCGGTCGACGCGGGGAGGAAGAGAGCCGCACGTACGGCGTCGTTTGCGACGCCAAATCGACCGCCCGCGAAGAAGTCATCAAGGCCGACAAGGTCAATCCAGGCCCGCTGCGCAAACACAAGAAGAAAGAAAACGCGAAATACATCCTGGTCGTCGCGCCGGGCTTTGAGGGCGCGGACAAAAGGGACTCCAGCATTGCCGAGTACTGCACAGACGGCGGCATTACCCCGATCACTGCAAACGACTTCGCGCGGCTAATCGAGCTCTACCCGACACGCACGATCAATCCCGCCGTTCTCGAGGACCTGTTCGAGACGCACCACACGCCGCTGCAGTCCAAGGCGTTCGTCGACGAACTCGAGCAAAGCGGACAGCAGCGGCCCCACCCGCCGGTCGACTTGCTGCTCGAGATCATCCACGACCTGAGCACCGCGAAGGCGCCCGTTGCGATCAACGGGCTGCCAGCGCTCCTCCTAGAGCGCAGCAACAAGAACTACGACTACGCGCTCGAGGATGTCCGGGCAATGATCGACGGCCTGCGCTCGCTCGCCCCGACGGGCATCTGGTCGGACAGCGAATGGGTCGCACTACAAACCGCACCCGCGCAGGTAAAGGCCGAGATCCGATCGAACCTCGACGCGCTCAGCGGCTCAGCGGCAACCGATGCACGCGAGGCATTCGATGTCGATTCATAAGACCTTCACGCCGATCCACCCATTCCCGGCTCGCATGGATCCGCTCGCTGCGATGGAAGGTCTCGTCGGCGCCACCGGACGGAGACTGACGGTCTTGGACTCGATGATGGGATCGGGCTCGGTCCCGGCGCTTGCCGCGCTTCGCGGCCATACCGGCTACGGCTTCGACCTCGATCCGCTCGCGCTCGTTCTCGCACGCGCGCTCGCGCAACCCCCGGACGATCGCTTCCTGACCGCTGCTCGCCACGTACAACACGAGGCGCGACGGCTAGAAGGAAGAACAACGACCCGGATGGACGACGAGACGTGGTCGTTTGTCGACTACTGGTTCGATCCCGAGGCACAAGACCGCCTCGCCGCGCTTGCGGCTGCGATCGAGGCATGCGATCACGATCTCCAACCGAAGCTCTGGTGCGCCTTCAGCCGGCTGATCATCACTAAGGACGCCGGCGCATCACGTGCGCGTGACGTCAGCCACAGCCGGCCACACGTCGTGCGCGACAAGGCAGCCATCGACCCGATCGAGCGCTTCCTCAGCTCAGCAGAGTTCGTCTCGGCGCGACATCGAGCCGTCCACACGCTTGCAACCCGTTCCGGCACGACTCATCTAGCGAACGGTGACGCTAGGCATCTCCCGCTCCCCGATCGCTCGATCGACCGGGTCGCAACGTCACCGCCGTACCTCCAGGCGATCGATTATCTGCGCGGGCACAGGATGACGCTCGTCTGGATGGGACATTCGATTAGCAGCCTGCGCGAACTTCGCGCGGAATCGATCGGTGCCGAGCGCAGCCTCGTCGCAGCCGAGGACATCGAGCAGATCCTGGCCAAGGTGAACCCCGGTGGCATGTCGGCGCGCGGAACGGGCATCCTGCGCCGCTACGTCTCCGACCTCGACGACGTCATCGCCGAGATCGTTCGCGTCCTTAAGCCCTCGGGCCGCGCACGATTTGTCGTCGCGGACGCCACTCTGGCTGGGCAGTCGATCTCGATCGAACGGATCGTGCGGCTCTTGGCTGCGAGACATGGCCTATCGCGTGTACAGCGACAGGTCCGTGCTCTCGCGACGGGACGCCGCTATCTCCCCCCACCTGGCCAGACGGCCGGCGCACTCGACCGACGTATCCGCGTGGAACAACTCATCACCTTCGCGCCCGCCTGACCTCGATCGGTGTCGGGCCACCTTTGAGCAACTGAGAGGCCCAAAAATGAGTGACGGAGACCAGGTCCCTGCAAGAAGCGCAGCGCCACCGGCGAACGCTGGAGAAACGCCAGTCGAGAAGTTCGAGGCCCTGGGAGTTCGCGGAGTCCTCTTGCAGCTTGCTCGAGATGGCCAGATCATCGACGTGCGTTGCGAGATGCCTCAGTGCTACAGCTTTCGTGGTCGTAGGTACTTCGAGCCGAGATCGACGCGTTCCGATTGGTCGCCGACGCCTGACCACTATCCGAGGCTCAGAGCGTACGGCGGTCACCTCACCCCCGACAACGTCCGGCTCGCGCATCGGCTGTGCAACCGACGTGACTACGGATGGCGGATGAAGATCAACGCGATGCTTGCGAAGCGGATGTCGCTGGAGGAGATCGCCGAGAAGCTGAACGTGGCGATGGTTCCAACTATTCACGGCACGAACAGATGGACAGCTGCATCTGTTCGGAAGGCATTCGTTTCCTAGCAACGCTTGCCGCGCGCATGACCTGCGAACGGATGTTGAGACGCTTCCTAGACGCGTTCAGGGGGCGCCGCCG
>DASRED010000005.1:0-15165 GCA_035652255.1 Gaiellaceae bacterium | reverse complement strand
GAGCGCGCCGGCCTCGCCGCCGCCCGCCGGCCCGAGAGCCAGGAGGCGTGCTTCCTCGCCGGCGACGACTACCGCAGCTTCCTCGAGCGGCAGGGGCTCGCGCCGAGCGCCGGCGCGGTCGTCGACGAGGACGGCAACGAGCTCGGCCGCCACGACGGTTACTGGCGCTTCACGCCGGGCCAGCGGCGCGGTCTCGGGCTCGCCTCGCCGGAGCCGCTCTACGTGATCGGCACGCGTCCGCGTGCGAACGCCGTCGTCGTCGGCCCGCGCGCGTCGCTCGCCCGCCGCACGGTGACGGCGCGCGGCCGCCTCTACGCCGGCGCCGAGCGCGTCGAGGCGAAGCTCCGCTATCGGTCCCCGGCCGTCGCGGCGCGCGTCGAGCCGACGGCGGGCGGCTTCCGGCTCCGGCTCGACGAGCCCGTCCACGGCGTCGCGACCGGCCAGGCGGCCGTTCTTTACGACGGCGACGTCGTCGTCGGGCACGGCACGATCACGGCGGCGGACTAAGATCGGACACGGATGCTGGTCGCGGCATTCACCTGGGGGGATCTCTGGCGGCTCGCTCTGGCCGTCTTCCTGCTCGCGACCGGACTCGCCTTCGCGTGGCTTCTCGTCCGGCTGGCCGGAACCGTCGGACGGGTTTCCGCGTTCATCCGTGGGACTGAGGAGTCGCTCCTGCCGGTGATCGGCAAGGTTGGAGGCAGCGTGGACCGCGTGAACGGGCAACTCGACAAGGTCGATCGGATCACGGACAGTGCCGTCGACGCGGCGGACAGCGTCGACACCGCCGTCCGCGCCGTGAGCATCGCCATCACCCGGCCGGTCCAGAAGGTCTCCGGCTTCGCGGCCGGCGTGAGCTTCGGCGCCGCCGACTTCAAGGCCCGCCGCGACTGGCGCCACGCGGTGCAGGCGGGCAAGGACGCCGCCGCGCGCCGCGAGGACGACCTCGAGACGGAGCTGCGGGAGGCAGGCACCGTATGAGCGGCGACGAGATCCGGCTCGTCATCCCGGCCGAAGAGGACTTCCGGCCGATCGCGCACCTCGTCACCGGCGGGCTCGCCTCCCATCACGACCTCACGTTCGACGACCTCGAGGATCTCCAGGTCGCGCTCGACGCCGTGCTCGGGCTCCGCGACGACGACGGCGAGGTGACCGTCGTCCTCACCGCCGCCGAGGGCGTCCTCCACGCCTCGCTCGGGCCGTTCCCGCCCGACGCGCTCCAGGCGGCGGAGGCGAGCGAAGGCGGGCTCGACCTGCAGCGCGTCCTCGAGACCGTCTGCGACACGCACGAGGTCGAGCGGCGCGACGACGGCGTCTGGCTCGAGCTGACGAAGCGCACGGCGGGTGCCGCCGCATGACGCGCATCGACGACAAGATCCTCCTCCGCCGCTACCACGAGGAGGGAGACCTCCAGGCGCGCGAGCAGCTGATCGAGCAGTACATGTCCCTCGTGCGCTCGCTCGCGCGGCGCTACTCGTACCGCGGCGAGCAGCTCGAGGATCTCGTCCAGATCGGCGCGATCGGGCTGATCAAGGCAATCGACCGCTTCGACATCGACCGCGGCGTCGAGCTCACGACGTACGCGACGCCGAACATCATCGGCGAGATCAAGCGCCACTTCCGGGACAAGGGCTGGGCCGTCCGCGTGCCGCGCGGCCTGCAGGAGCTCAACGTCCAGCTTTCGAAGCTCATGGAGCAGCTCACCGTCCAGCTCGCCCGCTCGCCGACGATCCCCGAGCTCGCGAAGGCCGCGGGCGTCGAGGAGGAGGAGGTGCTCGAGGCGCTCGAGTCCGGCCGCGCCTACACGTCGCTTTCGCTGTCGGTCGGTGGCGGGGGAGGAGACGACGACGACCTCGACCCGCTCGAGTCGCTCGGCACCGAGGAGCACCAGTACGAGGTGTCCGAGGACCGCGCGGTGCTCGCTCCCGGCTTCAAGGCGCTGGACGCCCGCGAGCGGATGATCCTCCAGCTCCGCTTCTTCGAGGGGCTGACGCAGTCGCAGATCGCGCAGCAGGTCGGGATCTCCCAGATGCACGTCTCCCGTCTCATCCGCCGCTCGCTCGAGAAGATCCGGGAGACGATCGCGGCGGACGAAGAGACGCTCGCCCGCTGAGCGTCGCACGGGAGCCCGCGGTGGCCGACCGGATCCTCGTCTACGGCGTCACCGGGTCGGGGAAGACGCGGCTGGCGGAGCGGATCTCGGCCGCGACAGGCATTCCCTGGCACGCCGTCGACGAGCGGACCTGGGAGCCGGGCTGGGTCGAGGTCCCGGACGACGAGCAGCGGCGGCGGATCGCCGCGATCTGCGCGGAGGAGCGCTGGGTGCTCGACACGGCGTACGGGCGCTGGCTCGACATCCCGCTCGCGCGCGTCGAGCTGATCGTCGGGCTCGACTATCCCCGCTGGCTGTCCCTCTCGCGCCTGATTCGCCGCAGCGTCATGCGGGCGATCGACGGCAAGCCGATCTGCAACGGCAACCGCGAGTCGTTCCGCAACATCTTCTCCCGGCAGTCGATCGTCGGCTGGCATTTCAAGTCGTTCAAGCGCAAGCGGCGGCGGATCCGGGACTGGGAAGCGGCCTCGGACGGGCCGGCGGTCGTGCGCCTGACGTCGCCGCGGCGGACCGAGCAGTGGCTCCGGACGCTGGGCGCGGCGAGCGTCGAGGAGTTGATCCGGCGCTAGCCGGGAATCCCTCCCGCATGGTCCGGGAGGAGCTGCGCCGGCTCGCCACGTGGAGCGAGCGACACCGCCGCCTCCTCGCGCGGATCGTCATCGCCGTCTGCCTCTCGCTCGTCGTCGACCTCGTCTGCGCCGTCCTCATGTGGCGGTTCGAGAAAGGCCTGCAAGGAAGCGATATTCACGGCTTCGTGGACGCGCTCTTCTTCGCGACGGTGCAGATCCTCACCGTCTCGTCGTCGGTCAAGAATCCCGTCACGCACGCGGGCCAGATCGTCGACGTCGTGCTCGAGCTCTGGGCCGTCTTCGTGATCACCGCAGTCGCCGGCTCGTTCGCGTCGTTCTTCTCGACGGGCGACACGACGTAGCGCGTAGCGTCCCGGGCATGAGCGACTGGACGATCCGCAATCTCAAGGACGACGTCGAGAACTCGGCGGAGCGGTTCGGGCTCGCCCCCGACCTCGAGGCGCGCTTCGGGCGCAAGGCGCTCGAGGTCGAGGGGGGCGGCTTCAGCTACCAGCGTCTCGCCCCGAACTTCTCCGCGCCGTTCGGTCATCGCCACGCCGCGCACGAGGAGGTCTACCTCGTCCTCTCCGGCTCCGGCCGCGTCAAGCTCGAGGGTGAGGAGCGCGAGCTGCGGCAGTGGGACGCCCTCCGCGTCTCAGGCCCCGTCGCGCGCGGTTTCGCCGCCGGGCCGGACGGGATGGAGCTGCTCGCGATCGGCTTCGGTGAGGGCGGCGACTCGGAGATGCTCGACGACTACTGGGGCGGGAGCTAGCCCGCCAGCCGGCGTCTCAGCTGCACTTCGGCTGCTTCTTGCCGGGCAGGTCGATCATCCCGATGACGGGGTACGGGTAGAGGCACTGGTTCGCGGCCCACTCGCCGCCCTCGCCCTCGCCGCGACTGCTCGACTCGACGTCGAGGAACGGCCCCTTCGCGTCCTCCGCGGCGAAGAGGAACCCTTCGAACGTCTGCGCGGTGCGCTGCCCGGAGCTCGACACGGGGTCGAGGAGGCTCATGATCCTCGGCACCTCGTGGGCGAACGACTTCCGGCTCCGGCTCGTCTCGACGACGAGCAGCGGCGCGATCTGCTCCGGCCGCAGAAGCCGGAGCGTGACGACGCGGAAGCCGAAGCGCCGGCCGACGAGCGCGACCCGGCGGCGGAACGCGGCCGGCGACGGGGTCGGGAAGCGCTGCTCGACGGCGAACACGTCGTTCGCGACGCCGGTCGCGTCGCCCTCCCACCAGATGAGCGGGCGGCCGCCCGCGCTGCAGAAGTCGTCGCGGAGCGCGCCGCCGACGAGGCCCGCTTCCCACCGTGCGATCGCAAACGTGAGCTTCTGCGCGGTGCTCGCGTATGCCGGCTCCGCGCGGTCGTTCGCGAGCGGCGCGACGATCCGCGCCGCGAGCGCGTCGGACGGTGGATGGCCATCCGCATAGAGGGCGTGGACGTTCGAGCCGACCGCCGGCGGTGGCGCGAGAAGCCTGATCGCGTGGACGTAGCGGCGGTCGCCGAAGCGGGCGAGGAACCGTCGCACGATCTCGGCCGGTGGAATCGGATGCGCCCGCGGCGCCGGTGCGTAGCTCGGCGCGGCGCGCGCGACGATCGGCCGGTCTCCCTTCTGGAACGGGCGGCCCCAGCACGAGTGCTGCGAGAAGCGCGGATAGACGGGCCAGGTCGCCGGCGAGGGCGGCTTGTCCGCCGGGATCGTGAAGCGCGCCGGCGGCGCCTCCGGTGACGCGTGCGAGCTGCCGCAGGCCGTCACGCCCGCGAGGGCGAGCACGGCGATGCCGAGGCCGAGTGTCCGCTTCACGTCGGGTCTGTATACGGCACGGCGGCGGCGAGCGTCACGCGGTTCGTCTCGAGCCAGGCGCGCTCGGCGGGAAGCTTCGCGAGCGCGCGCTGCCAGCCGTTGCGGCGGCAGCGCTCCTCGACGCGGTCGTACTCCGCCTCGAGGAGCGCGACGACGTCGAATCCGTGGCCGTACGCCTCGAGCGCGAGCCGCGTCCGGCGCGCCGCCTCGTCCGGATCCGTCTCGCCGAGGCCGTAGCTGACGAGCGTCCGAAGCGCATACGCGACGTCCTCCGCCGGCTCGCCCGGATGGACGTCGTCGAAGTCGATGAGCCCGACGGGGAGGCCGTCCCGCCAGACGAGGTTCCACGGCCCGAAGTCGCCGTGACAGACGTCGCCGGTCGCGTCGTGGTAGCGGCGGAGGAGCCGGAACGCCGCGGCGAGCTGCTCGTCCGAGAACGTCGCGCGCTCGGGCGGGTCGCCGACGTACGGATGCATCCGGCCGCGGTCGGTGAACGTCTCGCCGTCGATCCAGCTGAGGACGTCGCGGCCGTGCTCGTCGATCCCGAGCCAGCGCGGGGCCGCGCCGAAGCCGGCGCGCTCGAGCCGTTGCAGCACCTCGCGCGCGAGCTCGGCGCTCGGGCCGGGCGGCCGGCGGACCGTGTCGCCGACGCGGACGACTCCCTCCGTCAGGGCGCCGCCGGCGAGCTCACGCTCCGGGTCAGGCGTGGCTGAAGCCGAGGTTGAGGAGGTTCTTCGCGTCGGCGTAGATGTTCCCCGAGTCGAGGACGACGGCGATCAGCGTCCTCCCGCGGCGCGTCGCCGACGCGACGAGGCACCAGCCGGACTTCGTCGTGAAGCCCGTCTTGACGCCGTCCGCACCGCGGTATTCGTGGAGGAGCCAGTTGTTGTTGAGGTAGATCTTCGCGTTCGTCGGCGGCGCCCACGGCACCTCGATCCGCTTCGTCCGCACGAGCTTGCGGAAGCGCAGGTTGCGGAGCGCGTAGCGGGTCAGCGCCGCGAGATCCCACGCCGTCGAGTAGTTGCCCTGGTCGACCACGCCGCTCGGGCTTGTGAAGTGCGTGTCGCGCATGCCGAGCCGTCGCGCCTCCTCGTTCATCTGGACGAGGAACGCGGGCACCGAGCCGGCGGCGGTGATCGCGAGCTGGTTCGCGTCGTCGTTGCCGGAGTAGAGGAGCAGCGAGTAGAAGAGCTTCCAGGTCTGGACGTGCTCGCCGCCGCGCAGGCCCTCCCGCACGAGCGGCACTTTCGAGACCGAGCCGGAGACGGTGATCGTCTGCCGCCACGGCACCTCGCGCAGGGCGAGGAGCGCGGTCATGATCTTCGTCGTCGAGGCGATCGCGCGGCGCTGGTGCGCGCTCTTCTCCCAGAGGACGCGGCCGGTCTTCGCGTCGACGAGGATCGCCTCGGGCGACTCGAGCCGCGCGTGCAGCTCTCCGGCGAGCAGCGGCGGGCCGTGGAGGAGAACGAGGGGCCGCGCAGGCGGCGTCGTCTTCGCCGCCGGATGGCTCACGGCGCTGCGGCGCTCGTGGGAGGAGGTCGCGGGCGGAGCGGCGTGCGCATGTCCCGCTGCGGCGCCGCGCCAGCCGACGAGGACGCCTGCGACGAGCGCGGCCGTCGCGACCACCGCGAGCGGCAGCAGACGCCGCAGCCGGTACCGCCGTCTCCGCCGCCGGGGAACCGGCGTCAGCACGTCGAGCGCCATCGCTCGGAATGTAGCGCCGTCGGCGGCCAACCTCGAAGGACGCCGCTCCTAGAATGCGCCGATGCGGACGACGGCCGAGCTGCGCGAGGGATTCCAGGCGTTCTACGAGGAGAAGGGCCATCTCCGCTGCGCGTCGTACCCGCTCATCCCGCGCGCCGGCGACCATTCGACGCTCCTCACGAGCGCCGGCATGCAGCCGCAGATGCCGTTCTTCCTCGGCCGCGAGACCCCGCCCGCCCCGTTGACGACGACGTGCCAGAAGGTCTTCCGCACCGTCGACATCGACGTCGTCGGCCTCGACACCTTCCACCTGACGTTCTTCGAGATGCTCGGCAACTTCTCGTTCGGGCAGTACTTCAAGGAGGGCGCGATCGAGTACGCGACCGAGTTCATGCAGGAGCGGCTGAAGCTCGACTGGGACCGCGTCTGGGTGAGTGTCCATGCCGGCGACCCCGAGCTGAAGCTCGGCCCCGACGAGGAGGCGATCGGCCTCTGGGAGGAGATCGGCATGCCGGCGGAGCGGATCGTGCCGCTGCCGTCCTCCGAGAACTTCTGGTCGGTCGGCGGGCCCGGCCCGTGCGGCCCGGACTCGGAGATGTACTGGGACTGGGGCGCCGAGGCCGGCTGCGCCGAGGGCTGCCTGCCCGGCTGCGCGCGCTGCGAGCGGTTCCTCGAGTTCGGGAACCTCGTCTTCATGTCGTACGAGCTCCACGCGGACGGCACGCTCACGGAGCTCCCGAGCAAGAACATCGACACCGGCTGGGGGCTCGAGCGCGTCGCGCGCGTCGTCCAGGACGTTCCGTCGGTCTACGACACCGACGGCTACCAGCTGATCATGGACTGGGTCGCGGAGCAGGGAGGCGCGGCCTACGGCTCCTCTCAGGACGCGACGAAGGCGCACCGCGTCATCGCCGACCACGGGCGCGGCATGACGTTCATCGCCTCGGAGGGAGTCGTGCCGTCGAACGAGGGCCGCGGCTACGTCCTCCGCCGCATCGTCCGCCGCGCTGCGCAGCACGGCTTGCGGATCGGCATGCAGTCGCCGTTCCTGCCCGCGCTTGCCGACGTCGTGATCGAGCAGATGGGCCACGCCTATCCCGAGCTCGTCGAGCACCGGGACGAGATCCAGCGCGTCCTCGCCGCCGAGGAGGAGCGGTTCGGGGAGACGCTCGAGCGTGGCATGGGGATCTTCGAGGAGGCGGCCGCGAAGGGCGAGATCACGGGCGACGACGCGTTCACGCTCCAGGCGACGTACGGCTTCCCGATCGAGCTGACGCAGGAGCTCGCGCGCGAGCGCGGCCTCGGGATCAACGACGAGGAGTACACGCGGCTGATGGAGGAGCACCGCGAGATCTCGCGCGCCGGCGCCGGCGGGCACCAGCCGCGCTTCACCGGCGCGCCGCGCACCGAGTTCGTCGGCTACGAGCGCACGGACGTCCTCACCGCGCTCACCGCGTATGCGGATCTCGGCGACGGTCTCTTCCAGGTCAAGCTCGCCGAGTCGCCGTTCTATCCCGCGGGCGGCGGCCAGGTGACCGACGGCGGCTGGATCGAGAAGGACGACGGCTCGCGCGCCGAGCTCGTCGAGGCGCTGCGGCTCGACAACGACCAGGAATTGGTCTTCGAGGGCTCCGGCTTCGGCGAAGGCGACCGCGTCCGCGCCGTCGTGCCGTGGAACGTCCGCTTCCCGACGATGGCCAACCACACGGCGACGCACCTCCTCCACAAGGCGCTGCAGGAAGTGCTCGGCGACCACGTCCGCCAGGCGGGCTCGGCGGTGCGGCCGGACAAGCTCCGCTTCGACTTCACGCACCCGCAGGCGCTCACCGCCGAGGAGCGCGCCGAGGTCGAGCGGCGCGTCAACGAGCGGATCTTCGCGGCGCTGCCCGTCCGGATCTTCGAGACGCCGCTGTCGGAGGCGCGCGAGCTCGGCGCGATGATGCTGTTCGGGGAGAAGTACGGCGACGTCGTCCGCGTCGTCGACGTCGACGGCTGGTCGCTCGAGCTCTGCGGCGGCACCCACGTCCGCTCGACGGCGGAGATCGGCCCGTTCGCGATCCTCTCCGAGAGCTCCGTCGGCGCCGGCGCGCGCCGCATCGAAGCCGTCACCGCCGGCGAGGCGTTCGCCCTCTTGCACGAGCGCGCCCGCGAGGCCGACGCGCTCCGCGGCGAGCTGACGAAGGCGCGGAGTCGACGATCGCGGCCCTCTCCGCTGGCGGCTCCCGACTTCACCATCGTGGACAAGGCAGGGAACGTCGTGCTTGTCGAAGCGAAGGAGCTCCAGCCGGGCCCGCTCCGCGACCTCTCCGACCGGATCCGCCAGCAGGAGAAGGCCGACGGCGCGATCGTCGCGTCGGTCACGGAGGGACGCGTTCACATCGTGGTCAACCTCGCCGAAGGGCTCGGCGACGCCGCGGCGATCGCGAACGAGATGGGACAGCTCGTCGGCGGCAAGGGCGGCGGGCGGCCGACGATGGCGCAGGCCGGCGGCGACCGGCCGGACGACCTGCCGGCCGCGCTCGAGGCGGCGAAGAAGGCGCTCGAGTGAAGGTGCTCGCGCTCGACTACGGCTCGGCGCGAACGGGCGTCGCCGTCTCCGATCCGACGGGAACGCTCGCGCGGCCGCTCGGCGTCGTCGAGAAGGCGGGCAGCGATGCGGGTCTCGCGGAAATCGTGGTGCTCGCGAAAGAACAGGAGATCGAGCGGATCGTCGTCGGCCTGCCGCTGACCCTGCGCGGCGAGCGCGGCGAGCAGGCGGCGGAGACGGAGCGCTTCGTCGAGGCGCTGCAAGCCGCCGTCGACGTCCCCGTCGAGCTCTTCGACGAGCGGTTCACGACCGACCTCGCGCAGCAAACCGCGGGGGCGGCGTCCGAGGACGCTCTCGCCGCGGCGCATCTCCTCTCCGGCTGGCTGGAACGGTGGAGCGCGACGACCAACTGACCCGCGAGCGCGCCACGCGGCGGCGGATCGTCGTGCGCCGCCTCGTCGCGGCCGGCGCCGTCGTCGTCCTGCTCGCGGGCGGCGCGGTCGCGGCGTTCGCCATCCACCGCTCGCACGCGGCGCCGCCGCCGCCGACGACGGTCCGCCAGCTCCGCCAGTTCCGGATCCTCTTCCCCGAGGGATTCACTCGGGCGCAGATGGCTGCACGGGTCGCCGCGGTCGCGCAGATCGCCGTCCACGAAAGCCATCACAAGGTGAAGCTCTCGGAGCAGGGCTACCTCGCGGCGACGCGCCCGCAGGCGATCCCCGGCTTCGGGAAGCATCCGCTCGAGGGCTTCCTCTTCCCAGACACGTACGACTTCGACCGCACGTCGACCTCGGCGTACCTCGTCCGCGAGCAGCTGCAGGAGTTCCAGTCGCAGTGGAAGAGCGTCGACCTGTCGTACGCGCGGAGCAAGAACCTCACGCCGTACGACGTCCTGATCATCGCCTCGATGATCCAGGGAGAGGTGCAGGTGGCGAGCGAGAACAAGCTCGTCGCCGCGGTGATCTACAACCGGCTGCACGACCACATGACGCTCGGGATCGACGCGACGCTCCGCTACGGCCTCCACATCCCGCCGACGCAGTCGCTCACGCAGTCGGAGCTCGCGAGCGACAACCCGTACAACACGCGGAAACTCCCGGGCCTGCCGCCGACGCCGATCGGGAACCCCGGGCTCGCCGCGATCGAGGCGGCCGCGCATCCGGCGCACGTCGACTACCTCTACTTCGTCCGCAAGCCCGACCACAAGCACCACTACTTCACCGCGAGCTACCAGGACTTCCTCAACCACGAGGCCCAGTACGGATATTGAGGTCGCCCTGCTCGGCCGGCCCGTCGCTCACTCGCTCTCGCCGAGGATGCAGAACGCCGCCTTCGCCGCGGCCGGGCTCGACGACTGGACGTACGTCGCCAGGGACGTCGCGCCGGAGGAGCTCGAGGCGGCCGTGCGGGAGGTCGAGTACGCGAACGTCACTGCGCCGTACAAGCTCGACGTCGCGCGGCTCGTCGGGAGCGAGCTCCCGTCCGTGAACACGCTCGTCCGGGGGCGCGGCTTCTCGACGGACGCCGCCATTTTGTCCCAAGTGACAACTTGTCACAAAGTCGGAATCGTCGGGGACGGCGGTGCGGCGGCGGCGTTCCGGGCGGCGTTGCCCGAGGCGCGGGTCTTCTCGCGGCGCGGTGCGTGGCCGCCGGACGTGCACGACGCCGAGCTCGTGATCCACGCGACGCCGGTGCGGGACGAGGTGCTGTTCGAGCTGGGGGAGGGCCAGACGCTGATCGACCTCCCGTATCCGCGCACCGCGACGGCGGAGGCGGCAGCGGCGGCGGGCGCGCGCGTCCTCGACGGCTATGAGGTGCTCGTCGCGCAGGGCGCCGCGAGCTTCGAGCTCTGGACGGGCCTTCCGGCTCCGGTCGCCGCGATGCGCGCCGCGCTCGGCTTGACGTGACCCCGCGGCGGGCATAGAACGCGCCTATGCGCAACTGTGGTGCGTGCGGCGGCGAGGTGCGGGACGAGTTCCGCTTCTGCCCGCACTGCGGCAAGGCGCAGCGGACGAAGATCGTCGAGTACTTCCGCGGCCACCCGGACGTCGGCGACGGCGGCCTGCGCGTCTCCGTCTATCTCGGCGAGCCGCGGCACGCGCGCTTCAGCGTCTGGCACGGCGAGGAGGCGGACGCGGCGATCTCGCTCGACCCCGACGAGACGCGTCGCCTCGCCGACTTTCTCCGCGCCGTGCCGGAGACGTCGCGGCTGCGCGGCATCGCCCGCGTGCTCGCCCGGCTCTAGGCTCTCTCCATGGATCTCGAGCTCGCAACCGCGGGCGAGTCGCACGGGCCCGCGCTCGTCGCGATCGTCTCCGGCCTGCCCGCCGGGCTCGTGCTGGACAAGGACGCGATCGACTCGGACCTCCGCCGCCGCCAGCAGGGCTACGGTCGCTCGCCGCGCCAGCAAATCGAGACGGACGAGGTCGAGGTGCTCGCCGGCCTCCGCCACGGGCGCACGCTCGGCACGCCGCTCGCGCTCGTCGTCCGCAACCGCGACCACAAGAGCTGGACGTGGGGGATGAGCCCGTGGCCGCCGGAAGGCGAGCCGGAGGGGAAGGGGGCGAAGCCGGTCACGCTGCCACGTCCCGGCCACGCCGATCTTGCGGGCGTTCAGAAGTTCGGGCTCGACGACGTCCGCGACGCGCTCGAGCGCGCCTCCGCGCGGCACACCGCCGTCTACGTCGCCGCCGGCTCGGTCGCGAAGGCGCTCCTCCGCGAGATCGGCGTCGAGGTTGCCGGGGAGGCACTGCCCGAGGCGGGCGCCGACCCCGCCGCGGTCGACGCGGCGCGCCAGGAGAAGGACACGCTCGGCGGCCGCGTCGAGGTGCGGGCGACCGGCGTCCCACCGGGGCTCGGCTCCTACGCCCGGCGCGAGGACCGGCTCGACGCGCGGCTCGCCGCGGCCGTGATGGGGATCCAGGCCGTGAAGGGCGTCGAGATCGGCGACGGCTTCGCGCTCGCCGGCCTGCGCGGCTCCGAGGCGCACGACGAGATCGGCACCGACAAGCGGCGTACGTCGAACCGCGCCGGCGGCATCGAGGCCGGCGTCTCGAACGGGGAGGAGATCGTCGTCCGCGCCGCGATGAAGCCGCTGCCGACGCTGATGAAGCCGCTCGGCTCCGTCGACCTCGCGACGGGCGAGGCGGCGGAGGCCCTCGTCGAGCGGAGCGACGTCTCCGCTGTCGAGGCGCTCGCGGTCGTCGCGGAGGCGGCGGTCGCCTGGGAGCTCGCGCGGGCGGCACGGGAGAAGTTCGGCGGCGACGCGCTCGGCGATTTCGTCGGCGCGTGGCGGGCGTACCTGGAGCGGCTCTGAACCGGCAGGTCGCGATCGTCGGGTTCATGGGCTCCGGCAAGTCGACCGCGGCCCGGGCGGTCGGCGGCATCGACGCCGACGACCTCATCGAGAGCGCAGCCGGGAAGCCGATCCCGGCGATCTTCCGCGACGAGGGCGAGGCCGCGTTCCGCGCGCGGGAAGCGGAAGCCGTCGTGCTCGCGCTCGGCGGCGGCGCGGTCACATCTCCCAAGGTTCGCGACGCTCTCGGCGAGGCCCTCACGGTCTGGCTCGACGTCGACGTCGACACGTGCTGGGAGCGCGTCCGCGGCAGCGACCGGCCGCTCGCGCAGGACGAGGCCGAGTTCCGGCGGCTCTACGAGGAGCGGCGCCGGCTGTACGCCGAGGTCGCGGACGTCGTCGCGCGCGATGTCGACGACGTCGTCCTCGCCACGGCCGGCGTCGTCGTCGAGCGCGGCGCGCTGCAACGCCTCGGCGAGCTCGTCCCCGGCGGCCCGGTCGCGCTCGTCTCCGATCCGCACGTCGCCGGGATCCACGGCGCCGACGCACAGCTCGCGCTCGGGGGACGGCTCGCAGAGACGCACGAGCTGCCGCCCGGGGAGGAGGCGAAGACGCTCACGGCGCTCGACCGGCTCTGGCAGGAGCTCCGCCTCGACCGCTCCGGCACGATCGTCGCGCTCGGCGGCGGCTGCACGACCGACGCGGCCGGCTTCGCCGCCGCGACGTACCTCCGCGGCGTTCCGTGGGTCCCCGTTCCCACGAGTCTCGTCGCCCAGGTCGACGCGGCGATTGGCGGCAAGACGGCGATCGACCTGCCGCAGGGGAAGAACCTCGTCGGCGCTTTCCACTGGCCGGCGCGCACGATCGTCGACCCCGCGCTGCTCGAGACGCTGTCCGAAAGCCAGCGGCTCGAGGGGATGGCGGAGGTCGTGAAGACGGGCCTCCTCGCCGGCGAGCCGCTCTGGGAGCTGCCCGACGACGAGCTCGTCCGCCGCTGCGCCGCGTTCAAGGCGGCGATCTGCCTGCGCGATCCGCACGACCGCGGCGAGCGGAAGCTCCTCAACCTCGGCCACACGTTTGCCCACGCGCTCGAGGCCGCGGGCGGCTACGACACGGTCACGCACGGCCGCGCCGTCGCGCTCGGCCTGCTCGCGGCGCTGCGCCTCTCCGGCCGGGACACGACGGTCGTGGCGGAGGTGCTCCGCCCGGAGCCGGTGCGCGTCGACCGCGAGCGCGCCTGGCAGGCGCTCCTGCGGGACAAGAAGGGCGCGCTGCGGCTCGTCCTGCTCGACCGCTGGGACGTCGAGGTGCCGGAGGAGGACGTGCGCCGCGAACTCGATAGGTTGATCGCGTGAGGGTCCTCGTCCTCAACGGCGTCAACCTCAACATCCTCGGCCGGCGCGATCCGGATCTCTACGGCGGCCTCTCCATCGCGGAGCTCGAGAGCAAGATCTACGAGTGGGCGCGCGAGCTCGAGCTCACCGTCCAGTGCCGCCAGACGAACGACGAGGGCGAGTTCGTCAAGTGGTGCCACGACAGCTACGACGTCGTCGACGGGATCGTCGTCAACCCCGGCGCGTGGTCGCACTACGCGTGGTCGATCCACGACGCGCTCGAGCCGGCCGGGATCCCCATCGTCGAGGTCCACCTCTCGAATGTCGACGAGCGGGAGGAGTGGCGCCGCGCGTCCGTCCTCTCCGGCCTCGTCGCCGCCCGCTTCGTCGGGCACGGCCCCGACGGCTACAAGATGGCCCTCGACTACCTGAAGGAGAACGCCACGTGAGCCGCATCGACCGTCTGCGGGAGCTGCTCGAGGAGCCGCTTCTCGTCACGAACCTCGTCAACGTCCTCTACCTGACCGGCTTCGACAGCTCGAACGCCGCTCTCCTCGTCGAGCCCGACCGGGCGCGCCTGTTCACCGACTTTCGCTACATCGAGGCGGCCCAGGGGATCGAGGGCGTCGAGACGGTGCTGACGAAGCGCTCGCTCATGGGCTGGCTCGGCGAGACGCTCTCCGGGACGATCGGCTTCGAGGCGAACGTCCTGCCGTGGTCGTTCGCGGAGGATCTGCGCGCGAGCGGGATCGATCTCGTGCCGCGCAAGGGCCTCGTCGAGCAGCTCCGCGCCGTCAAGGACGAGAGCGAGCTCGAGGCGATCCGCCGCTGCTGCGCGATCACCGACCGGATGTTCGAGCGGCTCGTCTCCGAGATCCCGTTCGTCGGGCGCCGCGAGCGCGACGTCGCCTGGGACATCGCCCGCCTCTTCCGCGAGGAGGGCGCCGAGGATCTGTCGTTCGAGTCGATCGTCGGCTCCGGCCCGACAGGCGCCCGGCCGCACGCGCGCGCGGGCGACAAGGTGATCGAGCCGGGCGAGCTCGTCGTGATCGACACCGGCGCCAAGGTCGGCGGCTACATGTCCGACTACACGCGGACGCTCTCCACGGGCGGCATCTCCGACGAGATGCAGGAGGCGTACGACGTCGTGCTCGCCGCGCAGAAGGCGGGGCTCGAGGCGATCCGGCCCGGCGCGAGCGGGATCGACGTCGACGCCGCCGCGCGGGACGTCATCGACGGCAGCGACTTCAACGGCGCGTTCGGGCACGGGCTCGGGCACGGGCTCGGCCTCGACGTCCACGAGGCGCCACGCCTGTCGACGGAGAGCTCCGACACGCTCGTCGCCGGCAACGTCGTCACGTGCGAGCCGGGCGTCTACCTCGAGGGCCGCTTCGGCGTCCGGATCGAGGACGACGTCTTCGTCACCGAGGACGGGGTCGAGAACCCGGTGCGGTTCACGAAGGAGCTGACGACGGTCTCCTAGCTACGCTGCCCGCCGTGGCGGAACAGGTCGACACGAACAGCTTCAAGAACGGGATGCACATCGAGCTCGACGGCAAGGTGTGGCGGATCGTCGAGTTCCAGCACGTCAAGCCGGGGAAGGGTGGCGCGTTCGTCCGCACGAAGCTGAAGAGCCTCGAGGCGGGCGCCGTCGTCGACCGCACGTTCCGTGCGGGGGAGAAGTTCCCGCGCATCCGGACGGAGACGAAGAGCGTCCAGTACCTCTACGACGACGGCTCCGAGGTGCACTTCATGGACGAGGAGACCTACGAGCAGTTCTCCTTGCCGCACGCCGAGCTGTCGGACGAGCTGCCG
>DASRED010000004.1:0-2741 GCA_035652255.1 Gaiellaceae bacterium | reverse complement strand
CGTCTCGCTGCGGAGAGCAGGTGGAATCCTCACGGTCTTCATGCGTGTGTGGGCCTCCCGGAGCAGAACTCCACGTAGTCGATGTACTCGGTGATGGTCGGGTGCTCGCCGCAGACCGGGCAGTCCGGGTCGCGGCGGAGCTTCACTTCGTTGAACTCGGAAGCGAGCGCGTCGAGGAGGAGCAGCCGCCCGGTCAGGGTCTCGCCGACGCCGAGCGCGAGCTTCAGCGCCTCGGTAGCCTGCAGCGAGCCGACGATGCCGGGCAGCACGCCGAGGACGCCGCCCTCGGCGCAGCTCGGCGCGAGCTCCGGCGGCGGCGGCGTCGGGAAGAGGCAGCGGTAGCACGGGCCGTCGTGCGGCTTGAACACCGTCACCTGGCCCTCGAAGCGGTAGATCGAGCCGTGCACGAGCGGGATGTCGTGCCAGACGGCCGCGTCGTTCAGCAGATAGCGCGTCGGGAAGTTGTCGGCGCCGTCGACGATGACGTCCCAGCCGTCGGCGAGGATCCGGTCGACGTTCTCCGATGTGATCCGCTCCTTGTAGGTCACGACCTCGACGTCGGGGTTGAGCGCCTGGATCGTCCGCTTCGCGGAGTCGGCCTTCGACTCGCCGAGCCGCTCGGTCGAGTGTGCAATCTGGCGCTGGAGGTTCGACTCGTCGACGACGTCGTCGTCGACGATGCCGAGCCGGCCGACGCCGGCCGCGGCCAGGTAGAGCGACGCGGGCGAGCCGAGACCGCCGGCGCCGATGAGGAGGATGCGCGAGTCGAGCAGCTTCAGCTGGCCCTCCTCGCCGACCTCCGGAATCAGGAGATGGCGGCTGTAACGCTGCCGCTTGGCCGCGTCGAGCGAGCGCGGGAGCTCGGTGGGCAGTCCGCTGCGCTTCCAGTCGGTATAGCCGCCGGCAAGGGAGGAGACGTTCTCGTAGCCGAGCTCGCCGAGGGTCTTCGCGGCGAACGCGGAGCGGTTGCCGCCGGCGCAGTACAGGAGGATCGGAGTGGCCCGGTCGGGGGCCGCCTGCTCGATCCGGGACTCGAGGAAGCCGCGGGGGATGTGGATCGCGCCGGGGATGCGGCCCTCGGTCCACTCGTCCAGCTCGCGGACATCGACGACGAGCGGCCGGTCGGGCGCGTCGCCGCCGAGGATCTCGCGCGCCTCCGCCACGTCGACCTCGTCGATCTCGGTCTTCACCTGCTGGAGCAGATCCCGATAGCTCGCCATGACTTTCATAAATATAGCGGCTTTGGGAAGGCTAGGCTGGCCCGCGATGGGGCCGAGGACGAGGGTGGTCGCGATCGTCGCCGTTGCGGCTGCGCTCGCGGCGGGGGCCGTCGTCGGCGTCACCCTCCTCCAGACGCGAGGCGAGAGCACCGGCAGCGCGATGCGAAAGGGGTCGCCGCCGCTCTATCTCGTCGTGACCGGACCGCTGCGGCGCGCTCTCACCCTGTACCAGGCCGGGAAGCCGCGGCAGGCGCGGGCGATCTTCGCGCGCTACCACTCGCTCCCCGCCGAGATCGGCCTCGCGTTCTCGAGCTGGCCGCACGGCAGCCTCGACGCGGTGAAGAAGCTCGTCGCCGCGCACCCGAAGAGCGGCCTCGCCGAGCTCCACCTGGGGCTCGCCGACTACTGGTCGGGGCGCGACGCCGACGCGGTGTCGAGCTGGAGGCTCGCCGCGAAGCTCGAGCCCGACTCGCCGTCAGCGGTCACCGCGCTCGACCTGCTGCACCCGAACGTCATCCCGGGGCTGCCGTACATCGTCGTCGACGTCGCGCGCGTCGACGGGAAAGCGCGGCAGCCCCTCGAGCGCGGCATCCTCGCCTGGGACCGCGAGCGACCGCTGTCGGCGAAACGCGAGCTCGACGCCGCCGCCGCGCTCGCGCCGAACGACCCCGCAGTCCTCACGGCAGACGCTGTGGCGATGTTCTCGCCCGCGCATCCGCTGCGTCCGTTTCCGACGCTCGGGCCGCTCTCCGGCCGGTTCCCGAAGGCCGCCGTCGTCCGGCTCCACCTCGGGCTGCTTCTCCTCTGGACGAAGCAGATCTCGAAGGCCGAGACGGAGCTTCGCGCGGCGATCTCCCTGCAGCCCGGATCGGCCTACGCGCGGTCGGCGAAAGAGCTCCTGAACGGCCTCGCAAAGGATGGGACCAAGTAGGGGAAATATGAGCCGTTCGGCCCATAGCGCCACGTCCGATCCGCCAGGCATAGTGCGGCATCGCCGAGCAGGGGAGCCCAATGAGCGCACGGGAAGGGCGGGAGGTTCGGGACGTCTCGGACATCCTGGAGACCGATGAAGGCCGCCACCTTCTCGAGACTGCGCAGGCCGCCGGAGGCTCGCTGAGCCAGGAGGAGATCGCGCTCGCGCTCGACGAGCTCGACCTCGACCCCGGGCAGATGGACGACTTCTACCACGCGCTCGAGGAGCTCCAGATCGACGTCGTCTCGCCGGCCGACGAGGAGGAGGACGCCCGCGACGCAGTGCTCGCGAAGGCGGAGGCGCGGGAGATCTCCACCGACTCGCTGCAGCTCTTCCTCAAGGACATCGGCAAGGTCGACCTTCTGACGGCGGCGCAGGAGGTGGAGCTGGCGAAGCGGATCGAGCGTGGCGATCATTTTGCGAAGCAGGAGATGATCGAGGCGAACCTGCGTCTCGTGGTCTCGATCGCGAAGCGCTATCGCAACCAGGGTCTGCCGTTCCTCGATCTGATCCAGGAGGGGACGATCGGCCTGGTGCGCGCGGCCGAG
>DASRED010000003.1:0-27263 GCA_035652255.1 Gaiellaceae bacterium | reverse complement strand
CCCGTACGTGCGCGGCGGCAAGATCGGACTCTTCGGCGGCGCCGGCGTCGGCAAGACGGTGCTGATCCAGGAGCTGATCGCGAACCTTGCGCGCCAGCACGGCGGCGTCTCGGTGTTCTCCGGCGTCGGTGAGCGCACGCGCGAGGGCAACGACCTCTGGCTCGAGATGAGCGAGGCCGAGGCAGGTGCCGGAGGCGGGAAGGTCATCGACAAGGTCGCGCTCTGCTACGGCCAGATGAACGAGCCGCCGGGTGCGCGCCTGCGCGTCGGCCTGTCCGGCCTGACGATGGCGGAGTACTTCCGCGACGAGGGCCAGGACGTCCTCCTGTTCATCGACAACATCTTCCGGTTCGTCCAGGCGGGCTCGGAGGTCTCGGCGCTGCTCGGCCGCATGCCGAGCGCCGTCGGCTACCAGCCGACGCTCGCGACGGAGATGGGCCAGCTGCAGGAGCGGATCACGTCGACGAAGAAGGGCTCCGTCACGTCGGTGCAGGCGATCTACGTCCCCGCGGACGACCTCACCGACCCGGCGCCGGCGAACACGTTCGCCCACCTCGACGCGACGACCGTCCTCGACCGCGGCATCGTGGAGAAGGGGATCTACCCGGCGGTGCATCCGCTGCGCTCGACGTCGCGTGCGCTGCAGCCGGGCATCGTCTCCGACGAGCACTACCGGACGGCGACGCGCGTGCAGGAGGTGCTGCAGCGCTACACCGACCTGCAGGACATCATCGCCATCCTCGGCATCGACGAGCTCTCCGACGAGGACAAGCTCGTCGTGCAGCGGGCGCGCAAGATCGAGCGCTTCCTCTCGCAGCCGAACTTTGTCGCCGAGCAGTTCACCGGCACGCCGGGCGAGTACGTGAAGCTCGAGGACACGATCCGCGGCTTCACGGAGATCCTCGACGGCAAGCACGACGACCTTCCCGAACAGGCCTTCTACATGGTCGGGACGATCGAGCAGGCCGTCGAGCGCGGCAAGCAGCTCGCGGGCGCCGACGCCGAGGCCGAGACCGCCGGCGCGACCGCGTAGGAGCCGGAGGCGTGGCCGATCATCCGCTCTTTCCCGTCTCGGTCGTGACGCCGGAGGGTGCGGCGTTCGAGGGCGAGGCGGAGATGCTCATCGTCCCCGGCCAGTCCGGAGAGATCGGCGTCCTCGCACGCCACGCGCCGCTCGTCGCGATGCTCAAGGCCGGCTCGACGCGCGTCCACACGGGCGACGGCGAGGTGAAGGAGTTCGCGACCGGCCCCGGCTTCTTCCAGGTGCTCGAGAGCCGGGCGATCGCTCTCGTCGACGATGCCGTCGCCGCGGGGGAGATCGACACGGCGCGCGCGCAGCGGCAGCTCGAGGAGGCGCAGGCGGAGCTGGAGAAGCTCGAGTCCGGCGAGTCCACCGCCGACCGCTGGCAGCTCGAACAGCGCATCCGCCACGCGGAGAATCAACTCGAAGTCTCTGGCGCGAGCTAGCGCTCGCGCCAGAGCAGGAACGGAACTCCGCGCGCCGGAGAGCGCGGCCTCCGGCGTGCGCAGTTCCTTGTCCAAGCGAGCGAGTCCGCAGGACTCGCGAGCTACTTAGTAGCGGTCTATGTCGAGTAAGCGCTGGTCGCTGATCCCGAAGTGGTGGGCGATCTCGTGGAAGACAGTGCGGCGTACCTGGCGCCGCAGCCGCTCCGGATCGCCGTGCGCGGCGCGTTCGAGGGGGCCGCGGTAGATCGTGATCTTGTCCGGCAGGACGCCGGCGTAGTACGGGCCGCGCCTGCCCCACGGGATGCCGTGGTAGAGGCCGAGGAGGCGCTCGCCCGGCGGCGGCTCGTCCTCGACGGTGACGGCGACGTTGGACATCAACGCCGCGATGTCCTCGGGAAGCTCGTCGAGCGCGTCGCCGACGAGTCGTTCGAACTCGTTCGGGGCGTCGCTCACGTCCGGCGCTAGCCGAAGCGGGCGACGGCGCGGGCGCGGCGACGCTCCGCCTCGACCTCGCGGTCCTTCGGCGGCGCGGTCGTGACGAGATCCTCGAGCAGGTGGTGGGTGATGTGCGCGATCTCGTGGACGGCGCGGTGGAACGCCTGCTCGTTCGCCTGCGACGGCTTGTTCATGCCGCTGACCTTGCGGACGTACTGGAGCGCGGCGGCGTCGATCTCGTCGGAGGACGTGGGCGGATCGAAGTTGTAGAGAACGCGAATGTTCCGGCACATGTCCCGATGCTACGCGACGAGCCGGGACGAGCCTTCGTGCGCGGGTAGGTACAGCCGCTCGACGTACTCCGCCACCATCCGCGCCGTGCCGAAGCGCGGGCCGAGCTCGGCGATCGACTCGCGCATCAGGGCGATCCAGCGCTCCGGCAGTCCCGCCTCGTCCCGCTCGTAGTACGCCGGCAGCACCTGCCCCTCGAGGACGGCGAACAGCGACTCGGCGTCCGCTGCGTCCTGCTCCGCGTCCGCCGCGCCCGGCTCGACGTCGCCCTCGATCGCGAACCCGTACGCCGGTGAGTACGCCTCCGCCCACCAGCCGTCGAGGATCGAGCAGTTGAGGACGCCGTTCAGCGCCGCCTTCATTCCCGACGTGCCCGACGCCTCGAACGGCCGCCGCGGCGTGTTCAGCCAGACGTCGACGCCTTGCACGAGCCGCCGCGCGAGCGTCATCTCGTAGTCCTCGAGGAAGACGACACGCCCCGCCGCAGCCGGCTCGCGGGCGAAGTCGACGACCTGCTGGATGACGTCCTTGCCGCCCTCGTCCGCCGGGTGCGCCTTGCCCGCGACGAGGATCTGGACCGGCCGGTCGGGATCCGCGAGCAGCGCGGCGAGCCGCTCCGGCTTCGCGAAGAGGAGGCTCGCGCGCTTGTACGTCGCGAAGCGGCGCGCGAAGCCGATCGTCAGGACGTCGGGATCGAGCTCGCGCGCCCCGCGCGTCGTGACGATGAAGTCGAGAAGCCTGTCCTTCGCGGTGCGGTGCGCGGCCCAGAGCGACTCCGCCGGCACGTCGCGTGCGCGCTCGAACTGCGGATCCGTGTCGCCGAGCAGCTCCTCGAGCTCGCGGGAGAGCCACGTCCGCTGGTGGACGCCGTTCGTGATGGACGTGATCGGCACCTCGCCGACCGGGAGCCCCGGCCAGAGGCCGTGCCACATCTCGCGCGACACCTCGCCGTGCAGCTCCGAGACCCCGTTCGCGTAGCGCGACGTCCGCAGGGCGAACGGCGTCAGCCCGAAGAGCTCGTCCTCCGGCGCGACCTTGCCGAGCTCGGCGAACTCGGCCCAGCCGAGTCCGCAGCGCTCGACGAGCTCCCCGACGTTGCGCCGCACGAGCTCGGGGTCGAACACCTCGTTGCCCGCCGGCACCGGCGTGTGCGTCGTGAACACCGTCGACTCGCGCAGCTGCTCGAGTGCCTCGTCGGCCGCGAGCCCTTCCTCCTCGACGAGCTCGCGGAGCCGCTCGAGCTGGAAGAAGGCGGAGTGCCCCTCGTTCATGTGGAAGACCGTCGGGGCGAGGCCGAGCCGCCGCAGCACGCGGACGCCGCCGACGCCGAGCACGAGCTCCTGGCGGAGGCGGTTCTCCCGGTCGCCGCCGTAGAGGACGTCGGTCACGTCGCGCGCCCACTCGGGATTGCCGGAGATCTTCGTGTCGAGGAGGTAGAGGGAGATGCGCCCGATCTGCGCCTTCCAGACGCCGAGCCGCACGGGCACGAGCTCGCCGCTCGCGTCCGCGAGCTCGACGACGGGCGCCATCGGCACGAGCTCGAGCGGCAGCCGGCTCGCGTCGTTGCGCGGGTACCGCTCCGTCTGCCGGTCGTGCTCGTCGAGGCGCTGGCGGAAGTAGCCGCGCCGGTAGAAGAGGCCGAGGCCGACGAGCGGGACGCCGAGCTCCGAGGCCGCCTTCAGATGGTCGCCCGCGAGGATCCCGAGCCCGCCGGAGTAGACCGGCAGGCTCTCGTCGAGCCCGAACTCCGCGGAGAAGTAGGCGACGAGGAAGTCGTCGGGCCGCTCCTGCTCCGTCCACCACGTCTCGTAGCCGCGGTCGCGCGCGAGCCGTCCCCGGACACGCTCGAGGCGCGAGAGGTAGTCGGGCGTGAGCGCGCGCTCGAGGTCGTCGTCGGTGAGCTCGGAGAGGAGCGCTGTCGGGTTCGAGTGGAGCTCCGCGAAGCGGCGCGGCTCGAGATCGTCGAAGAGGACGCGCGCCTCGCCGATCCAGGTGAACGAGAAATCGCTCGCGATCGGGAGCAGCGCTTCCCGCAGCGACGCGCCGTCGTGTACCTCCCCCACGAGCGGGCACCCTAGCGTCAGCCGCCGGCTCGACGCGCCAGGTAGCCTTTTCGCACCCGGAGAGCTTTGACAGGCAGCTTGGCGACCGGGTCAACAAACGCCTAAAGCGCTCGAGAGCGCCGCTCCCGGGCAGTTGAAGGAGAGACCGTGCAGGACACCCGGGAACAGCTCGAATCCATCCTCAGGCAGCGGATCGCCGTCCTCGACGGCTCGTGGGGCGTGCTCATCCAGAAGCAGGTGCGCGGGGAGGAGGCCTACCGCGGCGAGCGCTTCGCCGACCATCCGCGCGACGTCGCCGGCGATCCGGACCTCCTCAACCTGACGCGGCCGGACGTCGTCCGCGACATCCACCGCGCCTACTTCGAGGCGGGCGCCGACATCGCGACGACGAACACGTTCACAGCGACGCGGATCGGCCAGGCGGACTACGCGCTCGAGGACGTCGCCGCGGAGATGTCGCTCGAGGGCGCCCGGCTCGCGCGCGAGGTGGCGGACGAGTTCGGAGGCCGGCTCGTCGCCGGCTCGGTCGGGCCGCTCAACATCGCGCTCTCGCTCTCGCCGAAGGTCGACGATCCGTCCTACCGCTCGGCGACGTTCGACGAGGTCGTGGAGGTCTACGCGGAGCAGATCCGCGCGTTGCGCGAAGGCGGCGCGGATCTCCTCCTGATCGAGACGGTCTTCGACACGCTCAACTGCAAGGCCGCGATCTTCGCCGCGCAGGACGCCGCGCCCGAGCTGCCGCTCTGGCTCTCCTTCACGGCGATCGACAAGAGCGGGCGCAACCTCTCGGCCCAGACCGTCGAGGCGTTCTGGATCTCCGTCGAGCATGCGAACCCGCTCGTCGTCGGCGTCAACTGCTCGCTCGGCGCCGCCGAGATGCGGCCGTTCGTCGAGGATCTCGCGGAGATCGCGCCGACGTGGGTCGCATGCCATCCGAACGCCGGGCTGCCAAACGCGCTCGGCGAGCACGACGAGCAGCCCGAGGACACGAGCCGCTTCCTCGGCGAGTTCGCGCGCGACGGCCTCGTCAACATCGTCGGCGGCTGCTGCGGCACGACGCCGGAGCACGTCCGCCGGATCGTCGCCGCGGTCGACGGCGTTGCGCCGCGCGAGGTTCCGGCGCGGAAGCCGGCGACCCGTTTCAGCGGCCTCGAGCCGCTCGAGCTCCGCCCGGATTCCAACTTCACGATGGTCGGCGAGCGGACGAACGTCACCGGCTCCGCGCGCTTCCGCCGCCTGATCGAGGCGGGCAAGTTCCAGGAGGCGGTCGACGTCGCGCTCGAGCAGGTGCGCGGCGGCGCCAATCTCCTCGACGTGAACATGGACGCCGACCTGCTCGACGGCGAGCGGGCGATGACGACCTTCCTCAACCTCGTCGCCACGGAGCCCGAGGCCGCGCGTCTCCCGATCATGGTGGACAGCTCCCGCTGGGGCGTCCTCGAGGCCGGACTCAAGTGCATCCAGGGCAAGGGCGTCGTCAACTCGATCTCGCTCAAGGAGGGGGAGGAAAAGTTCCTCGAGGAGGCGCGGCGCGTCCGCCGCTACGGCGCCGGCGTCGTCGTCATGGCCTTCGACGAGCAGGGCCAGGCCGAGACCGTCGAGCGGAAGGTCGGCATCTGCGAGCGCGCCTACAAGCTCCTCACCGAGGAGGCCGGCTTCCCGCCGGAGGATCTGATCTTCGACTGCAACGTCCTCGCCGTCGCGACGGGGATCGAGGAGCATCGCGGCTTCGCGAAGGCGTTCCTCGAGGCGCTGCCGCTGATCAAGGAGCGCTGCCCGGGCGCGAAGACGAGCGGCGGCATCTCCAACCTCAGCTTCGCGTTCCGCGGCAACGACGCCGTGCGCGAGGCGATGCACTCGGCGTTCCTCTTCCATGCCATTCGCGCGGGGCTCGACATGGGAATCGTCAACGCAGGCCAGCTCGTCGTCTACGAGGACATCGCTCCCGAGCTCCTCGAGCTCGTCGAGGACGTGATCTTCGACCGGCGCGAGGACGCGACCGAGCGGCTCGTCGAGTACGCCGGGCGCGTCAAGGGCGAAGGGATGCGACGCGAGGTCGACCTCTCCTGGCGCGAGGCGCCGGTCGAGAAGCGGATCGAGCACGCGCTCGTGCACGGGATCGTCGACTTCATCGAGGAGGACACCGAGGAGGCCCGGCAGCGCGCGGAGCGCCCGCTCGACGTGATCGAGGGCCCGCTCATGTCCGGCATGCAGGTCGTCGGCGACCTCTTCGGAGCCGGGAAGATGTTCCTCCCGCAGGTCGTGAAGAGCGCGCGCGCGATGAAGCGCGCCGTCGCCTATCTCGAGCCGTACATGGAGGCGGAGCAGGCCGCGTCCGGCGGGCCGCCGCGCGCGCGCGGCAAGGCGGTGCTCGCGACGGTGAAGGGGGACGTCCACGACATCGGCAAGAACATCGTCGGCGTCGTCCTCGGCTGCAACGACTACGAGGTGATCGACCTCGGCGTGATGGTGCCGGCGGAGCGGATCCTCGACACCGCGGTCGAGGAGGGCGCGGACGTCGTCGGGTTGTCGGGCCTGATCACGCCGTCGCTCGACCAGATGGTCGACGTCGCGCGCGAGATGGAGCGGCGCGGCATGGAACTGCCGCTTCTGATCGGCGGCGCCACGACCTCGCGGCAGCACACGGCGGTGCGGATCGCCCCGGCGTACTCGCAGCCGGTCGTCCACGTCCTCGACGCCTCGCGCGTCGTCGGCGTCGTCTCCGACCTCCTCGAGCCGGGCCGGAAGGAGCGCCTCGACACGGAGAACCGCGCCGAGCAGGAACGGCTGCGCGAGCTCCACGCGGAGAAGGAGCGCAAGCCGCTCCTCACGATCGAGCAGGCGCGTGCCAACCCGCAGCGGGTCTCGTTCGACGACCTGCCGGTGCCGGAGTTCACGGGCGTGCGCACGATCGAGCCCGAGCTCGCCGAGCTGCGCGACTACATCGACTGGCAGTTCTTCTTCCACGCCTGGGAGCTGAAGGGGAAGTTCCCCAAGATCCTCGAGGAGCCGGCCGCGCGCGAGCTCTACGACGACGCGCAGCAGCTCCTCGACGAGATCGTCGACAACCGGCTGTTGCAGGCCAAGGGCGTGTTCGGGTTCTGGCCCGCTCGTGCGGAGGGGGACGACGTCGTCGCCGGAGAGGCGCGCTTCTGCTTCCTCCGCCAGCAGACGGACTACGGCGACTCGCGCCCGAACCGCTCGCTCGCCGACTACGTCGCGCCGGCGGGCGACCACATCGGCGCCTTCGCCGTCACTGCGGGGATCGGCGCCGACGAGCTCGCCGCCCGCTACGCGGCCGAGCACGACGACTACCGCTCGATCATGGTCAAGGCGCTCGCCGACCGGCTTGCCGAGGCGTTCGCCGAGTACGTCCACGAGGTCGCGCGCCGCGCCTGGTACGAGACCGGGCCGAAGCTCGCGCCCGAGCAGCTGCTCGCCGAGAGCTTCCGCGGCATCCGGCCCGCGTTCGGGTACCCCGCCTGCCCCGATCACAGCGAGAAGCCGAAGCTCTTCGCGCTCCTCGGCGCCGAGGAGGCCGGGCTCGCGCTCACCGAGACGTTCGCGATGACGCCTGCTGCGAGCGTGAGCGGCATCTACCTCGCGCATCCCGAGGCGCGCTACTTCTCCGTCGGGCGGCTGGGCCGCGACCAGGTCGAGGACTACGCGGGCCGCAAGGGCGTTTCGCTCGACGAGGCCGAGCGGTGGCTCCGGCCGAATCTCGCGTACGAGCCGGCAGGGGGCGAGGAAGCCGTGGAGAAACTCTCTTCGGTTTCTTAGGAAGCCTGAGCTATCCTCGACCACGGCGCCGGTTTGGCGCCGAACTCGTATGCGGACGACGCTGAAGCGCGGAATCGGACGGGCCGGCGGCCCCAATGGCAACGGCCAGTCGACTGCGCCGCCGCTGATGACCTCCGTCACGCGTTACAAGCCGCCGGATCCTCCGCGGCGTCCATTCGTGCGGCAGATCCTGCGCGGCGCCGGCTGGTTCGCGCTCGTCCTCGTCGTGATCGGCGCGGGGATCGGCGGCGGCCTCTACCTCTACGCGCACGAGAGCCTCGGCGCGATCTCGACGCACACGCGGGCGGGGCACCAGGCGGCGACCGTCGTCGCCCCGATCAAGTCCCCGTCCCAGCCGGCGATCGCGCTCGTCGCGGGCTACGACCACCGCGCCGGCACCGGGACGAGCGCGTACGCGGGCTCCAACTCGGACACGCTGATGCTGATCCGGGCCGATCCGACGAACGACACGCTGTCGCTGCTCTCGTTCCCCCGCGACCTCTCCGTCCCCATCTACTGCAAGGGGGACGTCGCGACGACGACGGACCGGATCAACGCGGCGTGGGCCGACTGCGGCAGCAACGGCGGTCCGGCGGCGGCGGTCGACACGATGGAGCACCTCACCGGCCTGAAGATCAACTACCTGATCACGCTGGACTTCCACGCCTTCAAGCAGATCGTCAACCGGCTGCACGGCGTGTACATGAACGTCGACCAGCGGTACTACATCCCGCCGCACACGGGGACGTCGGCGATCAACCTGCAGCCCGGCTATTACAGGCTCGACGGCGGCCAGGCGCTCTCGTACGTCCGCTTCCGTCACTTCGACTCCGACATCTACCGCAACGGCCGCCAGCAGCTGTTCATGGCAGCGCTCAAGACCCGGCTCCGCCAGGAGCTCTCGATCACGAACATCCGCCTGATCGCTGAGCTCGTCGGCGCTCTCAAGGGGAATCTCGAGGTGATCAAGTACGGCGGCGCCGGGCTCGACTTCAGCGAGGTGCAGCGGTACCTCAACCTCGCGTACAAGCTGCCGCCGGGCCATCTCGTCCGCAATTCGATCCCGATCACCGACCTCACGCCGTTCGTCACGAGCGGAGGCGCGGACGAGCTGCAGGCCACGCACCAGGTCGTCGCCGCGGCAGTCCACCGGTTCAGCAATCCGGTCGTGCCGAAGGCGCCGGTCAAGAAGAGCGGTGGCGGGAAGAGCGCGAAGAAGCTCGCGAAGAAGGACATCTCGGTGCTCGTCCTCAACGCCGGCAACGTCACCGGCGAGGCGGCGAACACGACGGTCCTCCTGAAGCGGCAGGGCTTCGCGACGACGAAGCTCCCGCAGAGCGTCCAGGCGGACGCGCCGAGGCTCACGCATCCGACGACGATCTACTACAACCCGCAGCAGGCGACGGCGAAGCAGGCGGCGCAGCAGCTTGCGCCCTACTTCGGCTCCTGCGCGCGGATCGCGCCGATGACGTCCGCGATCGGAGCGTTCGCGCGGCAGGCGAACGACCCGCTCACCGTCGCCGCGATCGGGACGTGCTTCAGCGGCAGACTGACACTGCCGAGCTCGTCGAACCCGTCGAAGACGAAGGTGCCGCCGCAGGTGCAGGACGGCCTCCCGGTCACGCTCTCCGCCGTCCGCGGGGAGTACCCGAAGGCGCACTTCCGGCTTATGGTGCCGGGGAAGGTCGCGCTCGGCTCGGCGCTCTCCCAGAACGAGGGCGTCCGGCTCTTCAGCCCGCTCGCGGGCAAGCAGGAGCTCGTCCTCACGTTCAACGTCAACGGTGGAGTCGAGTACTGGCAGATCGAGGAGTCGAACTGGAGCTCCGCGCCGATCCTCCAGAGCCCGACGTACCACCTGAAGTACCACCACGAGACGCTCGGCGTCTACACGTCGAGCGGCCAGATCCAGATGGTCGCGATCCGCACCGCGAAGGCGAGCTACTGGGTCGTCAACTCGATCCTCAACAACCTCTCGAACTCGACGATGCTCGCGATCGCCGAGAGCCTCAAGCCGCTCGGCCGCTGAGTGGGCGACTACCAGCGACTACCCTAGAAGCGTGGCGAGGATCGCAGTCTTCGGAGCCGGCTACGTCGGCCTCGTCACCGGCGCCTGCTTCGCCGACCTCGGCCACGAGGTCGTCCTGCGCGACGTCATCTCCGAGCGCATCGAGCGGCTCCGGAACGGCGAGGTGCCGATCTACGAGCCGGGCCTCGACGACGTCCTCGCGCGGAACAGGGAGCGGATCTCGTTCACGCTCGACATGCGGGAGGCCGTGGACGGTGCGGAGTTCCTCTACGTCGCCGTCGGGACGCCGCCGACGTACGCCGGCGACGCCGACCTCTCCGCCGTCTGGACGGTGATCGACGAGCTCCCCGACGACGCGCGCGCGACGATCGTCATGAAGTCGACCGTCCCCGTCGGGACCGGGGAGAAGGTTCGTGCCGCGCTCGACGCGCGCGGCCTCGACGCCGTCGGATACGTCTCGAACCCGGAGTTCACGGCGGAAGGAACGGCCGTCCGGGATTTCATGGAGCCCGACCGCGTCGTGATCGGCGCGTTCGACGAGGCGGACGGTGACGCGGTCGAGGCGCTCCACGCGGGGATCGACGGGCCGGTCGTCCGTGCCGACGTCAACTCGGCCGAGATGATCAAGCTCGCGGCGAACGCGTTCCTCGTCACCCGCATCAGCTTCATCAACGAGATCGCGAACGTCTGCGAGCTCGTCGGCGCCGACGTCCAGCACGTCGCGAAGGGGATCGGTCTCGACCACCGGCTCGGGCCGCACTTCCTCCGCGCCGGCATCGGCTGGGGCGGCTCGTGCTTCCCGAAGGACTCGCTCGCGCTGAAGCAGCTCGCGGCGAACTCGGGCTACCACTTCCATCTCATGAACGCCGTGATCGAGGTGAACGAGCTGCAGAAGCGGCGCGTCCTCAACAAGCTCGAGCGGCACCTTGGCAAGCTGCGCGGCAAGACGGTCGCGCTGCTCGGCCTCGCCTTCAAGCCGAACACCGACGACATGCGGGAGGCGCCGTCGCTCGTCCTCGCCTCGCGGCTGCTCGCGGAGGGCGCCGAGGTGCGCGGCTGGGACCCGATCGCGCGCCCCGAGCTGCAGGGAGTCACGCTCTGCGCCACGCCGCTCGAAGCGGTGACGGACGCGGACGCGGCGGTGATCGTCACCGAGTGGCCGCAGCTCCTCGAGTTCCCGAGCGAGGAGACGCGCCGGGCGATGCGGCATCCGCTCATCGTCGACGGGCGCAACCTCCTCGACCCGGACGCCGTCCGCGCGCTCGGCTTCGCGTACGAGGGGACGGGCCGGCGGATCTCGCCGACGGACGTCCTGCCCGAGGCGCCGGAGCGGGAGCTGCAGAGCTGATGGAGGCTCTCCTCCTGGCGGGCGGGAAGGCGGAGCGGCTCGGCGAGGCGGCGCAGGGGCTGCCGAAGCCGCTCGTGCCGGTGGCCGGCTTCCCGCTCGCGGAGTACACCGTCGCGCGGCTCGTCGACGCGGGAGTGATGCGGGTCATCGTCGCCTGCCGCGCCGGCGACGAGGAGATCTTCCTCAACGCGCTCGCGGGGCTCGGCGCCGAGATCGACGTGGTGGGGGAGACGGAGCCCCTCGGCCGCGGCGGCGGCCTGCGGCTCGCGGCGTCGCGCCGCGCGGAGTCGGGGCCTGTCCTCGCGCTCAACGGCGACGAGATCCTCGACGTCGACTTCGCCTCGCTGCTCGACGACCACGGGCGCGGCGGCGCTGCGGCGACGATCGTCGTCGCGCAGGTGAACTCGCCGTTCGGCGTCGTCGAGCTGACCGAGGACGGGACAGTGACCGGCTTCCGCGAGGCGCCGAAGCTCGAGCACTGGGTCAACTCCGGCGTCTACGTCCTCGGCGAGGAGGCGCTCGCCCTCCTGCCGGAGAAGGGCGACCACGAGCAGTCGACGTTCCCGCAGCTCGCGGGCGAAGGCAGGCTCCGCGCCTATCGCCACGACGGCGTCTGGCTGACGGTCAACACGCCGAAGGACCTGCGCCGCGCGACGGAGTTCATGGACGCGCACCCCGACTGGAAGCCGCACCGGCAACTCGCCTGATGCTCGAGTCCCCGAACTACGGCACGCTCGACCGCTTCTCGTTCGACGCTCGCCGCGTCGAGAAGCCGTGGGGCTGGGAGCTCATCTGGGCGCACGCCGACGCCTATGTCGGCAAGGTCCTGTTCGTCCGCGCGGGCGAGTCGCTGTCCCTCCAGTTCCACCGGGAGAAGGACGAGAGCTGGTACGTCCAGAGCGGCCGCGCGCGGCTCGAGCTCGGGGATCCGGGCCAGGAGGCGCTCGACGAGGAGATCGTCACCGGCGGCGCGTGCTTCCACTACCGGCCCGGCACCGTCCATCGCATCACCGCGCTCGAGGACACGACGATCCTCGAGGTGTCGACACCGCATCTCGACGACGTGGTCCGCCTCGAGGACAGGTATGGACGCGAAGGCACCAGCGCCCCCTGAGCGGATCCTCCGCTGGGACGGCTGCGTCAACGTCCGCGACCTCGGGGGACTGCCGCTCGCCGGCGGCGGAGAGACGGCGTACCGCGTCGTCGTCCGCGCCGACTGGCTCCCGGGCCTGAGCCCCGAGGGCCGGCAGGCGCTCGTCGACTACGGCGTCTCGCTCATCGTCGACCTGCGGCCGGACCGGGAGGACGCCGGGGACGAGTACGAGCCGCTCCCCGTGCCCGTCGTGCGGCACGGCATGGATCCGCGGCCGGTCCCGGCTGCCTGGGACTGGCCGTCGATGAAGGAGGCGTATCTCGCGCTCGCCGACACCTATCGTCACGAGCTCGCGCAGGCGCTCACGCTGCTCGGCAACGCCGATCCTCCCGCGGCGATCCATTGCGCCGGCGGCCGCGACCGGACGGGCATCGCCTGCGGCATGGCGCTCTGGCTGGCGGGCGTCGAGCCCGACGTGATCGCCGCCGACCACGCGCTGAGCGACGAGCAGTGGGGCCCGCACAACCACGAATGGATCGCGAGCGCCCCGGACGAGGCCGAGCGCGAGCGGCGCCTGCGGATCCTCCGACCGCCCGGACGCACGCTCGCCGAGGTGCTCGAGGAGATCGAGGCGACGGACGGGATCCGGGCGCGCCTCCTCTCCGCCGGCGCCGACGAGGCCGCGCTCGACCGGCTCGTCGCGCGACTGAGAGGAGAGACATGACCGAGCAGGCCAAGGTGCGCGAGCAGTACTCGACGAACGCGAATCTGCGGGCGCGGATCGCGCTCCACGACAAGTACTCGCGGACGCCCGTCCACTATCCGCACTGGGTCTTCGACGGCTACGACTTCGGGGACGAGGCCGACGTGCTCGAGGTCGGCTGCGGCGACGGGAACATCTGGCGCGAGAATCTCGACCGCATCCCGCCCGGCTGGCGGCTGACGCTGACGGACTTCTCCGCGGGGATGGTCGAAGCGGCGCGCGCCGCGCTCGGCGACCGGGCGGAGTACGCCGTCGCGGACGTGCAGGATCTCCCGTTCGCCGACGAGTCGTTCGACGCCGTGATCGCGAACCACATGCTCTTCCACGTCGAGGACCGCCCGCGCGCGCTTGCCGAGATCGCGCGGGTGTTGCGGCCGGGCGGCGTGTTCCGGGCGACGGCGATCGGCCTCGACCATCTCCGCGAGCTGCGCGAGCTCGCGCCGCCGCCGCCCGACAGCCAGTGGGCGAAGACCCGCGAGCGCTTCACGATCGAGCGGGTGGAGGTGGAGCTCGCGCCGTTCCTCGCCGACGTCGAGATCGAGCCCGTCCCCGGGCCGCAGGATCTCGAGGTGACCGAGCTCGACGATCTGCTCGACTACGTGCGCTCCCGCGGCGACGTGAGCGAGGAGGAGCTCGCGCCGCTGCGCGCCGCGGCCGAGAAAGACCTCGCTGAGCAGGGATTTTTCCGAGTGTCCCGCGCCACCGCGCGAGTGCGCGCCCGCAAGCCTTGACACACGTGTGTTAAGGTCGCCGGCGATGGACGCGCTCCATGTCGGTCACGCCGCCGCCCACACGGGCTGGTCGGCGCGCATGCTCCGCTACCTCGAGCGGGCCGGCCTCGTCGTCCCCTCGCGCAACGCCGCCGGCTACCGGCAATACGGCCTGCGCGAGCTCAACCAGCTTCGCTCGCTCGCCGAGCTCCGGAACCGCTTCGGGCTCGGGATCGGCGATCTCGCCTTCGCCCTACGGCTGCGCCGCGAGCCCGAGCTCCGCGCCGCCGTCGACGGCTGGCTCGCCGGGATGGACGACACCTCCTGGGTCGAGTGGGAGCAGCGCAAGCACGAACGACTCCTCGTCGCATAACGAAAGGACCAGATGGCAGCAACGCAACGCTACGACGTGAAGGATCTCGCCCTCGCGGAGGAGGGGAAGCGGCGGATCGAGTGGGCCGACCGGCAGATGCCGGTGCTCGCCGCGATCCGGGAGCGGTTCGAGAGCGAGCAGCCGCTCACCGGCTACCGCATCTCGGCCTGTCTCCACGTGACGACCGAGACCGCGAACCTCATGCGGACCCTCAAGGCGGGCGGCGCGGACGTCGTGCTCTGCGCGTCCAATCCGCTCTCGACGCAGGACGACGTCGCCGCGGCGCTCGTCTCCGAGTACGACGTCTCGTGCTTCGCCATCAAAGGCGAGGACAACGACACGTACTACTCCCACATCGAGGCGGCCGTCGACCACAAGCCGCACTTCACGATGGACGACGGCGCCGACGTGATCGGCGTCCTCCATTCGGCGCGGCGCGAGCAGCTCGGCGAGATCATCGCCGGCACCGAAGAGACGACGACCGGCGTCATCCGGCTCAAGGCGCTCGAGGCGGAGGGCAAGCTCGGCTTCCCGATCGTCGCCGTCAACGAGGCGATGACGAAGCACATGTTCGACAACCGCTACGGCACGGGGCAGTCGACGATCGACGGCATAATCCGCGCGACGAACGTCCTCCTCGCCGGCAAGCGCTTCGTCGTCTGCGGCTACGGCTGGGTCGGGCGCGGCGTCGCGTCGCGGGCCCGGGGGATGGGCTCGCACGTGATCATCACCGAGGTCGATCCGCTCAAGGCGCTCGAGGCGTCGATGGACGGCTACGAGGTGCTGCCGCTCGAGAAGGCGGCCGAGGTCGGCGACCTGTTCTGCACCGCGACCGGGGACAAGCACGTCATCGCGCGCCAGCACATGGAGCGGATGAAGGACGGCGCGATCCTCGCCAACACCGGCCACTTCAACGTCGAGATCGAGATCCCGGCGCTGCGCGAGATGGCGGTGGAGACGAAGAAGGCGCGGGAGTTCGTCGAGGAGTTCACGCTTGCCGACGGACGGCGGCTGTACCTCGTCGCCGACGGACGGCTCGTCAACCTCTCGGCGGCCGAGGGCCATCCTGCGCTCGTGATGGACATGTCCTTCGCGAACCAGGCGCTCTCGCTCGAGTACGCCGCGCGCCACGCGGGCGAGCTCGACCGCAAGGTCTATCCGGTGCCGCCGGAGATCGACAAGGAGATCGCCCGTCTCAAGCTCGCGACGATGGGCGTCGACATCGACACGCTCACGGAGGAGCAGGAGCACTACCTCGCCTCCTGGGACGAGGGCACCTGAGCCTGCGAGGCACGTCTCCAACGGACACGTCCGGTGCCAGGCACCGGACGTGTCCTTTTTGGGCCTCGGTAGAGGCGGAATTCCGCTCGGAAAGCGCCTTCCTGCGATTCGGTGGGTCCTTTACGGCCATGTCCGGTGCCTGGCACCGGACATGGCCGTTTCCGGCATGACGTCTGCGCTCGAGCCCGAGCAGATCGTCCGGCTCGAGGAGGACGGCCCGGCGGTCGTCCTCCTCGACCAGCGTCGTGTCCCGCACGAGGTCGTCGAGCTGCGTTGTGGCTCGGTCGACGAGCTCGTCGTCGCGATCAAGACGCTCGCGATCCGCGGTGCGCCGGCGATCGGTATCGCCGCCGCGTACGGGATGGCGCTCGCCGCGCTCCGCGGCGACGACCTCGCCGCGGCGGAACGCGCCCTCGCCGCCTCGCGCCCGACCGCGGTCAACCTGCCCTGGGCGCTCGCCGCGATGCGCGACGACCCGACGCCGGCTCGCGCCCGCGCGCTCCACGAGGAGGAGGTCGACCGCTGCCGCAGGATGGCCGCGCACGCGGCGGAGCTCTTCGCCCCCGGCGCGCGCGCACTCACGCACTGCAACGCCGGCGGGCTCGCGACCGGCGGCTACGGCTCCGCGGTCGGCGCCCTCCGCGCGGCGCACGAGCGCGGCCTCCTCGAGCGCGTCCTCGTCGACGAGACGCGGCCGCTCCTGCAGGGCTCGCGCCTCACGGCGTGGGAGCTCGAGCAGGCGGAGATCCCGCACGCCGTCATCGCCGACTCCGCCGCCGGCTCGCTCATGGCGCGCGGGGAGGTCGATCTCGTCGTCACCGGCGCCGACCGGATCGCGGCGAACGGGGACACGGCGAACAAGATCGGGACATACTCGCTCGCGGTGCTCGCCGCCCACCACGACATTCCGTTCTACGTCGTCGCGCCGACCTCGACGCTCGACCTCGCGACCGCCGACGGCTCGGGGATCCCGATTGAGGAGCGCGACCCGACGGAGCTGAGCGACCGTTTCCCCGCGCGCAATCCGGCCTTCGACGTGACGCCGGCGGAGCTGATCACGGCGATCGTCACCGAGCGAGGCGTCCACCGCGCCCCGTACGCGGAGAGCCTCGCGTGAAGGCGATCCTCCTCGCCGCCGGCTACGCGACCCGGCTGCGGCCGCTCACCGACGACCTGCCGAAGCACCTCCTGCCGCTCGGCGGCCGGCCGATGCTCGATCACGTGCTCGACCGCGTCCGGGAAGTGGAGGAGATCGACGGGATCCATCTCGTCACGAACGCCCGGTTCGCCGCCGAGTTCGCGGCGTGGGCGGAGCCGAACGGCGTCGTCGTCCACAACGACGGGACGACGTCGAACGAGGACCGGCTCGGCGCCGTGGGCGACCTCCGGCTCGTCGCCGACGAGGCCGGGCTCGGCGAGGAGGAGCTGCTCGTCCTCGCCGGCGACAACCTCTTCGACTTCTCCCTCGCGGACTACGTCGCCTGGTGGCGCGCGAAGCCGCAGCCCGCGAGCGCGGTGCCGCTCCACGACGTCGGCGATCTCGAGCTCGCGACGCACTACGGGATCGCCGAGACGGACGCGGACGAGCGGATCGTCAACTTCGTCGAGAAGCCGAGCGAGCCGGCCTCGACCCTCGCCGCGACGCTGATCTATCTCCTGCCCGCGAAGCATGCCGCGCTCGTGGAGACGTACCTCGCGGAAGGGCACAGCCCCGACAACGCCGGCAGCTTCCTCGGCTGGCTCGCCGCGCGCGAGCCCGTCTACGGCTACGGCTTCGAGGGCCACTGGCACGACATCGGGAACCGCGACCAGCTGCTCGAAGCGGACAACCGGCTGCGCCGCGAGGCCGACTTGCCCGAGCGCGATTCCTACAGTCTTTCCTGACGGTCGCGACACACTCCGGCGCCTAGCGTCGAGGGATGCTCGACTTGCTCCTGCCGCAGCGCTGCGTCGTCTGCGAGCGGAGCGGCGGCCAGCTCTGCGTCGCCTGCCGCGACGGGCTGCGGCCGCTCGAGCCGCCGCTCTGCGGCCGCTGCGGCGCCCCGGTCGCGTGGCCCGTCGACCGCTGCCGCGAATGCGCGGGGAGGAGGATCGCCTTCGCGAGCGCGCGGGCCGCGGTCGTCTACGACGACGCGGCGCGGCGGCTCGTCCACGCCTGGAAGGAGCGCGGCCTGCGCCGGCTCGCGGCGGAGGCGGCGGCTCTCGTCGCGGAGCAGCTGCCGCCGCCCGCGGTCGATGTCCTCACCTTCGTCCCGGCCGACCGTACGCGCCGGCTCGAGCGCGGCCACAACCCGGCGGAGCGGCTCGCCCGCGAGCTCGCGCTCCTCTGGGAGCTGCCGTGCGGGCCGCTCCTCGAGCGGCTGCACGGCGACCGCCAGCGCGACCGCTCCGCCGTGGAGCGCCGCTCGCTGCGCGGCGCCTTTCGCGCGACCGCCTCGCCGCCGCGCCGCGTCGCCGTGATCGACGACGTCTACACGACCGGCGCGACCGCGTCGGCGGTCTCCACGGCCCTTCGCGCGGCCGGCGCACGCCGGGTAGAAGTCCTCACCTTCGCGCGGACCTTGCGCAGACGCTGAGTTAGGCGCCGCCGCAGTAGGGTTAGACACGGAGGACATCAGCAGCGACAGGGAGGCGTCGATGCAGCTTCACGTCAAGGGCAAGAACCTCGAGGTGAACGAGTCCATCCGGAGCTACGCCGAGCGAAAGCTCCGCAAGCTCGAGCGGAGGGTGCGCGACTCGACGCGTGTCGAGCTCGAGCTCGCCGTCGAGCGGAACCCGTCGATCGCCGACTCGCAGGTCGCCGAGGCGACCGTCCACGTCAAGGGGCGGACGCTGCGCGCGAAGGAGACGGCCCGCGACATGAAGGCCGCGATCGACGAGCTCGCCGACAAGCTCGTCCGCCAGATCGGCGACCGGCACGACAAGAAGGTCTCCGGCCGCAAGCACGTGGAGGACGTCGAGCCCGCCGACCCCGTCGACGCCGGTATAACCGACAGCTAGTGGGTCTCTTCCGCAAGCGCGCCGACACGTACAACGAGCAGATGCTCCGCGAGGCGGGGCTGCTCCTCGACCCGCAGCCGGAGACGTTCTCGCCCGAGCCGACGCTCCTCGCGAAGGCCGGGCTTCCGGACGGGGCGGGCGTCGGGCCGGGAGACTGGGACGCCGCGACGACGACGACCGCGCCCGGGATCGCAGGGGACAAGGTCGAGTTCACGACGCTTCCCGAAGGGGATCTGATCGTCGGTGAGGAGGCGGGCAACGGCGACCTCGCGCCGCTCGCCGACGCGATCGAGGAGTCCGTGCGACCGCCGTACAGAGCCGTCGGCACGCGCCAGCGCGGCGATCTCTGGGCCGTGGCGGCGAAACGGATCGACGTCGCGAAGATCGAATTCCCCGGCGCCGACTCGCTCGACCTCTCGCGGCGGGACTCCTGGGAGGAGTTCCGCGTCGACGGGGAGTCGTCCGAGAAGCCCGTCCCGGCCCGACTCCGCGAGCTCGGCGAGCGCGCCGGCTCCGACTTCTACGCAAAGGCGGAGCGCATCGATGGCGACTCCTGGGAGGTCCGGGTCTCCGCCCTCTAGGCCGCTACCCTGCGAACGTGGCGCAGCAGCTCGGAGGCATGGAGAAGGTCCTGCGCGTCGGCGAGGGCCGGCGCGTCAAGCGGCTGCAGGAGCAGGCCGCCTACATCACCACGCTCGAGCCGCAGTACGAGAAGCTCTCCGACTCCGAGCTCCAGGGCCTGACCGCGCAGTTCCGGCAGCGCATCGAGAACGGCGAGTCGCTCGACGAGCTCGTCTTCGACGCGTTCGCCGCCGTCCGCGAGGCGCGCCGTCGCGCCTCCGACCAGCGGATGTTCGACGTCCAGCTGATGGGCGGGATCGTCCTCCACGAGGGCGACATCGCCGAGATGAAGACCGGCGAGGGGAAGACGTTCGTCGCGAGCCTCGCCCTCTACCTCAACGGCCTCACGGGCAGGGGCGCCCACCTCGTCACCGTCAACGACTACCTCGCCCAGCGCGACGCCGAGTGGAACCGGCCCGTCTTCGAGGCGCTCGGGATGACGGTCGCCTCGATCGAGAACATGCAGCCGTTCGACGCGAAGAAGGCCGCGTACGAGGCGGACGTCACGTATGGGACGAACTCGGAGTTCGGCTTCGACTACCTCCGCGACAACATGGCCGTCACGCTCGACGCGTGCGTCCAGCGCGGGCACATCTTCGCGATCGTCGACGAGGTGGACTCGATCCTCATCGACGAGGCGCGGACGCCGCTGATCATCTCCGGCGAGCCCGAGACCGCCGCCCAGATCTACTACGACTTCGCGCGCGTCGCCGCCCAGCTCACCGGACATCGCTCGTCCCCGGGCGACCCGAAGGGCTACGCGGAGGAGAGCGGCGCCGACTACGAGTACGACGAGAAGTTCAAGACGGTCGGCGTCACCCAGGCCGGCGTCACGAAGGTCGAGCGCGCGCTCCGGATCGACAACCTCTACGCGCCGCAGAACACGCAGCTCGTCAACCACCTCATCCAGGCGCTCAAGGCGCAGTCGCTCTACCACCTCGACGTCGACTACGTCATCCAGGAGGGCGAGGTGAAGATCGTCGACGAGTTCACCGGCCGGATCATGGAGGGCCGCCGCTGGAGCGAGGGTCTCCACCAGGCAGTCGAGGCGAAGGAGGGCGTGAAGATCCAGGAGGAGTTCCAGACGCTCGGGACGATCACCCTCCAGAACTACTTCCGCCTCTACGAGAAGCTCGCCGGCATGACCGGCACCGCGAAGACCGAGGAGAAGGAGTTCGTCGAGATCTACGACCTCTCCGTCGTCGAGATCCCGACCAACGTCCCGGTCGCGCGCGCCGACGAGAACGACCTCGTCTTCAAGTCGAAGGAGGGGAAGTTCTCCGCCGTCGTCCGCGACATCGGGGAGCGCGCGGAGAAGGGCCAGCCGGTCCTCGTCGGCACGATCGCCGTCGAGACGTCCGAGTACCTCTCGCAGCTCCTCACGCGCAAGGGGATCAAGCACAACGTGCTCAACGCGAAGGAGCACGCGCGCGAGGCGGAGATCATCAAGGACGCGGGCCAGCCCGGCGCGGTGACGATCGCGACGAACATGGCGGGCCGCGGCGTCGACATCAAGCTCGGCGACGGCGTGCTCGACCTCGGCGGCCTCTACGTCCTCGGCACCGAGCGCCACGAGTCGCGCCGGATCGACAACCAGCTTCGCGGCCGCTCCGGCCGCCAGGGCGACCCGGGTGAGACGCGCTTCTACCTCTCGGGCGAGGACGACCTCGTCCGCCTCTTCGCCGGCGACCGGATCAAGGGGATCATGGAGCGCTTCAAGATCCCGGAGGACCAGCCGATGGAGGCGAAGATCCTCTCCCGGCAGATCGAGGGTGCGCAGAAGAAGGTCGAGGAGCAGAACTTCGTCATGCGCAAGAACGTCCTCAAGTACGACGACGTCCTCAACCGGCACCGCCAGCGGATCTACGAGCAGCGCCGCCAGGTGCTCGAGGGCGAGGACCTCTCCGAGCAGATCCGCGTCTGGATCGACGACGTCGTCGAGGACACCGTCAACGTCTTCACCGCGGAGGAGTACGCGCAGGACTGGGATCTCGAGGCGCTCACCCAGGCGATGGCCCAGCTCTACCAGACCGAGATCACGGCGGCCGAGCTGCGCGAGGATCTCGGCACGGTCTCGCGCGAGGCGCTGATCGAGGAGTTCCAGGCCGACGCCCGCGACGAGTACGCGGCGAAGGAGGAGGAGTTCGGCCCCGACCTGATGCGCGAGCTCGAGCGCTTCGTCGTCCTCCAGGTCGTCGACGTCCGCTGGCGCGAGCACCTCGAGAACATGGAGGCGCTCCGCGAGGGAGTCCACCTGCGCGCGATGGCGCAGAAGGATCCGCTCGTCGAGTACACGGGTGAGGGCGAGCGGATGTTCACCGAGCTCGGCGCCGCGATCCGCAGCGAGGTCGTGCTCCACCTCTTCCACGCCGAGCTCGCGCCGGAGGAGGCGCAGCAGCAGCTCGCGCAGGCGCAGGCGGCGAACGGGAACATGCACTACGAGCACGAGACGGCCGCCGGCGCCGAGGCGATTGCGGCGGCGGGCGCGGGAGAGGCGGTCATGGCGGGCGTCCCGTCGGCGGCGGGCGTCGTCGCGCAGACCGTCCAGGCGAGCCCGCACGAGAAGCTCGGCCGCAACGACCCCTGCTGGTGCGGCTCCGGCAAGAAGTTCAAGAAGTGCCACGGGGCATAACCCGCGCCCGAAGCTGCGCTTCGGTCGCGTCCTGACGGAACTCCGCGCGCCGGAAGCGCGGTTCCGGCGCGCTCCGTGCCGAGTGCTTTGTTGCCCGCCGCGGCGGGCGCCCTTCGGGCGCGCGCCGGGAGCGTGGAAGCCTGCGGCTAAGTCGGCTTCGCTCGCCTTAGCCTCCGGCCGGGCTCAAGCGAGAGGCGGGACGCGCGCAGGCGAGCGGGCCGTCCTAGGGCGAGGTGGGGATGCTCGGCGACTCTTGCGTTAGCTCCCAGGTGTAGCCGGCCGGGTCGGAGAGAGTGAGGGTGCGCATACCCCAGTCACGATCGGTCGGCCCGCTGATGGTGGCCACTTGAGCCTCGTCCAGCTCGGCGCTGACTGCATCCACGTCGTCGACGAAGACGACGAACTGCCCAACCCCCTTTTGCGCGAAGCTGAGGACGTCGCCTGATGGGCCGTCCTCATGAGCTGCACCACGTTGCAGGAACACGTACGTGTCCGCCAGACGGAACATCGCCGAGTCTTCGTCTTCGTACTGGAAGTCGACGTTGAAGACGTCCCGGTAGAACGCTCTCGAACGTTCCAGATCGCCCACGATCAGATTGACGGCGCCGATCTTCTTCTGCCACTCGGTCACTACACACCCCTCTCAAGTTCACATGTTGCCGATGCTTCTCAGAGCGTTAGACCGCGCCTCGATCCGCAACTCATCGGTCGAGGCGATGAATCTCAGCGTCACATGGAGTCTCTGACAGAACGCTCTTACCAAGCAGGAGGTGCGAAATGCTCCAGGGAAGGTGCGCGTGCGGCGCCACCGAGTACGAGGTCGAAGATGCCTTCTCGTACTCGATGAACTGCCACTGTTCGAAGTGCCGCGCCGCCACCGGCTCCGCGTACAAGCCGATGGGCGGCATCGAACGTGAGAAGCTCCGCGTCACACGGGAGGACACGCCCATGTTCGTCTGGGGAGAGCCGGACGCGGGCGACTTCCGCTGCGGTGTCTGCGGCTCGTTCCTGTACTCGGTCGTCCGCGAAGGAAAGTGGGTTCACGTCACGCTCGGCTCGCTCGTGGACGCCCCATCCCTACTCCCCGACCACCACATCTTCGTTGGCTCCAAAGCACCATGGCACAAGATCAGCGACGGCCTTCCCCAGTTCGAGGGATACGCGACCTAGTCGCTCCGAACCGGCCGAGGCCGAGTCGCTCGCACCAAGTGACGTTCCCGAGCACTGGCCCGTGCGAGCGCTCGGGCACGCCTTGTTCCGTACTCCGTGAGCATTCCCCTACGATGGAAGTCGCGATGGCCGTCGAGATTCTGATCCCGCGCGCCGAGCGGCTCGACTGACCGAGTGAGCGCCGCGTCCGCCGGTATCGAGCTTCGTGGTCTGAAGAAGACCTACCGCACGTCCGACGGCCCGATCGAGGCGGTCCGCGGCATCCACCTCGAGATCGCGCCCGGCCAGACCGTGGCGCTGCTCGGCCCGAACGGCGCGGGCAAGTCGACGACGATCGACATGATGCTCGGGCTGACGCGCCCGGACGCCGGCACCGTCACCCTGTTCGGCCGGCCGCCGGAGGACGCGGTCGCGGCGGGCGCCGTCGGCGCGATGCTCCAGAGCGGCGCGCTCATGCGCGACCTCACGGTCCGCGAGCTGCTCCTCCAGCTCGCCTCCCTCTATCCGCACGCCGAGGACGTCGACGAGACGATGAAGCTCGCCGAGATCGACGGGATTGCGAACCAGCGGACGCAGAAGCTCTCCGGCGGCCAGTCGCAGCGCGTCCGCTTCGCGATGGCCCTGCTGACGAACGCCGAGCTGCTCGTCCTCGACGAGCCGACGGTCGGGATGGACGTCGAGAGCCGGCACGCCTTCTGGACGACGATGCGCCGCCTGGCGTCGGGCGGCCGCACCGTCCTCTTCGCGACGCACTACCTCGAGGAGGCGGACGAGTTCGCCGACCGGGTCGTGCTCATGGCGCACGGCGAGGTCGTCGCCGACGGCACGCCGAACGAGATCAAGTCGAAGGTCGGCTCGCGCACGATCCGGGCGACGCTCCCGGACGTGCCCGCGGACGAGCTCGAGCGCCTGCCCGGCGTCTCGGCGGTCGAGCGGCGAGGCAGCGGCGTCGTCCTCGCGTGCTCCGACTCCGACGCCGCGATCCGCGCGATCGTCGCGACATATCCGGGCGCCCGCAACATCGAGATCGGCGGCGGCTCCCTCGAGGCGGCGTTCCTGGAGCTGACGGCGTGACGTACCTCCGCTACGAGCTGCTCCGGACGGTCCGCAACCGCCGCTTCTTCATCATCTCGCTCGCGATCCCGGTGCTCATCTACATCCTGATCGCGGCGCCGAACCGCCACGCGCACAACCTCGGCGACACGAAGATCCCGATCAAGGTCTACTTCATGGTCTCGCTCGCGGTCTTCGGCTCGATGAACGCCGTGCTCGGCGCCGGGACGAGGATCGCCGCCGAGCGGACGACCGGCTGGAACCGCCAGCTCAGGCTGACGCCGCTCTCGACGCGCGCGTACTTCGCGACGAAGGTCGTCACCGGCTACGCGGTCGCCTGCGCGACGATCGCCCTGCTCTACATCGTCGGGGCCGGATTCGGTGTCCACCTCGCGGCCGGCGACTGGCTGAAGATGACCGGCTACCTGCTTGTCGGCCTGATCCCGTTCGCCGCGCTCGGCATCCTGCTCGGCCATCTCGTCACCGCCGACGCCGTCGGCCCGACCGTCGGCGGCGCCGGAGCGTTCCTCGCCTTCCTCGGCGGCGTCTGGTTCCCGGTCGGGCAGAGCGGCGTCCTCCACTACGTCGCGCAGGGGCTGCCCTCGTACTGGCTCGTCCAGGCGAGCCACGTCGGCCTCGGCGGCGCCGGCTGGCCGAGGGAGGGCTGGCTCGTGATCCTCGTCTGGACGTTCGTCTGCGCCCGCCTCGCGATGCGCGCCTTCCAGCGCGACACCGGCCGCGCCTGAGCCTCGGCCGGCCCCGTCTCGCTAGCCGCCGAGCTTGTGGTGGATCAGCTTGGCGAGCGCGAAAACGCTCTGCGGTGCGACCACCTGGCTGTACACGTCGTACTCGTAGGCCCCGAGGACGAACCCAGCGTTCGCGAAGCGGTACTTCTTGCTCGTGTTGTAGACCCACCAGCCGGCCGGGCCGAGAACGGGCTCCTTCTTGATCACCGTGCCCGGCGGGCTGTCCGCTGCGCTTGGTGTGGAGGAGAGCGAGCTCGGGCCGTCGTCGATCTGGAGACGGCCCGTAGAGGCAATCCAGAGACAGATCGTGCCGCCGTCGTGCGCACGCGCGGGGTACGCCTTCGCCGGCGCCTTGAGGAGCTTCGAGGCGTTCGCCTTGCTGATCAGGGTGCACGGCTTCGGCGCGCCCCGGACGGCGGAAAGCGCCGCCGCCGGAACGGCAAGAGCGAGAGCGACTGCGAGAGGCGCCACGATCCGCATCGCCCGACGATAGGACAAGGTGCCGCTCGATACAAGGGTGCGTGGCCTAGGATGACCGGCGCGATGGCCGACGACGTTCAGATCCCGTTCGACGAGCAGCTCGAGGAGATCGGGGCCCAGCTCGACTGGGTCCGTGGTTACCTTTGACCCCGCCTCGCTGAAGGCCCGCCTCGCCGAGCTCGAGACCGAGCTCAACCAGCCAGACTTCTGGAACGACCAGCAGCGCGCCGCGCGCCTCAGCGCCGAGCACCAGCGCACGCAGCGGAAGCTCCAGCGCTACGACGAGCTCTGCTCGAACGTCGAGTTCCTCCGGGAGGGCGTCGGCACGTTCCCGGAGGAGGAGCTCCTGCCGACGCTCCGCGAGGTGCAGGACGAGCTCGGACGCCTGCAGGAGGACGCGCTCTTCTCCGGGGAGTACGACGCGGGCGACGCCGTGCTCGCGATCCAGGCCGACGCGGGTGGCACCGACGCGCAGGACTGGGCGGAGATCCTCCTGCGCATGTACCTCCGCTGGGCCGAGCAGCGCGGCTTCAAGACCGAGGTCATCGACCAGAGCCCGGGGGAGGAGTACGGGATCAAGTCGGCGACCGTCACGGTGCGCGGCGAGAACGCGTACGGGATCCTCAAGGCGGAGCGCGGCAAGCACCGGCTCGTCCGCCTCAGCCCGTTCGACCAGGCGCACCGCCGCCACACGTCGTTCGCGCAGGTGATCGTCGCGCCGCTCCTCGAGGAGGCCGCCGACGTCGAGATCGACGACGACGACATCCGCATCGACACGTTCCGCTCCTCCGGTGCCGGCGGCCAGCACGTCAACAAGACCGACTCCGCCGTCCGCATCACGCACATGCCGAGCGGGATCGTCGTCTCCGTCCAGAACGAACGGAGCCAGTCCGCGAACAAGGACACGGCAATGAAGATCCTCCGCTCGCGGCTCGCCGAGAAGGCGGAGGAGGAGCGGGAGGCCGAGCTCGCGCGCGAGCGCGGCGGCGTCTCGATGGGCTTCGGCGGCAACGCGATCCGCAGCTACGTCCTCCACCCGTACACGCAGGTGAAGGACGCGCGCACCGGCTTCGAGGTCGGCAACGCGCAGGGCGTCCTCGACGGCGACCTCGACGGGTTCATCCGGGCCTACCTCCTGCAGACGGCAGGAGACGCCCAATAACGGCCGAAATCCGCGCTAGAGTGGTGGCTCTTCGCCACTCTGACCCGGCGCGTGAAGCCGGACTCACGACGTGACAGACCTGCAGCTGGAAACCTCCGTACTTGCCGACTCCGTGCCGGAGCAGGCCTCCCGCCGTCCGGCCGCGACGGGCTCGATGATCGTCTTCGAGGACGTCTCGAAGATCTACGAGCCGGACGTCGTCGCGCTCGACCGCGTCAGCTTCGGGATCGACAAGGGCGAGTTCGTCTTCATCGTCGGCGCCTCCGGCTCCGGCAAGACGACGCTCGTCCGGCTGCTCCTCAAGGAGCTCGACGCGACGAGCGGCAAGATCATCGTCGGCGGCCGCGACCTCGGCCGCCTGCGGAGCACGAAGGTGCCGCTGCTGCGGCGGAACATCGGCTGCGTCTTCCAGGACTTCAAGCTCCTCCCGAGCCGGTCGGCGGCGGACAACGTCGCGTACGCGCTCAAGGTGCAGGGCGAGAGCCGCGCCTCGATCCGGCGCAAGGTGCCGGAGGTGCTGACGATGGTCGGCCTCGCGAACAAGATGAACTCCCTCCCCGACGAGCTCTCGGGCGGCGAGCAGCAGCGCGTCTCGATCGCGCGCGCCGTCGTCAACCACCCGCCGCTGCTCGTCTGCGACGAGCCGACCGGGAACCTCGACCCCGACACGAGCGTCGGGATCATGCAGCTCCTCTACCGGATCAACCGCGCCGGCACGACGATCCTCATGGTCACCCACGACCGCGAGATGGTCGACAAGATGCGCAAG
>DASRED010000002.1:0-6822 GCA_035652255.1 Gaiellaceae bacterium | reverse complement strand
GCTCCTCTCCGGACTGACGCAGATGCAGGTCGAGGTCGCGGTGGAGCGGCTGCGGTCGCGGTTCCACGTCGACGTCGAGCTGCACCCGCCGCGCGTCCCGTACAAGGAGACGATCCGCAAGGGCGCGCGCGCTCGGCACCGCTACAAGAAGCAGACCGGCGGCCGCGGGCAGTTCGGCGACTGCGAGATCGTGATCGAGCCGATCGAGGCCGCGGACGGCGAGGCGGCGACCTACGAGTTCGTCGACAAGATCGTCGGCGGCGTCATCTCGCAGGGCTTCCGGCCCGCCGTCGACAAGGGTGTGCGCGAGGCGATGGAGCACGGCGAGCTCGCCGGCGCGCCCGTGTACGGCGTCCGCGTGACGCTGATCGACGGGATGATGCACGCCGTCGACTCGTCGGAGATGGCGTTCAAGATCGCCGGCTCGCTCGCGTTCAAGGAGGCATACCAGAAGGCCGACCCGGTGCTGCTCGAGCCGATCATGGAGGTCGACGTCACCGTCCCCGACGACGCGGTCGGCGCCGTCAACGGCGACCTCAACTCGCGGCGCGCGCGGCTGCACGGCATGGAGCCGGTCGCCGGCATGACGACGATCAAGGCCGAGGTGCCGATGGCCGAGATCCTCACGTACTCCCAGGCGCTCACCTCGATGACCGGCGGCCGCGGCGACTACTCGATGCACTTCCTCCGCTACGAGGAAGTCCCGACCCACGTCGCGCAGAAGATCATCGAGCAGACGAAGAAGGAGAAGGAAGAGGCGCACGCCTAGCGCCTCTTCCGAAGACTCCTCTAGGCCTGCTGCTGCGGCGCCTCGTCCGGGCGGTCGCGCAGATGCGCGATCACGTCCGCGATGTCGGCGAGCTGCTGCTCGAGGTCGCGCTGGTGGTTCTCCAGCCGCTCGAGCAGCTCGTGCCGGCTGGGGAAGCCGCCGCGGAACAGAACCCGCGGGCCGTGGCCCCAGCCGTGTCGATGGCGATGGTGCATGGTCACCTCCTCTCCTCGTACCGTTCGAGAAAGCGGGATGTGCGCTCCTGCGAGCTGCGCAGCGCCTCGGCCCACTGGTCGAGGAGGCGCGAGCCGGCGGGCGTGATCGTGTAGCTGCGCTTCGCCGGACCGGGCGAGGAGCCGTCCCATTCGGACGAGACGAGCCCCTCCTCCTCGAGGGCGCGCAGGAGCCGGTAGAGGTTCCCCATCTCGACGCGCGGCTCGCCCGTCAGCTCGGGGAGGCGTTCGAGGAGGTCGTAGCCGTGCGCCGGCCGCTCGCGGAGGAGCAGGAGAAGGGCGGGCTCGGCGAAACGCTCGACGCGCGCGAGGACGCGCCAGCGTCCGTGCTGGTGCCGGCGCGAGCGAGGCCCTCTCATCCCGCTACATGTAAGTTACACATGTAAGAGACAATAGCGGTGGCTTGGGAGGCTGGGCAAGCCGGGCTACACTCGGGACCGATGCGGGTCACGAAGGCCTCGACGACGCGCGCTTGTGCCGTCTGCGAGCGGACACTCCTGATGGGCGAGCGGGCCGTACGCTTCGCGCCCTCCGAGGGAGCCGAGCTCGTCGACGTGTGCCCGCTCTGCCAGGACGTCGCCGTCGAGGCGGGCTGGATCAGGGAGGGCGCGCCGACGACGCCGACGATCGGCGGCGAGCGCCGCCGCAAGCGGAGCTTCACCGAGCTGTTCGGCTTGAGCCGCTCGGGCGACGAGGAGGGGTTCGCGCAGCAGGAGCCGATCCTCCGTCGCCTGTCCGAGGACGAGATCTCGCTGCTCGAGGCCGCCGACCTCTTCAACGCGAGTGCCTACCGGCGCACCGTCGGCGGCATCGCCAAGAGCCTCGGGGAGCCGACGGCGAGCATCGTGCCGCTCTCCGGCAGCGCCGGCGAGCTCGCGGTCACCGTCGCCTGGGAGCTGTCCTGGTACCAGTACCGCGTCAGCCCGGACTCGGGCCAGCCCGTCCGCCTGGAGCGGCGCGGCCACGAGCTGGACGAGCTCGAGCCCGGCTTCAAGGCCTGGAACGCGCACATCGAGGACGAGGGCCGTCTCGTCCCCGAGATCGCGAAGATCTAGCGCAGCGCGTTCTCGACCGTCCGGGGCATCCGCGCGCTCCGCAGTGGCGCCTCCGTCCGTCCCCGGACGGTGAAGGAGATGGGGCCGCAGCCGCTTCCGAGCAGAGCACGGGCGACGACCCGGCCGCTCGCATCCCGGAAGGCGACGGTCGTCGCAGGGACTCCGACCGGGCCGCCCTCGCATCTGTCCTGCAAGGTGTAGACCGGAAGTGCGTCGAGCCACGCAACGAGCTTCCGTACCGTTCGCGGATCGCGGAGGTCCCGGTCGAGCGGCGGATTGTGGAAGAAGTGCGGCCGCTGGATCAAGACCGTCCGTGCGCCACTCGGCACCTTCTCGATCGCCGGCCGGAGGGTCAACTCGGACTCGCCGTCCAGCTGGATCCCTGTCGAGCGGTTCGACAGCCGGAGCACGGTGACCGTCAGCGTTCGCATGCCGACGACATGCAGGACTGGAGGGAACTTCCAGACGAGCTGTCGACTCTGCGTCGCCGTTCGATAGACGCGCTGGTCCGCGATCGTCTGAACGCGCGCCGGGCGGTGCGTCGCGAGGTACACCAGCGTGGTGGAGTAGGCGAGGGGCACGCGCCAGGTCGCGTGCGCGGCGAGGAAGAGGGACGGATCGACAGGGCCGTGGAGGACGACGCCGTTGACGATCACGGGCTGCCGGACGCGCCGCGCTCCGGACGGCAGCGGAAACGCTCGTGGCAATCGTGCCGGGTCGCCGAGCGCCGCGGTTGCCGTTTCGGCGTGATGTGCGTTCGAGGGCGAGGCATGCCGCGCGCTCGCACACGCGGGCAGGGCGAGTGCGGCCGCGAGCAGACCGAGCAGGACCGGAGTTCGTCTTCGCGTCACTGCCTACGTATACGCCGCGCGGGCCGGGTTGTTAGCCGCCGGGATACGCGGCGAGGGTCAGGTGGACGCTCTTATGCTTGCCCGCCTGCGTCTCGACGCCGATCTCGACGGTCGTGCCCGGCTTCAGCTCCGAGACGACGCTCGTCAGCGCGTCGACGGTGGGCGTCGCCTTGCCGTCGATCTCGGTGATCACGTCCCCGGCGACGATCCCTGCCTTCGCGGCCGGCCCGCCCGCGACGACGCGGCTGATGTAGACGCCCTGGCCGCCGGTGTCGCCGGAGTAGATGCCGAGATAGGCGCGGTGGGAGGCGACGACGTGGCCGTACTCGACGATCTGCGACGCGATGTCCTTCGCGAGGTTGCTCGGGATCGCGAAGCCGATCCCGGGTGCCGTGCCGCCCCCGAGCTCCGGGTCGGTCGCCGCGAGCGTCGGGATCCCGATCACGCGGCCCTCGAGATCCGAGAGCGCGCCGCCGGAGTTGCCGGGGTTGATCGGCGCGCTCGTCTGGATCATGAGCGGCAGCGCGACGCCGTTCCCCTCGGAGACGCCCTGCCGGAAGGCGCTGACGATCCCGTCGGTGACGCTCGACCGGAGCCCGAGCGGGTTGCCGATCGCGATCGCGACGTCCCCGACCTCGAGCTTGCTCGAGTCGGCGAAGGTCGCGGGAGCGAGATTCGCGCCCGAGACGTGGACGACGGCGAGGTCGTCGGGTGGGAACGCGCCGACGAGCGTCGCGGCGTAGGAGTGCTTCCCCGCCGTGACCGTGAACGGGCCGCCTCCCGCGACGACGTGGTCGTTCGTCACGATGTCGCCCTTCGTGTCGAAGACGACGCCCGAGCCGAGTCCCTGCGGGTTCTGGATCTGGACGACGGACGGCGAGAGCTCCCGGACGACGGCGGTGATCGCGTTCTGGAAGGAGAGCGCTGCGCTCGACGGCGTCAGGTGCCGGTGTCCCGTCGTCGCCGGCTTGGGCGGCGAGCCGCCCCCGAGGGAGACGGCGGCGACGATTCCCCCGGCGATCGCGGCTCCGGCGAGCGGAGCGAGCCACCAGAGATGACGGCGCAGCATCCGGCCACTTATACCGGCGGGGGCTGAGGAGTACGCTTCCGCCGTGATCTACTGCGTCATCCCGCGCGAGCTCGCCGACGAGCTGTACGACAAGATGGTCGACTACTACCGGGACAACCCGAACGTGACCGTCATCGTCGATCGCCGCGAGGGCCGCGACCGGCGGAGCGGGCAGACACCGACCGCGGAGATCAAGGAGCAGCGCGAAACGCGCGACCGCCGCCGCGCCCATCCGGGCCGCTTCCCCGATACCGGCGCACCGCGCGACTGATAAGCCGTGCCGTCGGCATGCCGACGGCACGTTACGAGAGTGTCACGCATGGTGCGGCTTGATCAGGTGGCTTACGCCGCGTCGTGCGCACGACGTTCCTTACGTGACGCTGGCGTGCGGTGGTGCCACGGGACGGTGGCGGGCGGAGCTAGGCTCGTGGTATGGCGACGACGACAGCGCAGACGTACAAGAACTTCATCGGCGGCGAGTGGGTGGACGCCGCGTCCGGCGAGACGTTCGAGAGCACGAGCCCGGCGAACGGGGACGCGATCGGGGTCTTCCCGAAGTCCGGAGCCGAGGAGGTCGACCGCGCGGTCGCGGTCGCGAAGGAGGCCTTCGCGGAGTGGCGACTCGTGCCCGCGCCGAAGCGCGGTGAGATCCTCTTCCGCCTCGCGCGCGTCCTCGAGCAGGAGAAGGCCGCGCTCACCGACCTGATGACGCACGAGATGGGAAAGGTGAAGGCCGAGGCGGGCGGCGACGTCCAGGAGGCGATCGACATCACGTACTACATGGCCGGCGAGGGCAGGCGCCTGTTCGGCCACACGACGCCGTCCGAGCTGCGCGACAAGTGGAACATGAGCATCCGCCAGCCGATCGGCGTCGTCGGCGCGATCACGCCGTGGAACTTCCCCGTCGCGATCCCGTCGTGGAAGCTCATCCCGGCGCTGGTCTGCGGCAACACCGTCGTCCTCAAGCCGGCGTCCGACACGCCTGCGCTCGCGCAGCGCTTCGTCGAGCTGCTCGCGGAAGCCGGGATCCCGGCCGGCGTCGTCAACCTCGTCCACGGCGGCGGAGGCACGGTCGGCACTGCACTCGTCCGCCATCCCGACGTCCGCGTCATCACGCTGACCGGCTCCCGCGAGACCGGTGTCCAGGTGCTGAAGGACGCGGCGGACACGCTCACGCACGTCCATCTCGAGCTCGGAGGCAAGAACGCGATCGTCGTCCTCGACGACGCCGACCTCGAGCTCGCGGTCGACGGAATCGTCTGGTCGGCGTTCGGCACGTCCGGCCAGCGCTGCACCGCGGCGTCGCGGGTCATCGTCCAGCGCGGCGCGTACGACGAGCTCCAGAAGCGCCTCGTCGAGCGCGTCGAGAAGCTCCGGCTCGGGCCGGGCTGGGAGGACGACACCGACATCGGGCCGGTCATCAACCAGCGCTCGCTCGAGAAGATCGACTCGTACACGGGGATTGGCAAGGACGAGGGCGCGAAGCTCCTCACCGGCGGCGAGATCGCATCCGACGGCGACCTCGGCAAGGGCTTCTTCTACCGGCCGACGATCTTCGCGGACGTCGAGCCGGGGATGCGCATCGCGCAGGAGGAGATCTTCGGCCCGACGACGGCGCTCATCCCGGTCGGCGACCTCGACGAGGCGATCCTTGTCGCGAACGGCATCAAGTACGGCCTTTCCTCCTCGATCTTCACGCGCGACGTCAACGCCGCCTTCCGCGCGATGCGCGATCTCGAGGCCGGCATCACGTACATCAACGCGGGCACGATCGGCGCCGAGGTTCATCTCCCGTTCGGCGGCACGAAGGACACGGGGAACGGTCATCGCGAGGCAGGGCAGGCGGCGCTCGACGTCTTCACGGAATGGAAGTCGATCTACGTCGACTACTCCGGCAAGCTGCAGCGCGCCCAGATCGACACCGAGGAGTAGGTGGCCGGCTACAAGCTCGTGTGGTTCGTTCCGCGCGAGGCCCTCGACGCGACGCGGGAGGCGGTGTTCGCCGCCGGCGCGGGTGTGATCGGCAACTACACGCGCTGCTCGTGGTACACCGAGGGGACGGGCACGTTCCTCGGCGGCGAGGGATCCGCGCCATCGGTCGGTCGTGCCGGCACCGAGGAGCGCGTCGCCGAGCTGCGCGTCGAGACGCGCGTTCCCGCCGACCGGGCGGACGCGGTGGTCGCGGCGCTCCGCGAGGCGCATCCGTACGAGGAGCCGGCGTTCGACCTCTATCCGCTCGCGTGAAGGCGCGCCTCTTCACCGACGGCGGCGCGCGCGGGAATCCCGGCCCGGCGGCGTTCGGCTACGTCCTCGAGGCGGAGGACGGCACGGTTCTGGCAGCGCACGGGGAGGCGATCGGCGTGGCGACGAACAACGTCGCCGAGTACCGGGCGCTCGTCGCGGGCCTCGCGCGAGCCGCCGAGCTGCAGATCCCGGAGGTCGAGGTCGTCTCCGACTCCGAGCTCCTCGTCAAGCAGATGACCGGCGAGTACCGCGTCAAGAACGAGGCGCTGCGCGCGTTGTCGCTCGACGCCGCGCGGCACGCGCGAGCGGTCGGCAAGGTGACCTACACGGCGGTCCGGCGGGAGGAGAACAAGCTCGCCGACCGGCTCGTGAACGAGGCTCTGGACGCTGCCGGCCCCGGGGCCGAGCTCGGCTAGACTTCCCGTCCCACGCGGATGTAGCTCAGTTGGCTAGAGCGTCTGCTTGCCATGCAGAAGGTCGTGGGTTCGAGTCCCATCATCCGCTCTCTCTCGCTCTTCGTCTCTCTTTTCAGTCTCCCGAGCCGACCCGTGAATGCCCCGATGCCGGGCGGCGCGCGGCGGGGACCCTGGCGGGATGGTTG
>DASRED010000001.1:0-57912 GCA_035652255.1 Gaiellaceae bacterium | reverse complement strand
CTCGTTGCCGTCCTCGTCGACGACCGCGCCGGCGCTCGGCGCGAGCCCCTGCCGCTCGAGGAAGCTGCGGTAGTCGTCGCCGGCGAGGAAGCACGCCTCCTGGCTCTCGGGCCGGCGGGCGGCGGCGAGGCCGGCGCGCTCGGCCTCGGCCCGGGTCGCGTCCTTGTCCTGCTCACCGAGCGGGAAGGCGACGCGCGCGAGCTTCTTCGGGTCGAGCGCGGCGAGCATGTAGCTCTGGTCCTTCGCCGGATCGGCGCCGCGGGCGAGCAGGAGCCGGCCTTCGCGCTCGACGATCCGCGCGTAGTGGCCGGTCGCGAGCGTCGCCGCGCCCGCGCGCCGCGCGAAGGCGAGCAGCTCCGCGAAGCGGAAGGCGCCGTTGCAGCGCATGCACGGATTCGGCGTCGTGCCGCGCGCGTAGCCGCGCACGAACGGCGCGACGACGGCGCGGCGGAACTCCTCCCGCAGGTCGAGCGTCACGTGCGGGACGCCGAGGCGGTGGCACGTCTCCCGCGCGGCGATGACGCTGTCGGGCGAGCAGCACGCGCGCTCGGAGTCGGGCCCCTCCGGGTCGAGCCAGAGCCGGAGCGTCACGCCGACCGCGTCCGGCAGCGAGCGGAGGAGCGCGACGGCGCTGTCGACGCCGCCGCTCATCGCGACCGCCACGCGGATCGGGGACGGCGCCGCGCGGAACGCCGGCCCGAGCGCGTTCGCGAGCGCGTCGACCGCGAGCGTCTCGCCGCCGACCGCGGCGGCCTCGAGCAGCGTCAGACCGGCGAGCTCGCGCTCGACCCCGGGCGCGTCCGCCTCGACGATCCGGCCGCCGTCCACCCGCAGGCGGACGGACGCCCACTCGCCGCCGCGGCTCGAGTCCCCGAAAAGCTCCTGCATCCGAGCCACGGTAAAGGAGAAGCCCGACCCCGGCGACCTTGCCGAGCTATGTGATCCTGGTCTCCCAGGTGGGTGCCCTGCCTTCGGCGGCGCTGCCGCTGTCGGGACGCGAGCTCCCTTTCACGTAGCGTTGGATCTACATGTTCGCCCGGTTCGGGCGCACGGGGTCGAGCCGGAGGAGAGTACCGGCAGCTACTCGGGCTGGGGAGCAATCACGCGGATCCCGAGCTCCTGCAGCGCCTCGTCGGGATACGGCGTCGGCGCTCCGGTGAGCGGGTCGTCGCCGCTCGCGATCTTCGGGAAGGCGGTCACCTGGCGGATGTCCGGCTCGCCCGCGAGCTTCGCGATGAAGCGGTCGATGCCCATGGCGAAGCCACCGTGCGGCGGCGCCCCCATCTGCAGCGCCTCGAGGAGGTAGCCGAACTTCGAGCGCTGCTCCTCCTCGCTCATCCCCATCACCCGAAACACGGCCTGTTGCACCGGCGCGTCGTGGATCCGGATCGAGCCGGAGCCGAGCTCCCAGCCGTTCCAGATCAGGTCGTAATGCTGGCTGAGCGCGCTCGCCGGATCGTCCTCGAAGGTCGCCTCGTACTCCGGATTCGGCGCCGTGAAGGCGTGGTGCATGAACGTCCAGCCGCCGTCCTCGCTGGGCTCGAAGAGCGGGAAGTCGACCACCCAGTGGAAGACGTCGACGTCGCCCGGGATCAGATCGAGCTCGTTCGCGAGGTGCAGCCGCAGGAATCCGAGCACGCGCGCGCAGACGGCCTCCTCGTCGGCGACGAAGAGCGCGGTCGAGCCCTCCTCCACGCCGAACGAGGCGAGCTCGCGCTCGGAGAGGAACTTCGAGATCTGCGAGAGGTTCGCGAGCCCCTTCGCGCCCCACTCCTTCGCGAGCTCCTCCAGCCGCGACTGCTCCGCGCGGGAGAACGTCTTCGGCACGACGAGATAGCGCACGCACGGCGCGTTCTTGAAGACGCCGAACTCGGAGTCGCGCGTCACCTCCGTCGCCTCCTGGATCTCCATCCCGAAACGCATGTCCGGCTTGTCGGAGCCGAACCGGAGCATCGCCTCGGCGTAGGTCAGCTGCGGGAACGGCCGCTGCGGAGGCCGCCGTCCGGCGGCCTCGAACGCGCCGACGACACAGGCCTCCATCACGTCGAGCACCTCGTCGCGCTCGGCGAACGCCATCTCGAGGTCGAGCTGCCGGAACTCGAACTGCCGGTCGGCGCGGAGATCCTCGTCCCGCCAGCAGGTGCAGATCTGGTAGTAGCGGTCGATTCCGCCGACCATGCAGAGCTGCTTGAAGAGCTGCGGCGACTGCGCGAGGGCGTAGAACTTCCCGGGCTGCAGGCGCACGGGCGTGAGGAAGTCGCGGGCGCCTTCGGGCGTGCCGCGCGTCATGCTCGGCGTCCAGACGTCGACGAAGCCGCGCTCGTCCATCACGCGCCGGATCGCCGAGATCGCCGTGTGGTTGAGGCGGAGGTTCGCCTGCATCCGCTCGGTGCGCATGTCGAGCCAGCGGTAGCGGAGGCGGAGCGTCTCGTCGACGTTCTCCTCGTCGAGCTGGAACGGCAGCGGCGTCGAGCGGGAGAGGATCCGCAGCTCGTCGACCTGGATCTCCACCTCGCCGGTCGCGAGGTTGGGGTTCACGGCGTCCGCGGCCCGGGCGACGACCTCGCCCTCGGCCTGGACGACGAACTCGTTGCGCAGCTCGTGCGCGGTGCCCGTCTCCTTGAGGACGAGCTGGACCTTGCCGGTGTGGTCGCGCAGGTCGACGAAGACGAGCCCTCCGTGGTCGCGGCGCGTGTCGGTCCAGCCGGCGACCGTGACTCGCTTGCCGGCGTCCTCGGCCCGCAGCTCGCCGCACATGACGTCGCGCCAGGCCACGCCTAGATCTCCGCGAGGTCGGTCACGACGCGGTCGTCCTCCCCACGCCGCCGCACCTCGTACGTCCCGTCGGCGCGCGCGACGACGACGGTCTCCGCGCCGAGCCGCTGCGCCTGCGTGAGCTGACCCTTCATCGAGCGGCCAGCGTAGTCGGTGTCGACGGAGCGGCCCGCCGCTCTCCAGGCGGCGATCTGCGGCAGCAGCTCGTCCCGCAGCGCCGGCTCTTCGTACGCCACGAAGAGGTCGAGGCCCGCCTCCTCCGCCGTCGCGTTCTCGCGCTCCATGGCGAGGACGAGCCGCTCGAGTCCGGCGCCGAAGCCGATGCCGGGAGTCGGGGGCCCGCCGACCTCCTCGACGAGCCCGTCGTAGCGCCCGCCGCCGACGAGCGACGAGTTGGCGTTCTCCTCCCGCCCGACGAACTCGAACGTCGTGCGCGTGTAGTAGTCGAGGCCGCGCACGAGCGACGAGTCGAGCGTGTAGCGGATCCCGTACGCGTCGAGGTGGCGCTTGACCGCGTCGAAATGTGCCCGGCACGCGTCGCAGAGGCTGTCGCCGATCTTCGGGGCGAGGTCGAGGGCCGCGCGGAGCCGCTCGTTCTTGACGTCGAAGACCTGGAGGACGCTCGTCGCCCGCTTGTGCGCGACCTCCTCGTCCTCGCCGAGCTCGGGGTGCGCGTCGAGCCACTGCTCGAGCTGCTGCACGTACTGCGGCCGGCAGTTCGCGTCCCCGATCGAGTTGAGGAGGAGCGACCACTCCGTCACGCCGAGCCGGCGGAGGAGCTCCGCGTAGAACTGGATCACCTCGGCGTCGATCGCGGGATCGTCCGAGCCGATCGCCTCGAGCGAGAGCTGCCAGTGCTCGCGGTAGCGGCCCTTGCCGGGGCGGCTGTAGCGGTACATCGGCGCGATCGTGTACGCCTTGACCGGCTGCGCCTCCTGCGCGAGGCCGTGCTCGACGTACGCGCGGGCGATCGGCGCCGTCCCCTCCGGCCGCAGCGTGAGCAAGCGGTCGCTGCGGTCGGTGAACGTGTACATCTCCTTGTGCACGACGTCGGACGCCTCGCCCGACGTCCGCTCGAAGAGCGCCGTCTCCTCGAAACCGGGCGTCTGGATGCGCGACCAGCCGTACTGCGCGCACTGCTCCTCGATCGTCCGGACGATCCGCCACCAGAGACGGTCGCCCGGCAGGACGTCGTGCGTCCCGCGCGGCGCCTGGAACCTCTCGCTCATGCCCCAGCGTCGCCGGAGGCGGCGCGGTCTTCCAGCCGGGCATCGGTGGCTTCGCCGCCGATGCTTCCAGCCGCCGCGCGAAGCTCTGCGAGGAACGGATTGCGCGCGAGCTCGATCCCGAGCGTCGTCTCGGGGCCGTGGCCCGGGTGGACGACCGTCTCGGGCGGGAGGCGGTCGGCGAGCATCCGCACCGAGTCGAGCAGCGTGTCCCAGTCGGCGCCGGGCAGGTCGACGCGGCCGACCGAGCCGGCGAAGAGGAGGTCGCCGCTGAACAGCTCTCCGTCCGCGTAGTAGGCGACGTGGGCGGGCGAGTGGCCGGGGACGGCGAGACACTCGAAGGCGATGCCGGCGACCTCGACCATCTCCCCTCCCGCGACGAGATGCTCGGGCGCGTGAGCGCGGCCGGCGACGCCGACGGGGGCGAACTCGGTGAACCGCTCGAGCCGCTCCCGCTCCCCTTCCGGCATCCAGACCTCGGCGCCCGTCCCCTCCGCGAGGTCGGCGACGCCGCCGAGGTGGTCGAAGTGGCCGTGCGTGATCAGGATCCCCCCCGTCGCGGTACCGAGGCGGGCGAGCTCGAGCCGCAGATCGGCCGCGTCGCCGCCCGGGTCGATCACCGCCGCCTGGTCGGCGGCGCGGTCGGAGCGGACGACGTAACAGTTCGTCTGGAGCGGTCCGAGCGCGTATCTGTCCACCACGAGCGGCATGGCGGCGAGTCTAGTGGCTCGTGGTTCGCCCGCTCGACGGTGCCGGAAGGAGTCGAATCGCGCGCCGTGAGGGCCGCGGCCGGGGACCTCAGCGCTTCCTGGCCGCCTGGGCCTTCTCCCAGCGCCGGTACGTCCACCGGTCGACGTAGAAGGTGAACGGGATAAAAAGGGCCGTGTAGATCACGGCGACGACGAGCGAGGTCACGAGGCGGTCGGTGCCGCTGCTGCCGCTCTTCGAGTTGAGGAGCATGAAGACGGCGAAGATCACGACGCCGAGGATCACGGAGCGCTTGGCGGCGCGCGACCAGGACGGCATGGGCGGCGTCCGGCCGGCCCGCCCGCCGCGCGACTGGCTCTTCGACTGGGCTCTTGACCGGTCATCGGAGCGCTTCTCGCGGGCGGGAGCGAGCGCCTCCTCCGGCGGCTCCTCGAGCTCGTTGCCCTCCTCGTCGACCCAGACGGTCTCGTACTCGTGACGGCGTTCCTTCTGGGCCCTCCGGCGCTGCTTCCTCGTCGGCATGACGCGTCAGGCTAGCTCGCCGCCGAGGATGACCTTCTCCACCACCCGCCCGCCGAGGTGGTAGGCGAGATAGCGCCAGTCGGGCGCGTCGAGGAGCGCGATGTCGGCGCGGTAGCCGGGGGCGAGGCGTCCGATCCGGTCGGAGCGGCCGAGGACGTGGGCCGCGTTGACCGTGCAGGCGTCGAGCGCCTCCGCAGGCGAGAGGTGGAGCTGCGTACACGCGAGGGACATCACGAGCGGGAGGCTCTCGGTGAAGGCGCTACCGGGGTTGAAGTCGGTCGCGAGCGCGATCGCCGCACCCGCGTCGACGAGCAGCCTCGCCGGCGGCATCGGGCGATCGAGGAACAGCGCGCTCGCCGGCAGCAGGACGCCGGTCACGTCGCTCGCCGCGAGGGCGCGGATGCCCTCCTCCCCGGTCGCCTCGAGATGGTCGACCGAGCGGGCGCCGAGCTCGATCGCGAGCGGGATCGCGCCGGACTCCGTGAACTGGTCGCCGTGCAGGCGGAGCGCGAGCCCGGCGTCGCGGCACGCCTCGAGGTAGCGACGCGCCTGTGCCACGTCGAAGGCGCCGCGCTCGAGGAAGACGTCCGCCGCCTCGGCGAGTTGCGCGGCTTCGGGCAGGACGTCGCTCAACGCGAAGTCGAGGTACGCGTCGGCATCGTCGAACTCCGGCGGCACGGCATGAGCGCCGAGCCACGTCGGGATCCCGCCCGCGCTCTGGACGGCGCGCAGGGACGCGAGCTCGGTGTCCTTGTCGAGCCCGTAGCCGGACTTGCCCTCGAACGTCGCCGTGCCCATGCGGCGCATCCAGTCGCGGTGGTGTTCGACCGCGGTCCGCAGACCGTCCTCGCCCGCCGCGCGCGTCGCGCGAACGGTGGACAGGATCCCGCCGCCGGCCGCGTGCAGCTCCTCGTAGCTCGCCCCGCCGGCGCGGAGCGAGAACTCCTCGACGCGGTCGCCGCCGAAGGCCGCGTGCGTGTGGCAATCCACAAGGCCCGGCACGGCACAGAGGCCGCGGCCGTCGAGCTCCACGACGTCGCCGTCGAGTGCCGGCAGGTCGCGCATCCGCCCCACCGACTCGATCGTCTCGCCGGCGCAGAGGACGAACGCGTCCTCGAGCACCTCGATGTCGCCGAGCGCCCGCCTCCGCAGCGGCGCCTCGCGCCCCGCGGCAGTCGCGACCTGGGCGAGATCGCGGACGAGCAGCCGCCGCGTCACGTGTCGCTCGGAGCGCGCGGGATCCGCAGGCCGCCGTCCTCGGCAGCCTCGATCGCCTCGGGATAGCCCGCGTCGGCGTGACGCATGACGCCCGTGCCCGGATCGGTCGTGAGCACGCGCTCGAGCCGCTCGGCCTGCGCCTCGGTCCCGTCCGCGACGACGACCATGCCCGCGTGGATCGCGTTGCCGATCCCGACGCCGCCGCCGTGGTGGACGCTCACCCAGGTCGCTCCCGCCGCGACGTTGACGAGCGCGTTGAGGATCGGCCAGTCGGCGATCGCGTCGGAGCCGTCCCGCATCGCCTCCGTCTCGCGGTACGGGGAGGCGACGGAGCCGGCGTCGAGGTGATCCCGTCCGATCACGACCGGCGCCTTGACCGCGCCGCTGCGCACGAGCTCGTTGATCGCGAGCCCCGCCTTCGCGCGGTCGCCGTAGCCGAGCCAGCAGATCCGGGCGGGCAGCCCCTGGAACGCCACCCGGTCGGGCGCCAGCTCGAGCCACCGCTGCAGGAGCGGATCGTCCGGGAACAGCTCCCGCAGCGCCGCGTCGATGACGCCGATGTCCGCCGGGTCGCCCGAGAGTGCGGCCCAGCGGAACGGCCCGATGCCGCGACAGAAGAGCGGCCGGATATAGGCCGGGACGAAGCCCGGGTATGAGAAGGCCTCCGCTACGCCACCCTCAAGCGCCTCACCCCGCAGGTTGTTGCCATAATCGAAAACATAGGCGCCGCGTCGGACGTACTCGAGCAGCGCCTCGACATGGCGGACGATCGACTCCCGCGCCAGCCGGAGGTACTCGTCCGGATCGGACGAGCGCAAGGCGGCGGCATCCTCGACCGAGTAGCCGCGCGGGATGTAGCCGGTCAGCGGGTCGTGCGCGGCCGTCTGGTCGGTGATCAGGTCGAACTCCTCGCCGCGCTCGGCGAGCTCGGGCACGACGTCGGCGGCGTTGCCGAGCACGCCCACGGAGAGCGGCCGCCGCTCCGCCGCCGCCGCGCGTATCCGCGCGAGCGCGTCGTCGAGGGAGTCCGCCGCCTCGTCGAGGTAGCGCGTCTCGAGCCGCCGCTCGATGCGCGCCGGGTCGACCTCGACGCAGAGGATGGCCGCGCCGGCCATCGTCGCGGCGAGCGGCTGCGCGCCGCCCATGCCGCCGAGGCCGGCGGTGAGAACCGTCCGGCCACGCAGGTCGGGCGAGCCGAAGTGCTTCTCGCCGGCGGCGGCGAACGTCTGGTACGTCCCCTGCAGGATCCCCTGGCTCGCGATGTAGATCCACGAGCCGGCGGTCATCTGGCCGAACATCGTCAGCCCCTCCGCCTCGAGCCGCCGGAACTCGTCCCACGTCGCCCACTTCGGGACGAGGAGCGAGTTTGCGATCAGGACGCGCGGCGACGACTCGGTCGTTGTGAAGACGCCGACAGGCTTGCCGCTCTGGACGAGGAGCGTCTCGTCAGGCCCGAGCTCGAGCAGCGAGCCGACGATCGCGCGGAGCGCCTCGTGGTTCCGCGCCGCCTTGCCGGAGCCGCCGTAGACGACGAGCTCCTCCGGCCGCTCGCCGACCTCCTTGTCGAGGTTGTTCAGGAGCATCCGGAGCGGAGCCTCCGTCGACCACTGGCGCGCGTTGAGCTCCGTACCGCGCGGCGCCCGGATCGAGGAGAGGTCGCCGCAGAGCGCGTCGACCCGGGCGGCGAGCGACGCCGTCGTGCTCATGCGAGGTCTCCCGTCTCCGCCTCGACCGCAGCGACGATCGAGCCGTCCCGGATCGCGACCGCGACCGCCTCGATGTCCGCCGCGAGCGGCCGGTCGTCCTTCAGGCGCGGCGACAGCTCGCGCACCGCCGCGCGCGCTGCGCGTCCTCCGACTCCCGGCTCGAGCGGCGCGTGGAACTCGACACCCTGCGCCCCGGCGAGCAGCTCGATCGCGACCGCGCGCTCGGCGTTCGCGAGCACCTGCCACGCCTTGAGCCCCGCGGCGTTCCCCATCGAGACGTGATCCTCCTGCCCCGCGCTCGTCGGGATCGAGTCCACCGACGCGGGGTGGCACAGCGCTTTGTTCTCCGAGACGAGGGAGGCCGCGACGTACTGCGGGATCATGAAGCCGCTGTTGAGGCCGCCGTGAGTCGTGAGGAAGGCGGGCAGGCCGTCGGAGAGGTTCGGATTGACGAGCCGCTCGATCCGCCGCTCGGAGATGCTCGCGAGCTCCGACACCGCCATCGCGAGCGTGTCGAGCGCGAAGGCGAGCGGCTGGCCGTGGAAGTTGCCGTTCGAGACGAGCTCCTCGCTGTCGACGAGGACGAGCGGATTGTCCGTCGCTGCGTTGAGCTCGACACTGACGGTGTAGTCCGCGTAGTCGAGGAGGTCGCGGCTCGCGCCGTGCACCTGCGGCGCGCAGCGCAGCGAGTACGCGTCCTGCACCTTGTCGCACCAGCGGTGCGCCTCGATGATCGCCGAGCCGTCGAGCAGCCGGAGGACGTTCGCCGCTGACGCCGCCTGGCCGCGCAGCGGGCGGAGGGCGTGGATCTGCGGGAGGAAGGACGTCCGCGAGCCCTGCAGCGCCTCGATGGAGAGCGCGCACGCGACGTCCGCCGCACGCGCGAGGCGCCGGGCGCGGACGAGCCCGAGCGCGAGCATCGCGGCCATGAACTGCGTCCCGTTGATGAGCGAGAGCCCCTCCTTAGCCTCGAGGCGCACGGGATCGAGGCCGGCGCGCTCGAGCGCCTCTCCGCCGGGCAGGCGCTCGCCGCCGAACCACGCCTCCCCTTCGCCGACGAGCGGCAGCGCGAGATGCGCGAGCGGCGCGAGATCGCCGGAGGCGCCAACCGAGCCGCGGCTCGGCACGACAGGGAGAACGCCGCGCCCGAGGAGCGCGAGGAGCAGCTCGACAGTCTCGACGCGGGCACCCGAGTTGCCCTTCGCGAGCGCGTTCGCGCGGAGGAGGAGGGCGGCGCGGACGACCTCGTCGGGGTACGGCTCGCCGACGCCGCAGGCGTGCGAGCGGAGGAGTCGCAGTTGCAGCTCCCCGGTCTCCTCCTCCGGGATCGCGACGGCGACGAAGCGGCCGAAGCCGGTGTTGACGCCGTACGTGTGCTCGCGGCTGCCGTGGGCTGCGCGCTCGACGAGCTCGCGTGCGGCGCGCATCTTCTCCCGCGCGGCATCGGTCAGCCTGGCGGCGGCGCCGTCGACCGCGACGGCCCAGACATCGTCGACCGTCAGGTCGTCGCCGGTCAGACCGATCGCCGTCCGCTGCGCCACGGCGCGAGTGTAGGACGCGGCCCGCTCCGTCCGTGCCTCTACGTGCCCCCAAGGGGCGTCGCGGCCCCTTCAGAAACGCTAACGCGGCAAGCGTCGCGTGTCCGTCGCGGCTTTGTGGCGGCTTTGCCGCACTCGCCGTGCCAAGACGCCGGCCGGGGCGGCGTCGCCGCGGCCGGCCGCCACTACGCGTCGAGCAGCCGGAGCTCGAGGACGTGGGAGACGTCGAGCCCCGCCACCCGCAGGAGCTCGCCGGCCGCCGCGACGGCCGCGCCGGCGGGAAGCAGGCCGACGAGCTCGGAGCCGGTCACCGCGACCCCGCGCGCCGCCGCCTCCCGCTCGACCGCGGCGACAACCTCGTGGAGCGGCGCCGCCCGCCAGTCCTCGACGTTGAGGCTGACCTGGGCGTGGCCGGCCCGCGGCAGCAGCAAGCCGAGCGCGCGCACGCCGGGGAAGCCGCCGTCCCGCTCCCGTACCCCGGCCGCGATCTCGCGCGCCGCGGCGAGGTCGTCGCCGGCGAGGTTCACGTTGAAGGCGATGAGCGGCGGACGCGCTCCGACGATGACGCCGCCCGCGCTCTCGTCCAGGCGAGAGGGCCCGAAGTCCGGCGCGAGCTCCCCCGCGTCGATCCGGCGTTGCAACTCGTCCGGGCCGCCGCGCCGGAAGAAGGCCGGGCCGCGCCCCGGCGCGAGGTCGGCGTAGAGGAAGACGGGCAGCGCGAGCTCCTCCCCCACCCGCCGCGCGAGCTCGAGCGCCGTCGCGCGCGCGCGCTCGGCGTCGTCCGGGCGGACCGGGACGACGGGAACCACGTCGGCGGCGCCGATGCGGGGATGAGCGCCCTCGTGGCGGCGGAGGTCGATCCGCTCGCGCGCCACCGCGATCGCCGCGAGAAGCGCCGCGACGATCTCGTCCTCCGCCCCGACGAGGGTGAACACGGAGCGGTTGTGGTCTTCGTCGCTATGGACGTCGAGCAGCCGCGCGCGGGCGGAGATCGCGGCGGCGATCGCGTCGACCGTGGCGCGGTCGCGGCCCTCGGAGAAGTTCGGCACGGCCTCGAGCGGCAGCATCGGCAGGCAGCCTACGCTCCGCCTCGATGACCGCCCGCAAGTCGTCGTACCGCTCGCTCGCCTCGCTCGAGCGCGACCTGTCCCGCTGCCGCGCCTGCGTCGAGGCCGGCTTCCCGCTCGAGTCGCTTCCCGTCCACGCGCCGGGAACGGGACAGCGCGCCTACATGTTCGGCCAGGCTCCCGGCGTCGTCGAGGGCGAGGAGCGGCTGCCGTGGCGCGGCCGCGCCGGCCGGACGCTCCGCCGCTGGCTCGAGCTCGAGGAAGACGAGTTCTACGCGACCTTCTACTGCGCCTCGGTGACGCGCTGCTACCCCGGCCGGGCGCCGACCGGCCGCGGCGACCGGACCCCGGCGCCGCGCGAGCAGGAGCTCTGCGAGTTCTGGCGGGACTGGGAGCTCGAGCTGCTGCGGCCGCGGCTCATCGTCACGGTCGGCGGGCTCGCGCTGCGCCGGCTCCTCGGCCTTACGTCGCTGACCCCGTGCGTCGGCGAGCGCTACGAGCGCGGCGACGCGACCGTGATCCCGCTCCCGCATCCGTCCGGCGCGAGCGGCTGGCTCAACGTGCCAGCCAACCGCGAGCGCCTGGAGAAGGCAACAGCCGTCGTCCGCAGCGAGCTCGCGCTGCTCTAGCCGTTCGGGCGCATGAGCATCGCGACGCCGCGGCCGTCGTCGCTCGAGAAGCCGTAGCGCTCGTAGAGCGGCTTGCCCGCCGGGCTCGCGACGAGGGCGACGATCGACCGGCCGGCCGCACGCTCGAGGAGAAGCTCGAGGATCGCCGTGCCGATCCCGCGCCGCTGCGCCTCCGGCACGACGATGACATCCCAGACGGTGGCGTAGAAGGCTCCGTCGTCGAGCAGCCGGCCGATCCCGACGACCTCGCCGTCCTCCCGCGCCACGACGTTCCACGTCAGAGCGAGCGACGCGCGGAGGGTCGGCTCGTCGCAGTCGACGCTCCGCCAGCCGACGGCCTCGCGCAGCCGCAGGTAGTCGGCCGCGGGGAGCTCCGCCTCCGTCTCGAACTCGGTCATCCGCGGAGCTGCTGGACGAGGCCGCGCCAGTCGAAGTCCTCCCAGACCTCGGCGACCCGGCCGTCCTCGATCCGGGAGATCGTCGTCTGCGTGAAGGTGAACGCCGCGCCGCTCGGCTCGATGCCGTGGAAGGGCGCACCGGTGTGCGTGCCGCTGAACGTCACGTGGTCGGCGACGAGATCTCCCTCCGCGATCTGGAGGAGCACCGCGCACGAGAGATCCGGGAAGGCAGCGAGCCAGACGTTCTCGAGCGCGTGCGCCATCCCGTCCCGCCCGCGCTTCTCTTCCCCCCAGATGTGAAGGACGAAGTCGGGTGCGACGAGCGCCTCCCCGCGCTCGAGCCGGTGGTCGCGCCAGAGATCCTCGAACATCGCCCGCGTGACCGCCTTGTTGCGCTCCAGATCGGCCATCGGAGGAGCATAGAGCGCCGTCGGTACATTCAAAGCCGATGAGTGCGGTCCCGTACCGCCGCACGTTCGCGCGGCTTCTTTCCTTCCTCAAGCCCTACAAGCGGGGGCTCGTCTTCTCGATCGTGCTCGCGACCGGCTCGCAGGCCGCGCAGATCGCGCTGATCTGGATGACGGGGAAGCAGGTCATCGACCAGGCGCTGCTCCACCGCGACACGCACAAGCTCTGGCTCTACGTCGGACTGATCGCCGCGCTCGGCTTCGTCTCGGCCGCGCTGATGCTCGGCCGGCGTCTCATCTCCGGCAAGCAGGCCCTCGACGTGGAGATGGACATGCGCCAGGGCCTCTATGCCCATCTCGTGCGCCTCTCGTTCGGCTTCTACGACCGCCACCAGACCGGCCAGCTGATGTCGCGCGCGACGGTCGACCTGCAGGGCGTGCGCTTCTTCCTGGGCTACGGGCTGATCTTCTTCTTCCAGAACATCCTCACCGTCGTCTCGGTGAGCGTCGTCCTCTTCTTCTTCGAATGGCGGCTCGCGCTCATCGTCCTTGCGGTCATGCCGTTCCTCATCGCGCTCGCCTACCGCTACAGCCACATCGCCCACCCGACGCTGCGCGACGTGCAGCAGAAGCTCGCCGACGTCGCCACCGTGGCGGAGGAGAACATCGTCGGCGTCCACGTCGTCAAGGCGTTCGCGCAGGAGCCTGCGGAGGAGGCGAAGTTCGCCGTCCGCAACAACGCCCTCTTCGGGCAGACGATCCACGCGAACCGGCAGCGCGCGACATACGTGCCGCTCCTCTCCTTCGTGCCGCTGCTCGCGCAGGCGGCCGTCCTCCTGCTCGGTGCCCGCATGGTCGCGCGCGGGACGCTGCCGGTCGGCTACTTCGTCAGCTTCAACATCTACCTCGGCATGGTCGTCACGCCGCTCCGGTCGCTCGGGATGTGGATCGGCCAGTCGCAGCGCGCGACGGCGTCGGGCGAGCGGATCTTCCAGGTGCTCGACGAGCCGGAGGAGGTCGCGGACAAGCCGGGCGCGGTCGAGCTGCCGCCCGGCGACGGCTCGATCCGCTTCGAGAAGGTCTCCTTCTCCTACCGCGAGGGACGGCCCGTGCTGCACGACCTCGACCTCGCGCTCGAGCCCGGCACGACGCTCGCCCTGATCGGGCACACCGGCTCTGGCAAGACGACGCTCGCCTCGCTCGTGCCGCGGTTCTACGACGTCGACTCGGGCCGCGTACTCGTCGACGACGTCGACGTCCGCGACGTGACGCTCAACTCGCTCCGCCGCGAGATCGGCGTCATCCCGCAGGATCCGTTCCTCTTCTCGACGACCGTGCGGGAGAACATCTCCTTCGGCCGGCCGGGGATGTCGGACGACGAGATCGAGCGCGTCGCGCGGCTCGCACAGGCGCACGAGTTCGTCGAGCGGCTGCCGCAGGGCTACGACACGGTGATCGGCGAGCGCGGCATCACGCTCTCCGGCGGGCAGCGGCAGCGCGTCGCGATCGCGCGCGCGCTCGCCCTCGACCCGCGCATCCTGATCCTCGACGACGCGACCGCCTCCGTCGACGCGACGACGGAGGCCCAGATCCGCGCCGGGCTGCGCGAGGTGATGCGCGGCCGGACGACGCTGATCATCGCGCACCGTCTCTCGACCATCGCCCTCGCGGACGAGATCGTCGTCCTCGACGACGGGCGGATCGCCGCTCGCGGCACGCACGAGGAGCTGCTCGAGACGAGCCCCGTCTACCGGGAGATCTACGAGCACGGCCTCCTCGAGCGCCAGTTCGCGGACGCGGTCGAGGCGCGCGGCGACGTGGAAGAGGTCGCATGAGACACGTCCCGCCGAGACACGTCCGGTGCCAGGCACCGGACGTGTCCACCCGAGACATGCCAGCGCTGAAAAGCCCCGCTCAGCCGCATTCCGCCGGCCGGATCAGCCATGTCCGGTGCCTGGCACCGGACATGGGAGAAAGCGACATGTCGTGAGGGTTCATCAGCCGGGCGGCTACATGAAGCGGCACACCGCCGAGGAGGTCGACGACTGGTCGTGGTCGACGACGCGGCGGCGCATGAGCGTCCTCTGGCGACTCACGCGGCGCTACCCGACACGGACGTTCTTCTCGCTCTTCTCCCTCCTCACGGCGACGGCGGCGGCGCTCGCTCCGCCGGTCCTCGCGCGGTACGCGCTCGAGGACGCGATCGGCCACAACACCGGCAGCAAGCTCGTGATCGTGATCGTCATCTTCATCGTCGCGGGGCTCGCGAACTGGGGGATGACGTACGTCGAGACGTACATGACCGGCTGGGTCGGGGAGCGGATCCTCGCCGACATGCGGACCGAGCTTTTCGGCCACCTCCAGAAGCTCTCGCTCGGCTTCTACGAGCGGAACCGCGCCGGCGTCCTCATCAGCCGGATGACGAACGACGTCGAGGCGATCGACCAGCTCGTCACCGACGGTGTCACGACGCTCGCCCAGAGCACGCTGCTCCTCACGGGCACGGCCGTCCTCCTGCTCATCTACGACTGGCGGCTCGCGCTCGCGACGCTCGCGGTGATCCCGTTCATGAGCATCGGCACGGCGCTCTTCCGCTCACGCTCGGCGCGGGCGTACGCCGACGTGCGGGAGCGGCTCGGCCTCGTCACCGCGACGCTCGCGGAGGACATCGCGGGGATGCGGATGGTGCAGGCGTTCACGCGCGAGGAGCTCGCGACGGAGAACTTCCGCGTCGTCGCGAAGCGCTACCGCGACTCGAACATGCAGACGGTCGTCCTCAATGCCCTCTACTTCCCGTATGTCAGCTTCCTCGCGACGCTCGCGCTCGCGGTCGTGCTCGGCTACGGCGGCTACAGCTACCTCCAGCACCCGACGAAGGCCGGGCTCGCGACGCTCTTCTTCTTCATGCTCCTCGTCAACAACTTCTTCGACCCGATCCAGCAGCTGTCGCAGCTCTACAACACGTTCCTCTCGGCGACGGCGGCGCTCGACAAGATCATCGGCGTGCTCGACGAGGAGCCGGAGATCGTCGACAAGCCCGGCGCGAGGCCGCTCGACCGGATCGCCGGGCACGTCAACTTCAACGCGGTGCGCTTCGCCTACGGACTGCGTGGCGGCACGACCGGCGAGGAGGTGCTGCACGGGATCGACCTCGACGTCCCCGCCGGGACGACGGTCGCGCTCGTCGGTCACACCGGCGCGGGCAAGTCGACGATCGCCAAGCTCCTCGCGCGCTTCTACGAGCCGACGAGCGGCCGGATCACGATCGACGGCGTCGACCTCAACGACGTGACGCAGGACTCGCTGCGCCGCCAGCTCGGGATCGTCCCGCAGGAGGGGTTCCTCTTCGCCGGCACCGTCGCGGAGAACATCGCCTTCGGCAAGCCCGGCGCGAACGCGGACGAGATCGTCCGCGCGGCGCAGACGGTCGGCGCGCACGAGTTCATCCTGCGGCTCGAGGACGGCTACGAGACGCAGCTCGGCGAGCGCGGCTCCCGTCTCTCGCTCGGGCAGCGCCAACTCGTCGCCTTCGCGCGCGCCCTGCTCGCCGATCCGCGGATCCTCATCCTCGACGAGGCGACCTCGTCGGTCGACATCGGGACGGAGCGGACGATCGAGCGCGCGCTGCGCACGCTCCTCGCCGACCGGACGTCGTTCGTCATCGCCCACCGCCTGTCGACGATCCGCGACGCCGACCTCATCGTCGTGCTCGAGCACGGGAAAGTGATCGAGCAGGGCTCGCACGACGAGCTCCTCGCCAAGCGGGGCCTCTACACGAGCCTCTACGGCGACTGGGCCGCTGCGTGATCTCCGAGGTTCTCGGCGAGGCGTTCGACGTCTACAAGCGTCTCTGGCTGCGCTCGATCGTCGTCGCGGGGCTCGTCTTCGCGGTCGTCGCCCTCGCCGAGGCGTTCGCCTTCAGGAGTCACAGCGCGGCTCCTCCGCTCGTCGCGATCGTCCTCTCCCTCGCCGGCCAGCTCCTCGTCCAGGGCGCCCTCGTCGAGGTCGTCCGCGACCTGCACGAGTCGCGCGAGCCCGCCTCGATCGGCGTCTACTACGACCGGACGCGCGGCCGGCTCGGCACGCTCCTCGGCTCCTCGCTCCTCTACGGGATCGGCATCGCGGCCGGGCTGTTCCTGTTCATCGTCCCCGGCCTGATCGCGATCGCCCGCTGGTCGCTGATCGTGCCCCTCGTGATGATCGAAGGTCGCGGCGCGCGCGACGCCTTCGCCCGCTCGAGCCAGCTCGTCAAGGGCCAGACCGGCCGCGTCCTCGTGCTCGTGATCATCACGACGCTCCTCACCGGGCTCGCGAGCCTCGCGCTCCACGTCCCGTTCAGCTCGCTGCCGCCGTTCGCGTCGGTCTGGATCGGCGGGACGGTCGCCGCCGCGATCACGACGCCGTACGCCGCACACGTCCTCACCGTCCTCTACTACCGGCTGACCGAGCCGGAGCGCCCCGTGCTGCCCGAGGGACCGCCGCGTGAGACGTGGCGCTCGGTCTGGGACGAAGAGCCGCCCAAATAGACTTCGCCGCATGTCCGAACGCCTAGACGACGAGACGGTAGAGCGCATCGAGCAGCCCGTCTCGGAGGAGGCGCAGCACGAGACGCGGCTCACGCCGGCCGAAGCGGTCGAGCGGATGCGGATCAACGTCCCCGTCCGCGGCAACCGGAAGCTCCGGACGCTGATCGAGCGCGTCAACGCCGACGACCAGCTCAAGGGCTGGTGGCACGTCTCGAACGTCAACGCGGTCGCCCGGATGGAGATCAACGACCACTCCTGGGTGCACATCCAGATCGTCACGAACATCGCGCTCAAGCTCCTCCGCCAGCTGACGAAGCACGGCGTCGAGCCGGGCCTCGTCCGCGACTTCGGGCTCGACCAGAACGACGCGGAGATCGTCGTCGTCCTCGCCGCGCTCCTCCACTGCGTCGGCATGTCGATCCACCGCCACGGCCACGAGGACTTCTCGCTCTTCCTCTCGGAGCCGAAGATCCGCGAGCTCCTCGCCGGGATCTACGAGGAGCCGAACCTCACGGTGATCGCCTCGGAGGTGCTCCAGGCGATCATCAGCCACCGCGCCGACGGCGAGCCGCTCACCGTCGACGCCGGCATCGTCCGCGTCGCCGACGCGCTCGACATGGCGAAGGGCCGCTCCCGCATCCCGTTCGAGAAGGGAAGCGTCTCGATGCACTCGCTCTCCGCCGCCGCGATCGAGGACGTGACGATCTCGGACGGCGACGACCGGCCGATCAAGATCGAGATCCTGATGAACAACAGCTCCGGCATCTTCCAGGTCGACGGGCTGCTCAAGGCGAAGCTCCGCGGCAGCGGTCTCGAGCCGTACGTCGAGGTCGTCGCGCACATCGACACCGAGACCGAGCGGCGCCTCGTCCCGATGTACCGGCTCGAGATCTAGGCGTCTCGCCGCGGCGGCGGCTCAGCCGACGTGGATGCGGTAGACGTCCGAGCCGCCGCTGCTCGGCACCCAGACGTCGCCGAACGCCGTCGCGGCGGGGAACGGCTTCGAGCCGACGGCGATCGTGTCGACGACGGTGTTCGTCGCGGGGTCGATCCGCGAGACGGTGTCGCCCTGGACGTTCGGGACGAACACGGTGCCGTCCGCAGCGACCGCCGCGTTCTCCGGGCCCTGGCCGACCCGGATCGTCGCGACGACCTTCCGTGTCGCCGGGTCGATGCGCGAGACGGTGTTGTCGAGGTTGTTCGACACCCAGACGGCCGTGGGCGTGACCGCGACCGAGCGCGGCCCGTTCCCGACGCGGACGGAGCTCACCGCGCCGGTGCGCACGTCGATCCGGAAGATCCGGTTCCCGTACATCTGGCCGACCCAGACGGCGCCCCCGCCGTAGCGCACGTTCCCGAGCGTCGGATGCCCGGGCATCCGGTAGTGCCGCTGCACGCGGTTCGTCCTCGGCGAGATGCGGTCGACGTAGCCGCTGCTCGTCTCGGTGGCCCAGACGGAGCCGGCCCCGAAGGTCGCGTCCCAGATCCGGTCGGGCAGGGGAATGCGCTTGACGACCTTGAGCCGCTTCGGATCGACGCGGATGACCGACTCCGAGCTGTAGCCGTCGACCCAGACGCTGCCGGCGCCGATCGCGACGCCGCAGGGGCCGGCTCCGACCCGCACCTTGCCGGTGACGATGTTCCGCGCGGGATCGATCCGCACGAGCGTCCCAGCGCCGAAGTTGTCGACCCAGAGTGAGCCGAAGCCTCCGGTCTCCGAGCACGGCATGCTCCCGGTCTCGATGCGCGCCACCACGGTGGGCGTGCCGGTCGCGGCCGCCGTCCCCGCTGCGGCGGCGAGGACGGCGACGGCGGTCAGCAGGAGGGCGCGGAGTCTCACTCGCCGCCACGCTAGAGGCTTTGCGGCCCGGTGTTAAGGTCCAGTTCGAGGTCGATTGAGTGGACCAGTTGCCGCGGAGAAGCCGCACGCCGGAGGTGCTCGTCGAGCTCGACCGGGACGCGCGCGAGGCGCTGTCGCTCCAGCTGGAGCGTGCCCTCCGCGACGCCGTCCGGCGCGGCACGCTCCGGCCCGACGCATCGCTGCCGTCGACGCGGGCGCTCGCCGCCGAGCTCGGGATCTCCCGCGGGCTGGTCGTCGCCGCCTACGCGCAGCTCGGCGCAGAGGGGTATCTCCGCCTCCGCCGGAACGCGCCTCCGGTCGTCGCCGGGGGCGTCGGAGCCGCGACGCGAGCTCCGGCCGCTCCTGCCGCGCCCGCCGTTCGCCACAACCTCCGACCCGATCTGCCCGACTACGGCGCGTTCCCGCGCGGCGAGTGGCTGAAGTCGTACCGCGCCGCCCTCCGCAGCGCGCCCGACAGCGCGCTCGCCTACGGCGACGTGCGCGGCGCGGGACAGCTGCGCGAGGCGCTCGCCGGCTACGTCGGCCGCGTCCGCGGCGTCGTCGGCGACCCTGACCACGTCTTCGTCTGCTCGGGCTTCGCGCAGGCGGTCAGCCTCGTCGGCGGCGTCCTCGCCCGCGGCGGCCGGCGCCGGATCGCAGTGGAGGATCCGGGCCATCCCTTGATCAGGGAGGTCGCGGCCCGCAGCGGCCTCGAGCCCGTGCCGATCCCGGTGGACGCCGGCGGGATCGACGTCGACGCGGTCGTCGCGGCCGCACCCGACGCGGTGCTCGTGACGCCGGCGCACCAGTATCCGACGGGCGTCGTGCTCGCGCCGGAGCGGCGGGCGCAGCTCCTCGCCTGGGCGGAGGAGACGGACGCCTTCGTGATCGAGGACGACTTCGACTCGGAATACCGCTACGACCGCCCGCCGGTCGGCTCCCTCCAGGGCCTGCTCCCGGCTCGGGTCGTCTACTGCGGGACGGCGAGCAAGACCCTCGCTCCCACGCTGCGGCTCGGCTGGATGGTGGTGCCCGGCGCGCTCGTGCAGCCGCTCGTCGAGCAGATCCTGTTCACCGTGATCGCCCCGCCCGGGCTGGAGCAGATCGCGTTCGCAGACTTCCTCGGCCGCGGCGAGCTCGACCGGCACCTGCGGCGCATGCGCCTCCACTACCGCCGCCGGCGCGACGCCCTCGTGCGGGCGCTACAGCGGGAGCTGCCCGAGGTCGAGGTGAGGGGACACGCGGCCGGGCTGTACGTCGAGGCCGTCCTGCCGAAGGGAACGGACGAGGCCCGGGTGGTCGAGCTGGCGTGGGCACGAGGGATCGCGCTCGCCGGGATGCAGGCGCATTGCGTCGAGGCGGTCCGCGAGCCGGCCCTCCTGCTCGGGTACGCCGCAGCCCCGGAGCCGTCCCTGCGGCGCGCCGTCGCCGCGCTCGCAGAGGTCGTGCAAGAGGCTGGCTAAACTGGGCGCCGACCCGCTGCGGGGTCGTCTAATGGTAGGACGCCTGACTCTGGATCAGGAAGTTGGGGTTCGAATCCCTGCCCCGCAGCTCTTGCGCCAGGGAAGCCACGATCGAGTAGCTCACCCCGCTTTCATCGGCGGCTCGTAGGTTCGTAGGCTCCGTCGCCGGACCTTGGCGGCTTTTCCCCGATGCCGCCCGCAGACCCCGACCCTACGCTCGAGACCGCGATGGACGCCGAGCCGAATCTCGGACTGCCGCCGTACCTCCGCGACGACGGGACGACACGACCGCGCGCGCCTCGCCGCCCGGCGCGGCGAGCTCGCAGCGGGCGCCCGCGCCTGCGCGTCTGGATCCCGCTCCTCGTCCTGTTCTTCCTCTCGCCCGCGATCTACTCCTGGGTGCAGATGGCGCGCCTCCCGTCGAGCCTGCCGCTCGGCGTGCGCAGCGTCGAGTGGTTGCGCCAGCACCAGTTCAACTGGCTCGTGGACGAGGTCGAGCACGTCTACTACACGTGGAAGACACCCGCGAAGGGCGGCCCCCAGCTGAAGACGCTGCCGACGGTCGGGCTGGCGACGCATCCCAAGCACGGGACGCCGAAGCCGTGGCCGCCGCCGATCAAGCCCGTCTTCGCGACGCCGCTGCCGGGCGAGGGGATCTGGAAGCCGACCGGGCCGCGCGTCGACGGGCGGCCGCCCGTCCTCGTGACGACGTTCCGCACGGAGACCGACTACCCCCGGATCGTCGCGTACGTCGCGTGGTTCGACCACACGCGCACGGCTCTCGCCTACTACCCGGGCCGCTACGAGCCGCCCCGCGCGACACTCCGGGGGCCGACCGAGGTCCCGCCGGGCCAGCGCTGGCGCCTGCTCGCGACCTTCAACGGCGGCTTCATCTACCAGGACGGCCTCAACGGTGACGCGCTCAACGGCCACGTCAACGAGCCCCTGGCGAACGGGCTCGCGACGCTCGTCGGCTACAAGAACGGCAAGGTCGACATCGTCGACTGGCACGGCGGCCCCGCGCCGGGGCCCGGCATCGCGTTCGCGCGCCAGAGCCTCCCGCTGATCATCGACCACGGCCGCCTCAATCCGAAGCTGAGCCTCGGCACCGAGTGGGGCTACACGCTCGGGAACGCCGTGCGCGTCTGGCGGACCGGCGTCGGCATCGACCGGCACGGAAACCTCATCTACGTCGCCGCCGACTACCAGACCGTGATCACGCTCGCGCAGATCCTCAAGCGGGCGGGCGCGGTGCGGGCGATGGAGCTCGACATCAATCCCGAGTGGTACACGCTGATCACGTACCGCCATCACGGTGGGCTCGTGCCGACCGAGGTGGCCCCGAACTACCAGCAGCCGCCGACGCGCTACCTCGTCCCCGACGACCGCGACTTCTTCGCCGTCTACCGCCGCTTGCCCGGCGCCGTCACGGTTCCTCTCAAATAGCTAACACCGGAGAGGGGAAATGTGCGGCACACTGCACCGGATGCGGCGCGGGGTCTCGCTCCTCATCCTGGCTCTGACCGGCGCGGCTCTCGCCGCGGCAGGCGCGCGCGCCGCGGCCGGCACGACGACGACGACCGGCACGACGACGACCTCGGCGCCGGCGTATGCGCCGCTCGCCGCGTCGTCTCTGCCTCGCAGCTGCGTCGGCGCGGGCATCGCGGCGATCCGGGAGCCGCAGCACACGACCCGGGCGGTCGGCACGCCCGCCTCCTCCCTCGGCCCTTCCGCCTACCCGACCAGGACGCCCGTCCTCGCCTTCGATTCCGCGAGCGCGACCGGCTCCACGTGCAGGGACGACGGTGTCACGCTCGACGGCGTCGCGTTCTTCGGCGGTGCCGTCACGGCGACGACCGTCGAGGCGACCCACGGAGCCGGAACGGTGACGGGCCTCGTGGTCGACGGCACGGCGGTGACGCCAACCGCCGGCGAGTCCGTCGCGGTCGGGAACTGGGGAGTCGTGACGATCGGCGCGGCGGGCGGACGCGTGTCGGCGCCGCTCTCGCTCCAGCTGCTCCGGGCGCGAGACTCGCTGCCGAAGGGAACGACGATCTTCCTCGCCTTCGCAGCCGTTGCCCAGCCCCGGCCGGTCGCCAAGCCGAAGCCGCAGACGACGCCCACGACGACCGTGCAGACCACCGCGAGCGCCGCCCCGAGGCACCACGCGCGGCGGAGGCGCAAGAAGAAGCACCACGTTCCCCAGCCGCTCAAGCAGACGCCGCTCCTCGGACTGAAGGCGAGCCGGTACGTCTTCCCGGTCGACAGCGGCGCCTCGTACGTCGACACGTACGGCGCGAACCGCAGCGACGTCTACGACGGCTGGCATCACGGCGACGACCTCTTCGCGCCGCTCGGCACGCCCGTCGTCGCGGTGGCGAAGGGGAAGCTGAGCCTCGTCGGCTGGAACGAGCTCGGCGGCTGGCGGCTCTGGCTCACCGATGCGAAGGGCAACTCGTTCTACTACGCGCACCTCTCCGGCTACTCGCGTTGGATCCTCCACCACCGCAACGTCAGGGCCGGTGAGGTCGTCGGCTTCCTCGGCCGCACGGGCGACGCCTTCACGACGACGCCGCATCTCCACTTCGAGGTTCATCCGCATCAGCTGCTCAAGCTCGGCTATGACGGCGCGGTCGACCCGACGAGCTACCTCCATGCGTGGCGCGTCGAGACGCTGCCGGCGAGTGAGATCCCGCGGCCCGCGCGGCTGCGTGCGCCGCGCGGCACGCCGGCGCAGGAGGCATCGGTCGTCTGGAAGCAGCTGATCGCCGCCCGCCATCTGCTGCCCGACGGGGACCCGGTCGTCGCCTTCGCGGCCGCGACTCGCCGCGCCTTCCCGCCCGCGCAGGAGATCGGGATCTACGCGAGCGCTCGCCGAATCGCCGCCGTGCGCACCGCGTCGCACGTCGCCGCACCCTCCACGAACGACGGCCCGTGGCCGCTCGCCGTCCTCGTCCTCACGCTCGCGATCAGCGCCTGCGGCGCCTTCGCCGGCGTCCGCCGGCGCCGCCGCACGACGGCCGGCTAGCCGCGGTCGCGCTCGCGCCGCTCCTCAACCGACAAGTCCTCCTCGGGCGAGCCGCCGGGGCCGCCCATCGCGACACCGTCCTCCTCGACGACGTCGTCCGGGCGCGCGTGGCGGTACTCGTCGCTCTGCACCCCGCCGCGCGGATCGCCGGCCCGGTCGAGGGCGTGGACGTCCCCCTCCTGCCGGGCCGCCGTCGGCTCTTTGCCCCTCCCGAACAGCCGCCTCCACATGGGCCCGGTCTTCCCGGGCGCCGCTACACTGAACCCCGCCGGGCGCATTCGTCTAGAGGCCTAGGACACCGCCCTCTCACGGCGGCGGCACGGGTTCGAATCCCGTATGCGCCTCCTCAGCAAAGCCCCTGCTACGCGGGGGCTTTTTTCGTACCGCGGCCGCGCGCCATCGCTCCCAGCGCGGCGCCGAACGTCATGAGCAGGAGCGCGGGAACGAGGACGACCAGCAGGAAGTCGATGTCCTCGCGCGTGCTCACGTCCCCCGGCGCCCGCGCGAGCGCGTCCGGCACGACGCCGAGCAGGAACCCGAGCATCCCTGCGAAGAGGCCGGAGACGAAGCGGGTCCGCGACGGACGAGCGCTGCGGTGAGGAAACTCCCGGCGAACGACGCGAGACAGACGCCCGCGATCCACGAGAAGCCGTCGGACAACGCGGCGGAGGTCGGCCCGACGTGCGCGGCGCCTGTCGACTCGTGGAGCATCCACTCCGCAATGCCGGCAGCGAGGCCTGCCGCAACGACGCCGCCGGTCAGGACCCGCCACGAGTCGAAGCGAAGGCCTTCCACGCTCCGATTATCGGCCTAGCCGCCGGCGACGGGCCGGGCGAGCTCCCGCACGAGCGCGACGAGCTCCTCGGTGTCGAACGGCTTGCCGAGGACGGCGTCGGCGGCTGGTCCGTCCTCGCCACCGAGCTCCGCCGAGCCCGTGACGAGGATGACCGGCAGCCGCGGCTCGCGCGCGTGGCACTCGGCGACGAGGTCAGTGCTCCGCTCGCCGCGGAGGTTGAGATCGAGGACGACGACGTCGACGGCGTCGAGCGCCCGGCGCGCCTCGGCGAGCGACGCCGCCTCGGTGACCTCGCACCCCTCCAGCTCGAGGACGACCCGGCAGAGGAGCCGAATCGAAGGCTCGTCGTCGAGGACGAGGACGCGCGCGGGCGCCGCATGCCCAGCCACGGCGCGAGAGTTTACTGGCCGCTTCGGAAGCCGGTCGTAACCCTCGCCTGCCCGGGCTCGTTGACTGATGGAGGTGGCCAAGGACTTCCCGCAGCCCAGACGCGGCGGGCGCGACGTCTGGGAACTCCCGCCACCGGGGGTCCCCCAGCCGACGCAGCGCTTCCGCCGCAAAGCCTGGCTCGCATTCCAGCGGGCCCTCGATCCGCTCGCCCCGCCGAAGCCGTTGCCGACTAGCCGGCGTGTGCCGCCGCGGCGCGGATCCGGCTGAGCGCCGTCTCGCGGCCGAGCAGCTCGATGCTCTCGAAGAGTCCCGGCGAGACCTTCGAGCCCGTCACGGCGACCCGGATCGGCTGGAACGCCTGCCGCGGCTTGAGGCCGAGCTCGTCGGCCTTCCCCCGCAGCGCCGCCTCGATCGCGGGCGCGTCGAACGGCTCGAGCGACGCGAGCGCCTCCTCCGCCGCAGCGAGCATCGGCCCTCCCCCGTCGAGCTCCGCAGCCTCCGGCTCGACCTCGCCGAAGAAGAAGCCGGCGAAGCCGGGATAGTCGGAGAGCTTCGCGATCTTCTCCTGCACGAGCGGCGCGGTGCGCGCGACGAGCTCCGCGTCCCAGTCGTAGCCGTTCTCGCCGAGCCAGAGGACGAGCCGGTGCGCGAACTCGTCCGGGGCCAGCTCGCGAAGGTAGACGCCGTTCATCCAGTCGAGCTTCGCGTAGTCGAACTGGGACGGGCTCGGGCTGACGCGCTCGAGCGAGAAGCGCTCGATCAGCTCGTCCTGCCGCATGAGCGTCGTCTCGCCGTCGGGCGCCCAGCCGAGCAGGGCGAGGAAGTTGAGCATCGTCTCGGGGAGATAGCCCGCCTCGCGGAACTCCTCCACGGCCTGCGCGCCGTGCCGCTTCGAGAGCTTCTTCCCGTCGGTGCCGAAGAGCATCGGCGCGTGCGCGTAGACCGGTACGTCGGCGCCGACCGCGCGGATGATGTTGAGCTGCTTCGGCGTGTTCGAGATGTGGTCGTCGCCGCGGATCACGTGGGTGATCCCGTCCCAGACGTCCTCCATCGGCGAGGCGAAGTTGTACGTCGGGCGGCCGTCGGAGCGGACGATGACGGTGTCCTCGATCGTCTCGTTCGGGATCTCGACCCGCCCGCGGACGACGTCGTCCCAGGCGGTGACACCTTCGTCCGGCATGCGGAAGCGGATCGCGCCCTCGTCCTCGTACGCCTTGCCCTCCGCGACGAGCTGCTCGGCAACCTTGCGGCAATCCTCCATCCGGTCGAGCTGGAAGGTGTGCGGGCCGTCCCAGTCGAGGCCGAGCCAGCGGAGGGAGTCCTGGATCTGGTCGACGGCCGCGGCGACCTCGCGCGGCGTGTCGGTGTTCTCGATCCGCAGCCGGAACTCGCCGCCCTCGTGGCGGGCGAAGAGCCAGTTGAAGAGCGCGGTGCGCGCGGTGCCGATGTGGAGGAACCCCGTCGGGCTCGGCGCGATGCGGACGCGAACTGCCATGCCGATAGCGTAGGGAGTCGTGCAGATCGGGGCGCACGTCTCCTCCTCCGGCGGCATCGACAAGGCGGTCGACCGCGCCGTCGCGATCGGCGCCGAGTCGGTGCAGGTCTTCACGCAGAGCCCGCGCGCGTGGCGGCCGACGAACCACGACCCGGCGAGCTTCGAGCGGTTCCGGGAGAAGTACGCGGCGGCCGGGATGGGCGGCGCGCTCTGCCACGCCGTCTACCTGACGAACCTCGCCTCGCCCGATCCCGTCACGTACGAGCGGTCGGTGGCGACACTCCGCAACACGACCGAGGTGGCGTGCGGGATCGGCGCGCACGTCGTCTTCCACGTCGGCTCGCATCTCGGTAGCGGCTTCGAAGCCGGCCTCGAGCACGTCGTGCCGGCGCTCGGGCAGGCGCTCGAGCTGTGCACCGACGAGACGTGGCTCCTGATGGAGAACTCGGCCGGCGCCGGCGGCACGATCGGCCGCTCGATCGAGGAGCTCGCGGCGATCTGGGAGCGGCTCGACCGCCATCCCCACCTCGGGATCTGCCTCGACTCCTGCCATCTGTTCGTCTCGGGCGTCGACGTGCGGGATCCGGTCGCGCTCGACGCGTGTCTCGGCGAGGTCGACTCGACGATCGGGCTCGACCGCCTGCGCGCGTTGCACGTGAACGACTCCGCCGCGCCGCTCGGCTCGAATCGCGACCGGCACGCGAACGTGCTCGAGGGAGAGCTCGGCGAGCAGCTCGGGGTGTTCCTCTCGAATCCGCGCCTGCAGGGGCTACCGGCGGTGCTCGAGACGGCGGGACCGGAGAACCACGGCCCCGACGCGGGCGAGGTCGAGAAGACGAAACAGCTGCGGGCGCGCTGGCTCGGCTGACGATCGGGACATGTCCAGGTGTCTGACACCTAGACAGGTACGCCAGGGCCGTGTCCAGATGCGAGAAACGCCTTAACCAAAACGGTGGACATGTCTGGTCCGGACACGGCCAGGTGTCTGACACCGGACAGGTACGTTCGCGCCATGTCCCAACGGCGCTATCGCTGGGTGGTGCTCGGAGCAGGAACGCTCGCGCAAGCGTCGTTCTCCACCTCCTCCGTGGGCCTGCCAGCGCTCGGGCCGACGCTCAAGAGCGGCTACGGGCTGACGCTCGGGGAGACCGGCGTCGTCCTCGCCGGGATCGGGATCGGGATGCTCTTCACGCTCCTCCCGTGGGGACTCGTCGCCGACCGGCTCGACGAGCGCTGGGTGATCGCGAGCGGCCTGGCCGGCGCCGCGGCGCTGCTCTTCCTCGCCTCCACCACCCACCGCTACGCGACCGTGACGGCGACGCTGATCGGTGTCGGCGCGCTCGGGGCGAGCGTCAACGCCGCGAGCGGCCGCGCGATCATGGCGTGGTTCCCGCCGTCGGAGCTCGGTCTCGCGCTCGGGATCCGGCAGACGGCGATCCCAATCGGCGGCGCGCTCGGCGGCGCCGTCCTCCCCGCCCTCGGCGCGGCCGGCGGGACACGCGCCGCATTTCTCTTTCTCGGCGGAGCGTGCGCGACGGGAGCCGCCGTCGCCGCCGTCTTCGTCCGCAGCGGCAGCGGAGCGGGAGAGCCGGAGCTCGGCGACGTCTCCCGCCCGCTCCGCGACCCGCGGATGTGGCTGCTCGGCACGGGTACCGGCCTCTACCTTGTCGCCCAGATCGCGATCACGGGCTTCGTCGTCCTCTTCCTCCACGAGCACCGGCACATGACGAAATACAGCGCCGCGGCGGTCTTCCTCACGATCAACGTGCTCGCGATCGCGGCGCGCATCGTCTCGGGGAGGATCTCCGACCGGCTCGGCAGCCGCCTGGTGCCGCTCCGCTGGATCGGCGTCGCGCTCGCCCTGACGACCGCCGGCGCCGCCGCGGCGCTCGACGCGCCGCTCGCGCTCCTCATCCCGCTCTTCGTCGTCGCCGGGGTGCTGAGCATGGCGTGGAACGGGCTCGCGTACGCCGCCGCCGCCGAGGCCGTCGGCTCGGCGAAGACCGGCGCGGCGCTCGGCTTCCAGCAGACGCTGCTCGGGATCGTCGTCGCCGGGGCGCCGCCCGTCGTCGCCGCGATCGCGACCCACAGCTGGCGAGCCGCGTTCTTCTTCGCCGCGGCCGGACCTGTGCTCGGCGTCCTCGTCCTCGAGCGCCTGCGGGAACGCCGCGCCTGACTAGGAGACGCGCGCGAAGACCCGGAACGTCGGCGACCCCGCCGGCAGCTCTCCGAACTCCGGGTTGAGGCAGCCGAGCTCGGTCTCCCGGTGCGCGAACGTCGTCTGCACCGCCGACCGGCACATCGGCAGCGGCCCGCGCAGCGCGCGCACCGCACCGAACCCCTCCCGCGACGCCTCCGCGTCGAGCATCAGCTCGACGTCGATCTCCGCCTCGTAGATCTTCTGGAGACAGCCCATGTAGCGATGCCCGTGCTCTTCGTACGCGTAGACGAACGGGCACGCGCGGTCGAGACAGGCGACCGGGTAGACGACCTTCTCGCAGTGCACCTCGCAGCGCCGGCACTCCGCCTCGTCCTGCGGATGGAGAGGCAGGGTCGCAGCGGCTTGCTCCGGCGTCATGCGGACATTCTCCGAACCCGCCCCGGCCTCCGCAAGACTTGACTTGCGGCCGTCAGCGCGCTAGTCGGCGCGCGATGTTGAGGACGTCCATGGCGGTGAACGCCTGGAAGTCCGGCTCGATCTCCGGTGACTCGTCTGCTCTGAACCACAGCGCCTGTACGGTCGACATGCCCACCGCGGCCGCGCCCTGCACATCCGCGACGAGGTCGTCGCCGACGAAGAGCGCCGCCGCAGGCTCGATGCCGAGCTCGTCGCACGCGCGGAGGAAGATCTCCGGCGCCGGCTTGCGGACGCCTGCCTCCGCCGCCCAGACCATCGTGTCGAGGAGCGGCGCGAGCCCGAGCTCCTCGGCGTCGGCCCGCAGGACGCGCGGCGGATCCGGCCAGGAGTTCGCGACGAGGCCGGTCTTGAAGCCGCGGTCGCGGAGCGACTCGAGGAGCGCCTGGGCCGAGGCGAGAACGGCGTATTGCGACCGCCAGACCTCGTGCTCGCGGTCGATGAAGCCGTCGGGATCCTCGACGCCGAGCTCGGCGAGGAGCTCCTCGTACGGGCGATAGCCGTGCTGCCGGCCGAGCGCGAGCGTCCGCCAGCGCGCCGTGAAGTCCGGATCGTCGCGCCCGAGCGCGGCGCGGTGGCCGGCCGCGACGAGCTCCTCGTCCCAGTCGAGCCACGTGAGCGTGTTGCCCCAGTCGAAGAGGACTGCCTCGAGCACGGCTCGTTACGGTAGTCGGCGTGGCTCGAAAGCTCCTCTGGGGGTCGCTCCTCCTCGCGCCCCTGACGGTCGCGATCGACAGGCTGACGAGCGCCGGGGACGTGACGCTGTTCGTCCTCTCGGCGCTGTCGCTCATCCCGCTCGCGTGGCTGATCGGGGAGGCGACCGAGCACGCGGCGGAGCACACGGGCCCGGGCATCGGCGGCTTTCTCAACGCGAGCTTCGGCAACGCGCCGGAGCTGATCGTGGCGCTCTTCGCGATCGGCGCCGACCTGCCCGTCGTCGTGCGCGGCTCGCTCTCGGGGAGCGTCATCTCGAATCTCCTCCTCGTCTTCGGCATCACGCAGGTCGCAGGCCCGGACGGCGCGGAGATCGACCGCCGCTCGCTCCTAGTCCAGATCGGCCTCGTCGCGGCCGGCGTCGTCGCCTTCGCGATTCCCGCGGGCATCGGCTACGCGGGAGCGCCCGAGCGCCACACGGTCGTCGTCGCGTCGATCCCCGTCGCGATCGCGCTCCTCGTCCTCTACGGAGCCGTCGTCGGCCCCAACCTCCGCCGCCACCAGCGGAAGGAGCGGCGGCCGCCGCATCCCGACGCGTGGTCGTTTCCCGTCGCGCTCGCCGCGCTCGCCGCGGCGACCGGCGCCACCGCCTGGGTGAGCGAGATCCTCGTCCACTCCCTCCACGCCTTCGCGACGGCGGTCGGGCTGAGCGAGTTCTTCATCGCCGTCGTCGTCGTCGCGATCGTCGGCAACGCAGCGGAGCACGGCGGCGCGATCCTCATCGCCCGCAGCGGCAAGATGCGGCTCGCCACCGAGATCGCGATCTCCTCGAGCGCGCAGGTGGCACTGCTCGTCGTCCCCGCCGTGACGCTCCTCGGGCTCCTGTTCGAGCATCGGCTCGCGCTCGCCTTCCGCTGGACGGAGCTCGCCGCGATGGCCGGCGCCGCGCTCGTCGTCACGGCCGTCGTCTGGGACGGGCGGACGAACCGGCGCGAGGGCGCGATTCTCGTTGCGGCCTATGCCGCAGCCGTCGTCGGGTTTCTCCTGTACGGCGGCCGTTGAGCTTCGACTAGGTTGGCGTTCGTGGAGTTGAGGGAGCACGGCGACGTCGCCGCGCCGGCCGCTGCAGCGGTCGAGGCGCACGAGATCACCCGCCGCTACGGCGAGGGACAGACGGCGGTAGAGGCGCTGCGTGGCGTCGACCTCACGGTCACGCCCGGCGAGCTCGTCGCGGTCATGGGGCCGTCCGGCTCCGGCAAGTCGACGCTCATGCACATCCTCGCGGGGCTCGACAAGCCGACGACCGGCACGGTCGCGATCGCCGGCACGGAGATCACGACGCTGTCGGACGCGAAGCTCACGCATCTCCGCCGCGACCACATCGGCTTCGTCTTCCAGTTCTTCAACCTCCTCCCGATGCTCGACGCGGAGGAGAACGTCGTCCTGCCGCTCGCCATCGCCGGCGAGAAGCCGGACCAGGCGTGGCTCGACGAGCTGCTCGGGCGGACGGGCCTCGCAGCGCGGCGCTCGCACCGGCCGTCGGAGCTCTCGGGCGGCGAGCAGCAGCGCGTCGCGATCTCGCGGGCGCTGATCACGAAGCCGACGATCCTCTTCGCCGACGAGCCGACGGGGAACCTCGACTCGAAGACGAGCGGCGAGATCCTCGAGCTCATGCGCGCCTCGACCGACGAGTACGGGCAGACGATCGTCATGGTCACGCACGAGGCGCGGGCGGCGCTCATCGCCGACCGCATCCTCTTCCTCGCGGACGGCCTGATCGTCCAGGAGCTGAAGGGGAGCACGACGGAGGACGTCCTCCGCGTCATGAGCCAGCTCAGCTCGTGATCAAGGTCGCGCTGAAGGGCCTGCTCGGCCGCAAGCTCCGCGCCCTGCTGACCGGCCTCGCGATCGTCCTCGGCGTCGCGATGATCAGCGGCACGTACGTCCTCACGGACACGATCAAGGCCGCGTTCAGCACGGTGTTCACGACGGTCTACGCGAAGACCGACGCCGTGATCAGTAGCAAGAACGTGCTCGGCAACAACAGCAACTCGAACAACGCCCTGCCGCCGTCCTTCCCCGAGTCGCTGCTGGGGAAGGTGCAGAACCTCCCCGGCGTGGCCGCCGCGTCCGGCGGCATCGGCGACTTCGCCAGCCTCGTCGGCCGCGACGGGAAGGTCATCTCCGGCCACATGTCGTCGGGTCTCGCCTTCAGTGTCCACCCGCACGGCAGCCAGCGCTTCAACCCGCTGACGCTCACCGCGGGCACGTGGCCCGTCGGCCCGCACGAGGTCGACATCGACGCGAACACCGCGGCGAAGGACAACTACAAGGTCGGGGACACGATCGGCGTCATCGCCCGCGGACCCGTCCGGCAGTACCGGATCGCGGGGATCGTGAAGATCGGCGGCGTCTCGTCGCTCGGCGGCGCGACGATGACGATCTTCGACTTCCCGACCGCGCAGAAGGTCTTCCACAAGCAGGGAGAGCTCGACGCGATCGACATCGCGGCGAAGCACGGGACGTCGCCGCAGGAGCTCGTGCGGGAGATCCAGCCCCTCCTGCCGCCGACCGCGCAGGTGAAGACGTCGGCGCAGCAGGCGGCGCAGGCGACGAAGGACACGAACGGCTTCCTCTCGATCTTCAACGACTTCCTGCTCGCGTTCGCCGGCGTCGCGCTCTTCGTCGGGATCTTCGTGATCGCGAACACGCTCTCGATCACGGTCACGCAGCGGACGCGCGAGCTCGCGACGCTGCGGACGCTCGGCGCGTACAAGCGCCAGGTGCGGATGTCGGTGCTCACCGAGGCCGGCGTGATCGGCGCGATCGCTGCGGTGTCCGGGCTGTTCCTCGGCCTCGCGCTCGCGAAGGGGCTGAATGCGGTGTTCGTCCATCTCGGGATCGACCTGCCGCAGGCGGGGACGGTCTTCGCGACGCGGACGATCGTCGTCTCGCTCGTCGTCGGGATCGTCGTGACGATGCTCGCAGCGCTCTGGCCGGCGTTCCGCGCGACGCGCGTCGCGCCCGTCTCGGCGGTGCGCGAGGGCGCCGTCGTCGAGCCGCTCTTCTCCGGCCGGACGACGACGACGGTCGCATTGACGACGATCGGCGGCGCGGTGGCGGTGATGCTCGTCGGCCTCTTCGTCGGCTCGCTCTCGACGACGCAGCGTCTCCTCGCGGTCGGGGTCGGCGCCGCGGCCGTCTTCCTCGGGGTCGCGCTCCTCGCGAAGGTTCTCGTCCCGCCGCTCGCGCAGTGGCTCGGCTGGCCGGCGACGCGGCTCGGCGGCGCGGCCGGATCGCTCGCCCGCGGCAACGCGATGCGCAACCCGTCGCGCACCGCCGCTGCCTCCGCCGCGCTCATGATCGGCCTCGCGCTCGTGACGCTCGTCGCCGTCCTCGCGTCCGGGCTGAAGGCGACCTTCGAGGGCGCCGTCAACTCCGTCTTCAGAGGCGACTACGCGCTCACCGCGAGCGACAACTTCTCCCCCTTCACCGCCGCGTCGTCGAACGCGCTGAAGAAGGTTCCGGGCGTCTCCGTCGTCTCAGGCGTCCGCGCCGGGGAGGGCCGCGCCTTCGGGAGCCGGATCAACGTCACCGGCGTCTCCGGCGACATCGCCAAGGTGATCACGGTCAACTGGCAGTACGGCTCGCAGGCGACGCCGGGCGAGCTCGGCGCGAACGGCGCCTTCGTCGCGAAGGCGTACGCGCAATCGAAGCACCTCTCGGTCGGCTCGCCGCTCGACGTCGAGACGCCGACCGGAAGCGTCATGCACCTCGTCCTCCGCGGCGTCTTCGCGCCGCCGAAGGGCGGCTCCCCGTACGGCGACGTGACGATCTCGACGCAGCGCTTCGACCGCGCGTACCAGAACCCGGAGGACATCTACGCCTTCGTCGACATCGCCGGCGGCGTCACGCCCGCGAACACCGCGAAGCTCACCGCGGCGCTGAAGAACTTCCCCGACGCGAAGATCGCGACCGCGAGCGAGTTCAAGAAGAACCAGGAGCAGGGGATCAACACCCTCCTCAACCTGCTCTACGTCCTGCTCTCGCTCTCGATCATCATCAGCCTGTTCGGGATCGTGAACACGCTCGTGCTCACGGTCTACGAGCGGACGCGCGAGATCGGGATGCTGCGCGCCGTCGGCATGACGCGCCGGCAGGTGCGGACGATGATCCGCCACGAGAGCATCGTCACGGCCCTGATCGGCGCGGCGCTCGGGATCCCGGTCGGGATCGTCCTCGCGCTGATGGTCGGGCGCGCGATCAAGTACCCGGCGTTCACGATCCCGTGGGGGACGATCGTCGTCTTCGTCATCGCGGCGATCCTCGCGGGCCTCGTGGCGGCGATCCTCCCCGCCCGGCGAGCCGGAAGGCTGAACGTGCTCGAAGCGCTCCAGTACGAGTAGCGCCCCTCAGACGAGACACCGCTCGCCTGGGCCGGCGCGCCCGCGCGTTTCCGGCCGCTGTCCTGTCGTAGCATCGTGCGACGGAATGTCCCTGGGCCCCGGCATGTCACTTGTAGAGCCTTCTCCGAGCGAGCTGGTCGAGCTGGTCTCGGGACTGACGAGCGTGCGTATGGACGCCTATGCGGTGGTCGGCTCGTACATGCGCTTCGGTGAGGAGGTGCGCGAGCGGTTGAAGGACGCCAGGGCCCGGATCGCCGAGGCCTGCGCTCAACCTGCGAAGCGCCGGGACAACCACCTTCTGTGGGCGGCACCGGGATCGGGGAAGACGTACTTCGTCGAGCAGGTGGCCGCCTCCCTTCCGGAGGTCTCGTACTGCGAGCTCAACCTGGCCAAGCTGGGAGAAGAGGCGTTCCGAGACGGTCTCGCTGAAGCGGTGGCCGGCGGGGCGACCGTCTGCCTGGTCGACGAGGTGGATGCGAAGCCCGAAGAGTCGTGGCCGTACGAGGTCTTGATGCCGTTCCTCGACGTCAACCTCGAGCGCGGCGGGGGGATCGTGTTCGTCCTGGCCGGGAGCTCAGGGTCGACGATCGGTGAGTTCAAGGGTCGAATCGGCGCTCGTCCGAAAGGGAGGGACGTCCTCAGCCGGGTTCCCGAGGCGAACGGCTGGGAGATCGCGCCGATGGACGCCGGGGATCGCATTCTCGTCGCCCTGAGCCAGATGCTGAACGCCGCCTCCGAGCTGGCCAGGCCGGTCTCGGGGGTGGAGAAGCTCGCGCTGCTCTATCTCGCCTCCGTGCCCCACCTCGCGAACGCACGTCAGCTTCGCGAGTTCGCCGTCCGGGCGGTCGAGCGTGGCTCCGCAAGCGACGACCGGGTTCGCTACGACGATCTGTTCGATTCCGGCGACCCCGAGAACAAGTCCTACTGGGCGAGCGCCATGCCGCACGCCGAGTCGCTCGTCCACAGCTTCGTGCAGATCGAAGACGGGACACGGAGCGCTGCCGGCGGGCGCGCGCCACGGAAGGGGGAGCCGACCGCCCGCCTTCCCGTCCCGGCGACGCCTTTCCTCGGACGCGAGTCCGAGCTCGCCGACGTGCTCGCGCTCCTCACCGAGCCTGGCTCACGCCTGGTGACCTTGACGGGGCCGGGCGGCACGGGCAAGACGCGGGTTGCGCTCGAGGCCGCTGCGAGGGCCGCCGAGTCCTTCTCCGACGGGATCTACTGGGTTCCGCTGGCGCCGCTGCGTGACGACTCCCTGCTCGCGGCAACGTTTGTCCAGGCCCTCGGGCTCGGGGAGGCGCGTGCCCTTCCGGAGGTGATCGTCGCTGCGCTGGCCGAGAGGCGGGCGCTGATCGTCGTCGACAACTGCGAGCACGTCCTCGAGGGCGTCGGGGATCTCGTCGGCAAGCTGCTCGAGGCGTGCCCGAATCTCGTCGTCTGCTGCTCGAGCCGGGAGCGGCTGGGTCTTCGCCCCGAGCGCGTCTTCCCGGTGCCGCCGATGACGGTCACGGATGCCGAGGCGCTGTTCGTCGAGCGGGCGAGAGCGGTCGAGCCGGGGTTCGTTCCCGACGAGCTCGTCCCCGCGATCTGCGCGACGCTCGACGAGTTGCCGCTCGCAATCGAGCTCGCGGCCGCTCGGGTCCAGGCTCTCTCCACGAATGCGATCCACGAACGGCTGGGCGAACGGCTCGAGCTCCTCAGGTCTCGCAACCGCGACGTCGAGGAGCGACAACGGACGCTGGAGGCGACAATCGCGTGGTCCTACGATCTCCTCGACCAGCGCGAGCGACGCGTCCTGAGAGGTCTGTCCGTCTTCGCAGGGGGCTGCACGTTGGCGGCGGCCGAAGCCGTCGCGGAGGCCGATCTCGATTCGCTCGAGTCGCTGCTCGACAAGAGCCTGATCCGGCATCGAATCGATACGAGCGGCGAGGACCGGTACTGGATGCTGGAGACCATCCGCGACTTCGCGCAGCGAGAGCTCGAGCGCGAGGGCGAGGCCGACGCGGCCGGTAGCCGGCACTCCGCCTACTTCGCGAGTCTCGCGGACAGCTTGGACACGATTGGCTGGCTCGCGGTGACCGACGAGGCACGCAGTCGCGCTGCCTCCGATCGCGCGAACTTCAGCGAAGCCCATGCCCGCGCGCTGGCCACCGGCGACGGCGCGGTCGCGCTCAAGTTCGTCCGCCGCCTCGGTCGCGTCCGGAGCTTCATCGGTGTCGGGGCGCGCGACTGGTACCCGAGGGCCGTGGCGAGCATCGGCTTGCCCGGGGGCACTCCGTCCGACCGTGCGTACGCGCTCGTGAGTACTGCGAGCACCGCCGGTCTCGTCGGAGACTTCGATCGGTCCCGCGCCTGGCTCGACGAAGCGGAAACGCTGTTCGAGCAACTCGACGACAAGGAGGGGACAGCATCCGTGATCGGGGTGCGCAGCGCGAACGCGGACCGAAGCGGGAACTACGACGAAGTACTCGAGCTCGTCGAGCGGCTCACAGCGCTCGGCGAATCCCTCGGCGACGACCCTACGGCCGTCGCAGCGAAGGCTCGCATGTCGGATCAGGCCGACTGGATGCTCACCAACGCTCTGATCGGACGAGCCGTCGTGGAGAACGACCGGGATGCAGCTGAACGCTGCCGGGAGATCTTCGCCGCAAGAGCAGACGCCGCCGCCGCGTCGGGCACGCTGATGGAGCAGGCCTCTTGGCTTTCCGAGCTCGCCCTCAGCCTGTTCGTGCTCGAGGCCTACCCGGAGAGCATCGCGACAATGCAGCGCGCGCTGCGGAAGGTTCTCGAGCTCGAGGCCGTCAACGAGACGAAGCTCGCACCCGCGTGGGACTGTCTCTTCGACATCGGGCTCTCGCTGTGCGCGACGGGCGACCCGACGCGTGGCATCAGCCTCATCAGCGCCACCCTCCAAATGTGGCGCCTTGCCGGCGTAGGCGTGGGCGAGCAACCCCTCACGCAGGCGTTGCTCGGCCGTGTCGAGCCGAGCGCGCGGACAGCTCTGGGCGACGACGGCTACGAGGCCGCAGTCAGCGCGGGCGAGGCGCTGACCCGAGACGAGGCAATGGCGCTCGGGCTGAGCATCTCGCCGGATTGACCGCGCCAAACGACGGCGTTGCGGTCTGCGCCAGTCTGCGCTCTCACCCGGAGCGACGTACCGCCGTCAGAGCTACTCGGCCGGGGCGCGCCACGGCCCCGGTTCCCGCGTCACCGGGTAGCCGGAGATGACGAGCCGCGTGATCGAGCCGCCCTCGCCGCGCTCGATTCGTAGCGCCTCGCCCTGCTCGAGGCCGGAGACGCAGCGCCAGCGGTCCTCCGACTCCCGCTCGAAGACGGACGGCGGGATCCAGTCCGGGTCGTCGGGCGACACAGCCTCGAGCCGGCCCTCCCGCCAACGGAGCACGGCCTGGGACGTCTCGAAGAACCAGATCCCGAGCAGCGGCACGACGTCGTCGGGCGGCGGGTCGCCGACGCGCCACGGCTCCGGCGCGACCGGCCACTCCTCCACCGTCGTCCGGACGAGCGAGAGCCCGAGGTCGCCGAGGAATCCCTGGCTCTCGTTCGTCAGCGCCGCCACGACGACCTTGTCCTTCGCCGAGAAGTACAGCTGCGCGATGAAGCCGGGCATCGAGCCGCTGTGGCCGGCGAGGATCCGCTCGCCGTCGCGCCGCAGCTGCAGCGCGAGCCCGTAGCCGGACAGCCAGCGGTCGTGCTCGGCGATCGACTGCACCGTCCGCATCTCCTCGGCGCTCTTCTTCGCGAGCACGGACTCGTCCGGCTCGGCGAGAAAGGCGCCCCAGCGGCAGAGGTCGCCGACCGTCCCCCACATCTGGCCGGCGGCCGCCCAGGCGCCGGTCTCGACGGGAACCGTGTCCCAGACGCCGTCCGCGTACGGCTGGGAGAGGTACCCCTTCGCGGCGGGAGGCTCGGGCGCGAAGCTCATCCGGCTCAGGCCGACGGGCTCGAAGATCCGCTCGCGGACGTAGTCCTCGAACGGCATCCCGGAGACGCGCTCGACAACGATCCCGAGCAGCGCGAAGGCGAGGTTCGAGTAATGGAAGCGCGCGCCGGACGGCAGGATCATCTCCGCCTCGGCGAGCGTCTCGAGCAGCTCGTCGGCCTCGGCGAAGCGCATCTTCAGCCACGAATCGTCCTGCGTCTCGCGCTGGAGGCCGGAGCTGTGCGAGAGGAGCCGCCGGATCGACGGCGCGTGCGCCGCGCCCTCGACGTGCTCGTCGAGCGTGTCCTCGAGGTCGAGCTTGCCGGCGTCGCGGAGCTGCATGATCGCCACGCCGGTGAACGTCTTCGTGATCGAGCCGACGCGGTACTGCGTGTCCGGCGTCGCCTCGACCTTCGCCTCGACGTCGGCGGCGCCGACGGCGAACTCCCAGACCGGCTCGCCGTCGCGGAGGACGGCGGCCGCGACGCTCGGCAGCCGCTTGTCGCGCTGCTCCTTGGCGACCAGCCGGTCGAGCAGGGCCGTGAGCTTCTCAGGCGGGGACACTCAGCACCTCCTGCATGCGCTCGACGGCGAGAGCGACGTCCTCGTCGTCGATGTCGAGATGGGTGACGGCGCGCAGCCAGCCCGGCCGCAGGCCGCCGACGCCGACGCCGCGCTCGGCCAGCCGCTCGCGGAGGCCGGGCTCGGCGGGGATCGGCACGAAGTTCGTCTCCACCGTCGCCGGGTCGATCCCGATTCCCTCGGCGAGCCGCTTCGCACGGGCGTGATCGTCGGCGAGCCGCTCGACGTGCTCGTCGAGCGCGTAGAGCATCGCCGCGGCGGCGATCCCGGACTGGCGGAGCGCGCCGCCGAGGAGGAACTTCCCCTCCCAGGCGCGCTCGATCGTCTCCGCCGAGCCGGCGAGAACGGCGCCGAACGGACAGCCGAGACCCTTGGAGAAGCAGACGGTGACGGTGTCGGCGAGCTCGCCCCACGCGGACGGCGGCTCGCCTGCGGCGACCGCCGCGTTGAAGAGGCGCGCGCCGTCGAGGTGCACCGCGGCGCCACGCTCGCGCGCGGCGGCGACCGTCGCGCGGAACTCGCCGAGCGGCCAGACGCGGCCGCCGGAGCTGCGGTGCGTGTTCTCGAGCACGACGACGCTTCCGGGCCCGAGCTCGTCGACCGCCGCGACCTGATCCGGCGTCGGCCGTCCCGCTTCCGCGACGAGCCCCTGCATGACGAGCCCGGAGTGGATCGCCGGCCCTCCCCACTCGTAGACGAGGACGTGCGTCCGCTCCTCGGCGACGACCTTGGAGCCCGGCCGGCTGAGCGTCCGCAGCGCGACCTGGTTCGCCATCGTCGCCGTCGGCAGGAAGAGCGCCGCCTCATGCCCGAGCAGCTCGGCGGCGCGGCGCTGCAGCTCGTTCGTCGTCGGATCCTCGCGCTCCTGCTCGTCCCCGACCTCGGCCGCCGCCATCGCGGCGAGCATCCCCGCGGTCGGCTTCGTGACGGTGTCGGAGCGGAGATCGATCACCCCGCTACCGTAGCCCGATGGACCTGGCCCTTCTCGAGGAAGCGCTGCGCGAGCGCGGCGAGCCCGCCTTCCGCGCGCGCCAGGTCTGGGAGTGGACGGCCCGGGGCGCCGCCGGCTACGACGCCATGACGAACCTGCCGCGCGCGCTGCGCGACGAGCTCGCAGCCGCCGTGCCCTTCTCCACGCTCACGGTCGAGACGGAACGCGAGTCGAAGGACGGCACGGTGAAGACGCTCTTCCGCACCGCCGACGGCCACCCGGTCGAGGCGGTGCTCATGCGCTACCGCGACGGCCGCCGCTCGCTCTGCCTCTCCTCCCAGTCCGGTTGCCCGCTCACGTGCACGTTCTGCGCGACCGGCGCGATGGCCTTCGGGCGGAACCTCACCGCGTCGGAGATCCTCGACCAGGCGCTCCACTTCCGGCGGCACGTGGAGGTCAACCACGCCGTGTTCATGGGGATGGGCGAGCCGATGCTCAACCTCGACGAGGTGCTCGTGGCGGCGCGGCGGCTGCCCGATCTCGGCATCACGCACCGGCGGACGACAATCTCCACCGTCGGCTGGCTCCCCGGCCTGACGCGCTTCGTCGACGAGGTGGAGGAGCCGATCCGCCTCGCGCTCTCGCTCCACGCGCCGGACGACGAGCTGCGGTCGCGGATCATGCCGGTCAACGACCGCTACCCGATCTCGGACGTCGTCGCGGAATGCGTCCGCCACGCGGCGGCGACGCGGCGGCGCGTCTTCGTCGAGTACGTGATGCTCGCCGGAGTCAACGACTCGCCGGAGCAGGCGCGCGCGCTCGGCGCGGTGCTGGGACGCGACCACTTCAAGGTGAACTTGATCCCGTACAACCCGATTGCTGGAAGCGCCGTCGGCCAAGCCGCCGGCGCCCGGCAGGAAGACCGGCCGCCTCCGGCGGCTGCCTCGGGGCTGGAGCTCTATAGCCCGTCGTCGCGCGCGGAGATCGACGCGTTCAAGTGGGAGCTCGAGAAGGCGCGCGTCCCGGTCACCGTCCGCCTGACGCGGGGACGGGACATCGAGGCGGCCTGCGGCCAGCTCGCCGCGGCGCCGAAGCCAGGCCGCCGCGCAATCCCCGCGAGATGAGCGGGATCGCGTTCGAGCGGGAGCGCTTCGAGGCCGAGCTCCTCGACCCCCGCCGCGACTTCGAGCCGGCCCGCGCCACGGTGGAGATCCGCCGCGACCCGCTGACCGGCCACAGCGCCCGGATCCTCCCCGCCGGCAGCTTCCCGGCCCCGGCGCGCCACGATCTCGAGGCACTCGCGAAGGAGACGCGCGCCGCCTGCCCGTTCTGCCCGGAGCGGATCGAGGAGCAGCCGCCGCGGCTGCCGGCGGAGGTCTCGCCCGAGGGGCGCATCCGCGTGGGAGAGGCAGTCCTCTTCCCGAACCTCGTTCCGTACGCGAAGTGGAGCTCGGTCTCCGTCTACTCGCCGCGGCTCCACGCGCTGTCGCTGCCGGAGCTCACGGCCGAGCTGATCGCCGACAACCTCGCCGCCCAGCGCGACTTCGGCCGGGCCGTCCTCGCCCACGACCCGACCGCCAGCTGGGTCACGGTCAACGCGAACCACCTGCCGCCTGCCGGCAGCTCCGTCTTCCACCCGCACCTGCAGGGCAGCGCGAACCCGCTGCCGACGACGCTGCAGCGGCTGCTCGCGGAAGCCGGCGCCGACAGGCTGCGCGCGTACGTGAAGGCCGAGCGCGGCGCGGGCGAGCGCTTCGTCGCCTCGGCTGCCGGCGTCGACTGGATCGCGAGCTTCGCCCCGCTCGGGCCTGCCGACCTGCTCGCCTTGGTCGACGGCGTCGGCTCGCCGGACGAGCTCTCGGACGAGCAGGTCGCAGCACTCGCACGCGGCTTCTCCGCGGCGCTCCGCGTCTACGACGAGCTCGGCTTCGAGAGCTTCAACCTCGCGCTCTACGGCGTCCCGGACACTGACGTCCTCGTCGCCCGCATCCTCGCGCGCGCGTACTTCGGTGCCGCCGAGCGGTCGGACGCGATGTGGAGCGAGCGCGTCCAGCTGGAGTGCGCGACCGACCTCGCCCCGGAACGCGTCGCCGGGCTCGCCCGCACCGCGTTCGCGTGATCCGGGAGGCGAGCGCGGCAGACGTCCCGGCGCTCGCCGACCTCGCGCGGCGCACCTGGCTCGACGCCTTCGGCGACTCGCTGTCGCCGGAGGACGCGGAGGCGGCGGCGGACGAGACGCGATCGGAGGAGCGTTTCCGTTGCGCGCTCGGGGAGCGGACGATCCTCGTCGCCGAGGAGGACGACGCCCTCGCCGGCTACGCCGAGCTCGACGACGAGTGGCTCCATCGTCTCTACGTCGAGACCGCGCTCCAGGGCCGCGGCATCGGCAGCACGCTGCTCAAGGCGGCGCTCGCACACCCGCGCCTCGCCGCCGCGCCGCGCGTCTTCCTGCAGGTCTGGGAGAAGAACCCGCGCGCGATCCGCCTCTACGAGCGCTACGGCTTCCGCCGCTTCGGCACGACAAGCTTCGAGCTCGCCGGAGAAGTCGTCGAGGATCTCGTCTTCGTGCTCGAGCGCGAGCCCTAGGCGCCCTTCGGCGCCTCGGCCGCGACCGTGCTCGGCTCGCCGCCCGCCTCCGGGTGATCCCCGAACGCGTACTTGACGACAGGCCGCTTCGCGGCGCGGACCTCGTCGAGCCGGCGTACCGGCCGGTGGTGCGGCGCTTCCTTGAGCAGCTCCGGCTCGTCCGCGGCCTCCCGCGCGATCGCGAGCATCGCCTCGCAGAACGCGTCGAGCGTCTCCTTCGACTCCGTCTCCGTCGGCTCGATCATCAGCGCCTCGGGAACGATGAGCGGGAAGTAGATCGTCGGCGGGTGGAAGCCGTAGTCCATCAGCCGCTTCGCGACGTCGAGCGCGGTGCTGTTGTGCTCCTTCTTCAGCGTCCGGGCCGAGAGGACGAACTCGTGCATGCAGAGCCGGTCGAACGGCAGGTCGTACGCGTCCTTGAGGCGGGCGAGGACGTAGTTCGCGTTGAGCACCGCGGCCTCGGACATCTCCCGCAGCCGGTCGCCCCACATGCGGATGTAGGCGTACGAGCGGACGAAGACGCCGAACGGCCCGGTGAAGGCGCGCACCTTCCCGATCGTTTGCGGCCGGTCGTAGTCGAGCCCGAAGCTCCCGTCGTCGTGGCGGATCACCGCGGGCACCGGCAGGAACGGCTCGAGCAGCTGCCGCACCGCGATCGGGCCGCCGCCGGGGCCGCCGCCGCCGTGCGGCTGCGAGAACGTCTTGTGGAGGTTGATGTGGACGATGTCGAAGCCCATGTCGCCCGGCCGAGAGATGCCGCAGACGGCGTTGAGGTTCGCGCCGTCGTAGTACATGAGCGCGCCGGCGCCGTGGAAGATGCGTTCGATCTCCTCAATGTTCTCGTCGAACAGCCCGAGCGTCGAGGGGTTCGTGAGCATGAGCGCGGCGGTGTGCTCGTCGACCTTCTCCCGCAGGTCGTCGACGTCGATGTTGCCGCGCGGATCGGTCTTGACGGGCGTGAGCTCGTAGCCGGTCATCGTCACCGAGGCGGGATTCGTGCCGTGTGCCGTGTCGGGGATGACGACCTTCCGCCGCTGCTCCTCCTCGCCCTTCGCGGCGAAGTAGGCGCGGACGAGCATCAGGCCGGTCAACTCACCCTGCGAGCCGGCTGCCGGCTGGAGCGAGACGGCGTCGAGGCCTGTCACCTCCGCGAGGATCTCCTGCAGGCGCCACATGAGCTCGAGCGCTCCCTGCGCGCCACTCTCCTCCTGCAGTGGATGGAGCGCCGCGAAGCCGGGAAGCGCAGCGAGCCGCTCGTTGATCCGCGGGTTGTACTTCATCGTGCAGGAGCCGAGCGGGTAGAAGCCGGTGTCGACGCCGAAATTGCGCGTCGAGAGCTCGGTGAAGTGCCGCATGAGCTCGAACTCCGGAACCTCCGGCAGGCGTGGCGGCTCCTCTCGCCTCAGCTCCTGGGGAACGCTCGGCGCGGGGAGCCCCTCGTGGTGCGGGATGCTCGAGGCGCGCCGGCCCGGCTGCGACTTCTCGTAGATGAGCTTCACCGTGTCGACCTCACTGGGCCACCTCCGCGAGGACGTCGGCGAGGCGGTCGATCTCCGCCGGCGTGCGCCGCTCGGTCACCGCGACGAGGAGGACGTCGTCCATCCCCGCGTAGTCGCGCCCGAGCGCGTAGCCCGGATGGACGCCGCGCTCGCGCGCCGCCGCGACGACCTCGCGCGCGTTCCGTCCGACCCGGACCGCAAACTCCTTGAACGTTGCCTGATTGGAGAACACAAGCTCGAGCCCGGCCCGCTCCGCGAGACGCTGTTTCGCGTACGCGGCCAGCGACAAGCAGGTCTCCCCCAGCTCGCGTAGCCCCTGCGGCCCCAGCCACGTGAGATAGACGAGCCCGCCGAGCGCGAGGAGGGTCTGGTTCGTCGTGATGTTGGACGTGGCCTTCTCCCGCCTGATGTGCTGCTCGCGGGTCTGCAGGGTGAGGACATAGCCGCGCTCGCCCGCGGTGTCTACCGTCTCGCCGACGATCCGGCCCGGCATGCGGCGAATGAACTCCTCCCGCGCGGCGATGAAGCCGTAATGCGGCCCGCCGTACGAAGGGAAGTTCCCCGCGGCCTGGCCCTCGCCGATCGCCATCGCGGCGCCGTACCGTCCCGGCGCCTCGAGCACGCCGAGCGAGAGCGGATCGGCGTGGACGATCGCGAGCGCTCCCGCCTCGGAGGCGGCGGCCGCGAGATCCGGCGCCGGCTCGAGGCAGCCGAAGAAGTTCGGCTGCTGGAAGATGACCGCCGCGGCGTCCTCGGCCGCGCGCGCGAGCTCGTCCGGATCCGTCGTCCCGTCGCGGTGCGGCACCTCGACGATCTCGAGGCCGAAACCGGGCGCGTACGTCTTGACGACCTGGCGGACCTGCGGGTTCGTCGCCTCGGTGACGACGACCTTGCTCCGGCCCGTTGCGTGCTTCGCGACGAAGCAGGCGTCGGCCGCGACCGTCGAGCCGTCGTAGCCGGAGGCGTTCGAGACGTCCATCCCGGTCAGCTCGCAGATCGCGGTCTGGTACTCGAAGATCGCCTGGAGGACGCCCTGGCTCATCTCCGGCTGGTACGGCGTGTACGCGGTCAGGAACTCGCCGCGCTGGAGTACCGCGTCGACGACCGCCGGGACGTAGTGGTCGTAGATCCCCGCGCCGAGGAACGACAGCTCCTGCCCGCCGGCGGGGACGTTCCGCGCCGCGAGCTCGGCGAGGTGCGCGAACACCTCCTGCTCGGAGAGCGCCGGCTCGAGGCCGAGCCCGCGCTGCAGCCGCATCGCCTCCGGGATGTCGCGGAACAGCTCCTCGACCGAGGAGACGCCGACCGTGGCGAGCATCTCCTCCCGGTCGGAGTCGGTGAGGGCGAGGAAGGGGTGTGCCTGCGTCACTGGTTCGCGAGCACCTCGCGGTAGGCGGCGACGTCGAGGAGGCCGTCCACCTCGTCCGGGCTCGAGAGCCGGACGCGGACGAGCCAGCCGTTGCCGTACGGGTCGTCGTTCACCGTCTCGGGCGCGTCGACGACCTGCTCGTTGACCTCGAGCACCTCGCCCGAGAGCGGCGCGATGAGATCCGAGACGGCCTTGACCGACTCGACCTCGCCGTACGACTGGTCCTTGGTGACGGTGGCTCCGACCTCCGGCGCCTCGAAGTGGACGAGCTCGCCGAGCGCGTCGGCGGCGAACCAGGTGATGCCGAGCACGGCCTCGTCGCCTTCGAGGCGGGCCCAGTCGTGCTCCTCGTGGTACTTCAGGTCCTCGGGGTAGCTCTCAGCGGCTGCCACTCAGTCCTCCCTCTTGTAGATCGGCTTCTTCACGACCCGCGCCCGGCGCGGCTTGCCACGTACGTCGATCGTCAGCTCCGTGTCCGCCTTCGCCTGGGCGGCCGGCACGTACGCCATCCCGATGCCGAGCTCGAGCATCGGCGAGTGCGTGCCGGAGGTCACCTCGCCACCGCCGTCGATCGGCATGCCGTGGCGCGGGATCGCCTTGTCCTCCATGACGAACGCCACGAGGCGGCGCTCCGGCCCCTCCTCCTTCACCTGCCGGAGAGCCTGGACGCCCTCGAACTGCGTGTCGAGCGCACAGGCCCAGCCGAGCCCGGCGGAGATCGCGTCGGTGTCCGGGCCGATGTCGTTGCCGTGCAGCGGGTAGCAGACCTCGAGTCGCAGCGTGTCGCGCGCGCCGAGGCCGCAGGGGACGACGCCGCGGTCGAGCACGGCGTCCCAGAGCCGGGCTGCGTCCTCGCTCATGCAGAGGAGCTCGCAGCCGTCCTCGCCGGTGTAGCCGGTCCGGTTGACCATCACCTCGACTCCGTCGATCGTCGTCTCCGCGAACGTGAACGGCTTCGCGGCAGGCAGCCCGAGCCGCTCGATCGCGCGCGGCCCCTGCACGGCGAGGAGCGCGCAGTCGTCCGAGACGTCGCGCACCTCGGAGCCGGCGATCTCCCGCTCCTTCAGCCAGGCGTAGTCCGCCTCCTTGTTCGACGCGTTGACGACGAGGAGGTAGAGGAAGTCGCCGAGCCGATAGACGATGAGGTCGTCGACGATGCCGCCGCCGTCGTTCGTGAGGAGCGTGTACTGCGCCTCCCCGATCTCGAGGCGGTCGATGTCGTTCGAGAGCGTCGCCTGCAGGAGCTCGCGCACGCGCGGTCCCTCGACCTCGAGCTCGCCCATGTGCGAGACGTCGAAGACGCCGGCGTCCGTGCGCACCGCGCGGTGCTCGGGGATCACGCCGGCGTACTGCACCGGCATCTCCCAGCCGGCGAACGGAACCATCTTCGCCCCGAGCGCGACGTGCCGGTCGTGCAGCGGCGTGTGGAGGAGCGTCTCCGGCATGGCCATGACCGATCCTAGTCGCGGCCGCGCCGCCCGGACTCAGTGAAAAACACTCCTCGGCCGAGGGGAAACGCCCCAGAACGGAGCCGCCCCGGCTTGTCTGGGACAAACCGGGGCGGCGGACCGGGTCGTGGGGTTGACTCGGAAGGGTCAACCCTGTTGAGGGCAGGAACGATGTGCCCCGCTACGGCAGGTCCAAACCTCCGACTTGCACGAACGTCCGACTAGTCGCCGCGGAGGAAGGCCGGCACGTCGAGACCGCCGCTCTCCTCCCGCCCGGCTCCGACGCCGACCGGCGTCTCCGCCGAGCCGCGCCGCCGGCGGCGCTGGCCGCCGAAACCGGTCGCGATGACGGTGACCCGCACCTCGTCGCCCATCGCGTCGTCGATCACCGCGCCGAAGATGATGTTCGCGTTCTCGGCTGCGGCGCTCGTCACGACCTCGGCCGCCTCGTTCACCTCGAAGAGGCCGATGTCCGGGCCGCCCGTGATGTTGAGGAGGATGCCGGTCGCGCCGTCGATCGACGACTCGAGCAGCGGCGAGGAGACCGCGGCACGCGCCGCCTCGGTCGCCCGGTTGTCGCCCTTGGCGCTTCCGATGCCCATCAGCGCCGAGCCGGCCTCGCGCATGATCGTCCGCACGTCGGCGAAGTCGAGGTTGACGAGGCCGGGGACAGTGATCAGGTCGGTGATGCCCTGCACGCCCTGCCGGAGGACATCGTCGGCCATCCGGAACGCGTCGAGCACCGACGTCTGCCGCTCGACAACCTGCAGGAGGCGGTCGTTCTCGATCACGATCAGCGTGTCGACCCGGTCGCGGAGGCTCTCGATTCCCTGCTCCGCCTGCTGGGCGCGCTTCCGCCCCTCGAAGGCGAACGGCTTCGTGACGACTCCGACGGTGAGCGCACCGAGCTCGCGGCCGAGCTGCGCGAGGATCGGAGCGGCGCCCGTGCCGGTGCCGCCGCCCTCGCCGGCCGTGATGAAGATCATGTCGGCGCCCTTCAGCGCCTCCTTCAGCTCGTCGCGGCTCTCCTGCGCCGCGGCGTGACCGACGGCCGGGTCGGCGCCCGCGCCGAGCCCGCGCGTCGCGGCCGAGCCGATGTGCAGCTTGACGTCCGCGTCGCACATCATCAGTGCCTGTGCGTCGGTGTTGACTGCGATGAACTCGACGCCGGAAAGGCCGGCGTCGACCATGCGGTTCACGGCGTTCGTGCCGCCGCCACCAGCGCCGACGACCCTGATCACCGCGAGGTAATTGCCCGATGCGTCGCTCGTGCTCATTTGGCGAACCTGAACCTTTACTAGAGGAATGGGGCAGGTGAAACGAACTCGCGGCGGAGGGTACGCGCGCCGAAGCTGGCTGTCAACCGGCGGTCGAGCTAACGACTCTCAACCTCTAGTAGAGGTTTGCTGTGGGTGTGCCGGTGGCATTCGCGTCCCCGAGACCGGCCGGCCGGGCACGCTCACGTCGAGGAAGACGCTCCCCGCCGGGAGCGCCTGGAGCGCCTGCGTCGCGACGGCGACCTTGAGCGGGATGCCGGCGGGCGCGCCGAGCACGAGCTCGATCCCCGAGCGGAGATGGAAGATGAGGACACCGCCGGCGAGGGAGGCCGTCGCGACACGGCGGCCGAACGCACCGGTCTGTCCGAGCGCACGGAAGATCCCTGCGGTCGCGGACGGCAGCAGCTCGCCGACGTGGACGCTCGCGGAGCCGCCGAGCCAGATGTGCGGCAGGGCCGCGTCCGCGCGCGCGGCGAGCGGGCTGACCACCCGGCCTCGTTCCGAGACGAGCCAGGCAGAGCTGCCGGCGCGGAGAACGGCGACGGGCTGCTCGGGGACGACGGTGACCCGAAGCGTGTGCGGGAACGCCCGGTCGTACGTCGCGCTGACGACGGTCGGCAGCGCGTCGACCCGCTGCAGCACCTGCGCCCCGCTCAGGCCGACGAGGCTTGTGCCCTCGAGCGAGGCGAGCGCCCGCTGCACCTGCGCGTCGACGACGCTCGAGCCGCCGCGGACGTCGATGCGGTCGAGGGCGAAGATCGACGTCTCGCGGGCGATCGCGTAACCGCCGAGCGCGACGGAAAGAATGCCGAGCCCGATCGCGAGCGAGCGCCGCGACGGGGCGAGCTTCCGGACGAGCGCCCCAGTGCCGCCGGCAGCCGGAGCCTCCCTCCGCCGCCGCTGCGGCAGCGCGGCGGTCTCCGCGCGCGCGGTCGGCCGGCGGGAAGGAGCCTTGGCAGGCACCTTCCGAGATTCGCCGCGCGGCGCCGGGCTCCTACAGGTCGGGCAGCTCGAGCTCGCCGAGGAACTCGACCTCGTGCTCGAGCCGCACGCCGTACTGCCCGTGGGCGCGGCGCCGCGCCTCGGCCATCAGCGCGAGCGCGTCGGCCGTCTTCGCGCCGTCGGCGTTCTCGATGAAGTTCGCGTGCTTCGGGGAGATCTGCGCGCCGCCGATCCGGAAGCCCTTCAACCCGCACGCCTCGAGCATCCTCCCCGCGCTCAGCTCGTGGTCCGGATTCTTGAAGACGCTGCCGAACGTGCGGCGGTTCGTCGGCTGCGCGGCCTTGCGCCGCGCGTTGAGCTCCCGCACCTCGGCGCGAATCTCCTCGCTCGGCCGGGGCCTGAGCCGCAGCTCCGCCTGGAGCACGACCTGGCCGTGCCGGAGCTCCGAGTGGCGGTACGAGAGGCCGAGCTCGGCGGGAGTCAGCCAGCCGCTCCCGTCCACCGTCGCGACGAGCGCGCGCTCGAGCACGGCCGCGAAGTCGCTGCCGTAGGCGCCGGCGTTCATCCAGACGCCGCCGCCGATCGTGCCGGGGATGGCGCACGCGAACTCGAAGCCGCCGAGGCCGGCCGTGCGGGCGCGGTGGAGGCAGACGGCGTTCGCGGCGCCGCCGCCGGCCCGAATCGTCTCGCCGTCCACCTCGACGGCGGCGAGCTCGCCGGCGAGCTTCAAGACGAGGGCGTCGACGCCGCCGTCCGCCGCGAGGAGGTTGGAGCCGAGGCCGACCACCGCGACCGGCAGCTCCTGCTCCGCCGCCCAGCCGAGCAGCTCCGCGACTTCGCATTCGCTCTCGGGCCGCGCGAAGGCCCGGGCCGGCCCACCAGTGCCGAGCGTCGTGAGCCGGGAGAGCGCGGCGTCCGTCTCGATCTTCACGCGAGCGCCTCGAGGATGAGCGGCGCGGCGCGGTCGACGTCGCCGGCGCCGAGCGTCAGGACAGTGTCCCCCGCGCGCGCCCAGCCCGCGACGATGCGTGCGGCGTCGTCGAGCTTCGGCGCCCAGCCGATCCGCAGACCGGGCCGCACGCCGGCGAGCTCGTCGACGATCAGGCGACCCGTCACGCCGGCGACCGGCTCCTCCCGGGCCGGGTAGATGTCCGTCACGCAGACGGCGTCCGCGGCGGCGAGCGCCTCGGCGAAGCCGTGCGCGAGATGGAGCGTGCGGGAGTAGAGATGGGGCTGGAAGAGCGCGAGCACCCGCCCGCGCCCACGGACGGCGGCGAGGTCGGCGGCGAGCTCGGCCGGATGGTGGGCGTAGCTGTCGAGCACGGTGACCCCGCCCGCTTCGCCCTTCCTCTCGAGGCGACGGCCGGCTCCGGCGAACTCGACGATGACGCGCTCGGCGTCGGCACGCGCGACGCCGGCGAGCTCGAGCGCGGCGAGCGCGGCGGCGGCGTTCCTCCGGTTGTGCTCGCCCGGCACGGCGAGCTCGAGCGTCACCGGCTGGAGCTCCTCGGCCCGCACGACGTGCAGGACGTTTCCGAGCCAGGCCGCGAAGAAGTCCTCGAGCTCGGCGCGCGAGGAGAAGGTCGTGTGGTGGTCGAGGTCGACGTTGAGGAGGACGGCGATCTCGGGGCGCAACGCGCCGACGGAGCGATCCGACTCGTCCCCCTCGACGACGAGCCAGCCGGAGCCGGCGCGCGCGTTGCCGTCGAGCTGGGCAACGTCGCCACCGATGAGGAAGGCCGGATCGAGGCCGAGCCGGTCGAGACAGAAGGCGATCATCGCGCTCGTCGTCGTCTTGCCGTGGGCGCCCGCGACGACGATCGAGCGACGCAGCGAGACGAGCTCGGCGAGGAGCTCCGCGCGCGATTTCCCCTCGACCCGCCCGGCGAATGCGGTCGAGACGTACACCTCCCAGCCGGCCGGCGGTGGCGGCGGCTCGGGCGCAATCTCGACCGGGACGCCCTCGAGGTGGCGGAGGTACGGCGTCTCGACGCGATCCCAGCCTGCGACCTCGGCGCCCCACGCGCGGGCCAGCAGCGCGTAGCCGCTCATGCCGGCGCCGCCGATCCCGGCGATCCAGATCCGTCTACCTGCGAGCGGCGAGGCCGACGAGCTCATCGGCGATCTCCTCTGCTGCGTCCGGCTTCGCGCTCGCGCGCATCGCGGCGGCCATCGTCTCGAGCCGGCCGGGATCGGCGAGCAGCTCCTCGACGACGCCCGGCGCCCGGCCCGCCTCGGCCTCGGGAACGACGATCGCGCCGCCGGCCTCCGCGAACCAGCGCGCGTTCTTCTCCTGGTGCCGGCCCGTCGCGAACTCGCCGGGGACGAGCACCGCGGGCAGACCGGCCGCGGCGAGCTCCCAGACGGAGCCGCCGGCGCGGGCGAGCACGACGTCCGCGGCGCCGTACGCGAGCCCGATCTCCTCGATGAACGGGCGGAGGAGGTAGTCGGGGCGGCTCACGCGGTCGCGCAGCTCCGGGTAGTCGCGCTCGCCGCAGAGGTGGACGACGGCCGGGCCGGCCTCCGCCCACGCGTCGAGCGCGACGTCGTTCAGGAGCCGGGCGCCGAGCGAGCCGCCGAAGACGAGGACGACCCGCGCGTCCTCCGGTAGGCCAAGCTCACGGCGCGACTCGCTCCGGTCGCGCCGAAACGACGCGGCCGGGATCGGCCTCCCGACGGCGCGGTACTTCTTCCCGTCCCGCCCGACCGGCAGCGCGAGGAAGACGCGGTCGGCGAGCGGTGCGGCGAGACGGTTGGCGAGGCCGAGGTGCGCGTCGGCCTCCGTGAGCGCGCACGGGATGCCCCGCAGTCGCGCCGCGAGGACCATCGGGCCGGCGACGTAGCCACCGGCGCCGAGCACGACGTCCGGCCGTCGCCTCGCGAGAATCCGCAGGCAGGCGACCGGCGCAGCGGCTGCCCGGCCCAGCGCTCTTCCCAGCGCCGGACCGGGACGCCGCGGCAGTCCCGAGATCGGGAACGAATCGAACTCGTAGCCGCGCTCGGGGACGAGCTTCGCCTCGACGCGGTCAGGCGAACCGGCGAACGTCACGAGCACGCCGCGGCGCCGCAGCGCCTCGGCGACTGCCAGCGCCGGCGCGACGTGTCCGACCGTCCCCCCGGCCGCGATCAGGAACCGCAGCTGCCGCTCGCCCGCCATTACGAGCGATGTTAAGGAGGACCCCGACTGCACCGAGCATCACCACGAGGCTCGAGCCGCCGTACGAGACGAACGGAAGCGGGATTCCGGTCAGTGGAGCGACGCCGAGAACCGCCGCGAGGTTGATCGCCGCCTGCCCGCAGACCAGGGCCGTGATCCCCGCGGCGAGCCGCTTCGCGAACGGGTCGCGGCAGGCGAGCGCGAGCCTGATGCCTGCGTACGCGAACGCGCAGTACGCGAGGAGGAGCAGCGTCATGCCGATCAGCCCGAGCTCCTCGCCGACCACCGCGCCGATCATGTCCGTCGGCGCCTCGGGGAGGTAGTGGAGCGGCTCGATCCCCTGGCCGAGCCCGCGGCCGAAGATCCCGCCCGAGCCGAGGCTGATGAGTGCCTGGACGTTCTGGAGGCCGAGCCCGGTGGGGTCCTTCCACGGGTCGAGGAAGGTGAGGAGGCGGTCGCGCCGGTACGGCGACGACCAGGCGGCGATGCCGGCGAAGGCGATGACGATCCCGTAGGCGGCGGTGAGGAGCGAGAGCCGCGTCCCCGAGACGAGGAGGATCGCGCCGACGACGAGGAGGATCGTGAGCGCGGTGCCGAGGTCCGGCTCGACGAGCACCAGGAGCGCGAACGCCCCGACGAGGAGCCCGATCGGGCGCCCGAGCTCCTTGAGGGTGCGCGGCGCCGGCTTCCGCGAGAGATACGACGCGAGCCAGAGGACGACCGCGAGCTTCGCGAGCTCCGACGGCTGGAAGACGAGCGGCCCGACGGCGATCCAGCGGCGGGCTCCGTTGATCCGGGCGCCGACGGCGAGGACGCCGAGGCAGAGGACGAGCGCCGTGACGACGAGCGTCGGCGCGACCGCGCGCAGCCGCTCGAGGTCGAAGCGCGACAGGAAGAAGAGGAGAGCGACGCCGGCGACCGCGTAGATCGCCTGCCGCTCGACGTAGCCCTGCGGGTTCGCGTGCCCGAGCGCGGCCGAGCCGGAGGTCGCGCTGTAGACCATCACGAGGCCGAAAAGGACGAGTGCGGTCGTGACGAGGACGATGACGTTCCACTCGAGCTGGAGTGGCTTGGCCTTTGTCCGCTCGCTCATGGGAGTTCCTCCACCAGGCGGCGGAACGTGTCGCCCCGCTCCTCGAAGTTCGTGAACTGGTCGAAGCTCGCACAGGCCGGCGACAGGACGACGACGTCGCCGGGCTCGGCGGCGGCCGCGGCACGCGCGATCGCAGTGGCGAGGTCGCCGGCGCGCTCGTAGGCGCGGCCGGCGGAGTCGAGCGCCGCCGCGAGCTCGTCGCTCGCCTCTCCGATCAGATAGATCGAGGCGACGTTCGCGGGGAGGTCGCGTGCGAACGGGCCGAAGTCCTCTCCCTTGAGCGAGCCGCCGAGGATGAGGCGGAGCGGCGCGTCGTACGCGGCGACGCCGCGGCGGGCGGCCGCGGTGTTCGTCGCCTTCGAGTCGTTGATCCAGCGGACGCCGCGCAGCTCGCGCACGAGCTCGAGCCGGTGGGGCACGCCGGGGAAGGTGCGAAGCGCCTCGGCGATCGCGTCGTCCGGGACGCCGGCGGCGCGGGCGGCGGCCGTCGCGGCGGCGGCGTTCTCCCGGTTGTGGCGGCCGGGGATGAGCGGCTCGGCCGGCAGCGGGTCGTCGGCCGAGAACTCGATCCCATCGATCCCGAAGCCGCGGGGCACGACTTTGGCGCGCGCGCGCTCGAAGATGCGGAGCTTCGCGTCGCGGTAGGCCTCGAAGCTGCCGTGGCGGTCGAGATGGTCCGGTTCGAGATTGAGGAGGACGGCGACGTCGCAGCTCAGCGTCTCGACGTCCTCGAGCTGGAAGCTCGACAGCTCGCAGACGATCCACGAGTCCGGCTGCGCCGTCTCCGCCGCGGCGGTGAGTGCATGGCCGACGTTGCCGGCTACCTCGACGTCGCGGTCGGCTGCGCGCAGGATCGCGCCGAGCAGCTCGGTCGTCGTCGTCTTCCCGTTCGTCCCGGTCACCCCGATCAACCGGGTCCCTGCCGGTAGCAGCCGGTAGCCGAGCTCGACCTCGCTCCAGAGCGGGATCCCGCGTCGCCGCGCCTCGGCGGCGAGCGGCGATTCCCCGGGCACGCCCGGGCTCTTGACGACAAGGTCCACCCCCTCGAGCAGCGACTCATCCTCCGTTCCCAGGTGGAGTTCGACGCCGGCCGTCGCGAGCCTTCCGGGGTCGAGATCGGCGGAGCGGTCGGCTGCGAGGGTGGTCACGCCGCGGCTCGCCAGTGCGAGCGCGGCGCCCTGGCCAGAGCGCGCGACCCCGAGCACGAGCGCCCGGCGCGGCAGCCACGAGCCGGCGGTTGGCGTCCGTTCGGGACGTGTCCCGCTCACGGCGCAGTCATTCCCCCAATGGGGGGCGAAAGGCCCCTGGGGTCAGCGTAGGCCCGCCTTTGTGGAGCAAGTGTCGAAGCTTCGTCGCAGATGCGATACGGGTTCGCCGTCGAGCCTCCGCATCCTCATCAGCGGCGGGCAGCGACGACGACCTCGTCACCGACCACCGCTAGCGTCACTGCGGCGAAGCCGGCGGCGCCGAGCGCCTCCGCCACCGCTTCACCCGACACGCGCTCCGCCTCCGCGAGCGCGACTCGCCCTCCCGCGGCGAGTACGCGCGCGAGCTCCTCCGCTGCGGCGCCGAGCGCACCCTCGTCCACGGCCACGCGCCCGAGCACGGCAGCTACCGACGCGTCGGGAAGCGGCAGGACCGGCGCCTCGCCGACGAGGTAGGCGACGCCGCTCGCGCCCGCCGCGTGGGCGTCGCCGAGCAGCTCCTCGAGCTCGTCCACGTGCGAGCGCACGGCATACACCCAACCGTCCCCCACCCGATCGTGCGCGCCGAAGACGAGCGCCCCGTCGCCGAGCACGAGCACGTCGTCCCCCGGCTCGAGTCGCGCGGCCTCGAGCAGCGCCTGCTCCAGCTCGCCGCCGCTCATCCGTGCGCGAAGGGGAAGTAGTAGCGGTAGTAGAGCGCGAAGCCCGCCGCGCAGAGCAGCCCCGCCACGATCCAGAAGCGGATCGTGATCTTCGTCTCGGACCAGGCCTTCATCTCGAAGTGGTGGTGGATCGGCGCCATGAGGAAGACGCGTCGCCCGAACCGCTTGAACGTGAAGACCTGGATCATCACCGAGAGCGCCTCGATGACGAAGATGCCGCCGATCAGGAGCAGGAGCACCTCGACCTTCATCATGATCGCGAAGGCGGCGAGCGCCCCGCCGAAGGCCATCGAGCCGGTGTCGCCCATGATCACCTCGGCCGGATGGGCGTTGAACCAGAGGAAGCCGACGGCGGCGCCGATCAGCGCAGCGCCGACGATCGCGAGGTCGAGCGTCGTCAGGTTGCGATGCCCGACGTGACCCGAGCGGACGTATGAGACGACGTTCATCGCCGTGAACGTGAACAACGCGATGATCGCCGTCCCGCCGAGCAGCCCGTCCACCCCGTCCGCGAGGTTCGTGCCGTTCGAGGCGCCGCCGATCACGAGGAACAGGAACGGGTACCACGCATACGAGAGCGGCACCGAGACGTTGACGACCGGGAGGTAGACGTCGGTGGTCAGGTGGAGGTGATGCGCGACGATTCCGACGACCGCGGTGACGACCGCGAGCAGCAGCAGCTTCCAGCGCCCCGCCAACCCGAGCGACCGCTTGTGGGTGAGCTTGATGAAGTCGTCGAGGAAGCCGATCGCGCCGCAGGCGAGCGCCGCGAAGAGCACCGTCAGCGCCTGCAGCCGGAAGTGGCTCACCGGCAGGAAGCCGACCGTGGCGGCGAAGAGGATCAGGATCCCGCCCATCGTCGGCGTCCCCTGCTTGGCGAAGTGGTGCTGAGGCCCCTCCTCCCGGATGTGCTGGCCGAACTCGTTGCGGCGGAGGAACTCGATGAAGCGCGGGCCGATCACGATCGAGACGAGGAGCGCGACGCCGGCGGCGATGAGAACGCGGATCATGCGCCCGTCCCGAGCAGCGCGTCCGCGACGATCTCGAGCCCGACCGAGCGGGAGCCCTTGACGAGGACGGCGTCGCCCGGCCGGAGGAGCTCCCGCACGGCGTCGACCGCCTCGGCCGCCGTGCCCACCCACGCGTCCGGCGCGTAGCCGCGCGCGAGCTCGCCGACGCCGACGACGACGTCGATCGCCTCCGCCACGCTCCCGATCTCCTCGTGGTAGCGCGGCGCCTCCGGGCCGAGCTCCGCCATGTCGCCGAGTACGGCGACGGTGCGACGGCCGTTCGCGCGTTCGAGCAGATGGGCGAGCGCGGCCCGCATCGCGACGGGGTTCGCGTTCCAGGAGTCGTTGACGAGCAGGCCGCCGCCGGGCAGCTCCACCTCCTGCGACCGCCAGAGCGAGAAGGCGACGTCGACCGGTGCGGTCGGAGGCTTGAGGCCGAGCGCCTCGGCCGCCGTCAACGCGGCTGCCGCGTTCGCCGCCTGGTGGCGGGCGGAGAAGCCGAAGACGACGTCGCGGCCGTGCCAGCGGACGTGCGTGCGGCCGTCCCTGACCTCCGCTTCCGGCGGGCCGAACCGTCGCACGTCGAGCCCGTCGGGCACGAACGGCTCGAGCTCCGGCGCCTCCTCCGGCAGCACGGCGACCGAGCCGGGCTCGAGCTCGTCGAGCAGCTCCGCCTTAGCGCGCGCGATGTTGGCGAGGCTGCCGAGCTGCTCGAGATGGACGGGCGCGATCGCGGTGATCACGCCGACGTGGGGACGCGCGATGCGCGCGAGATCGCGGATCTGCCCCGGGCCGCGCATCGCCATCTCGGTGACGACGACCTCGGTGTCGGGCTCGATCAGGCAGAGGGTCAGCGGCAGCCCGATCTCGTTGTTGAAGCCGCGCGGCGCCTCGACGGTGCGCCGGTGCGGCCGGACGAGCGCCGCGAGGATGTCCTTCGTCGAGGTCTTCCCGACAGAGCCCGTGATCGCCACGATGCGAGCATCGCTGCGGGCGCGGACGGCACTCCCGAGCGCCGCGAGCGCCGCGAACGCGTCGTCCGGGACGAGCGTCGCCGCCGCGCCGCGGCCGCGCGCGTCGTCGAGCCACGCCTCTCCTCCGGCCACGGCGACGAAGAGGTCGCCCGGCTCGACGAGCCGCGAGTCGACCCGGACGCCGGTGACCGTCTCCGCGTCGCCCTCGAGCGTGCCGAGCGAGAGCGCCCGCACCTCGGCGAGCGGCAACGGGATCAGCTGGACGTCCCCATGAGGGCCTGCAATGCCTCCTTCGCGACCTCGCGATCGTCGAAGGGAACGGTTCGATCCGCGAACTCCTGGCCCTGCTCCGCGCCGCGCCCCGCGATGAGGACGACGTCGCCCGGCCGCGCCTGCTCGAGCGCGCGCGCGATCGCCGCAGCGCGGTCGAGCTCAACCGCCGCCTTGTCGCCCGCGCCGGCGACGATCTCGGCCGCGATCGCCGCGGGATCCTCGCTGCGGGGGTTGTCCGAGGTGACGATCGTGACGTCCGCGAGCCCGGCCGCGAGCCTTCCCATCTCCGGCCGCTTGCCGCGGTCGCGGTCGCCGCCGGCGCCGAGCACGCAGATGACGCGGTTTCCCGCGGCGAGCTCGCGCGACGCGCGGAGGACGTTCTCGAGCGCCCCCGGCTTGTGCGCGTAGTCGACGATCACGTGGAACGGCTGCCCCGCCTCGACCGACTCGAACCGGCCGGGGACGCCGCGCACGGACTCGAGCCCGCGCCGGATCGCGTCGCCGTCGATCCCGAGCGCCCGCGCGGCGCAGAGCGCCCCGAGCGCGTTCTCGACGTTGAAGCGGCCGCGCAGCTTGAGGTCGACGCCGTCGAGCGCCGACGCGTCCTCGGCGCTGTAGCGGATAGCGTCCGGCAGCTCCGCCGCGAGGCGCCGGCCGTACTCGTCGCCGACGTTGACGACCGCGACCGGCGGCGGCTCCGTGAGGAAGAGTCGCCGCTTCGCCTCGAAGTACGACTCCATGTCGCCGTGGAAGTCGAGGTGGTCCTGGCTGAGGTTCGTGAAGACGAGGACGCGGAAGCGGACGCGGTCGAGCCGGTGGAGGACGGACGCGTGCGACGAAGCCTCCATCGCGCACGAACGGTCGCCGGCATCGAGCATCTCACGGAAGGTCCGCTGCAGGTCGATCGCCTCGGGGGTCGTCCGGACGACGCCGCGACGCTCGCCGCCGACGCGCGCCTCGACCGTCCCGAGCAGGCCCGGCCGCCGCCCGGCGGCGGCGAGGATGGCGAAGAGGAGGAACGTCGTGGTCGTCTTGCCGCTCGTGCCGGTGACGCCGACGACCTCGAGCTCGCGCGTCGGCTCGCCGAAGAAGACGTCCGCCGCAGGCGCCATCGCGGCGCGGGCGTCGCGGACGACGACCTGCGTCACGTCGAGCTCGAGCGGCCGCTCGACGACGAGCGCGACGGCGCCGTTCTCGACCGCCTGCTCCGCGAAGTCGTGCCCGTCCGCCCGCTCCCCGGGGACGCAGAAGAAGACGTCTCCCCGCGAGACGGCCCGCGCGTCGTAGGCGAGATCGACCACCTCGACCGAAGGGCGCCCGAGCACGTCCACCGGCTCGAGCGCTACGACGAGGCGCGCCAGATCCATCCGGAGAAGCCTACGGCTTCTCTGAGCGAGCGAGTCCTGCGGACTCGCTCGCTCTCGATCGAACTGCGCCGACCGGAGAGCGCGGTCTCCGGTCGGCTCCGTGCTGTCTTGCTGGAGATGCTCTGGACGGGAGGTTTGTCTTGTGCGCTCGCGCGCGGCGGAGGCCGGCG